>JAZKZV010000001.1:0-1558 GCA_045612845.1 Clostridia bacterium
TCATCCACACCAGGAACAACATATCCCCCACTCTTCCTTATACTCGGCAATACTTCCGAGGTGATCCATTTACGGAACTTCTTCGCCTCTGGCTTCCTGCTATCCAGGATTACATCATACAAACCATCCTCATTGACAAAATTTACTTTCTGTTTCCTACCCATATTGTCAGAGATGGGGTGCTTACAAAGCACATCATCTTCTAAACGTGTAGCAACTTTTGTTGCAGTCAAGTCTAAAGCCTTGCATAAATCTGCAAGACAGAATAAAGGTTGATTACTTTCGTCAAGGACGATTCTGACCTGCCCGAACTGAGGGCTTGAAAAAATTTGAAGGTCTTTCATACGTTTATTTTTTTGAGCTTTGTGGAATGAAAAAGACGGCATCCACTACCCGTCGCTCAAAATCCTAAACGAATGGACTCGCCTACATCATTACAACACAGGCACGGGGTGAACACCGTCTAAACTATATATACTATATAGCAATATTAAGGCATTAAAAAAGCCCTATGCAGTGCAAAGGACAGACTACTCCGTCCATTCGTTATTGAAATTTTGAGCACTGCAAATATACGCAAAACCAAAATACCAAACACCAAAATAAATATGTTACACAACATATCAAATTTTAAAAATAGTAGAACCCTGAGGAGGGGGTAGACTCCTTACTCTCACCGTTAACCGTTAACCATCATCTTCGGTAACATTAAAAATATTCAACTATACCATTAAAGTCAAAAGTTTTGTCATTATAATAAAATGTAACATCCTTAAACTTTTCAAGTTGCATTTCCTTTATTCGCTCAAAGCAGCGATTAAAAATCATCGCTGAGGTTTCAGCCCTAAAAATACAATCATATCCACCCTGCTTGAACAAGTTCCATTTGCCCAACACTTTGTCAAACACGTCATTTAAATACACATGTTTTTCTTCTTCGGAATATACAAGGAAATAAATTTCATCAAGCATAAGGTCTGACTTTCCCAGTTCGAATGCAATATTATACAAGTCCTCCCAATAAAATTTATCTACGTCTCCATCAGCTACACCTCGTATAAACCACCTCCCTTTATCATCTTTTACTGCCACGTTATAACTACAACCGACATAATATCGAACATTCTCATTTCCATATAATTTATATCCTATACACTTCTTTGGCATAACCTGCCATGATACATTTTCCTTATCCATATATTATTTAACTTTTGATTAACCGTAACCCCGAAACTGTCCCATTGTTTATAGGGGGACGAGCGAAGCGGAGGGGGTATCAACTCCTAATTTTTACTTTTTAATTTTTACTTTTTAATTTAGTATCCTCACCTCTACCCTCTTGCCGAACTTCTCCCCTATCCTATCCTGGATTAAAGTCCCGAACTTCTTAATAATTATTTCGTAAGTTGCATTGGTAGGTATCGCAATCGTTACTGTTTTATCATCGACACTATACAACGTGACAGCCTCTCTCCAAATATGCAGTTCACTGTTTGCATCAGTCATGCCTGCCCAAACTTCATCCCATAAATAAATATCACCATTTTCAATAATTGGT
>JAZKZV010000002.1:0-12490 GCA_045612845.1 Clostridia bacterium
TTGTACCATTCTTAACTGTTAAATCACCCTTAGTACCAACATAGAATGCACCGTAATCATCGTCTACGTCAGCAGTTATTGTCTTGCCACCAAGGTCAAGAGTAAGCTCATTGCTGATTGTAATCTTTTCATTTAGTGTTACATTTTCAAGTAATGTTACTGTATCACCATCTTGAGCTGCTGCAATAGCTGCTTCAAATGTTGGATATCCAACCTCGCCAACCTTTGCTACTGATGGAACAGGAGTTGGAGTTGGTGTTGGAGTTGGTGTTGGAGTTGGTGTTGGTGTTGGCTCATCACTTACCGCGCAAGTTGTAATAATAACATCATTAACAACAAGATATGCCTCTTCCGGACGTGCGTCAAAGCCTATTCGAACTTTTTCGGAATTACCCGAAAGAACATATTTTCCACTGTCTGAAATATCTATTGTTCCCTGATATACAGGATTTGCATTACCGTCTGCAATAAAGCCTGCCATCATATCAACTGTTTCACCCTTTGATGCATATGACCTTTGTGCTACGTGCGGATGATATGTTGGTTGTGTAACTGTACCATCTGCATTAAACCTTCCGCTTGCGCCTGTTGTTGTTGCAGATATTGAATTGTTTGTATCTCTTCCTGTTCCGCTCTGAGGTGTAAAGTATGTTGTTCCTCCGCTAAGGATTGTTGCAATGCCTTTGCTGTTCGGAGTTACATCACTTGCGGTTTTACACATCTGGATAAATGTTCCTGTTACACCCTCTTTACGATACTGGTCAAGCTTTGCTGTTACCGTTGAATCCTTTGGTACATTATCTATCCATGCCATAGCACCATATATGAAACCGGTTACAACAAACTTTTTATCGACAGTAGATGCACCATATTTTGAATCTGCTGACCAGAAGCTCTTTGCTGAAGTGTGTGAGAAGAAACCGTTTGCAAATTTTGTATTTTTACATGATGCAGCATCTTCAAGTGTTGGATTTGTGCCATTTGTCTTTTTAAGGTCATTAAAGTCATCTTCAAAGACTGTTTCTACCGTAATATATTTCTTTGTATCGCCCATTTCAAATACATATTGTGTATCTCTTTCAATTGGCTCAGCAAAGATAAGACGGACTATGTTATTTTCTGTGTCGTATTCCTTTTGGAATCCAACTGATACACCTTCAACTGTGGCAAATTCTATCTCTGCGTTTTGTTGACCAATTGACAGTGGCGCACCAAATACTACATCAAGACCATACATATCTGCATAGTACTTTTTAACTGTAGCATCTTCCCTAAATACGTCACCGGCTGAATCCTCTACTGTACATCTTGTTACTGTAATATTGTCAACTATAAGAAGAGATTTTCCGGCATAAGGTAGACGAACACCAAATTGTCTTCTGTTATATGTTTTTTCGTCAAGGTTTGCATCAGGCTCTGCAAGTGTGCCTGTGAATGTCATTCCCTCGTCGTTACCAACGTAACCGGCAAACTTTGTATCAACCGCTCTGATTGCAAAAATCGCAGACTCACATGCTACTGTTGCCGCGTCAGTTGTTGTATATTCACCTGTTGTTGAATTAAAATCCTGAATGTTACCATATTTTAATGGTGTATTTATAGTATAACCATATTCTGTTTCGGATTCATATGGTGAAAAGCCTGTATATGGCCAGCCCTTGGTAGTTTCGGTAGCTTCTACTTTTTCGCTGTATGTTGTTGCAGAAAGTCTTGCCTTATTTTCTACAAACGAAAATGCTCTTGACTTATTTGCAGGACCATTTCCACCTACCCACATATATGCGTATGAGTAGTCGTTTCCGCCTGCTTTTTTATAGCGTTGTATTTCTACTGAATATGTAAAACGCTCTGTTAAGGCATCACTTACACCGCCAAGACCTGTTGCTCTTATTTGTGGCTCTGTGCCCGAATCACCGATGATAACCATCTTTCTGTTATTTTCAGATGCATTGAAGATTGCATCTTCTGTTGCAAATACCTTACCTGCAGTTGTTGTATATGTTACATTTGTTGTACCACTTTTAACATTAGCAGTAGTAGTACCTACATTTGAGAATCCATCAAATGCTGCATCTTCAAAATCTTCATAAAATGCTTCTGTAACTGTGATGTCCTTATACGTATCGTTTATTTTTACTGTATAAGTTTCGCCAACTGTGATTGGAGTTGCAAAGTGAACATTAAGAAGTTTATTTTCTTCATCTGCTGTTACATCACTTGTTTCAACTGTGTTACCCAAAGAGTCTTTTACCACGATTTCATAATCATCGGCTGATGGCACTTCGGTAAATGAAATTTCTATACCATATTTATCGGCATAAATCATATCATTTGTAATTTCTACTGCCTCTGCCATAGCTGTGAATGTGAATGATGAAAGAATCATTGACAAAGCTACTACAGAAGAAAGAAATCTCTTTTTGAAGTTTTTCATTTTTTTCGCTCCTTTTCTTTTTTTTGTGTGTGCCTTAGAGAGAACATTGGCACACAGAATTTGCGTGTGTCTGAGAGAAAAACACACAATAGTTTTCTCATGTGATTGAGGGAAAATCACATAACGAATACAAAAAATGTGCGTTTATAGGGTTATACGCACATTCTTTTGCATTGACCTCAAACTCGTACATTGTAAAAAAGGTGTGATATTTTCGCAACGTATTTGTCATAATTGGATTTTACCATATATGATATGAAAAGTCAACTCGGCTTTATTGTATTTTTTACACTATATTATTATATTTTTTACACTGTGTTTTTCATTTTTGAACTATGTTGTCATTTTTTTTGGAATATATTACAAAATTACAAAAGTTTAGATTTATTTTTTGCACTTTATTACTTATTTTACACACTTTATATTCTGTGCACTATCTTTGTACTCTTCCGCTACCGTCGCCGCCCGCAAGATTTTCTACGTCAGCTCTCGAAACAAGATTGAAGTCGCCGGGGATTGTATGTTTTAATGCTGATGCTGCAACACCAAACTCCAATGCTTCCTTAAAGTTCTTTCCGTCAAGGAAACCGCAGATTGTACCGCCTGCAAAGCTGTCGCCACCGCCTACACGGTCAACTATCGGGTGAACTCTGTATTCCTTTGAATGATAGAATTCTTTTGTATCTCTTGAATAGATACAAGCAGACCAACCATTATCTGATGCAGATTTTGATACTCTTAGTGATGATATAACATATTCGAAGTTGAACTTCTCAACCATCTGCTTAAATATATCCTCATAACCTGCAAGCTTTAAATCGCCGCTTGTTACATCTGTATCACCGGGTTTAAAACCAAGAACTTTTTCTGCGTCCTCTTCATTACCTATACATACGTCAACATACTGCATAAGATTTGTCATAACTTTTTGCGCTTTTTCTGATGACCATAGTTTCTTTCTGAAATTAAGGTCAACAGACACCTTAACACCATGAGCTTTTGCAGCTTTTAGTGCCGCCTCTGTAAGCTCTGCTGCTGCGTCTGATACTGCAGGTGTGATACCTGTAAAGTGGAACCAGTCTGCACCCTCAAAAATAGCGTCAAAATCAAAATCATCTGCTGTTGCAGTTGAGATTGAGGAGTGTGCTCTGTCGTAAACAACGTTTGACGCTCTCATAGCTGCGCCTGTTTCCAAGAAGTATATTCCAAGTCTTTCGCCGCCAACTGCTATGTTCTTTGTGCCTACGTTCATTTTTCTTAGTGCTGCAACTGCGCACTCACCTATTGGGTTTGCAGGAACTTTTGTTACAAATTCCGCATCGTGGCCATAGTTTGCAAGTGAAACTGCAACGTTAGCCTCGCCACCGCCATAGCATACGTCAAATTCGTCTGCCTGTATAAATTTTTCGTTGTTGGGTGTTGATAATCTTAGCATTATCTCGCCCATTGTAATAACCTTTGCCATATTAAATTTTCCCCTTTACATATATTTATAATAAGTAATTGCAAAATATATTGATTCCGGATGGAGCAAACCCCATCCATACAATATTTCTTAAATTAACTGCAATAATCATAATTCGCAATCATTTAAAAGTTTGTAAAAAACTGTTCAGATTGTCATTTTGCAGCGAGCGGTGCTGTATGCATATACCACCCCGAGCGAAAAATGTGAGATGGACAGTTTTTTCTAAAACTCCATTTGTTTATTGGCCGCGAGCTTCCTTAATCTTTTGAATAAACTCTCTTGCAGTCTTTGTTATATCTGCATAATCGCCTGTCTTTGCTCCCTTTGTAAGTGATGAGCCTGCGCCGACTGCAACTGCACCCGCTTTAATCCACTGGTCAACGTTTGAAACATCAACACCACCTGTAGGCATAAGCTTTGCCTGAGGAAGCGGACCCTTTATATCCTTAATAATTGTTGGACCAAATAAGTCTGCAGGGAATATTTTACAAATATCCGCACCTGCCTCCATAGCAGTTATAACCTCCGTAATTGTCATACAACCGGGCATATATGGTACACGATAACGTCCGCAAAGCTTTGCAGATTCTGCATTAAAGCCGGGGCTTACTATGTAGTTTGCACCCGAAAGGATAGCTATTCTTGCAGTTTCGCTATCTAAAACTGTACCGGCACCAAGCATCATTTCACCTTTATTGTACTTTTGTGCCAAAGCCTCTATAACCTTGTGTGCACCCGGTACTGTAAATGTAAGTTCAATACCTGTACAACCGCCCTCTAAACATGCATCAGAAATCTTTATTGCCTCTTCTGCATTATTTGCACGGACAACTGCCACAAGACCGCAGTCCGTTAATTTTTTTAAAACCTGTTCCTTTTCCATTATGTAAGTTCTCCTTATAAAAAATTTACCTATTTTACATTATAACACAAATACCACCTTGTTTCAATAGATTTTAAAAATTTTTCCTCTAAAAAAATTAAAAAAAGGTATTGACAAACAGACTAAAGTATGGTAAAATATTTGAGTTGAAATCCGTAGACAGTAGGCAGTCGCAAGACGTTAAGTCCAACCGAGGGTGCAAATTAGTAGTGATTACTATGGCTCTTTGTGTCTACGACAAAGAGCCTTTTCTATTTTATAAAGTTGAAAAGGCACATTCCAACGTACTATCAATATTGGAGGTGAAACAAAAAATGCCAAGTGCAAAAGTTTTAGAAGCAAAAAAGGCACAGGTTGCAGAGGTTGTTGAAATTCTAAAGGCAGCACAAACAGGTGTTATTGTTGACTACAGAGGTCTTAACGTTGAAGAAGATACTCAGCTAAGAAACAAGCTAAGAGAAGCAAACGTTAAATATTTTGTTATCAAGAATACATTGCTTTTCCGTGCAGCTAAGGAATTAGGTCTTGATGCTTTGGAAGAAGTTCTTCACGGTCCTACAGCATTAGCTGTATCAACAGAAGATGCAGTCGCTCCTGCAAAGGTTTTGGCAGATTTTGCAAAGTCAAACGACAAGCTTGAGCTTAAGGCAGGCTTTATGGACGGTGCGGTTATGTCTCTTGACGAAGTTAAGAAGTTAGCTGCAACACCAAACAGAGAAACATTGCTTGCTAAGATGTTGGGTAGCATCAACGCTCCTATATCTAACCTTGCTCGTACATTACAAGCTATTGTTGATGGCGGCGTAGAAATAAGCGACCTTGTTGCAAAAGAAAGCGCAGCTCCCGCTGAGGAAGTTGCAGCAGAGGCTCCTGCTGAGGAAGCACCTGCAGAAGAAGTTGTAGCAGAAGCTGCAACAGAAGAAGCTCCGGCTGAGGAGGCAGCAGAGGCACCCGCTGAGGAGGCTCCTGCAGCAGAAGAAAGCGATGCTGAATAATTTTTAGCAAAAGAAGAAAAAAAACAAATAATTTATTCTATTTAGGAGGAAACTAAAATGGCAGATTTAAATGCAATTCTTGATTCAATCAAGGAATTAAAGTTATTAGAAGTTGCAGAACTTGTAAAAATGATGGAAGAAGAGTTCGGCGTAAGCGCTGCTGCTCCTGTTATGGTAGCTGCTGCAGGCGGCGAAGCTGGTGCAGCTGCTGACGAGAAGTCAGAGTTTGATGTAGTTCTTGCAGATGCAGGTGCATCAAAGCTTAACGTAATTAAGGTAGTTAGAGGCATCACAGGTCTTGGTCTTAAGGAAGCTAAAGAGCTTGTTGACGGTGCTCCAAGCACAATCAAGGAAGCTGTAGCTAAGGAAGAGGCTGAAAAGATGAAGGCTGAGCTTGAAGAAGCAGGCGCTAAAATAGAATTAAAGTAATTATACTCTTTATTTGAAATTATCCCGACTCCCTGAGGTGTAATATTATGATTATTGACGTATCATCTATTTTAAAGGTTTTGGGCGGCAAAGTTGCAATTGATTGCGATTTGCCATTATCCGAGGCTGAATTTTTGGGCGGCATGTATGAATTTAATGCACCCGTTAAGGTTGTCGGAAGCGTTTCCAACAACGGACAATCATTGATTTTAAGAGCCAACTGCAGTGGTACTATGCGCACCCAGTGTGCACGCTGTCTGTGTGATATTGATGTTGACTTTGATTTTGATATCGAGGAACAACTGATGCAAAATGACGAGAGCGAAATCAGCACCGACTCCGATGTAATCGTCTTTGACGGATATGCATTTGAGTTGGACGATATTATTTATGAGAATTTTCTTATGAATATAAACGGAAGTTATCTGTGTAGCGAGGATTGTAAGGGTCTTTGTCATACCTGCGGAAAAAACCTGAACAATGCAAGTTGCGATTGCGATAACACTGATATAGACCCGCGTTGGTCATCATTGTTGGAGATTATGAAAAAAGACGAAAATTAGAGTAATTATTTTATGGAGGTGTAGAAAATGGCAGTACCTAAGGGTAAAGTATCAAAAGCCAGAAGAAACAAGAGACGTGCTAATTGGAAGCTTTCAGCACCTACATTGGTTGAATGCCCACAATGCCACGAATTGACAGTGCCTCATAAAGTTTGTAAATCTTGCGGATATTATAAGGGCAAGGAAGTTATAAAGGTTGAGGCTTAAGGCTCAATATAAAAAAGCGGAGAATTTTCTCCGCTTTTATTTTTTATTCTTCAACTGATTTTTGTATTATTTCCCATATTTGCGGGAATTTCTTCTTTAAATTAACAGGCCTTAAATCCTTGCCTGTAAATGCATGTGATGTCATGCCCTCCGTACACAAAACCATATCAGGTAATTTATATACCTTGTACGAAAACTCGCAACGTACAACACTGAGTTTTACTACGCTGCACTCTACAAGAACTTTATCATCATATGTCAGTCCCTGTATATACCTTGCCCCCGTCTCAATAAGCGGCATATATACTCCCGCTTTTTCCACCTCCGAATATGGTATTCCGCATTCCTTTATAAAATCAGAACGCGCAACCTCGAACCACGGATAGTACCTTGAATGATACACAATACCCATCATATCCGTTTCAGCATATCGTACAGTTAAATATGTTTTTGATACCATATAATACCTCTTAATACCTTTCGCTCTTTATTAGTGTACCAATACCTGTTTTTGTAAATATTTCCAAAAGCAAGCAGTGCGGAATTCTTCCGTCTATTATATGTACACCTGTAACGCCCGCATCGAGCGCGTCCATACAACCAAGGACTTTTGGTATCATACCCCCATTTATAACACCGCTGTCAATCATTTCGTTAATTTCGTCTGTTGTTGCTTCAAAAACAATTTCGCCATTTTCGTCTTTTATACCCTCGACGTCAGTCAAAAGAATAAGCTTTTCTGCACCTACCGCTGCTGCAACTGCCGAGGCAACAGTATCTGCATTTATATTGTAGCTGTTACCGTCTTTATCTGTACCTATAGGCGCAATTACCGGTATATACTGGTCCTCTGCAAGGTGGTCCAGAAGATGAGGTTTTACACTTATAATGTCACCCACATACCCTAAATCCACTTCTTTATTGTCTACTACTGTGGTTTGTTTTTTACACTCTATAAATGAACCATCAATACCTGATATTCCAACAGCTGTACCGCCCTTCGTATTAAGGAGCGCAACAATTTCTTTATTGGTTTTACCTATAAGCACTTGCTGTGCAACGCTCATTGTTTCGATATCAGTATATCTTAAGCCATTTATGAACTTACTCTCCACTCCCTTATCGCTCAACGCTTTAGAAATATCAGGACCGCCGCCATGAACTACTATAGGATTAAGACCTATGTATTTTAATAGTGTTATATCCTCCATAACAGAGTTTTTAAGCTCCTCATTTATCATAGCATTTCCGCCATATTTTACAACAACGGTTTTTCCTGCGAATTTCTGAATATACGGCAGCGCCTCTATGAGTATACCCGCTTTTTTTATTAGTTCTTGCATTATATCTCCTCCAAAATTCAGATTATAAATAGAAACCCGCTTGTGAAAGGCCGCACTTTTCGTCAATACCAAAAAGTAAATTCATGTTCTGTATAGCCTGACCTGCCGCACCCTTAACAACATTATCAAGCGCAGATACGACTATTGCTCTTTGTAGTCTTTCGTCTACCACTACACCTATATCAACAAAGTTTGAGCCTGCAACGTGCTTTGTTTCGGGTAACTCGCCCGCATTTTTAACACGTACAAAAAATTCGTCCTTATAATATTCCTTATACAAATCCACAATTTCCTCTGTTGTGCATTTTTTATTAAGATTTACGTATATTGTAGAAAGTATTCCCCTCTTTTGCGGAATAAGATGCGGTGTAAACGAAACCATAACATCCTCACCCGAGACATTGGAAAGCTCCTGCTCAATCTCTGAAGTGTGTCGATGAGTTGCCACCTTATATGCCTTTGAGTTTTCGGTACATTCACAAAAATGAGTTTGCAGTGCAAGGGATCTGCCCGCACCTGTTACACCCGATTTTGCATCTATGATTATATTATTTACCGAGCCTAAGCCCTTTGCCAAAAGCGGTGCTGCACCCAATATGGAACAAGTTGTATAGCAGCCGGGGTTGCCGATAAGCTTTGCATTTTTTATTTTCTCTCTGTGAAGCTCAGGCAATCCGTATACAGATTGCGCAAGAAGTTCAGGTGATGAGTGTTTTTCACCATACCATTTTTCATACACTTCTATATCGTCGTATCTGAAATCTCCGCTTAAATCTATGACCTTAACACCAAGCTCAAATATCTTTGGAATAACTTCTTTCGATGCACCATGCGGAAGTGCAGTAAACGCAACATCACATTTTGCAATTTTATCAAAATCTATCTTTTCACATTCCATTTCAAGAACATTTCTTAAATTCTGATATACATCACTTATTTTTTGTCCGTCAAAGCTTTGCGAACCAAGCAAGCATAGCTCTACCTCGGGATGATTTGTAAGAAGTCTCACAAGTTCTATCCCCGCATATCCTGTAGCACCTAATACTGCAACCTTAATCATTATCACCATATCCTTTATTAAATATTAGGAGTTAAAAATACCCCCCATTATGTTTTATTATTATATTACATTTTTTGTTATTTGTAAATAGTTTTGTATAATTTTTATAAAAAATGTATAAAAAGACCAAAGATTCAACAAAAAATGGCATAATTTGTATAATTATACCATTTTTATTCATGTCAAATGCATGAAATAATAAAAAACATATAAATATTTTTATAGAAAGACTAATGTATTAAATTTTGAGACTTATTTTTTGTTCTCTGCGATTCCCTCTATTAAATCAACTACCACTTGATTTAATTCGGCAGCATTTTTTGAAGTTATAACCGAATCACCGGTTCTTTTCTCAATAGCTTTTCGTGTATCTCCGGCGATCGTTCCACCTTCACGAGCTATTTTTATATTCTCATCAAAACTTTGAGGCTGCTCTTTTTTTGACAATTCTGTGGTTGTTGCTTCAGCAAGCATATTAAGTACAAGTTCAAGGTCAGTCATATTATCCCTCAAATTTTCTTTTGTCAGTCCTTTGAGATTTTTGTATTTTCTCGTTGTCATTCCCGACCATGCTTTTGTTATTTCATCTGTTAGAATAGCATATTCCACACCCTTTTGAACCCCGTGTTTGTCCCATTCATCCGTTAAAGCATTCTTCACTCTGATTGATAAAATTCCTTGGTGTATCCATTCGTCGCTATAACCTTTCTTCTGATAAGTTTCTATTGCCCTGTCAATTGCAAGTTCAGGGTCAATGGTTTCATCAATTCGTTCTTTTCCAACTTCAGCGAGCCACATTTTGAACGGTTCCGCCTTGGGTGATGGTATAGACTGAATAATTCGCAAAAGTTGTTCCGTGTCAGCAACATCGGTTAAACGCATTTTGCCATCAATAGCTTTCATTTTCAACTGGTGACAATTTGCCACCGTTTCATTCCCCTCTTCTTTCAATCTTTGTTTTAACTTGTTCCAGTATTTTCTGCCATCCACACTATCAGCAAGAACGGACACAACATCAACAACAGAAAAATACCATTCTTCTGTTTCTTCATTCCATGCAGTTCTTATTCTTTTATCTTCAAATATTTGTATTTTATTATCCATGCATGCAACCTCCGTAAAGAGTTTTTGTTTTTAGCACCACTCAACAAAATTATTGCGAGGCATAAGGTTTAGATGCAAACAAATTATAAGAAGTAGCCCTTACCAAGTTAGAACTAAAATTATATATTGCTGTGTATAAAAAACAGTGTTTTTGTCTGCACATCAAAAAAGTAAACATCATAGTCCCAATATTTATGTTCTTCTTCAGTTTCATTATTTTCAATATAAAAATAATCTTCAGTATCTATGATATTTCTTTGAAAATCGTACTTATCTTTATAATCAACATACTCAAGCCAACCCTCAAAATTATCAAAATAACTGTTTATTTCCATAACATCATTAGGTTTTACATTTTTAAAATAAGGGCTATTTTTTAGTTTATCCAAAACATCATCCTGCTTGAAATAATAGTACTTGCAATAGTCAGTGTAGTCCTGAAATCCATCACTGTGGTAGCATTCAGAACTATCATAATTTGATAGACTTTCAAGGACTGGATTTTTATAGTTTTCCGGAGCATAGTTTAACGATAATAAGAACAGAAACGCCACCAAACAATGCACTATGGGTAAAAATGTTTTTATTGAAATTTTCTTAGCAGTAGATGTTTTTATTAGTGCAAAAATATAGGTAAGTAAATATGTAGCACCTACTATTACGCCGAATAATGCGGCAAAAATCTCAAATGAGGTAGACTCCTTCATAGCAGTGGACAAAAACCACATAAAGGACAATAATGCACCCAAAATTGCAACAGGAATTGGCAATGCAAAAATAATAAATAAAATTATAACAAGAATTTTCTTTTTCATCAAAACACTCCTTTCAACAAACTTCGACATAACTCGTGTCAAGTCTGGTGAACAGTGAATAATAAGAACCATCACCCAACACGAAATCACAGATTTCTGTTGGGTCCCGAGAACCTTGATACTCGCAAGCTCGTATTAGGACCTACTATTTTTTCCTAATTATTTCAACTGTTTTTCCTTTAACACTTTTCATCAGAACCCTCGAGAATACTGAATTTTCTCACTATTGTATTATATCATAAATGTTTAAAAATTGCAAACTAATCTTTTAAAATCGGTGGACTTGACACGAGTAAACTTCACCCTATCAAAGTCCATATTAACTTTTTAAAATTCCTTTTCTGTACTTTGCCACCTTTCTGTACTACCCATTATTTCTTAACAAACTATTCTGCTACACTCCTCCCATTTTTTAATTCAAATCACTTCTGCTTCACCCGGCATTATTGGATGAAGCAGAAGCTTACGCATTCTGATTCTTTGAAAGTGAACTACAAACCCCATGTACTGAATTTTGCATAAAATAAGGTTTCGTTCCTATTTTGTATTTTAATTTTTGCTATTGAAGTTATAACATCAATAGTCCCTTCAGGCAATCCTCTATTGTGCAACCCGAACCATCTGCAAAGGTTGATTTTACTATGAATTTTCCTGCCTTGAAGAATTAAAGGACTCACATCTGTCTTCCGATGTAACCGTTGATGTAGGCGGATACGGAATTGTATGGAATGATGATTTAGATTTATCCTGTGATGAGTTATGGGAAAATGGTGTTGCTATCAAAACGCCCTTTGACGGACTTATGGCGTTTAGTGATGCAACCACTCTTTGGGCACTTAATGAAAGTACATTAAGAAAAGCAATCACCTACGGCAAGCTTGTTGAAGGTGTTGATGTATGTAAATTTGGCAAGCAATGGGTAGTTTCTACAGAAGCGATGAAAAGAGAATACGGCGAACCGAGAATATAAAGAATAATGAGCATAACCTGCTTTAGGTTATGCTCATTACTTTTATACTATATAAATGTTATAATTCTTCTTCTGCGTGGTTGCATACGGGTACAAGCGTTTCTAAGTTTTCCCACAGGAAGGCTTTAACTTTAGTTGCACCGCTTAAATCAAGTACATCAGCTACTTTAATTTGTACATTACCATTTATAGCGGAATATACCACGCAATCTACCATGA
>JAZKZV010000003.1:0-244249 GCA_045612845.1 Clostridia bacterium
GCACCACGCGGAAGAAGTAACTTCGTATTGTTATTAAAGCAAACTTCCAAAGTAGATATGCTTTTAACTTTGTTGAGATTTATTATATAAGCACTTCCGCCACGAACAAATCCGCCAAATTGTAAAAGGTTTTCAAAAAGTTCCGAAACTGTCATCCTCGCACGCACTTGATCACCGTGAGTAAAATTCAAATACTGGTAGTGAGAGCGTGACTCGGTATAAAGTATATTGCTTATATTGATATTTTCAATTCCGTTTTCAGTTTTCAGCATTATAAACTTTGCCCTAAGCTTTTCGACTTTTTCGACCGCAACATCCATTGCCTCGAAAAACTTTTCGCACTTAAGCGGCTTTATAAGATAGCGAAGTGTATCTGTTTCAAGACTTTCGGGAGCATGTTCTATTGATGTTGTCAAGAATACAATAGGGCTTTCAATGCCTTTTCTGCGGAGTTCTCTTGCAAGGTCTGTGCCCATTTCATCACCGATATACACATCGAGCAGAAATATATCAAACAAGTCTCCGTTATCAAGTGCGTTTAAAAGCGAACTTGCAGAATTAAACGGAAAAACTTCAAGTTCCGACTTTCCGCATAGCTTAGAATATTTTTTTATATAGGATGAAACCTCTTCCAAAATTACAGTTTCATCATCGCATATAGCTATTCTCAATGCTTTCACCTTACTTTCTTACCAAACTTAAAAACCATTCATCTTCCGGCAGAGCAATATTGTTTTATTTCACGATAATTTTGCTACAACAAAATTTCGCAAACTTCTTCCCTTTTTTACAGATTTCGACCGAATTCTGTATTTTTTTCGACTTGAAAATTTCTTTTTCAGCATCATTCAACATAATTCTTACTCGTGTCAAGACTGGTGAACAGTGAATAATAAGAACCATCACGAAATATAACGAAATCAAAGATTTCTATATTTCGGAGAACCTTGTTATGCTAAAGCATAATAGGTCCTACTATTTTTCCTTAAATTTTTCACTGTTTTTTTGAACAAAATCCATCAGAACCTGCGAGAATACTGGATTTTCTCGCTCCGATGATATATGTAAATATAATAAATCGGCAAACTAATATTTTAAATTTTATAGACTTGACAAAAGTAAAAGTAGCAGAAGCATCTACTGTGTTCCTCTAAAAAATACTGAGTTCTAACTCTCTACTTAATAATTCTAATGCCTTAATTCCTGCACAACTGTTTCCCTTACTGTCTAATGCAGGCGAATAGATTCCTATACCCATTCTATTTGGCACAATAGCCATTATTCCGCCGCCAACACCGCTTTTCGCAGGTACACCCACAGTAATAGCAAATTCTCCGGAGCCATCATACATCCCGCAAGTCATTAAAACTGCATTGATGTATTTTGCGTGTTTTTTATCGAATAACTTCTCCCCTGTAATTGGATCCTTTCCTTTATTAGCCAAAACAAATGCTATCCTTGCCAAATCAACACTTGTAACTTTTATGGAACAAGCCCGAAAATAACAATCAAGCACCTCCTCAGCATCTTCGTTGATAATCCCATAAGCCTTGAGTATATATGTAAGAGCCCTGTTTTTGTTGCCGGTGGCCTTTTCAGACGTATAAACATCTTCATCAACATTAAGATTGGGATTGCTGGCGATTTTTCGGGTTAAATCCAGTAATCTTTGAAATTTTTCCTGATATGTTTTTCCGTCTATAAGTGTGCACAACGCAATTGCTCCTGCATTTATCATTGGGTTGATGTGCTCGCTCTTTAAATCCTGATCACTATAATTGAAGGTATCAAATGGTTTTCCTGTAGCTTCTACTCCAACAAGTTTGCGAACTTCTGATTCGCCTTTGTCTTCAAGTGCTCTAAGCAATATAATTGCCTTTACAATACTTTGCATTGTAAAACTCTTTTCATAATCTCCAAAGCCATTTATACCTTGTTCAAACGATATAGTGCAAATGCCAAACTCGTTTGGATCAGCTTTTGCAAGTTCAGGAATATAGGTAGCCACTTTACCCTTTTGTATATAAGGATAACACTCTCCTATGATTTTTTGTAATATTTTTTTCATATATATTCTCTCCGTTTAGATATTATTTTACATGTCAATGTTATTACGACACATAAGGTTTAGATGCAGATTCTTTTGACATCAGGTTCGTGTCAAGTCAGAACCAAAAGGCCATTTCATTTATTCTCGTATATTTTTATAAGCCTAAACACCTGATAAGCAGTATCTTTTAAATTCTTATAGGCATTATTAATATTCATAGCCTCATCTAATGAACACGGTTTTCTTACAATCGGAAAAAACGCATCAATCCCAAGTTCATTACAAGTAACAGCGTCTTCTGTTACACATCCTGAAAAGGCTATAACTGGTTTATTATATTTTTTGGCAAGTTTTGCAACCCCAACAGGAGCCTTGCCCATATACGATTGCCCGTCCAGTCGACCTTCTCCGGTAATTACTACATCAGCATCTTTTATATGATTTTCAAGTTCTGTTTCTTTCATAACGAGTTCAATTCCCAATTCAAGAGTTGCGTTCAAATATGACATAAATGCAAATCCTAATCCTCCCGCAGCACCTGTTCCCGGTATATTCGCATCAGAAGTTTGAATAATGTCCTTTGTTAACTGTGCATATTTTTTGAGCCACAAATCCATATTCTCTATCATTTCAGGTGTTGCTCCTTTTTGAGGACCATAAACGGCGCTACAACCATTTTCACCACATAAGATGTTTTTTACATCGCACGCAACGCAAAAATAACATTCTTTTAATTCCTTGACTGCGTTTTCTGTCTTGATTACAGCAATGTCTTTAAGTCCTTTGGCACCAAGCAAAACTTGTTTCCCATTTTTATCTAAAAACTCAAAGCCGAGAGCTTGAAGCATTCCGACACCGCCATCATTAGTTGCACTGCCACCTATCCCTATAACAAACTTTCGACATCCTTTCGATATCGCATCCATAATCATTTCACCAACGCCAAATGTCGTTGTGTTTAACGGATTTCGCTCATCGTCTTTTATAAGTGTAATACCGGCTGCTGCAGACATTTCAATTATGGCAGTTTTTGTATGTGGTATAACAGCATATATAGCCTCAAGCTTCTCGCCAAGAGGGTTGGAAACAACAGTTCTAACAATTTCTCCATTGTTTGCGGATATGATAGCTTCAACCGTACCTTCTCCCCCATCTGCAATCGGTGATATTTTAACTTCTACATTTTTATACACTTCTTTTGCAGCTTCCTCTATTGCCTTTCCTGCTTCAAATGTTGAAAGACTTCCTTTGAACGAATCTATGGCTACTACTATTTTTTTCATTTTTCTTTCTCCTCTCAAGAAATATTCAACATATTCTCCATATTGCGACACATACGGTTTAGATGCAAACCTTTTTGGTGTCAAGTTCATATCATGTTAGAACTAAAAATTATATTTACTTCCTAACAAGCTTATCAATTTCTTCTATACTCATTGCACCCATATCCATAGGACAAGTTATATCAAACCTACTATCCGGTGAGTTTTGTTGATGAATTTTTATTTCGTCTATCGGTAACTCCAAAGAGGATATTTCAACATAGATTTCTTTCGAAAGCTTTGCAAAATCATAAGTCGTTGCATTTTCGCCTCCGCTAATACCTATACTACATTTCACTAAATCTTTCGATATATCTAATCCTTCTAATGCAATTTCTCGTTCTTTGCCGAAGGCTTTTTCATCGTCAATTATTACATAAAGTGTAGAATACTCACCTAACATAGTTTTTAATACATTGTCCACCTTTTGCTCTATACCAGACTCGTATGCATGTACAATTTCCCAAGCCTTACTGTCAATATATTCATCTGCGAAAATTTCCACACCTGTATGGTCAAATATTATCGTTCGACTTTCACCTTTTCCATCATTGTAATCAACGACATAATGATTTGATTTCCACTCGTGTCTAACAGAAATACTATCAACTGTAAATTCAGGATATGTTTGATGTATATATTCCAACGCATTATTCTCTACGCTTTTTAATTTGAATTTATTTAATTTCGGATTAAAACACAATGCAACTACAACACATAGTGTTACAAGAAATATGATTACAAAAGTAGTTGTTATAATTTTCTTTTTCATCAAAACACTCCTTTCGACAAATTTCTCCATATTGCGAGGCATACGGTTTAGATGCATACCTTTTTGGCGAAAGTTCGTGTCAAGACAGGACTGTGTTTTTACAGACTATCTGCCCATTTAACCGCATTTTCTATCCATCTTGCTATAGATGAATTACACCATTTTTCGACTCCGCATTTTGTTATTTCGTTTGCGAGAGCTACACCATGAGGTGCATCAGGGTATATGTGCATTTCAAATTTTATTTGTTTATCCGCCATTGCGTTTGCGAGCGTAAGTGAATTTCTCACATCAACAATTTCATCATTAGATGTATGCACTATGTATGCAGGGGATGATTTTTCGCTTACACAGTTTTCAATACTGCACATTTTAAGTTTTTCATCAGATATCTTTTCTCCCATAAAGAGATTACTAAAGGAAATTGTGTGATATTCTGTTGAAATTACAGGATAAATCAACATCATTCCGGTTGGCTTGTTGTATCCGTATGACATATCTATCGAATCATATATTTCTTTTCTGTCCCACATTGTTCCAAGGGAAGCAGCCAGATGCCCACCCGCCGAAAAACCAACTGTAAATACCTTTTCCGGGTTGATATTATATGCTGTTGCATTATCTCTTATATGCTTTATCGCCATAGACGCCTGTATAAGATGTGCGGGGAAAGGTTTTTTACCTGCAGAATAATGCAAAACGAAAGCATTATATCCATAAGGCATAAATGCCATTGCAATCGGCTCACCTTCCCGGTCGGAGCATATATTTGAATACCCTCCTCCCGGAATTACAAGTATGGCATTACGGACAAAATCTCCTACCTTATCCGCTATGTACGCCTCAAGAAATACATTTTCATCAAATTCATCAAGACTAATTTTTTTATAAATCATTTTATATCATCTCCATTTTGGTTTTATTTTTCCACAAAGTTCGACATATCCTCTTTTATAAAGACTGTATAATATAGATGCCAGTCTTTTTAGTGATACCTCGTGTCAAGACCGGAACAAAAAATCCATTACATCTCTCTAAATACGCCTACTACTTTTCCCAATATAGAAACCTCATCAACAATAATCGGGTCCATATAATCATTTTCGGGTTGGAGCCTGAAATGTCCGTTTTCCTTATAGAATGTTTTAACAGTCGCCTCGTCATCATTCACCAATGCAACAACAATATCACCGTTAGACGCTGTGGGTTGTTGCTGTACTATTATATAATCACCGTCAAGAATAGCAGCATTTATCATAGACTCCCCGCTTACCTTTAACATAAATATATCTTTATTTTTTGCAAAACTCATAGGCAAAGGAAATGTCTGCGAATTATCCTGAACAGCTGTTATTGGTAAACCCGCTGTAACTTTACCGTACACAGGAACTTCAAGATACTTGTCATCCATAGCAATGGGTATCACCTTTGCTCCCTTAGGAGCATAATTAACAAGACGCATAGAACGGTTTTTTGACGCATCCTTTACAATATAACCCGCTTCCTGTAATTTTCTCAGTCTTGCATGAATTGTTGCAGTCGAATTTAGGCCTACTGCATTACATATTTCTCTCACGCTTGGCGGAAAACCCTTTTTTTCAAGCTGATAATATATAAAATCGAGTATTTCGTAATCCTTATCGCCCATTTTTGCCATTTTATTCAATTCCTTTCTCATACGAATATTTTGCGGGACAAAATTCCCTAAAAATCATCATAATCCATTATTATACATATATAATAGCACAAATATAGCTTTTTGTCAAACATATTTTCGCTTTTTCTTAAAAATATTTAGAATAAAAACGAAAGATTACGGGAATTATATTGTTGACGAAAGGAGGCGCTGTTTATGTCATTTAACGAAAATCAAAACAAAAACAACCAAAATCAGAACAGAAACAACCAAAACGAAAATCAAAACAAAAATAATCAGAACCAAAACCAGAACAAAAATAATCAAGAAAAACAAAACAAGAATAACCAAAACCAAAACAGATAAGTTATCTTAAAAATCACGAGCATTTGCCATGCAAAAACCTGCATGACGGATGCTCATTTTTTTGAATATTTTTTATGTTATCTATAGACTTGCAATAATATTTTTGTGCAACAATTCTTGCTGAAATTTATTGACAATATGTGATATTTTTGGTACTATATATATTAGGATATTATTTGTTTTGTGAGGTTAATTTTAACCATCACAAACGCGAAAGGATTGATATATATGTCTACACCAAAGGTTGCTCTTATTATGGGTTCTGACTCAGACTTCCCAAAATTAGAGAGTTGTGTCAAAAAACTAAAGAGTTTTAATATTGAAGTTAATGTAAATGTTATTTCTGCACACAGAACTCCCGACGCAGCGGCAGAGTTTTCGAAAACTGCCGAGGATAACGGAATTGGAGTTATAATCTGCGCTGCAGGTATGGCTGCACATTTAGGAGGCGTTATTGCAGCACATACAACATTGCCCGTCATAGGAATTCCTATAAATGCATCTATAAGCGGTCTTGACGCTCTTTTGGCAACTGTTCAGATGCCACCCGGAATACCCGTTGCAACTGTGGGTATAGATAATGGTACAAACGCGGCTATTTTAGCAGCGCAGATATTATCATTAAAATATGATTATTTAAAAGAAATGCTAAAAGCCGAAAAGCAAAAAATGGTTGACGGTGTTATGGCAAAAAATGATAAGATAAAAAAATTAGTAAGTGAACTATAAGGAGAAGAAAATGGCAGAGAATATGTACAAAAGCGCCGGTGTTGACGTAGAAGCCGGCTACGAATCAGTAAGACTTATAAAAGAAGATGTTAAAAAGACAGCAATAGAAGGTGTGCTTGGCGGCATAGGCGGCTTTGGCGGTCTTTTCGAAATTCCAAAGGGATATGAAAATCCCGTACTTGTATCAGGTACAGACGGAGTTGGTACAAAGCTAAGAGTTGCATTCTTAATGGATAAGCACGATACAATCGGTCAGGACTGTGTTGCAATGTGTGTAAACGACGTTGCCTGCAGCGGTGCAAAGCCATTATTCTTCCTTGACTATCTTGCAGTGGGCAAGAACTATCCCGAAAAGGTTGCACAAATTGTAAAGGGTGTAGCTGATGGTTGTGTATTAGCAGGTTGTGCATTGGTTGGCGGCGAAACTGCCGAAATGCCCGGTTTTTACCCTGTTGATGAATACGACCTTGCAGGCTTTAGTGTAGGCGTTGTAGAAAAATCAAAGATAACAGACGGTGCAAGAGCAAAAGAGGGCGATGTACTTATAGGTATCGCATCAAGCGGTGTTCACTCAAACGGATACTCACTTGTAAGAAAGATTTTCGACTTAAATGGCGAAGATGCAGCAAAAAAACTTCACACATACAGCGAAGAGCTTGGCAAGGAAATTGGCGAGGAGCTTCTTACACCAACAAAAATATACGTAAAACCTCTTTTAAAGCTTATCGAAGAAGTGGGAATAAACACAGTATCTCACATAACCGGCGGCGGATTTATAGAAAATGTTCCACGTATGCTACCCGATAATTTAAGAGCGGTAATTAAAAAAGGAAGCTGGAAGATTCTTCCTATATTTGAGCTGATGCAAAAAATGGAAAATGTCCCTGAAAGAGATATGTACAACACCTTTAATATGGGTATCGGTATGATAGTTGCAGTTGATGCTGACAAGGCAGAAATGGCAGTTAAATGTCTCGAAGAAGCAGGCGAAACAGTATATGTTATAGGCGAGCTTGTTAAGGGCGAAAAGGGAGTTGACATAATTTGAAAAAGAGAATAGGCGTTCTTGTATCAGGAGGCGGAACAAATCTCCAGGCACTTATTGATGCACAAAATAGCGGCATTATAAAAAGCGGCGAAATTGTTACGGTAGTATCAAACAAACCCCAGGTTTATGCTCTTGAGCGTGCAAAAAATGCAGGTATAGATGCAAAGGTTATAACAAAAAAAGAGTGCGGCACACCCGAGGCATTCGATAAGGCACTTTGTGATTATATGCTTTCCAAAAAGGTGGATATAGTAGTGCTTGCAGGCTTTTTAGCAATACTCGGAGATAATTTTTTAAAAGAATACAGTAACAGAATAATAAACATACACCCGTCTTTAATACCATCATTTTGCGGAAATGGTATGTATGGTCTTAAAGTTCATCAGGCAGCGCTTGATTATGGTGTAAAGGTTACAGGTGCAACTGTTCATTTTGTAAACGAAGTCGTGGATGGCGGAAAAATTATTATGCAAAAAGCAGTTTACATAAATGACACAGACGATGCCGAAACTTTACAAAAACGTGTTATGGAGGAGGCAGAATGGCAAATCCTCCCACAAGCAGTAGAGATGGTATGCGCTAACTAAATACAGAAAGGAATTATGCAGATGGACACACTTAATATATACGAGGAATTACAAAACAATTCGTACCCAGGCAGAGGTATTGTTATAGGTAAGTCTGAAAACGGAAAGTTTGCAGTTACTGCTTATTTTATAATGGGTAGAAGTGTAAACAGCAGAAACAGAGTATTTGTAGAGGATGGAGAGGGCATAAGAACACAAGCCTTTGACCCCTCAAAACTCGAAGACCCACATCTTATAATATACGCTCCTGTACGTGTTTTAGGTAATAAAACAATCGTAACAAACGGAGACCAGACAGATACAATCTATGAGTTAATGAATAATCAAATGACTTTTGAGCAATCACTTCGCACAAGAGAATACGAAGATGATGCACCAAATTTCACACCAAGAATTTCGGGTATTATCAAAAGAGGCGAAAATGATTTTAACTATGCACTCTCAATATTAAAGAGCGCCAACGGAAATCCCGAGTCTTGCAGAAGATATACCTTTTCATACTCAACCCCGATAAATGGCGAGGGACATTTTATTCATACGTATCAGGGCGATGGCACTCCCCTACCGTCATTTGAGGGCGAACCAAAGCAGGTTGCAATTCCAAATGATATTGATGAATTTACAAATGGATTGTGGACATCTCTTAACGAGGAAAACAAGGTATCTCTTTTTGTTAGATATATAAATCTCGAGGATGGCACATACACAACAAAAATTATAAACAAAAATAACTAAATTTTATGAGAGGATATAAAAATGAAAGAACTTCAGTTAAAATACGGTTGTAACCCAAATCAGAAACCATCAAAGGTATTTATGCAAAATAGCGATTTACCATTCGAAATTATAAGCGGAAATCCCGGTTATATAAATCTGCTTGATGCACTAAATGGCTATCAGCTTGTAAAGGAGCTAAAAAAGGCAACAGGTCTTCCGTCTGCTACATCATTCAAGCACGTTTCACCTGCAGGTGCAGCAGTTGGTCTGCCTCTTAGCGATACTCTAAAGAAGATATACTTTGTAGATGATGTTGAGCTTACTCCGCTTGCAAACGCTTATGCAAGAGCAAGAGGTGCCGACAGAATGTCATCATTCGGCGACTTTATTGCACTATCAGACGAGTGCGATAAGGCAACTGCACTTCTTATTAAAAAGGAAGTTTCTGATGGCGTAATAGCACCTTCATACAGCGACGAAGCTCTTGAAATTCTAAAGGCTAAGAAGAACGGTAACTACAACGTTATTAAAATAGACGAAAATTATGTTCCTGAAGAAATCGAGCATAAGCAGGTTTTTGGTATTACCTTTGAACAGGGCAGAAACAACCTTGATATTAACGAAGATTTACTTTCAGAAATTGTAACAGATAATAAAACTCTTACTGCTGAGCAAAAGCGCGACCTTATGATTTCTTTGATAGTTTTAAAATATACACAGTCAAACAGTGTATGCTATGTAAAGGACGGTCAGGCAATAGGTATAGGTGCAGGTCAGCAATCACGTATTCACTGCACACGTCTTGCAGGTAACAAAGCAGATATATGGTGGTTAAGACAAGCTCCTCAGGTGTTAAACCTTGAGTTTGTTGACGGAATAAAGAGAGCGGACAGAGATAATGCGATTGATATATATATAAGCGACGAGTATATGGACGTTTTGGCAGACGGTGTATGGGAAAATACATTTAAGGTAAAACCCCCGGTATTCACAAAGGAAGAGCAAAAAGAATGGCTTAAAAAGAATACTGATGTTGCATTGGGCTCAGATGCATTCTTCCCATTTGGCGATAACATAGAAAGAGCATATAAGTCAGGCGTAACAGTTATTGCACAGCCGGGAGGTTCAATCAGAGATGACCACGTAATTGATACATGCAACAAATATAATATGGCAATGGCATTTACTAAGATAAGATTATTCCATCATTGATTGGTGTATATAAGTTTGAGTAAAATTGCCAATCTTGCGCATTTACGCTCATTTGTGTATAAACATACACGACAATCACGTAAATGCACAATCTGAACAATTTTCTTTCAAACTTGATGAAAGGGGTTAAATAGGTATAAATATGAAGATATTAGTAGTAGGAAGCGGCGGACGTGAGCACGCAATAATATGGAAAATAGCACAATCAAAAAAGGTTGAAAAGATATACTGTGCACCAGGTAACGGTGGAATTTCAGAATTAGCTGAGTGTATTGATATAAACGTAATGGATAAAGAAAAGATGGTTCAATTTGCAAGGGACAATAAAATAGACCTTGTAATGGTAGCACCGGACGACCCGTTGGTTGATGGCATGGTAGATGCTATGGAAGATGCCGGCATACGCGCTTTTGGCCCCCGCGCCAATGCTGCAATTATAGAGGGCAGCAAAGCCTTTTCAAAAGACCTAATGAAGAAGTATAACATTCCTACTGCCGGCTATGAAGTATTTACAGACAGCGCCGAGGCAATAGAGTATGTAAAGAAGGGTACATTCCCTACTGTTATAAAGGCGGATGGTCTTGCTTTGGGTAAAGGTGTTATTATTGCGCAAAACCTCGAGGAGGCTGAGGATGCAATTCACGAAATGATTGATAATGGCAAATTCGGAAAAAGCGGCAGTCGTGTCGTAGTTGAAGAATTTTTAACAGGCCCCGAAGTATCTGTATTAGCTTTTACGGACGGTAAAACCGTAAAACCAATGGTGTCCGCACAAGACCACAAGCGCGCATATGATAACGACGAAGGACTAAACACAGGCGGAATGGGCACATTCTCTCCAAGCCGACTTTATGACAAAGAAAAAGAGGAAGAATGTATGAAGAATATATTCTTACCTACTATAAAGGCAATGCAGTCTGAGGGCAGACCATTTAAGGGCGTACTATACTTCGGTCTTATGATGACACAAAAAGGCGTTAAAGTTATTGAATATAACTGTCGTTTTGGAGACCCCGAAACACAAGTTGTTCTGCCAAGACTCGAAAGTGATTTAGTAGACATAATGGAAGCAGTAATTGATGAAAAGCTCGACGAAATAGAAATAAAATGGGCAGATAACGCCGCAGTATGTGTTGTTATGGCATCGGGCGGTTATCCACTCGAATACAAAAAAGGCTACGAAATAAGTGGTCTTGATGATGTAAAGAGCGACGATTTAACAGTGTTCCATGCAGGAACCATTGTAAAGGACGGGAAAACTCTCACAAACGGAGGAAGAGTTTTAGGCGTTACCGCAGTAGCACAAAACCTTGATATGGCAATAGAAAAGTCATATGAGGCAGTTAAAAAAATAAACTTTAAGGATGCACACTACAGAAAAGACATCGGTATAAAGAAGTATAACTAACCCGTGGAGGAAACATATGAAAAGGATTTTATCTATACTGCTTTTTGTAGCAATGCTTTTGGGCACATGCCCTGCACTTGCACAAGAAACAACCACTAAAGAAACCGAAACTGTAGCATCACAGGCCGAGCAAACCAACGAAGAAGTGTCCGAGGATATTACCTCCACTCCCACAAAGGAGTATTTCGACAACAGCGAAAATGCAGAAGAAACCGAAAATATCAGGGACACTAAAATGACAGGCAAAATCGCTATTTATATGTCCCTCATTGACCACCCCATAATGATAGATACCGCCGCAAGAGTTGATATATACAAAAAGGACGGTACTCATATTGGTTGGGACGATGCATGGGTTGGCGGAATAACAAAAAACATAACACTTGATGTAAATATATCAGATTTTGAATCCGATACTGAAGTTGTCGCAAAATTCACAGGTTTAAGACATGTTACATATAACGGAAAAGATTACAAACCAAAAGAAGAGGTTATACTAAAAACAACCACTGACCCTCAAAAGAACGAGTATAATATGTCAGGTGATAAGCCATATAAATTACAACCCGTTATTTATACTCCCGAGGGCTTACAGAAGTTCTCACCTGTGGCAACAATAATTGATAACACTACATATGTTCCTGCTATTGCATTTGCTGAAAAGATGGGTCTTATGGCACACAAGAATACAAAGTACAACAGTCTGCCTGTATATGTTGGTGATAAGTGCGTTTCTTACAATATAAATTCTCATATTACAAATGTATTTGGCAAAGATATTGTAATGAGCGCACCAACAAAGGAAATAGATGGTACAGTGTATGTTCCTGTAAGAGCATTTGCAGAGCATTTTGATTGCACACTCAAGGTCCTTGATTTTGGCGACCATATTGATATAGTTTTGGGAGAATCAACTGTTGCAAAAGAAGAATACGCAAAATATCCTGTAAATAAAAACAACATTTCTTCAAGAACAAACTGGTTGGTATATGTAGATAAATCAGACTTTAAGGTACGTGTATATAAAGGAAGCAAAAATCACTGGATACAGGTTAAATCGTACCCATGTGCAATCGGTGCACCATGGACACCTACAATCACAGGTGAATATGAGTATTTCAGCAAAGAATCCATCTGGCCTTATGATGGATATTATGTAGGGCCCATTATGCGTTTTTACAACGGATACGCACTCCATTCAACGCTAAGATACTATGGCGGTGGCGAGTATGACGGAAGAGTGGGAGTTATGATTTCACATGGTTGTATAAGACTTCACCCCGAGGATATTACATGGATGTGGAATAATATCCCGCTTAAAACAAAAATATATATTACCGAATAATAAGGAGTCAATAGTTACACAATGGAAAATATACGAAAAATGAATAGTGGCGAGGCTTATGATGTTCTTGATTTATGGATGAGGAGCTTTACACAAGGTCATCCGTTTATTGAGTCTAACTTCTGGGAAAAATATTACAGCAGCGTCAAAGAATTATATGTAAACGAAAAGGATACGTATGTTTATATCTACAACGATAAAATTGTAGGCTTCATAAGTGTAGCTGTGGACGGAACAATAAGAGGCATATACGTAGACCCCGAATATCATAACCGAAGAATAGGCACAAAGCTTGCAAAATTCGTTCAGAATATGTATATGGGACTTAATATGGAAATTTACAAAAAAAATCGTAAAGCATTGGATTATGCTACGTATCTTGGTTTTTTAATAGTTGCCGCATATATAAAAGAGGAAAATGATGAAATTTGCTACAGGCTAAGCTGGAGCAGATAAAAAGAACGGTGTTAAAAACACCGTTCTTTTATTATATGGTATAACCTTTTTCTATAATAACATTTGTTGCCTTTTGGGCAAGCTCTTTACACAACTCCTCACTCTTAGCCTCAACCATAACACGTATAAGAGGCTCGGTACCGCTCTTTCTCAGAAGTATTCTTCCATCTCCCCCAAGTTGCTTTTCTATAGATGCTACAACGTCTGCAATATCCTTATCGTTCATAACAACATCTTTATCCTTAACACGGGTATTTATTGTTATCTGCGGATATTTAACAAAATCCTCACATAATTTAGATACAGGGAGTTTGCTCTCTATAAAAATTTCCATAAGCTTTATTGCAGTAATAAGTCCGTCGCCCGTTGTTGCATATTTCGAGAATATTATATGTCCCGATTCCTCGCCGCCTATGCGATATCCCTCATTAACCATTGCCTCATACACGTATTTATCGCCAACATCTGTTTTTACAGACTCTATTCCGTGTTTTTCGAGTGCCTTATAAAGGCCAAGATTTGACATAACAGTCGAAACAACTGTATTCTTTTTAAGAGTACCCTTGTTCTTCATATACACACCGCACATATACAAAATGTGGTCGCCGGTCAAGACGTTTCCGTTTTCGTCAACTGCCAGACATCTGTCAGCATCACCGTCGAATGCAAAGCCTATATCAAGATTGTTTTCTTTAACTAATTTGCAAAGTCCCTCAATATGTGTAGAACCGCAATTTGTGTTAATGTTATATCCGTCAGGCTGATTATTTATTACGTACGTCTGTGCTCCCAATGCGTCAAAAACACTTTTTGCAATCATCCATGTGCTACCGTTTGAACAATCAAGTCCAACCTTTAACCCTTTGTATGAATTCATTGCAAGAGAAATAATATATCCTATATAGCGGTTTCTGCCTACTGCATAATCGACTGTACAACCTATATCTTCTCTTGTAGCATACGGTATTTCACCAATTTCTCCGTCGAGATATGCTTCAATATCCGTAATAATTGATTCGGACATCTTTTCGCCCTTACTGTTTATAAGCTTTATTCCGTTATCATAATACGGATTGTGGCTTGCACTAATCATTATACCGCAGTCAAAATCTTCTGTTCTTGCAACATATGATACTGACGGTGTTGTTGTTACGTGCAAAAGATATGCATCTGCACCGCTTGCAGTAAGACCTGCAACAAGCGCATACTCAAACATGTAGCTCGAACGACGGGTATCTTTACCTATTACTATTTTGCATTTATGTTCTTTACCATAATACCAGCCGAGGTATCTGCCAACCTTGAATGCATGTTCAACATTCAGGGTTATATTAGCTTCACCTCTGAAACCATCTGTTCCAAAATATTTTCCCATTTAATTGTCTCCTTATATAGTGATAAAAATTATAATCATATACATTAGTCTACGACAACACTTTTGTATGCACACATACTGTACACTTTGTATGTTGCCTTACGATAAGACTATATACCGTGAAAACATCCGCCGAAATCTTCGATAATTTTCTTCCTCGTCACCACATAATCTGCGGTCTGGCGCTAAACAGCTATTGCCACTCAGAGTTTATGGCGCTGTCTTTTGTTTTTTGTATGCCTCCATCTCTCCTTTTCCCGTTAGAGAGTTAAAAGCACACTCAATATCGTATCTATTTTTTTATAACGATTTTATCCTCTGATTTAAATATTGAATTTTCTTCAATATATCCGCGCACACGCGATAATGGATAAATTATGCAATTTTTCCCCAAAACTGTACCCGGGCACAAAACACTGTTGCAACCAACCTCGGTATAATCCCCGACCATTGCACCAAATTTCTTCAGCCCGGTCTCGATTTTACCCTCTTTTGTTTTTATGCTTACAAGCGTTTTATCGCTCTTCACATTAGAAGTTATTGAGCCTGCACCCAGATGCGAACGATATCCAAGAACTGAATCGCCCACATAATTATAGTGCGGAATCTGAACATTATCAAAAATAATACTGTTCTTAACCTCTGTTGAATTACCCACGACTGAGTTTTTACCTATAATTGCACTTCCCCGTATAAACGCACAGTGCCTTATCTCGGCACACTCATCAATTATGCATGGAGCATCTATATAAGCACTGTCATAAATCTTTGCACTTTTAGCAATCCATACACCGTCTTTTGCCTCATAAAATTTCTCTTTATCCAATGATTTTCCCAGTTCATAGATAAAGTCCTTAATTTTAGTAAGTGCCTGCCATGGGTATTCCAAACCGTCAAACAACGATTTAGCAATAGTGTTTTCCAAAGAAAATAAATTTTCAATTTTCATATTTTTCCTCCCTTCTCATCATAATGTTGTTTGTATATATAAGTAATATATACACTACAATTATAACACACAAAAACCTTAAGGTCAAGCAGATTATTTTATTGTTAATTCTTTTTAATTAAAATCATTGAAACATTTAATATAATATGCTATAATAATTACAACAATATCAATCGGAGGATAAAAATGCGAATACTTGGTATAGATTATGGCGATGCACGTGTAGGCGTTGCGGTTACTGATCTTTTAGGTTTTATGGCAAATGGTGTAAAAACAATTCAGAACAAAAGTAAAAAAAAGCTTTTTAGCGAATTAAAAACAGTAATCGATGAATACAAACCCGAAAAAATAGTTGTAGGTCTTCCCAAAAACATGGATGGCAGTGAGGGTTTTCGTGTAGATGCAACACACGAGTTTGTTGAGGGTTTAAAAAGCATTTACAGTGGCGAGGTTGTTCTTCAGGACGAGCGTCTGACTTCGGCAGAGGCAAAGAGATATTTAACTGCCACAAACACCTTTGGTAAAAAGAGAAAAGACGTATTGGATACTGTTGCGGCATGCCTTATTTTGGAGCAATATCTGCAATCTCAAAGATAATTAAAAAATTTTATTAAAAAGACTTGACATTAAGGTAAAATAATGGTACAATGTTATGGCGACCGCATAGATTGGGTTATAAATCCGAAAGGTACCCTTAATAGCGTGTCCTCAAATAAAAAACAGGAGGTGTAGAATATGTACGCAGTTATCGTTACAGGCGGAAAGCAGTACAAGGTATCAGAAGGTGATACACTATTTGTAGAAAAGCTTGAGCTTGAAGAAGGTGCAGCAGTAACATTTGACCAGATTCTTATGACTGCTGACGGTGAAAACGTAAAGGTTGGCGCTCCCACAGTTGAAGGCGCAACAGTTGAGGCTAAGGTTCTTAAGAACGGAAAGGCTAAGAAGATTTACGTTTACAAGATGAAGAGAAAGAAGAACGAAAGAACTAAGAAAGGTCATAGACAACCTTTCACAAAGATTGAAATCACAAAAATTAACGCATAATTTTGCAAACTAATACACATTAACGGAAACGAGGTGTTATAAATGGCTCATAAAAAAGGTATGGGTAGTACAAAAAACGGTCGTGATAGCGAATCTAAAAGACTTGGTGCTAAGAGAGCTGACGGTCAATTTGTTTTGGCAGGAAACATTCTTGTAAGACAAAGAGGTACAAAAATTCATCCGGGTAACAATGTAGGAATCGGCAGCGACGATACATTATTTGCTTTGGTTGACGGAACAGTTAGATTTGAAAGAAAAGGCAGAGACAAGAAACAGTGCAGTGTCTATGCTGACTAATTCGTATTGAATTAACGATATTGGCGGGTTTGGTCCGTTTGCAGTTTCAGGATTGTTTCTGTACTCTGCAAACAGACAAACTCGCCTTTGGTATTTAAAGAGGAAATTAGTATGTTTATTGATAAAGCAAAAATATTTGTAAAAGCCGGTAATGGCGGTAACGGTTCAATATCATTCAGACGCGAAAAGTATATCGCTGCAGGCGGTCCTGATGGCGGAGACGGGGGTAAAGGCGGAAATGTAATTTTCCGTGTTAAGCTGGGTATGACAACACTCATGGACTTCCGCTACAAACGCAAATATGTTGCACAGCCGGGTACAGATGGCAGTGGCAAAAGACAGCGCGGCAAAAACGGTGACGACATTGTTATACACGTACCTCAGGGCACCATTGTCCGTGATGCACAGAGTAATCGTATAATAGCTGACCTCTCCGACCCCGAAAAAGATGTTATTATCGCACGTGGCGGAAATGGCGGTTGGGGCAATGCACACTTTGCAACCGCAGTCAGACAGACTCCTAATTTTGCAAAAAATGGCCAGAGCGGAGATGAACGCGAGATTATTCTCGAGCTAAAACTTCTTGCCGATGTGGGACTTGTAGGATTTCCTAATGTAGGAAAATCCACATTGCTTTCACAGACCACAAAAGCAGACCCAAAAATTGCAAACTATCACTTTACAACTCTTGAACCCAATCTTGGTGTTGTAGATTTAGGAGGCGGAAAAAGCTTTGTTTTGGCCGACATTCCCGGAATTATCGAGGGTGCAAGCGAGGGAGTAGGTCTTGGTCATGAATTTTTACGTCATATCGAAAGAACAAGAATATTGATACACGTTGTTGACGTATCATCTATAGAGGGAAGAAATCCAATCGAGGACTTTGATATAATAAATGACGAACTGTCAAAATACGACTTTGAGTTAGAGGAACGCCCGCAGATTATTGCAGCAAACAAAACTGATATAATTCAAGATCAAGAGGCGTACGATAAATTTCTTGCCGAGATGAAAAACCGCGGAAACATTGTTTTTGAAATAAGTGCCGCAACACAAAAAGGCGTTAAAGAACTTATGATGAAAACCTACGAAGAGCTTTCCAAGCTTCCTCCAATCCGTGTATATGAGCCTGAAATGGACATCAACGAGGAAGAATTCTTCGAAGATGATGCAGGCTTTAGTGTACGTCGTGAAAACGAAACATTCGTTGTTGAAGGTCCCTGGATTGAGGCAGTCGGCGGCAGTGTAAACTTCTCGGACAGAGAATCACTGCAGTATTTCCAGCGTATGCTTCTAAAACGCGGTGTTATTGAGGAGTTAGTCAAAAAAGGAATACAAGAGGGACAAATAGTAAGAATTGGCGACCTCGAATTTGAATTTATTTATTAAAATGTTTAAAATTTTTTAACAAATAACTATTGATTTTTCTGCCAAAAAATGATATATTATTATTTAGTTGAGAAATCGAAAGGAGAAATGCTTTATGGCAAAAAATAATGGACAAAAAAAATCCGGTAATAGCTTACTTAATATAATTATAACAATCGTTATGATTGTAGTTATAGGTATTTCGGTGTACGCAATATATTCTACAGTATCAACAAGAGTAATAAGTTCTCAGATTGAATCAGGTCAAAGAGAGTCAACATTGGAATATATGGCAAAAACTGAGGGTGTTTCGATCGATGAATTTATCGAAAAATATGGTTTAAAAGATGCAGGACTTTCAAAAAATTCTCCTCAGACAGACGTTATTGGTAAAATGACACTGGCAAATTATACTGCATTTGCAGGAACAACTGTTGAAGAGCTTTTAAAACAATATTACCTCGAGGATAAGGCTGATGGTAACACACTTTATTCAGACTTTGAGGCTATGTGGACTGTAAAAGCCATGGTACAAAATGATGAGGAATCATTTAAGCAGTTAAAAGAGTACTACGCTCTTGATGATAGCATAACAATGGATACTCCATGGTCAGAAGTAGAGCCTATTATCCAAGCAAAGATTGAAGAATTACAAAATGCAACTCCTGCACCATCACAAGAGGCACAAACAGAAACTGAATAATAAGAAAGGACGGAAATTAAAATGAACGAAGAAAATAAGAACGAATTAGAAAACGAAGAAGTTGTTGAATCTACAACCGAAGAAACAGTTGAAGAAGTTGTAGAAGAGGTTGCTGAAGAAGTTGAAGAAGCAGCTGAAGAAGTAACAGAAGAGGTAATAGTTGAGGAATCTGTTGAAGATGCCCCTGTTGAGGTAGTTGCAAGCGAAGTTACTGAAGCACCTAAGAAAAATGGCGCTAAGATTGCAATTATCGCAGGTATTTGCGTGGTTGTTGTAGCTGTTATTGTAGCTGCAGTATTACTTTTAACAGGCAACAAATACAACAGAAAGTATATCGATACAACAGGCAGAACAGTAGCAGAGGTAGCCGACCTTATGGGATATGACTATGCAGATTTCCTTGCAAAGTATCAACTTCCGGCTAATATGCCAAAGAACACATATGAATCTGCTGCAATGTACACAATGCCACTTAGCGCAATATCAGAAATGTATGGTATGACTGTAGACGAATTAAAAACAGAGCTTGGTCTTGGCGATAATGTTGATGAAACAACAACATGGGGCGATGCACAAGACAAGGCAACTCTTGCTAAATTTGTCGGAGAAGAGGCTCTTGAACAGTTCAAGGAGCAATATGGTCTTGGTGATGAAATCACAGGCGAAACAAAATGGGGCGAAGTAAGACCAATCGTTGACCAATTCGAAAGAGACAGGATGTTAGAAGAGAAAAAAGCTCAGGAAGAGGCACTAAAAGCACCTGAAGAAGATGTTGTACCTGAGGATAGCGAAGCAGTGGCTGAAGATGCCCCCACCAAGGAAGCAACCGAAGAAAGTGCACAATAATAAAAAATATATAAAAACAGAGGCAAATGTTTGCCTCTGTTTTTTGATGTTCTAAATTAAATATCATAGTCAAGCTTAAATTTCTCACCGCAACCATACTTTTCGTATACGTAGTCGATATCCTTATCTCCTCTGCCCGAAAGACAAGCAAGTATCGAACCGCTTTTGTGTTCCTTTGCATACTTAATAGCATATGCTACTGCATGTGCACTCTCGATTGCAGGGATTATACCCTCGTATCTTGAAAGCAGGAAGAATGCCTCCATTGCCTCTTCATCAGATATTGTTGTATAATTTACTCTGCCCAAATCTCTTAAATGTGCATGTTCAGGACCTACACCAGGATAGTCAAGTCCGCTTGCGATTGAATATACAGGAAGTGGTTCGCCATTCTCATCCTGAAGAACGTAGGTGTCGAAACCATGGATTCTTCCCTTTGTACCATATTGCATTGTTGCTGCATGATCACCAATGTTGCTACCCTTGCCCAAAGGCTCTATTCCGTAGATTTCAACAGGGTCTGCTAAAAATGGAACAAACATACCAAGTGAGTTTGAACCGCCGCCAACACTTGCGCACACTGCATCAGGCATAATTCCTGTCATCTCTAAAAATTGCTCTCTTGCCTCTATACCTATAACGGATTGGAAATCTCTTACCATTTTGGGGAACGGATGCGGACCAAGTGCTGAGCCTATGCAATAGATTGCATTGTCGTACTCGTTAAGATATGCCTCAAATGCCGCGTCTACCGCTTCCTTTAGTGTTTTTAGTCCCTTTGTAACAGGTACTACGTTTGCGCCAAGCATTTTCATACGTACAACGTTTGGATGTTGCTTTTCGATATCAACCTCACCCATATACACGTCGCACTCCATACCAAAGTATGCAGCAGCAGTTGCAATAGCAACACCGTGCTGACCTGCGCCTGTTTCGGCAATTAGCTTTTTCTTGCCCATATATTTTGCTAATAGGCCCTCGCCCATACAGTGATTTAACTTGTGTGCACCTGTGTGGTTAAGGTCTTCTCTCTTTAAATAAATCTGGCAGTTACCGAATATCTTAGAAAGTCTTTCGCAGTGATATACGGGTGTGGGTCTGCCTTGAAATTCTTTTCTTATTCTTCTTAGCTCGTTAATAAACTGTGCAGAATGGCAAATCGCCTCATAAGCGTCATCTGCCTCTTTAAATGCGGGAATCAGTTTTTCAGGAAGATATGCTCCGCCATACTCACCAAAATATCCGTCTTTGTTTGGATTTTCCTTTAAATAATTATCAAAATCTCTGTACTTATTCATTTTGTTTCCCCTTTCATTTTTAAACAAATCTATTTGTATTTTTGGAATAGGAAAATAAAAAAATCCTATCCCACAAAATGCTGGGACAGGAGAAAATATTCCTGCGGTGCCACCCGGCTTGATATAGCTAAGCCATATCCACTTTACACATACAAACATATGCTGACTTTTGGTTACGAAGTGTCCTACTCCGTCGCACATACTAAAGGCTATACCTCGTTCTGATTGCCCTCGGAAGTCCATTCGGTTTTACATTTTTCGCTATAATCACACCATCTATAGCTCTCTCTTGAAAAAGAGGTAAAACTTACTTACTCTCCCTCAACGGTTTATACTGAAATTTTACCACATTATATTTAAGTTGTCAATATATTTTAAAAATTTTTTGCCATTACAATCAATAAAAAACCTCTTTCGGATATATCCGAAAGAGGTTTTTACTATACCATTTCTACATCTAAAATTTCGCCATTTTGCAGTTTTTTAATCATTTCTATATATGGTGCCATAGCATCTGTTTTTTGCTCACAATATGCTTTAAAATATGTAGTGTAAAGCTCGTTATGGCTTTCGCATGTAAAACCGTTTCTGACAAAAAGTGTGTTAAAGTCATCCCACGGTCTGCCATCAAACTTGAACCAGTCAATTACTTGGCTCATATAGTAAACCGACCATGCAACAGTTAAATTAGTGTATAATTCCTTGGTTTGCATAATTTGTGAGATATGGTCTATGTATTTTAAAGACTTTTCTTTATCCTCGTCCTTTTGTACTTCAAAAAAGCTTCCGTCATATGCTTGTCTGTATGGAATTATCTCGTACTTTACGCCATTCTCCTTAGAAAGCTCAAGGCTTACCATATAACCGTGCTCCCAGCCAAAGTTATAATTTTTTGTTTGCATAAAGAAGTTACCCAGACCATAGAAAATAGGCACATTATTATAAATCTCATAACCTTGTCTGCAATGCGCATGGCCAACAATTACGACGTCCGCACCCGACTCTGCAAAGAAACGACAAATCTTTTTCATACCCTTTCTTGGTAAAGGATTTTCTTCGTTTCCACCATGTATGAACACTAAAACCTTGTCAGCAACTTCTTTTGCTTGTTTTATGATTTTTGATGTATCATAATAGTCAAGACCTGCCATACCCGGCTTGTTTTCTTCTGCTATGCCAAATTCATGTTCTGCACAGTTTATAATTCCAAGTTTAAGACCATTTTTTTCGATATAAAGCACCTTTTCGGCATCTTCTTTATTCTTACCTGCACCAACAGTCATCATTCCGATTTCTTGTATATGCTTGATTGTTTCTAAAAGTGCGTCATCGCCCTGGTCGCCCATATGGTTGTTCGCACACGCACCAATATTAAAATTAAATTTCTTTAAAAATCCAAGATATTCAGTATTACTTCTTAAAGGCGGACCAGATTTTACAATCGGACTATCAACATCAGAAAATGCAGTTTCTACATTAAGCATAGAAAAATCGTGCATGCCGGCAATCTGTGCAATTTCCTTTGTGATTTCATCCTGAATTTTTTCGTCAAGTAGTTCGGGCTGATTATATCTTACACAAAAATCTCCCGCAACAAGCAATTTAATGCCTTCCATAACCGTCCTCCTTACTTCCACTTACTATCTAAAAAGTCTAAGAACATCTTCCAGTCATAATGTGTTATACCGTGGTCGCCCGGCTTGGAGTGATAACCAATTGAACCCTCATGGTATGCAGTTTCAATTTCTACCGGCTCGTCAGGGAGTACTACACCCTTTTTGCCATACATTTCGTAAACCTCGCCTGCTAATCTGCAAGAACGACGCTCTGCCTCCGGGTCTGCCCAATCATCATTTGATGAGCTTGAAACATAACAAAGTCTTGGAGCAAGCGAAGCTATAAGCATATGCTGGTCGACAGGCAAGAACTCCTCACGGTCATTGAATTTACGGTAGTTTTTGCAGAACCAGTCTGTTATGTTAATATCCTTTATGTGTTCTCCCACTTTGTCTCTGTGCATAGCAGCGCCTGCAGTACCTGAGTTATTCGATATTGCACATGCAATTCTCTTGTCCGTTGCACCGCACCAAAGCGCAGTTTTTCCACCTCTCGAGTGGCCCACAGAAACAATTTTATTCATATCAATATACGCAAGGGTTTCCAGATAGTCAACAACTCTTGAAAGTCCCCAGCTCCATGCCGAAATTGTAGCCCACGCATTGTCTTTTCTTTCTTCATAGCCGGGGAATGCGCTAAACACACCCTTCTTATAATCTGCTTTGTGCTCCCAGTCAGGATATATTCCCGAAGCCGGCATAACATAAATTGCATACCCTCTTTTTGCTATTTCATCAAAATCTATGTACGGACATTCAATTCCATTTTCCAAATCGAATCTATCTTCCTGATATTCGTGCATCAGATACACAAAAGCAGGAATTTTACCATCTATGTTCTGTGGCAAATAACCATACACATTAAAAGAATAGTTTAAGAACGAAATACTTATTTTCTTAAAATCTATTTTGTGTCCGTTAAATGAATTCTTTTCTTCAACAACTTCAAACTTCATATTCACGGGACGCTCTACAGGACGTACACCGTATATGTATTCAGATAACAAATTCATAATTTCGGGACGTCTGAAATCCTCCCAGTCTTTGACAGTTTTAATATCCTCACCACTTAAGCTTTTTAATAGTTGGGGTATATTTGACATTGCAGTTTTCCTCCAATCAGCGTAATTTCGCAATAATTATAGCACCTTTACTATATTTTGTCAATGTATTTTATGTAACAAAAATATATTAAATAATATTTAGTAATCCTAAGATACTTCGCCCAAATATATCTATGTAAAAATCACAAGAACAAAAATTATTCTAATAAAAAAACAAACTCGCCCAAACGAGTTTGCATCACACTTTTTTAATATTGTATTAAAATCAAACTGTGGGTTTTATAAACCGCAGATAAGTAAAAATTCCCGTACTGGCGTACGAGAATTTTAGGAGCTGCGGAAGAAGGATTCGAACCCTCACAAGATGAGTCAGAGTCATATGTGCTACCCTTACACTATTCCGCAATAAAAATTATTATTTTTTTGAATACACTTGCTTTATCAAACAAAATATGATAAAATTTATGTATAAACTGCCGGAGAGCTTATTAAGTTCTCCGACATATAGTGCGAAGAACCGGACTTGAACCGGCACGGTAAATCCACACGCCCCTCAAACGTGCGCGTCTGCCATTCCGCCACCTTCGCGTCTTTACAACAATAAGTATTATAACAGTATTTTTACCATTTGTCAAGGTTTAAAAACATATTTTTTTCATATACTTTAATAATTGTATAAATTACATAAAACCTTATAAGTAAAGGACTGTTATTATGAGAAAAATCTTTATATTTTTACTTCTGTTTATTGTTATAGGCACAAGCCATGCATATGCTATGGCAGATAGTGCATTTAGTGCCTGTGTTATAAATCAGGCAACCGGCGAGGTTATATGGCATAAAAACGGATACGAAAAACATCCAATGGCAAGCACCACCAAAATTATGACTGCAATTATTGCTCTGGAGAACTGCAGTATATATGATGTTGTAAAAATATCAAAAAAAGCTCAGAATACTGAGGGTTCTTCTATGTATATTCGTGAGGGCGAAGAGTATATTATGCACGACATACTCTATGGTCTTATGCTTAATTCCGGAAATGATGCCGCTATTGCTATTGCAGAGCATATTGCAAAAACACCCGAGGCTTTTGCAGATATGATGAATAAAAAGGCATATGAGCTCGGTGCAAGAAACACGCAGTTTATGAATCCGAACGGACTTGATGACGACGGCCATTACACAACTGCATATGATTTGGCGATTATTGCAAGATATGCACTTAAAAATGAAGCTTTTAAAGAGATTGTTTCTACAAAATACAGAGAGGTACGGGCGCAAAATGGTCATCGGCTTATCCCACTTGTTAATCATAACAAGCTCTTATCACGCTATAATGGTTGCACAGGCATAAAAACAGGCTATACAAAAAAGACAGGCAGATGTCTTGTAAGCAGTGCCCAGCGCGACGGTATGGAGTTTGTTGCAGTTACATTGGGCGATAAAAATGACTGGGAATCGCACACTCAAATGCTTGACTATTGCTTTGATACACATCGTCCCGTATATGCAGTAAAAGCGGGCAGCTGTGCACGTATTGCAAAAATACATGATGACGAATATAAGTTATTATACAAAGACTCGTTATGCATACCCCTAAACAACGATTCTTCTAAAATTCTTGTTGAAAACCACATCAATCCCGACCTGACTAATGGCATAAACGCCGGCGAGAAGGTGGGTTATGCCAGAATCACACAAAATGATATTGTAATTGATACAGTAGATATAATATCTGAAAAAGAAATACCACCATGTAATACATACAGACTAAGAAAAAGCTTTTTTAGTATTCTTGACAGAACACTTAAAAATCTTTTATTTTGAGAAAGGATATACACCAATGGGAGAAATAGTAAGACTACAAAAATTTATAGCAATGAGCGGAGCTGCATCGCGTCGTGGTGCTGAGGAGCTTATTGACAATGGCAGAGTTAAGGTAAACGGTAACGTTATAAAAGAGCAAGGCACAAAAGTAGAAATAGGCGCTGATACTGTTTTACTCGATAATGTTGAGCTTAAAATTAAGAACAAAAACTATTACATTATGCTCAACAAACCCGTTGGTTATGTATCTACCGTAAAGGACCAGTTTGAACGAAAAACAGTTATTGACCTTATAAAAAATGATTTAAAGGACGTACGTATATTCCCCGTAGGCAGACTTGATTATGACACAGAGGGACTTTTGTTGCTCACAAACGACGGTGATTTCACCTATAAGGTTTCGCATCCCAAATTTAACATTGACAAGACTTATATTGCCACGTTAAAGGGCGGAATCACAATAAGCGGTCTTAACAAGCTAAGACGCGGACTAAAGGTAGAGGACTATATAACCTCACCTGCAGAAATTGAAATTTTAGACGCAGTAGATGGCTATACAATAGTCAGAATAACCATTCATGAGGGCAAAAACAGACAGGTCAGAAAAATGTTCGAGGCAGTAGGCTCAAAGGTTGTTGCATTGCAGAGAATAAGTATAGGCAAGGTTGAGCTTGGAAATCTGCCTCTGGGGCATTGGCGTCATCTTACAAGCCACGAGATAAATTATTTATCAGGTAAATAATCAGAAAGGAATGATATTATGGCTACAAAAAAGAAAAAAAGGAAAAGGAAATCTCTGCTAAGACGCATACTCATTCCTGTTGCACTTATCCTTGCTGTACTTACCACATTAGGATATGTGGGAAAGCATAGTATAGAACTGTCGCTTCCCAAAACTGACACTACTGAGATTGTACAAGCTACACCAATTCCCGATACTGCACCAACCACCAACCCAACTGATAAGGGAAGTGTAAAAAAAGAAGAACCCATAAAAAAAGAGGATACAAAAACGGAAAAGAAACAAGAAGCAAAGCCAACTCAAAAACCGGTATCGTATGCCGGTGATGCATCAGTAAAAAAGCTTTTACAAAATGCACTAAAACCCGTAGGCAGTACAATGTACATATATGGCGGAGGCTGGAACAGTTCGGATACAGGTGCATCATCGACCACTACAACGCTTGGTCTTGACGGAAGGTGGAAAGACTTCTACTCAAAGCAGGACCAACGCTACAACCACAAAAATCATTCAAATAGAGAAAGCGGCCTTGATGCCTCAGGTTATATTGGCTGGGTATTGTACAACACTCTTTACACAAAAAACGGTGAGAACGGATTTGTGTTTGATGCAGGCGTCTATGACGAAAAGCTACACGAGCTTGGTCTTGGCAAAAGAACACCAAAGTCTGACGTAACAGTACATCGTCCCGGTGATATTATGAGTTCGCAAAGTGATAATTTTGCGTATATTGTAATAGGAAAATGTACAGACGGAAGTCTTGTTGTTGCATTATCATCACCGCCCGGAGTAAGACTTTGCGGAACACCATCGTCAACCGGTGCGCATGACAGTGAGGCTGTCATTCTTGCCGAACAATATATGAACGATTACTTCGGTGATTGGTACAAGAAATTCCCCGACTGCTCCAAGGGAATGGCGTATCTTACAAATTACGATAAATTCAGTCCAGATACAAGTACAATCATAAAAGACAACGAGGGTTTTAGGTATATGAGCGCAAACGAAGTTTTAAAAAATTTGCTTGGTTAAAACACTTGCATTATTTAAGAAAATGTGATATACTTAATATGTATAACGTATACAAACTCGAAAGGATAGTAAAACAATGAACGATATATTAGCAGGCAAAAGCGACAAAATGCGTATTATACAGGAGCTTGTACCCGGAAAACAAATCACATTGGCACATATTATAGCGAGTCCTGACCCTGTTTTATATGTAAAGCTTGGTCTTGACCCTGCAATAGACTACAAAAAAAGTGCAATAGGTATTATAACCTTTTCACCTGCAGAAACTGCAGTAATAGGCGCAGATATTGCAACTAAAACTTCAAATATAGATTTGAGCTTTGTAGACAGATTCAGCGGGACACTCATAATAACAGGTATGGTTGCAGATGTTGAAACCTCTATACGTGCTATGTGTACATATTCACAGGAAAAGCTTGGCTTCTCTGTTTGTGAAATAACCAGAACATGAAGAAGATAATACTTGTAGGCAGAAGCGAAACAGGCAAAACAACCCTTACACAAGCGTTAAAAGGCGAAAATATACGCTACGAGAAAACCCAGTATGTAAATCGTTTTGATGTTATTATTGATACACCGGGCGAATACATACAGGCAAAGCAGCTCGGCTCCGCCTTAGCTATGTATACATTCGAGGCAGATGTTGTAGGTCTTCTTATAAGCGCAACCGAGCCATATTCACTGTTTCCGCCATGTGTAACTCCTGTTTGTAACAGAGAGGTTATAGGCATAATAACAAAAATCAATCATCCATGTGCAAATGTTGAGCGCTCACGAAGATGGCTTTCTCTTGCCGGTTGCAAAACAATTTTCGAAGTTGATAGCGCTACAGGCGAGGGTGTATGGAAAATCCTTGATTATTTACGCGAAGAGGGCGATGTAATGCCCTGGGATAATAATCCTGAGAGGTGATATTTTGGACGAGCTATTAGTAAGCCAAAGAATAAGCAAGAACATACGAAATCTTAGAGCCAGGCATAACATGACAATTTCAGAATTAAGCGAAAAGCTGGGAATATCAAGACCCACCTTGCATTCATGGGAAAGTGGTAAAAGCACACCAAGTGCAGTATATATAGGAATGTTAGCTAAGTTCTTTGATGTAAGTACAGATTCGATATGCTCATCAGGACTTCATCCGCGCATAGACTTAACAGGTCTTTCTTATGAGGATATCAACTCAATACGTGATTTTGCAGATTTTTTGCGAAGCAAACATAATAACGAAACTGTAACAAAATAAAATCCTGCTCATATTATATTGTAGAGGTTAAATGAACCTCTTATCAATAAATTTATGAGGAGGATTTTATTATGTGTTTATTTGGAAATAACTGTAACAATGGCGGCGATAACTGGATTTGGATTGTCATCATAATTGTGCTTGTACTTTTATGCTCAGGCAACAACGGTATACTTGGCGGCAGCAACAACGATTGCTGCGACCCTTGTAATGACCCTTGCAACAACAACTGCTGCTAAAAAACAGACAGAAATATTATAAGAAAACGGCTACTTTATTAAGTAGCCGTTTTTAATTTGAATAATACAAAGCCTCTGCAACATACTGCTCGAGTGCAGTCCATTCATCTATTCTTCCCTCTTTGATTTCATAATCTATTTCGGGAATTCTTGTTACCATTTTTATAAGTGCACTTTCGCTAAAGCCCGACGCACTGTTAATGTATTTCTTTAAAAAGTACGGGCTTATACCTGTCTTTCTTGCAATTTCTGATTGTAGCTCTAATGAATACATCTTAACCTTTAACAGTTTTTGTGCGTTGGACAGTATAAGGTAAAGCACCGGAAAAGCTCTTTCTCCCTGATTTCTTAAATCCGAAAGTATACCCATTGCTTTTTGTGCATTGTTTTCTATAATTCCATCGGTAAGTTCGAAAACTTGAATATTAAGCCCTTTTGATACCACCTTATCAACTGCCATATGAGTTATCTCCTCATCACAGTAGTAAAACAACTTCTCAAGCTCGTTGTTAAGATTTAAGAGACCTTCATCAAGTAACGATACAAAATGCACAGCAACGTCCTTTGCCATTTTCTTTTTTTCTTTTAAGGCTCTTCCAAGTGTATATGTTACCAAATCTGCTTCATCAGGATACTCAAATTCAACCGCCATACCCACTTTCGTAAGTGCTTTATATATTACACTTCTCTTATCTACATCTGTTTCGTCAAAAACTACTACCGTGTCCTGTGGAGGGTTGGCAAGCTTTTCGAGCCAGAACTCCTTTTTTTCTTCTGATGGTTTTTTAAAAACTCCACTATCTCTTGTCCTGAAAATCTGAGAGTCCTTTATATATATAAACCGCCTTGGTGCCATCATAGGAAAGCTTTCCCACGCATCATCATACTCGGATACAGGAATATCGTGCCCGTTGAATATAATATGGTTAAAATCTTCAAAGCCATTATGCGGAATAGAGTTTCTTATATCGTTTACATATTTGTTCTTTAAAAACTCCTCATCACCATAGAAGAGATATATGTTCTTAAGATTATCATTTTTAATCTGCTCTTTAAGCTTAGGCAAATCTGCATTTTTCTTTGCCAAACAAATCTCTCCCTTCTGTGTTTTTGAGTTTCTAACGAATTGTTTCTATATCGTATGGTGTAATCTGATATACAAAATAATTCAGCCAATTCGAGAACAAAAGACTTGCATGCGAGCGCCATCTCATAACCGGACGCTTTTTAGGGTTATTGTTAGGGAAATAATTACATGGAACTTCCGGATTCATACCCTTATCCAAATCTCGGAAATACTCATCCTTTAATGTTGTTTCATCATATTCTGAATGTCCCATAACAAATATTTTTCTACCCCCATTGGTAGATACAATATAAACTCCGGCATCCTCAGATTCGGCAAGAATTTCGAGTCCCTTAACCTTTTTTATATCCTCAGCTCTTACTTCGGTATGTCTTGAATGCGGTGCATAGAATGCAGGGTCAAAACCTCTTACAAGCTTTGAAGTGCGTCTGTTTACACGATGTTCGAAAACACCTGAGCATTTTTTGGGGAGTGGATATTTCGGAACTCCATAATGATAGTAGAGTCCCGCCTGAGCAGCCCAGCAGATATGGAAGGTTGAGGTAACATGTGTCTTTGACCATTCCATAATACGCGTAAGCTCTTCCCAATAGTCGACCTCTTCGAATTCCATATTCTCTACCGGTGCACCCGTTATTATCATTCCGTCATATTTTTGATTTTCTATTTCTCCGAATGTTTTGTAAAATTGCGACAAATGCTCCTGTGAGGTGTTCTTGGAGGTGTGTGAATCCATTTGCAAAAAGTCGATTTCCACCTGTAATGGCGAGTTAGACAAAAGTCTTAAAAGCTGTGTCTCGGTTGTTATTTTTGTTGGCATTAAGTTCACTATAACAATTTTAAGCGGACGAATATCCTGATGCATAGCTTTTGTTTCGCTCATTACAAATATATTTTCTGCCCTCAATTCCTTAGTGGCAGGTAATTTATCGGGTATTCTAATAGGCAATCTCATTACCTCCTTTAAACTGTTTATATTATGTGGTATTTTTCCTTATAAACATCATATTGGCTTATAAAGTTGTTTTCACCATCATACTTAACATGATTCAAATAATAATGTGGCTCAAAACCACTTTCTTCCTTTTGAAGAATTGATACACCTATATTCGAGCAATGGTCTGCAATTCTTTCGAAGTTTGTTATTATATCAGAATAAACAAAACCAAGCTCAATAGTGCATTTATTCTTCTGCAAACGTTCTACGTGATTGTTCTTCATCTTATATTTAAGCTTATCTATAACCTGCTCTAAAGGCTCAATCTTCATTGCAACCTGCTTGTCGTTATTTTCAACCGCATTTATTGTAATATCTGCAATCTCTTTTATTGCATCAGAAATAATATTTATTTCTTTTACAGCCTCATCCGAGAACGAAATTTGCTTTGAATGAATTTCCTTAGAAGCACTTACAAGATTGCATGCATGGTCAGAAATTCTTTCAACGTCGCCTATTATGTGAAGTAGTGATGTGACCTCATTCGCATCACGTTCTGAAAGCTTATTACCGGCAAGCTTAACAAGATACGAACCAAGCTTATCCTCGTAGTTGTCGACAAGTTCTTCCTGTGCTTTTATGTAAGCATCTGTTTTTGCATCATAGTTAAGAAGCTTATCAAGCGAAACATTTACTGTATCTACTGTTATTCTCATCATCTGCGCCATAATCTCACTTGCTTTTTCCAAAGCAAAGCCTGGAACAGACAAAAATCTGTCATCGAGAACTCTGAATATATCCTCCTCAGCAGTTTCTTCAGATTTAATCGACAATGTTGCCAATTTTTCGATAAAGCTACAGAACGGTATTAAAATTATTGTTGATATAATATTAAATGTTGTATGAACAAGCGCTATTGAGAATACCGATGCCTGAGCATGCATAAATGCAAAGTCCAGAATAGAGTGCAAGCCATAGAACACACCGCCCACTACTACAACACCTATAATCTTTATATAAAGACATGATATCGCAACTCTTTTTGAGTCCTTATTACCGCTTATAGCAGAAAGTATCGGTGTAATTGTTGTACCTATATTTTGTCCCAATATAACGGGGAGTGCAGTTGCCATAGGAATTGCGCCTGTTAAAGACAATGCCTGCAATATACCTACAGATGCAGAGGATGACTGAATAATTGCAGTAAGGATTGTTCCGCATAGTATACCAAGTACAGGATTTTCGAACATAACAAGGATTTTTGCAAAGCTTTCGCTGTCTTTGAGACCTGACATAGCATCGGACATTGTTTCCATACCAAACATAAGTATTGCAAAACCTATTAAAATTGCACCTATATTTTTCTTTTTATCGGTCTTGCAGACCATAATCATTATAATACCAATCATAGCAAGTATTGGTGTGAATGAATCAGGCTTTAGTAACTTAAGCCATTCGGTACTTGCTGAAATACCCGTTGTACTCAAAAGCCATGCAGTTACTGTTGTACCTATATTTGCACCCATTATAATTGCAATAGACTGGGACAGTTTCATTATACCCGAGTTTACAAAGCCTACAAGCATAACTGTTGTTGCTGATGAGCTCTGTATTACAGCAGTAACCAAAAATCCAAGTAAAAAGCCCTTAAATCTGTTAGATGTCAGTTTTTGCAATATGGACTCAAGCTGACCGCCCGATAGCTTCTTTAAGCTATCTCCCATATAATCCATTCCAAACAGAAACAGGGCAAGTCCACCCAATAACGTCAAAATCTTAAAAATATCCATATGTTTCCTCCTACTATGCTTTATCGTATTTGTTCTTATGTAGCTATAGACCCGGCTTATATTGCAAACCAAGCCATTGTAATTATAACACATAAAAGGAAAAAAATCAATATATAATTTTTTTCAAAAAAGAGCTATTTAAAAAGAATTTCTCTTTAAATAGCTCTTTTAAAGTTTTTATCTGATGATTACTCTACGGTAATAAATCGTTTTTCTTCTGATGATTTATATGCCGCCTCAACAATCTTTTGGTCATATATTGCACTTTCTATCGAAACAGGGGTGTCTGTACCATCAGTAATTGCTTTGCCGAATCCCTCTATTTCCTTTGTATACATATTACCAGTCAATTCACCGTCAAGCAAAACAGGTATAAGCTCATTACGTGTCTGGTTAGCATCATATCCAAGAGAATCATCACTTATAAGAATACTTACACTGCCAACCTCTGCCTGAGCAAGAGTGCCTGTGGCAACTACACTTCCTTTTGTACCATAAATTTCGAGTTTTGCAACTGATGCAGCGTCGGGAATATTGAAATTGGAATCAACATAAGCCACCGAACCATTATCCATTTTCATAATAAGATTTGATGAGTCATCAACCTCATACGAGAATGTTTGTGTTTGGTTAAATGCTGCTACCTCAACCGCTTTTAGACCTGTTATATATTGTATAAGATCTATTACGTGAATACCCATATCCACAAGCGCGCCGCCACCCGAAGTTGCTTTACGCTGACGCCATGCACCCTCAATATCGGGATACCAACATGTAAACTGCCCGCGCATTGAAACTATTTCGCCGATTTTACCATCACGGATAATTTCTCTTATTTTCTGATGATATTCATGAAAGCGCATAAGGAAACCGATACTTATTTTTACGTCATTTTCCTCACAAGCTTTTTTGATATCCTCAGCATCGGAAACAGTGAGTGCTACCGGCTTTTCGAGAAGAATATGTTTCTTAGCATTTGCTGCCGCTATTGCCTGCTCCTTATGGAAGAACACGGGCGATGCGATGTAAACAGCATCAATTTCATCTATTGCAAGTACATCTTCGTAATTCTCAAATGCATATTTTGCACCATATTTTTCTTTACAGTTCTTTGCAACAGTTGTGTCTTTATCCATAACCGCAACAACCTCTGCATTTTCTGCCAACATCATACCCGGCAATGTTCTGCGGTCCGCAATTCCTCCGCAGCCTATTACACCCCATCTTATTTTCATAATAATTCTGCCTTTCTTCAATCAATATGTAAAAATTTTTATCTCCGCAATGCTTTGTTGTTCATTAACTGAGTAAATACATTATATAACATCATTTTCAGCTTGTCAATAGATTTTACCCGAAATATTTCACATTACATAAAACAATCAAAAAAGGAGAATAATACTGTATATAATAATTAAATACGGAGATTAAAAATGAGCGAAAATTTTGAACAGGAAAGCAGAAGCGATCACTCAAAAGAAGAACGTCAGCAAATATATGACTTTGGTAATATACGCACAAAAAATCCACGCGGGAATGTACATTGCCTTAACATAATCGGTCAGATAGAGGGACATATGGTACTGCCGCCACAGAATAAAACAACAAAGTACGAGCATGTACTTCCCCAGCTTGTTGCGGTTGAGGAGGATAATGAAATTGACGGGCTTTTAGTTCTGTTAAATACTGTAGGCGGTGATGTTGAAGCAGGTCTTGCAATATCTGAGCTTATTGCCGGCATGAAAAAGCCCACTGTATCGCTCGTGTTGGGAGGCGGGCACAGTATTGGTGTACCGCTTAGTGTAAGTACCGATTATTCTATTATTGCCCCCACTGCAACTATGACAGTACATCCTATGAGAATGAGCGGTGTTGTAATTGGTGTTATGCAGACTTTTCAGTATTTCGAGAGAATGCAGGACAGAATAACCGAATTTGTTGTTAATAATTCTAATGTAAGCGAAGAAAAGTTTAAAAGCCTTATGCTTGCAACCGATGAGATTGCAAATGATGTTGGTACTATTCTTTTTGCAAAGCAGGCAGTAGAGTGCGGACTTATAAATCAGATGGGCGGATTGTCAGATGCAATGGAAAAGCTATATGAGCTTATAGAAAAAGAAAGGACAACAAAAAAATGATTTATTCGGTAATTCCTACAGATATAATATTTTATGATGAAACACAATTTGAACATAGACATGTAAAACTTTATAATGATCTCACTGTCGAAATGAGAGGAAAGACAATCGAACGGGTTATCAGTACAAACCCACGAAACTTTATAAAGTACAGCACCCTTTTGGGAAGAGAGTTATAAAAATTTTTTTAATATTTTTCCATAAACTGTTTTAATTTCTATTTTTTGGGGTAAATATATATTAAGAGGATATTAAAATCCCCTTAATACCGGAAAAAGAGGTGAACAGTATGAAATTTACGATTATTGGAAGAAAAACACAAGTACCCGACAAGATAAAAGATTATACGGAGAAAAAACTTTCAAAGCTTGAAAAGTTTTTCCGCGAAGAGGCGGATGCACGTGTTGTATTCGAGACTATTAAGGATGATGATTACATTGAAGTATCAATCTTTGTCAGCGGTATGATATATCGCGCAGAGGTAACCGAAGTAGATTTTATGACTGCTGCCGACAAAGCTGTTGATATAATAGAAAGGCAAATCCGAAAAAACAAAACAAGGCTCGAAAAGAAGATTAAAAAGGATGCTCTTAGCGATAAAATTATGATTAACGGTTACAATTTTAATGAACCTGAAGACCAAGCTGAGTTTGATATTGTAAAGACTAAAAGGTTTATCGTAAAACCTATGAGTGTGGAAGAAGCAATTCTACAGATGAACTTATTAGGTCATAACTTCTTTATATTTAAGAATACAACAACAAACGAAACGAATATTGTATACAGACGACACGACAAGCGCTATGCAGTTATAGAGTCGATTGAATAAGCTATTTCACGGACGCAGGGGACAATCATTACCCAGTCTGGAAATTGATATTCTGTGTCCCCTGCGTTTTGGACGGGAGTGATTTTAAATTCGTAACCCTCTCTCTTTATCACTTCCCGTAGCGACCGGAATATTCACACAAAAAAATCTTGGAATGAATACATTCCAAGATTTTTTGTTTTATCTTTAATTAAACCAATTCGAGAATTGCCATTTCAGCACCGTCGCCACGACGAGGACCTACTTTGATTATTCTTGTATATCCACCATTTCTGTCAGCATACTTTGGTGCAATTTCTGCAAACACTTTAGTTACAACATCTTCTTTGGTTATATAAGCCAAAGCCTGACGACGTGTGTGCAATGTATTGGCTTTGCCAAGAGTTATCATTTTCTCAGCCATTGCCTGAGTTTCTTTTGCTCTTGTTAGAGTTGTTTCAATCTTACCATTTTCCAAAAAGCTTGTTACAAGATTTCTTAACAATGCTTTTCTTTGGTCAGTAGGAAGATTTAACTTTCTTGTACCTGGCATTATAACGTACCTCCTAATTATCTTCTTCTTTCTTAAGGTAAAGACCTAAACTGTTCAATTTGTTTATAACTTCTTCAAGCGATTTTCTACCCAAGTTTCTGACCTTCATCATATCTTCTTCAGATTTGTTTATAAGGTCTTCGACAGTATTGATACCAGCTCTCTTTAAGCAGTTGTATGAACGAACTGACAAGTCAAGCTCTTCTATTGTCATCTCGAGAACTTTTTCTTTCTTGTTCTCCTTCTTTTCAACAATAACTTCAGCAGCCTTAGCTTCTTCTGAAAGGTCTATAAACAAGTTTAATAACTCATTCATAACTCTTGCAGCCAAGCTTACAGCTTCATCAGGCTTAATTGTACCATTTGTCCAGACTTCCACTGAAAGTTGTTCTCTGTCAGTATACTGTCCTACTCGAACATTTTCAACAGTATAATTCACCTTTGTAACAGGTGTATATATAGAATCGACAGGAATCATACCTATTATAGATTGTGCTCCCTGCTTGTTACGGTCAGCGCTTACATAGCCTCTGCCTCTTGACAAGTTGATTTCCATATATAAATTAGCATCTTCGTTAAGCGTTGCAATGTGTAGGTCGGGATTAAATATCTCAACATCACTGTCGCGCTTTATATCATTTGCTGTTATTTCACCAGCGCCTTTTGCTTCTATGATAACAGTTTTTGTATTTTCTTCACCATGAAGCTTAAGGGCAAGCTTTTTAATGTTCAGAATTATCTCTGTAACATCTTCTGTTACACCCGGGATTGTTGAAAATTCATGTTGAACACCTTCAATCTTTATTGCGGTTGCTGCAGCACCCGGCAATGATGAAAGAAGTATTCTGCGAAGCGAATTTCCAAGAGTAGTTCCATAACCTCTCTCTAATGGAGATACAACAAATTTGCCATATCTTCCGTCTTCACTCAAATCAACACATTCTATGTTGGGTTTTTCCATTTCTATCATTTAGCGAACCCTCCTTTAAAATTGAGCACACAACAAAGAAATAAACTCTCGTAATGCTCTTTAAATATATAAATACGTTTCCACTTACCGAGGGTAATCTCAGATTATTTAGAGTACAACTCGACGATAAGATGTTCTTCTACTTCGTAGTCGATATCTTCTCTGTTTGCAAGTCTTACAACTTTACCTGTCAGAGTATTCTTATCCATATCAAGCCATTGTGGTACAACTTTCTTTGCGTTGTCCTCTACAATCTCCTTAATTCTTACTGAACTTCTGCTCTTTTCTTTTACAGATACAACATCGCCTTGTTTAACAAGTATTGATGGAATGTCTGCCTTGTGTCCGTTTAGAGTAATGTGTCCGTGATTTACTATTTGTCTTGCTTCACGTCTTGTGTTTGCAAGACCAAGTCTGTAAACAACATTGTCTAGTCTTGATTCAAGAATTTGAAGAAGCATTTCACCTGTAATGCCTTGTCTCTTTGTTGCCATTACATAGTACTTTCTGAATTGCTTTTCCAGTACACCGTAGATGAACTTAACCTTTTGCTTCTCATTTAATTGCAAACCATATTCTGATTGCTTTTTTCTGCTTTGCTTAGGGTTCTTGTTTGAACTCTTATCTATACCCAAAACTTGTGGGTCAAGACCAAGTGTTCTACATCTCTTTAAAATTGGTTGAGTATTTCTTGCCATGATATTTTCCTCCTTCTTCCAAATTATCAGACTCTTCTTCTCTTAGGTGGTCTACAACCATTGTGAGGAATTGGAGTAACGTCCTTAATCATTGTAACGTCAAGACCTGTTGCCTGTAAAGCTCTGATTGCAGCTTCTCTACCTGCACCCGGACCCTTTACGTAAACCTCAACTGTTTTCATACCATGTTCCATTGCAGCTTTTGCAGCTGTTTCAGCAGCTGTCTGAGCAGCAAATGGTGTGCTCTTTCTCGAACCGCGGAAGCCTAAGCCACCTGCGCTTGCCCAAGATATTGCATTACCTGCAGTATCTGTGATTGTAACAATAGTGTTATTGAATGTTGAACGAATATGAGCTGCGCCCTTTTCGATATTCTTTCTATCACGTCTTCTTGTACGTGTAGTTTTCTTTGCTACTTTAGCCATTGCTTAGTCCCTCCTTTATTATTTCTTCTTGCCCGCAATAGTTCTTGCAGGGCCCTTGCGTGTTCTTGCATTGTTCTTTGTGTTCTGACCTCTTACAGGAAGACCCTTTCTATGACGGATACCTCTGTAACATCCGATTTCCATAAGTCTCTTGATATCAAGAGCTAATTGTCTTCTCAAATCACCTTCAACTGTAAATTGAGCGTCAATAACTTCTCTGATGCTGTTAACCTCTGCATCTGTAAGGTCTTTAACTCTTGTATCGGGATTTATTCCTGTTTGAGCTAAAATGTTTTGTGAGCTCTTCAAACCTATACCATAGATATAAGTAAGACCAACCTCAACTCTTTTTTCTCTTGGTAAGTCAACACCTGCTATTCTTGCCATACTTTTCTACACCTCCATAAAAGATATCATCAAAAAATAAATTACTATAGCACAATTTTTATTGTGCAAAAAACTTCTTCAAGCACCGCAAGGGTGTTGATACCTTGCGGCAGCCGCACCTGAACAAGTTGTATACAAATAATGTTTAGTACGAAAATCCTTGTAATAATTTCAGATTTGAGCATAGGTCGGAAATTTTGCTGCTCGCCGCGTATTCTTATACGCAAGAGTAGAAAAATTTTCGAGATATGCCAAATATGGATTTTTTAGCCTTGCTTTTGCTTGTGCTTTGGATTTTCACAAATAATCATTACCTTGCCTTTTCTTTTTATGATTTTGCATTTTTCGCAAATCGGTTTTACTGACGGACGTACTTTCATCTTCGTCTACCTCCTATTACTTAGACCTCCAAGTGATTCTACCTCTTGTCAAATCGTAAGGGCTCATCTCAAGCTTTACTTTATCACCCGGTAAAATCTTAATGAAGTTCATTCTCAATTTGCCTGAAATGTGTGCCAAAATCTGGTGTCCATTTTCAAGCTCTACTTTAAACATTGCGTTTGGCAGGGTTTCTACAACCTTGCCCTCTAATTCTAAAACATCATCCTTAGCCAATGATATATCCTCCTAATTAGTTCTAACTAATTCCGCTAATGCCTTTCGCAATTCAAAATCTTCGACTGTTTCTCTTTTATCGAGTCTTTCTTTTAAGTCAGCAGCGATTTTCCCGCTTTTTTGAATGTGCTTGAGCTTTTTTTTCTTCGGCGACCGGGCCTTTCGCAAATTCCCGTCTGCTACATAGGCATAGCCATTCTCTAATGCGAGCACTATAAAATAGTCGCCCTTATCATGTCCTGCGATTGAACGCACAACCGAACCTGTTACTACTTCCATACTGCCACCTCACATTGTCAGGATTTCATATCCATCTTTTGTTATCAGTACAGTATTTTCATAATGAGCAGATAATGACCCGTCTGCCGTAACAACAGTCCAATCGTTATCCAGAACCTCTACCGCGTATTCGCCCTCATTTACCATAGGCTCAATCGCAAGCGTCATACCCGCAGCAAGCTTTACGCCTTTGCCATAATGTCCGAAGTTTGGAACATTCGGGTCTTCGTGGAGATTTTGACCTATTCCGTGGCCTACAAGGTCGCGTACGACACTGTATCCGTTCTTTTCAACGTATTCCTGAATGGCAGCCGAAATATCACCTAATCTGGCACCATGCTTTATATGTTTTATCCCCTCAAAAAAGCTTTGTTTTGTTACATCAATGAGCCTTTGTGCCTCACTGCTTATTTTTCCTACCGCAAAGGTTCTTGCAGCATCGGAATGCCAGCCATCAAGCATTGTGCCCATATCAATACTTATTATGTCGCCTTCTTTAAGGATTCTTTGTTTGTCGGGTATTCCGTGAACAACCTCGTCATTTACAGACGCGCATATACTTCCCGGAAATCCGTTATAATTAAGGAAGTTTGGTACTCCGCCTTGCGACTTGATAAAATCATACGCGATTTTATCAAGCTGCTTGGTCGAGATTCCGGGCTTGATATTCTTTTCGATAAGCTCAAGCGCTTCCTTAGTTATATTACATGCTTTACGCATTTTCTCTATTTGTTTTGCTGATTTTATAGTTATCATAGATTTTTTTATTCCTCTATTCCCAATGCCTTAAGGACATTTCTTGTTGTATCAGCAAGTTCTTCTTCTCCCTGTGCTTCAACGAGCAAGCCGAGATTTTCATAGTATTCTTTTATTGGCTCTGTTTCTTCGTGATAAATACTAAGACGACTTTTTATTGTTTCTTCGTTGTCGTCAGCTCTTTGGATAAGAGAACCACCGCATTTATCACATACACCATCAACCTCAGGCTTATTGAATGTGAGATTGTATGGAGCGCCGCATTTTGAACACTCGCGTCTTTGTGATAGTCTTTCTACTATCTTATCATCATCAACCTCAATCGAAAGGACCTTGTCGATTTTTATATCAGTGGCACTTAGTGCCTCCGCCTGTGCTATTGTACGAGGAAAACCATCAAGTATAAATCCTTTTTCACAATCGGGTTGCGAAAGTCTTTCCTTTACAACATCAACTATTACTTCATCAGGAACAAGATTTCCGTCGTTGATATACATCTGTGCAATCTTTCCGACCTCGGTCTGTTCTTTTATAGCGGTTCTTAGCATTACTCCCGTAGAAATAGTATCAATGCCCAACCTTTTTGAGAGTTTTTCTCCTTGTGTACCCTTTCCTGCTCCCGGAGGACCAATTAAAATCAGGTTCATAAAATCCCGCCTTTCAGTTGATTATTCAAGAAAACCTTTATAATGACGCATTACCATCTGAGATTCTATCTGCTTAACTGTTTCGAGTGCAACACCTTCCATAATTAAAAGTGAAGTACCACCTATCTGTAATGAGGTTATACCGAATAATGCACCGAATACAACCGGAAGGATTGCTATAATTCCAAGGAATATAGCACCTATAAGGTTAAGTCTTGTGGAAATCTTTGTGATATAATCACAAGTTGGTTTACCCGGTCTGATACCCGGAATAAATCCACCGCTCTTCTTCAGATTATTCGACAATTCAATAGGATTGAATTGAATTGATGAATAAAAATACGTGAAGAATATTATTAACAGGAAGTATAATACTGCATATACTACACTAGTCCACCAAGCTGAAGAATATCCTGCTGATAAACATCCAAGTATATAGTATCCAACACCTGTTGTAGGCATGTTACCACCGCTTATCAATCTTACGATTGTTGCAGGGAATGCCATAATAGATGATGCAAAAATGATTGGCATAACACCGCCCGAAGCAACCTTTATAGGAATGTTTGTGCTTTGTCCGCCATACATTTTTCTACCAACAACACGCTTTGCGTACTGAACAGGAATTCTTCTTTCTGCGTCTGAGAAATATACAACAAACGCAATAGCTAATATTACAACTGCTATAATAAGAACAGTTATAACAATATTCTTTGTTGTTATTCCCGTGCCAAGGAAGCTACTGTATACAGTTGCAATTCCTGTTGGTATTCTTGAAACGATACCTGCAAAAATCAGCAGTGAAACACCGTTACCAAGACCTTTTTCTGTAATTTGTTCACCCAACCATACAATAAATGCTGTACCGGCTGTAAATGTAAGAACTATTGTCAGAAAACCTAATACGCTTGTGTTTGTAATTGCCTCAAGATTTGCCTGTGCCTTCATGTTATAAAGTGTTACATAAAGACCTGCACCCTGAACAAGTGCTAATATAACAGAAACATATCTTGTTATTTTGTTTAGCTTCCTTCTGCCTGCAACGCCCTCTTTTGAAATTCTTTCAAGTGCTGGAATTGCAACAGATAAAAGTTGAATAATAATTGATGCGTTAATGTATGGTGATACACCAAGTGCGAATACTGTCGCGTTTGAGAAAGCACCACCTGTGAACACATCAAACAGGTTAAACAAGTCCATTCCGCCGCCTGCTTCTGTTGGGCTTAGGAATGCTTGCATTGCATCTGCACTCAGGAACGGAACAGGGATATGTGCTCCAAATCTGAATACAACTAACATCAATAATGTAAATATGATTCTATTTCTTAGGCTTGGAATTTTCCATGCATTTCTAATAGTATTTAGCATAATTACATCACCTCAGCCTTTCCGCCTGCCTTTTCAATCTTTTCCTTGGCGGAAGCGCTGTATTTTGCAACCTTTACTGTAAGTTTCTTTGTAACTTCTCCTCTGCCGAGAATCTTTACTCCGTCAAGTGTTTTGCTTATTATGCCTGCTGACTTTAGAACTTCAGCTGTTACCTCTGTTCCGTCCTCAAGCTTGTTTAACTCCTCAACATTGATTGAAACATATTGTTTAGCAAATATATTCTTAAATCCACGCTTAGGAAGTCTTCTGTATAGTGGCATCTGACCGCCTTCAAAACCAGGTCTTACTCCGCCGCCGCTTCTTGCGTTCTGACCTTTATGACCTTTTCCTGATGTTTTACCGGTTCCTGAACCGATACCTCTACCTACTCTTTTGCGAGTAAATTTAGACCCTTGCGCAGGTTGTAGTTCATCTAATCTCATTTGCTACACCTCCTCTTCTAAAATTAAAGTTCTTCAACGCTAACAAGATGTGATACCTTGTTAATCATTCCTCTAATCTGGGGAGTATCCTCATGCTCAACCACAGATCTAATCTTTTTTAATCCCAATGCAGCAACGTTAGCCTTTTGGTTAACCTTTGCTCCTATTGTACTTTTCACTAATGTGATTCTTAATTTTGCCATTTTGGTGCCCTCCTTAACCCTTTATTTGGTCTACGGTCTTACCTCTTAGCTTAGCAACCTCTTCTATTTGCTTTAACTCTGATAATCCCTGGATAGTAGCACTAACTACGTTTCTCTTATTGTTTGAACGCAGACACTTTGTTCTTATATCCTTTATACCTGCAAGCTCAAGAACTGCTCTGGCAGCTCCGCCTGCGATAACGCCTGTACCTTCAGCAGCCGGCTTTAACAATACTTTGCCGGCACCGTGAATACCTATAACTTCGTGAGGAATTGTTGTTCCTACCAATGGAACGCTTATAAGGTTTTTCTTTGCTGCATCAATACCCTTTCTTATAGCATCGGGAATTTCAGCTGCCTTACCTTGACCGCATCCTACATGACCGTTGCCGTCGCCTACAACTACAAGTGCGCTGAATCTCATTGTTCTACCGCCCTTTACAGTCTTAGCAACACGATTTATAGCAACAACATTTTCTTCAAGCTCTAATACTGATGCGTCTATTTTCTGTGCCATTCACTCGTCCTCCTTTTCTTAGAATTTCAAGCCGCCTTCTCTTGCACCTTCAGCAAGAGCAGCAACTCTACCGTGATATACATATCCGCCTCTGTCGAATACTACTTCTGTAATACCGGCAGCAACAGCTTTTTGGGCAACAGCCTTACCAACTGCAGCAGCAGCTTCGATATTTCCGCCATAGCCTTCAAAACCTTTATCCATAGATGATGCTGCAACAAGTGTTACACCCTTTTCGTCATCTATGATTTGTGCGTATATGTTGTTTAAGCTTCTAAAAACGTTAAGACGAGGTCTCGCAGCAGTACCGGAGATATTCTTTCTTACTCTTTTATGACGCTTAATTCTTGCAGCATTAGTATCTTTTCTTTTAAACATTTAAGAACACTCCTTTCAATTATTTCTTCTTACTACCTGTTTTACCTTCTTTACGTCTGATTACCTCAGTCGCATACTTGATACCCTTACCCTTATATGGCTCCGGTTGTCTGTACTCTCTGATTTTAGCAGCTGTTGCACCAACAACCTCTTTGTTTGCGCCCTTAACAATTATCTTGTTTGCAGACGGAACTTCAAGAGTTATACCTTCTTCAGGTGTGTATTCTACCGGATGTGAGTAACCAAGTGAAAGTACAAGTGTCTTTCCTTGTAATTGAGCTCTGTAACCAACACCGTTGATTTCGAGTTCCTTTGTAAAGCCCTCTGTTACACCAACTATCATGTTGTTTACAAGTGTTCTTGTTAAGCCGTGAAGCGACTTATGAATTTTGTCTTCAGAAGGTCTTTCAACAGTTATTGTGTCGCCATCCTTCTTTACTATCATATCAGGGTGAAGCTGTCTTGTTAAAGTACCGTTCTTACCCTTAACTGTAATTTCGTTTGTATCACTGATTTTTACTTCTACTCCCGCAGGAACAGTGATAGGCAATTTACCTATTCTTGACATAGGGTTTTCCTCCTTAACTTAAATTCTCTTTGCACAACATTGTGCAAGTTTTCAGTTTTTACTTATTATAATTACCAAACAAATGCAAGAACTTCGCCGCCCATATGTGCTTTTCTTGCCTCTTTGTCTGTCATTATGCCCTTTGATGTAGATACGATTGCTATACCAAGACCTTTTAGAACTCTTGGTAGTTCATCTACGCTTGCATAAAATCTAAGACCTGGTTTTGATACTCTCTTTAAACCACTGATAACCTTTTCGTTATTTGGTCCGTACTTAAGTGTAATTCTGATTACGCCTTGCTTACCATCTTCAATAATCTGATATTCCTTGATGTAACCCTCATTCTTAAGGATTTCAACTATTGCTTTCTTCATGTTTGAAGCAGGAACATCTACGCTGTTGTGCTTTGCAGAATTAGCGTTTCTGATTCTTGTCAATAAGTCTGCGATCGGATCGGTTATTTGCATAATTTTACCTCCTTCCGAATTCTTAAAGAAATCGTACTTCTATATCTGTAATACTAATTTTCTCACCAAGATTTTGTCTTTTGGGACTAATCTTTACCAAGATGCTTTTCTTACGCCAGGGATTTGACCCTTGTAAGCCAATTCTCTGAAGCATATACGGCAGATGCCGAATTTTCTAAGATATGCATGCGGTCTGCCGCAAATCTTACATCTTGTATAAGCTTGGGTTGAATGCTTAGCTTTTCTTTGTTGTTTAACAACCATTGCTCTTCTTGCCATGATTTTGTTCCTCCTTAAAAACTATGAACGGAATGGTGCGCCCATTAACTTCAACAATTCGCGAGCTTCCTCGTCGGTTTTAGCTGTTGTTACAAAGTTAATGTCCATACCTCTTATTTTATCAATCTTATCATAGTCAATTTCAGGGAATATCAACTGTTCCTTTATACCAAGAGAATAGTTGCCTCTTCCGTCAAAACCGTTTGGATTGATACCGCGGAAGTCTCTTACTCTGGGAAGTGCAACATTGAAAAGTCTGTCAATGAATTCGTACATCTTATCAGCTCTTAATGTTACTTTACAACCAATATTCATTCCTTCTCTAAGCTTGAAGTTAGCTACTGACTTTCTTGCCTTTGTGATAATTGGCTTTTGACCTGTAATCTTAGCCAAATCACCGCAGGCAGCCTCGATTGCCTTAGGATTGTCCTTAGCTTCGCCCATACCAATGTTGATAACGATTTTTTCAAGCTTCGGTATTTGCATTGTTGACTTATAACCGAACTTCTCCATCAATGCAGGAGCAACTTCACTTGTATATTTTTCTTGCATTCTACTCATTGTTAGAATTTACCTCCTCTCGAAAATTAATCGTTAAATGTTTCGTTACATTTTTTGCAGTATCTCACCTTTGAGCCATCCTCAAGGATTTTGACACCTGTTCTTGCAGCTTTGCCGCACTTTGAGCAAACTCTTAAAACATTTGAAGCATCTATTGGAGCTTCAACCTTAACTATTGCGCTCTGTTGTGCCTGTGATCTTGCCTTCTGGTGCTTTGTAACCATTGCAACACCCTCAACAACTACCTTATTCTTTTCAGGAATAGCTGTTAGAACTTTGCCTTGTGCACCCTTATCTTTACCGGCAATAACTTTTACAACATCGCCGCGCTTTACATGCATTTTCATTGTATCGCTTCCTCCTTATTAAAGAACTTCCGGAGCCAATGAAAGAATCTTCATGTACTCTTTATCTCTTAACTCTCTTGCAACAGGGCCAAAGATACGTGTACCTCTTGGGTTCTTATCATCTCTTACGATTACTGCTGCGTTTTCGTCAAATCTTATATATGATCCATCTGCTCGCTTTGATTCTTTTACTGTTCTTACAACAACAGCCTTTACAACGTCGCCCTTTTTAACAACGCCGCCCGGTGTTGCCTTTTTAACGCTGCAAATGATTTCATCGCCAACAGCTGCATATCTCTTTTTTGAGCCGCCCATTACACGGATACACATTACTTCTTTTGCACCTGTGTTGTCAGCTACCTTCAAAAGTGTTTGTTGCTGAATCATTAAAATTCCTCCTTCCGGGCTAAAATTATTTAACCTTTTCTACAATTTCAACTAATCTCCATCTCTTATCCTTAGATAGAGGTCTTGTTTCCATTACCTTTACCTTATCGCCTATTGAGCACACGTTCTCTTCGTCATGAGCCTTTAGCTTATAGGTACGTTTTACGATTTTTCCATAAAGCGGATGCTTTACATTGTATTCAATAGCAACAACGATAGTCTTGTCCATCTTGTTACTTACAACTTTACCGATTTTTACCTTACGGCTATTTCTTTCCATGTGAAAAGTCCTCCTTTCAAGACATTATATAGCTATTCAATTACATTGCATTGCCTTGCAATTCTCTCTCATGAATGATGGTTAAAATACGAGCAATAGTCTTTTTAACATCACCAATTCTCTTTGGGTTTTCCAACTGATTTATAGCGTTTTGGAATCTTAGGTTGAATAGCTCCTGCTTGTAAGAAGCAAGCTTTTCTTCTAACTCGGCTGTTGATAGTTCTCTTAGCTCATTTATTTTCATTCTTATTCACCATCCTTAGCTTCACGTTTTATAAACTTACACTTGATGGGAAGCTTGTGCATAGCAAGTCTCATAGCCTCACGTGCAACCTCTTCAGATACACCGGCAATTTCGAACATTACTCTGCCCGGCTTAACAACCGCTACCCAATATTCCGGTGAACCTTTACCTGAACCCATTCGAGTTTCAGCTGGCTTTCTTGTAATAGGTTTATCCGGGAATATTTTTATCCATACTTTACCGCCACGCTTTGTGTATCTTGTCATAGCGATACGGGCTGCTTCAATTTGTCTTGAAGTAATCCATGCTGGCTCTAATGCCTGCAAACCGAACTCACCATTTGATACAACATTGCCGCGTGTTGCTTTTCCTGTTAAACGACCGCGCATAACACGTCTGTATTTTACTCTTTTGGGTAATAACATTATTGTTTGCCTCCCTTCGGTCTTCTTTGTCTTCTCTCCTTCTTTTCAGGAGCATTTGCTGCAGCTTCCTTTTGTCTGCCCTCAGCAACGTTTAGGATTTCACCTTTGTAAATCCATACCTTTACACCAAGAATTCCGTATGTTGTTTTTGCTTCTGCAAAACCATAGTCTATATCAGCTCTTAGAGTTTGTAGAGGAATTGTACCCTCGTGATATTGCTCTGTTCTTGCGATTTCTGCACCGCCTACACGACCTGCAACCGCAGTCTTTATACCTTTAACTCCAAGACGCATAGCTCTGCCCATAACCTGCTTCATAGCACGTCTGAACGAAATTCTTCTCTCAAGCTGTGCTGCAATGTTTTCTGCAACAAGCTGCGCATTTGTATCAGGGCTCTTAACCTCGATAATGTTTACATTTACAGTTTTTGATGTAAGCTTTTCAACTTCTGACTTAAGCTTTTCAATTTCAGCTCCGCCTCTGCCTATGATTATACCGGGCTTAGCTGCGTGGATAGAAATATAAACTCTGTTTTGCTTTCTTTCTATTCCAATCTTTGCTATACCTGCATCAAAGCAAGTTTTCTTAACAAACTTTCTTATATTATAATCTTCAACCAACTGGTCTCCGAATTCCTTTTTGCCTGCATACCACTTTGAGTCCCAGTCTTTAATAACTCCGACTCTCAGGCCGTGCGGATTAACTTTTTGTCCCATTGAGTTAACCTCCTTTTCTGATTAATTTTCCTTTTCCTTTAATACCAAGGTGATATGGCTGGTTCTCTTTAAGATTTTAAACGCTCTACCCTGAGCTCTAGGTTGAATTCTCTTTAAAGTAGGACCTTGTGTTGCGTAACATTCAGCAACATATAAATTCTTTTTATCCATACCATTGTTGTTCTCTGCATTAGCGATTGCTGATGCAAGAAGCTTTTTCAAATACTCACTTGCTGACTTAGGTGTGTTATTAAGAATAGCCATTGCAACGTTTGCGGGCTTATTTCTTATTAAGTCTAGCACTATCTTCACCTTTCTTGGTGAAATTCGAGCATATTTTAACACTGCACGTGCTTCCATGTCGAAAATCCTCCTTCCGATATTTTAGGATGCCCTTTTGGGCAATCTGTATCTAAATTGTAAATATCATATAAATCAAAGCTTATCTTGAAGACTTTGAACCTGCATGACCCTTGTAAGTTCTTGTTGGAGCAAATTCGCCCAATCTATGACCTACCATGTCCTCACTTATGAACACCGGAACATGCTTTCTACCGTCGTGAACGGCTATTGTATGACCTACCATTTCAGGGAATATAGTGGAAGCTCTTGACCAGGTTTTAATAACCTTCTTCTCGTTAGCTGCGTTCATTGCATCTATTCTTGATATTAAGCGCTCTTCAACAAAAGGTCCCTTTTTAAGTGATCTACCCATTTACTTGTTCCTCCTTTCAGGAATTTGTAACCAACGCAATTATTTAGCGTTTCTTCTCTTAACAATGAATTTGTCTGTTCTGTTCTTCTTCTTTCTTGTTTTAAGACCAAGTGCTGGCTTACCCCAAGGAGTAACCGGTGCCGGTCTACCGATAGGTGATTTACCTTCACCACCACCGTGTGGGTGGTCATTCGGGTTCATAACAACGCCTCGAACAGTTGGTCTCCAACCCATATGACGTTTTCTACCAGCTTTACCTATTGAGATGTTTTCGTGTTGTTGGTTACCTACACTACCGATAGTAGCCTTACAATTCATACGAATCATTCTAACTTCTCCCGAAGGAAGTCTTACCTGTGCATAGTCGCCTTCTTTAGCCATAAGCTGAGCGCTGTTACCTGCAGATCTTACAAGCTGACCGCCCTTGCCCGGATATAGCTCTATGTTGTGGATAAGTGTACCAACAGGGATATCCTTAATAAATAATGCATTACCTGGTTTGATATCTGCGCCCTCGCCTGATACTACAACGTCTCCGTCTGTTAGTCCTACGGGAGCTATGATATATGCCTTTTCACCGTCTTCATATTGAATAAGAGCAATGTTTGCTGATCTGTTTGGATCGTATTCAATACCTATTACAGTTGCCGGCATACCGTCTTTATTTCTCTTAAAATCTATAATTCTGTACTTTCTTCTGTTGCCGCCGCCTCTATGACGAACAGTAATTCTACCATATGAGTTTCTTCCTGCGTGCTTGTCTTTCTTAGCAAGTAGTGAACGCTCAGGTGTAGACTTAGTGATTTCTGCAAAATCAGAAACTGTCATAAATCTTCTGGCAGGCGAAGTAGGATTATACTTTCTAATAGCCATTATCCTTTACTCTCCTTATCTTAAATTTAACAGCTTTGAAAATTACATTTCAAAGAATTCGATTGCTTTGCTGTCAGCACTAAGAGTAACTATAGCCTTTTTCCAAGAAGGTCTTCTTCCTTCGTTTCTGCCCATTCTCTTAAGCTTTCCTGTTACGTTCATTGTGTTTACGTCGCTTACTTTAACGCCGAACACTTCCTCGACAGCCTTTTTAATTTCAACCTTATTTACTGATTTAGGCACTTCAAATGTGTACTTCTTGATTTCATTGCCTTGTCTATCATAAACAGCTTCCATACTTCTTTCTGTCATGATAGGTCTTCTTATGATATCGTATGAGTTCATTATGCAAGCACCTCCTCAATCTTAGCAATAGCATCTTTTGAAACGATAAATGCGTCGTGCTTTAGAACATCATATGTGTTAAGAGTTCCTACGTGAGTAGGTGTAACACCCTTGATGTTTCTTGCTGACTTATAAATCTTTTCGTCAGATTCTGCTGTTACGATAAGAGCCTTGTTTTCTACGCCCAAGCCCTTTAGTAGAGCAGCAATTTTTGAAGTCTTAATTTCTTCTAATGCTAATTCGTCTATTACGAATACCTGATAATCTGCATACTTAGCAGATAGAGCACTCTTTAGAGCAATTCTCTTTATCTTTTTGTTTAAGCTGTAACGATAGCTTCTTGGCTTAGGACCTAAAGCTACGCCGCCGCCTGTCCATTGCGGAGCACGGATACTACCTTGTCTTGCACGGCCTGTACCCTTTTGTCTCCAAGGCTTTATACCACCGCCGCGTACTTCTGTACGTGTTTTGGTGCTTTGTGTGCCTTGTCTTTGGTTTGCAAGATAGTTAACTACTACCTGATGCAAAACTGTTTTATTCACTTCAGCCGCAAATATTGCATCACTAACTTCCATAGTGTTGCCTGTCTTTACGCCGTCCATGTTATATAAAGCAACTTTAGCCATTATAACTTTTCCTCCTTTCCAATAATCCTGATTATGCCTTGACGCCGTTTCTTACAGTTACAAGACCGCCCTTATTTCCCGGTACGGCACCCTTAACAAGAATTAAATTCTGTTCTGCGTCAACCTTTACAACTTCAAGATTTTGGACTGTAACCTTTACGACACCCATGTGTCCGGGAAGCTTTTTACCCTTTAATACTCTGCCGGGGTTTGAACACATACCCATTGAACCTGAGCCTCTGTGGTAACCTGAACCATGAGACATAGGACCGCGGTGCATGTTCCATCTCTTCATAGGACCTGCAAAGCCCTTACCTTTTGAGATTCCGCTAACGTCAATCTTTTCTCCGGCTGCGAATATGTCAGCTTTTATTTCGTCGCCTACATTGTAAGCACTACAATCTGAAAGTCTGAATTCTCTGACATACTTTTTGTTTGCAGTGTTTGCCTTAGCAAAATGACCCTTCTGAGGCTTGTTAAGTGATTTTTCTTTAACATCACCAAAGCCCACCTGAACAGCTTCGTATCCGTCTGTTTCAACAGTCTTCTTTTGTGTTACTACACAAGGACCTGCCATAATAACAGTTACCGGAATTACTTTGCCATCCTCTGCAAAGATTTGAGTCATACCAATCTTTGTACCTAAAATAGCTTTTTCCATTTTTCTTCCTCCTTAACAGTTATTGGTTTACGTAAAAAGCAAAACGTAAACATGACCTGCATCATAGCCCGCGGGCTACTGCAATATAAAACTTAAAGATAAATTACTTCTGAATAACGTCGATTTCAACGCCTGCAGGTAAGTCTATCTTTATTAGCGCTTCCATAGTCTTTGAACCAGGAACCACTATGTCGATAAGTCTCTTGTAAGTTCTTCTTTCGAATTGCTCACGAGAATCCTTATACTTGTGTACAGCTCTTAGAATTGTGATAACTTCCTTCTTTGTTGGAAGCGGAATTGGACCTGATACCTTCGCACCTGTTCTCTTCGCGATTTCCACAATCTTTTCTGCTGATTGATCTAAGATCACGTGGTCATAAGCCTTAAGCTTAATTCTGATCTTGCTTGCTGCCATGTTTTTCCCTCCTTATTCGTTTTAGTATTGTGATCTGCACGACAGCTCATAAATGAAAATTGCACACACTGCCGGGTGTTTCGCACCACCCTTAAATAAAAACCCAAATCTTACTCAAGATTTGGGCATAAATAGTCAATTTTCGCCGCATTATCCCCTTACCCATTAAACGCTCACACAGGAAGAGCATTTAAAACAAGACAGAGATATAGTGTAGCGTGACTGCCGCCCGGTTTCTTGAATCGGACATTCTCCACGGAAAAACCGGCGTTTTATCGCCGCAACCTCCCGCTTCATCGTTTGTCATAGTGTCACAACATTACTATTATACACCATTCTCCTAAAAAATGCAAGCTTTTTATAAAATTTTTTTCATTGATTTTTACACAAATTTACAGAAATTTTTCTAAAATTTTTGTGCATATTTTTATATGTTTTTTGATGCTTTTTCCAAAAATTCAATATCATTTTTGGTTAATTGTGCTTTTTCCAACATATCCGGGCGTTTCTTTAATGTATTTATTAACGACTGTTCACGTTTCCATTTTTCGATATTTGCATGATGTCCCGACAAAAGCACCTCAGGTATTGGCTTACCGCGCCAAACCGCAGGTCTTGTATATTGAGGATATTCAAGTAATCCGTTATAGTGAGATTCGTTCGTGTATGAGTCCTCTGTCGCAAGAACCCCGGGAATGAGCCTGGCTGTCGCGTCCGCTACCGCCATTGCTGCTATTTCTCCACCCGTGAGTACAAAATCACCAAGAGAAACCTCCATATCCACAATCTCGTCTATAACTCTTTGGTCTATACCCTCGTAATGACCGCAAAGAATTACTATGTGTTCTTTTTTTGAAAACTCAATTGCAGCCGGCTGGTCAAATACCTTTCCTTGAGGAGACATATATATGGTAAATGGTTTATAATCCAAGTCCTTTGCAACAGACATATATGCGTCATATACAGGTTGCGCCTGCATAAGCATACCGCCGCCGCCACTAAAGGGGTAGTCATCAACCTTGCGGTGTTTGTTTTCGGTATAATCACGTATATCCACAAAATTCAGTTCAATTATCCCTTTTTCGCGGGCACGTCCTATTATACTGTCCCCCAACACAGCTTCAAGCATCTCGGGAAAAAGAGTAAGTATATCTATTCTCATCAATCGTCCAATCCTTCCATTACATGAACTGTGATTTTTCCTGTGTGTAAATCTATATCCTTTACAACCTCATCAATTACAGGTAAAAGCAAATTTCTCTTATCCTCTCTTTTTACATCATATATATCATTGGCACCGGTGTTAAAGACATCTACAAGCTTACCTAAAACCTCTCCGTCTTCATCAACAACCTCAAGACCTATAAGGTCTGCTATATAGTGCGCACCCTCTTCAAGCTCGGGCAAATCCTCTCTGTCAGCACACACAACAAGACCCTTGTATTTTTCTGCATCATTTATATGGGATATTTCCTTAAACTTTACTATTATATTATTCTTCTGATATTTTACATTTGTTATGTTAAGGACCTCATTACCCGTTTTTGTTTTTATATATACTTTTCCTATTTCTTCAAAATCTTCAGGATAATCCGTCCATGTAGCAATTTTAACCTCACCTCTAAGACCATGAGTGTTTATAATTTTTCCTACTTCTAAAAAATCCATTTTTACAGCCTTTCCATTATAAAATCAAACGGGCGACCTGTACCTCTCCGAAGACACATAAACAAATACTGTGCCAACGGACAAGCACAGCTCGCCCCCTTATTAGTCCAAACAAGGACATTTTTACGCCATTACTACATAATGTCAACAGAAACCTTTTTATCTTCCTTTGAGGCTGCGGCTTTTACCACAGTTCTGATAGCTTTTGCTATTCTTCCCTGTCTGCCTATAACCTTACCCATATCGGTTTGAGCAACTCTGAGTTCAAGCGTTACCGTATCGTCTTCGTTTATAATTTCGTTAACATTAACCTGTTCCGGAAATTCAACAAGCGACTTGGCTATTACCTGTAAAACTTCTTTCATCATTACCCTCCGAAATTAGATAATATTTGATTTCTTTAAAAGAGCCTTTACGGTATCTGTTGGTTGAGCACCATTGCCTATCCACTTCTTAGCCGCCTCAGCGTCTATATCAACAGTAGCAGGGTCTGTCAAAGGATTGTATGTTCCAATCTCCTCGATAAATCTGCCGCCTCTTGGATATCTTGAATCCGCAACAACAACTCTGTAAAAAGGAGCTTTCTTAGCACCCATTCTTCTTAATCTGATTTTAACTGCCATTTTAAATTCACCTCCTGAATAATTTGTAGGATTTCTCCTGTGTTTTTGTATATAAAGTTATTTAAACTTAATACCTTGTTTATCTGCCCTTACGCAGTCTTTTGAGCATTTTTGTTTGTCTGCCGCCACTGAATTGCTTCATCATTTTCTGCATATCGGCAAACTGTTTTAAGAGCTGATTGACATCCTGAACTCTCGTACCGCTACCCCGGGCAATTCTGACCTTACGACTTGCGCCTATAACCTTGGGGTTTCTTCTCTCCTCCATAGTCATAGACTGAATTATAGCCTCAATATGTTTCATTCTCTTTTCATTTTCTTCGGTATCAACCTGCTCGAGAATTTTTTTATCTACACCGGGTAACATTCCCAATATCTGCGAGAATGAACCAAGTTTTTTAATCTGTTTAAACTGCTCTAAAAAGTCGTCAAGGTCAAACTGTTGCTTTCTTATTTTAGCCTCAAGCTCTGCCGCTGACTTTTCGTCAATAGCCTCCTGCGCCTTATCTATAAGGGTTAAAACATCACCCATGCCAAGAATTCTTGATGCCATTCTGTCAGGATAGAATGGTTCTAAATCACTTAGCTTCTCACCGACCGATGCGAACTTTATAGGCTTACCCGTAACCTGTTTTACAGACAGCGCCGCACCGCCTCGCGTATCACCATCAAGCTTTGATAATATAACACCCGTTATATCAAGCTGTTCGTTAAATGATTTTGCAACATTTACTGCATCCTGACCCGTCATAGCATCTACAACAAGCAACACCTCTGTTGGCGAAACCTCACTCTTTATATTTGAAAGCTCATCCATAAGCTCTTCATCTATATGAAGTCTGCCTGCAGTATCCAATATAACAGGGTCGTTACCATGCTTTATTGCATATGCAACTGCCTCTTTGGCAATCTTAACGGGGTTTGTATCTGCGCCCATTTCGAATACAGGTATCTGTATTTGCGAGCCCAGAACCTGCAACTGCTTTATAGCGGCAGGACGGTATATATCACAGGCAACCATAAGCGGTCGTCTGCCCTGTTTTCTAAGTTCAAGTGCCAGCTTACCCGTTGCGGTAGTTTTACCTGCACCTTGAAGACCGCACATCATAAATACACTTGGTGGCTTATTGGAAAATTCAAGTCTTGAAACCTCTCCGCCTATCATGGCGGTAAGCTCCTCATTTACTATTTTAACAAGGTGCTGAGCAGGAGTCAAAGACTCCATAATCTCCTGACCTAATGCCTTTTCGGAAACAACATTTATAAAGTCCTTTACAACCTTAAAGTTTACGTCTGCCTCAAGTAAAGCGAGCTTGATTTCGCGCATAGCATCTTTTATGTCTTTTTCTGTAAGCTTACCCTTGCCGCGCAGCTTTTTAAATACGCCCTGCAGCTTATCGCCCAAGCTTTCGAATGCCATGCAAAATCACCTCTCTTTTTTATATTATTTCCAGAATATTTTGGGCCAATCCCCTGAGTGTATCTTTTTGCTCACTCGGTGGCATTGTGTCGATTACTTCATTTGCTTCTTTAATATAAGAAGAAATATCTAAAAATCTTTTTGCAAGCCCTAACTTTTCCTCAAATTCAATAAGCTGTTGCTCGCCTCTTTTTATAGTATCGTGAACTCCCTGACGGCTTACACCCACCTCTTCGCCAATCTCTGCAAGAGATAAATCTCCGTTATAGTACATATCCATAACTTCAAAGCGTTTTTTTGTGAGCATTTCTCCGTAAAAATCCATCAATATGGTAATGCTCAGGTCCTTAGCCATACAGTTCACCTCCGTAAAGAAAAATATCTTTACACCTTTTAACCTTTGCTATTATACAACATACTTTTGCATTTGTCAAGAGTTATTTTAAATTTTTTTACATTTAAAGATATGTCATAAAAACATTAACCAAGCATATACATATACTATCACATATTCTTATTGGAGTATTACGCTCCACCCAGAAGGAGGAAAATAATATTGGAAGCATACAACATTTATCAGGATATAGCACAGCGCAACAACGGTGATGTCTACATAGGAGTCGTAGGTCCCGTGCGCACAGGAAAGTCAACATTCATAAAGAAATTTATGGATTTATTGGTTATACCCAACATGGACAATATATACCAGGCAGAGCGCACACGTGACGAACTACCGCAATCCGCAGCAGGACGCACAATCATGACTACCGAGCCGAAATTCGTGCCAAATGAGGCAATTGAGATCTCGCTTGGCGACAATGCACATCTTAAGGTGCGTATGATAGACTGCGTAGGTTACATAGTAGACTCGTCGCTCGGTTATATGGAGGACGATTCTCCGCGCATGGTAAATACACCATGGTTTGACAATCCCATACCATTTAACGAGGCAGCAGAGTTAGGAACAAAAAAAGTTATAACTGAGCATTCAACAATAGGGCTTGTTATAACAACTGACGGTTCCGTTACAGATATACCGCGAGAGGATTATATTGAGAGCGAAAAACGTGTAATAGACGAGCTAAAATCCATTAACAAGCCATTCGCTCTGATTCTAAACTGCGCCGAGCCACAATCCCAGTCCGCACAGACACTACGGGATGAACTCTACAACGAATATGAGGTTCCTGTTATTGCTGTAAACTGTGTTGAGCTTAACGAGAGCGATATATACGACATAATAGAAACTGTACTGTTTGAATTCCCACTAAAGGAAATCAACATCAATGTTCCTGGCTGGATTAAAAAACTCGATATGGAGCATCCGTTAAAGAGCGATATATATAACACAATTATAGGAAAGATATCATCAGTTTCAAAGGTACGCCATGCCCGCCACTTAGCAGATGAGTTATCAGAATGTGATTTTATAAAGCGTTCGTACATAGAGGGAATTGACCTCGGAGAGGGCAATGTAAAGCTGTGTATAGAAATTCCTCACGATTTATATTATAAGGTTTTAGGGGAAGTATCAGGCTTTGAAATAAAAGACGACGAGGAGCTTATGACACTACTTTGCTCTCTTGCAAAGATGAAGACAGAATATGACAGAATTGAATACGCTCTCCACCAGGTACGCGAAAACGGTTATGGTATGGTTGCACCGTCAACTGACGAGCTTACACTTTGCGAACCAAAAATCGTAAAACAGGGCGGAAAATTCGGCGTTAAGCTAAAGGCATCAGCACCATCTATACATATGATACGTGCTGATATAGAAACCGAGGTTAGTCCTATTGTAGGTACAGAAAGACAGTCCGAGGAGCTTGTGCACTATCTTCTGTCCGAATTTGAAACAAACCCGTCTAAGATTTGGGAGAGCAATATATTCGGTAAATCTTTATACGAGCTTGTGAACGAGGGTCTAAATAACAAGCTTTCGAAAATGCCTTCGGACGCACAAGGCAAACTGCGTGATACCTTAGAAAAAATTATAAACGAGGGCAGCGGAGGACTTATTTGTATAATTTTATAGGAGTGTGTATGAAATTTACGAGGATTTTTTGTGTATGTATTTTGATATTATCATGCTACGCGTGTACTTTTAATGGCATAGATACAAAAATTATAAAAAATGAAGTACAAACGGAATATTCCTCCCTAAGCACTGAGCTTCTGGAAATCAGTTACAATAAAGACAGCGAATTTGCAAATACACTAAACACGCAATTTAGCGAAAATCTATCAAAGCGGTTAAGTTCATTTGACGAGTCAGCAAAGGAACATGTATCCATCATTCCGTCAGATTCAAAGGCCTCCTTTACAACAACTCTGGATATAAAATATAATGATAATGATTTTTTGAGTGTTGTTGAAGAAGAAAATATGTTTACAGGCGGTGCACACGGAATTATGGTGAGAAATTCGTCTAATATAGATTTTGGAAACAAAAAACAGATATACCTTAACGATTTATTCGAAACAGAAGGGTACGAAAACGTATTAAACAGAATGATTGATGAGCTTATGCAGAAAAAAAGCGAGGATTATACCGAACTTTGGAAAGTTCCACGCATTCAGGCAGAGCATCAATACAACTTTTATATAACCGATACCGATTTGGTTATTTATTTTCAACCGTATGAGCTATCATACTATGCACGCGGTTTTATCGAATTCCCGTTATCTCTTACAGAGCTAAGGGGATACTTAAAGCCTCAATATTATTTCCTTTCAGGAGATGTTGAAAACACAAACGGAGAAGATACGATTGCATCTTCTCCGTTTTATGTTTAGTTTTATACACAAAAAGGGGACATAAAACTTTTATGTCCCCTTTTTCGTTTTATTATCTGATAAATAACATAGATACTGAGGCTATCGCCACAGGAACAATCATGCATATTGCAAGCACTATGCAAATCACTTTCTTCTGCTTATTATTAAACATCGCTTTCACCTTACTTTCCTAAAATCCTGAACGCTATTGCCGCCGCCTGTGCTCTTGTTGCAGTGGAGTTTGGTTCGAAGTTTCCGTTATCCATTCCAAATATAAAGCCTTGTGCAACTGCAAGCTCTACACTTGGCATTGCCCATTCGCTTATTGACGCAGTATCACCAAACGTCAATTTTTTAGGCTCAAATGTGTTTTGCATTGTCTTTGCATTTTGCTGATATTGATACATATGCTGTGTAAGCACAGCCATCTCCTGTCTGGTTATCGGCAATGCCCCGTGAAATTCACCCTTATACACAGCCCTTGAGCTTCCGTCCTTATCAATAATCTCAATGTCATACGATGTAATCATCTCTTTTGGTATCAAACCCTTGTCGAGCGCTCCCTGCAGGTATGGCGCATACCATTCACCGCCATTAAGTTCCAGGCACTCGCCTTTTCTGTATGTACTTGTCTTTATTCCTGTTACATTCATTGCTATCTTTAAATATTCAGCTCTTGTAACAGTCCCGTTCGGCGCAAAAGTGGTTTTTGTAACACCGTTTATAATTCCTTTTTCAGATAAAGCATTTATATATTCCGCCGCCCAATGGTTTTTTACATCATTAAAAGCTGCATATGCAACAGAATTAAATAACATACAAGCGCTTACTAACAATACTGCTATTTTTTTCACAATTCCTATATCCTTTCATAATAATTAAATCTTACTCACTTTAATTCTTTTGTATAGCTCTTCTATATCTTTCTTCGTCGGTGGTTTTGTGCCCTCACACATGCACGCAGCACTTCCGTATGCTATTGCATTTTTGAGTGCGTCCGCATAGCTTTGTCCCGTCAAAATCGACTCTGCAAATCCCGCAACAGAGCTATCGCCCGCACCTATTGTTGAAAGCACCTCTATTTTAGGTGCCTGCGCACAGAATGTTCCATCCTCCGAGCAAAGTACAGCTCCTTTTGAGCCAAGGCTTATAAGTACATTTTCTACACCATCATCCTTGATTTTTTGTGCCGCTTCTTTTGCACTAAAAAAATCCACAACCTCAATATCGGTGTACATCGATATCTCTTCCTCATTGGGTTTTATAAGATATGGCTTTACGTCTGATATGTCTTTCTTAGAAAAAGACTTTGAGTCTATTACAATTTTTGCACCCTTTTCTTTGAGGCCAAGAAGTAGTTTTTTTACCTTTTCTATGTCCATTCCATTGGCTATTCTGCCCGTAAGGGTAACAATTAAATCTTCCTTTGTTTCTTTCTCGAGTTCTTCTTTTATGTTGTTTATTACGTTTTCATCTGCATCAAAACCCGCAAAACTGATTCTTGTTTCGGGCTTGTCTTTTGTATGAAGTGTAATGTTTTCTCTTATGGCACCAGATACAACAAATTCTTTATAGTTTATATTGTCTACGTTAAGTCTTTTTAAAAAACCTTCTTTATTTTCATCACCTACAACAATATATGCAGTATTTGGTATACCATTTGCAGTAAGAGTGCAGGAAATATTTACACCCTTGCCGCCCGCCTCGTACGATGTTATATTTGCAAGATTTTCGCTAAATGGCTTAAAATCATCAGTATAACAATGAATATCAAATGCAGGGTTTAAGGTCAGAGTAATAATTTTCATAGCAAGCTCCTTTTAACATCTATTTTATCACAATTTAAACTAAAAATCAATAAAAGAATGCCCAAAAGCCTAAAAATCCCACAACAAAGCTTTGTAAAATCACCTGTATAATAAACAAAACAGGTACTATAATAAAGAACTTTGCCTTTTTGGTTTTATGGCGAAATCCTAACATTCCCATAAATCCACCTATTGCACCACCAAAAAAACACATCTTCATAAGCTTTTTCTCGCTTATTCTGCTTTTATTATTCTTTGCCTTTCCCTTATCTGCACCAAACATACAAAAGGTTACAATATTTATTGTAACAAAAAATCCTGCAACAAGCACAAAGAATATTAAATTAACTATTCTGTTAGAAAAAATCCTCATCGCGGACGGGAGCGCAGGCAATATATAATTTGTTACATATGTATATAAACCTGTTCCTATTTGCTTTGCGCCCTCTGATATATATGTCCATATCATCGACACATAAAAACCTATATTTTCCCAAGTAGTGCCCGACATTTTACTCTGCTCCTCCAAGTATTTCTATGCGTTTGATTATATCACAAAATCATAACTATGTCAATTCGCACTTACTCTTTATTGCTTAATATTGAATTTTATCTTAAAATGGATTGACAAACCTACCTATGTGTTGTATTATATTAGTAGTTACCTACAAAAAATTACTGCTCTGTTTGAGCAAAAAAAGGAGAATAAATTATGGAAAAATTAAGAGTTGCAGTTGTTGGTTGCGGTAGTATAAGCGACATTTATATGTCCAACATCAAAAGCGATAAGTTCCAGATTTTAGAGCTTGCTGCCTGCAGCGACCTGATGGTTGACAGAATGAATGCATCTGCCGAAAAATACGGCTGCAAGGCTATGACTATTGACGAAATCTGCGCAGATTCATCTATTGATATGGTTATTAACCTTACCATACCTGCGGCACACTATCCCGTTATTAAGCAGTGCTTAGAATCAGGCAAGCACGTATTTTCCGAAAAAATGATTGCAGTTGAATTATGGCAGGGCAAAGAGCTTGTTGAAATAGCAAACAAAAACAACCTATACCTTGGTGTTGCACCCGATACATTCCTTGGTGCAAGTGTACAGACCGCAAAATATATTGTTGAATCAGGTATTATAGGTAAGCCTGTTTCGTGCAGAGCGTCCATAAGCAGAAACTATGGGATATACGGTGAATTTTTAACACACCTTTGCAAGCGCGGCGGCGGTATCGGCTTTGATATGGGCGGCTATTACTTGACTGCCTTAGCTTCAATTCTTGGTCCTGTGGAGGCGGTTAGTGCTTTTACTGCCATCAGTGAGCCAAACCGCGTTAACACCCGTGTTGGTGCAGCCAACTACGGCGAGGCTTATGTACTCGAAGACGCTAATGTTATTACCGCTACTATGAAATATGCCAACGGTGTTCTTGGTACACTACATATGAATTCCGACTGTATTCTTGACGAAACATATGGTCTCGAAATCTACGGAACAGAGGGTATTCTTTATATGGGTAATCCTAATGAATTTGGTTGCCCTGTTTACATACAGAAGACCAACAGTGCTAAAATAGAATTCCCGCACACACACGGTTTTGCCGAAAACTCACGTGGTGTTGGTGCTGCTGAAATGGCATGGTCTATTGTAAAAGGCAGAAAAAACCGCGCAAGCAAGGAAATGGCTTTCCATGTATTTGAACTTATGCATGGTATAATAAACAGTGCCGAGGGCGGACAAACCTATCACATGGAATCTACATTTGAAACACCCGCTGCTCTACCAGAAGGATATATCGGAGACGGTGGCTGGACAAGAAAAGAAGAAAGTGCTCTTACATTATAAAAGATTTTAAAAAAGTCCGGAACGTAAAAAGAAAATAAATATTTAAAAACACATTTTTATGGGAGTTGTTACACTATCCTTGAAAGATGTGTTTTTTTATTTGATTTTTTCTATCCCTTAAAATATCATTTCTTGTCGATTTTTGTTACATAATGTTTACAAAATTTCGAAAGTTTTTAAAATAATTTTGAAATTATTGTTGCAATTTTGTAATATATGTGATATAATACCTTTTATGTAGCAATATTTTGATACATTTTTGTAACACAAAGCATATGTTTTACGTATGATGAAAGGACGATAAAAAAGGTGAACCTGATTATATTCAACAAAATCGAACGCGACATTTGCGTAAAAAACATTCTCGAAAAAAATAATACAGAAGTGCTTCGTACTATAATAAGCTTTGCCGAAACCGAGGGCATAACAAATAACAGCATATGCGAGTATATATCTGTTTTGCTTGCAAATGACGATAATATTATTTCACGTCTTGCGCAGTCAGGCAAAAAGATAGGCAGTGAGCTTATGAAGGTTGCATTGATGGATATTGATAAGATATACAAAAAGCTATTTCAGACACAGATAAAATACTCCCCATCAGGGAATGATACGGGTTTTTGCGATGCATACATAAAATCAATACGCGAAATGACAGAGTGTCAATCCCCTGAAGAGCTTTTAAATAAGCTTATACACCACTATCGCACATTGGGAAGTGGAATATTAGCAAAATATTGCGCATTTAAATATGATGGAGTTTTAAAAGGCATAAGTAAAATTGATAACAGCTCGTTTGATTCACTTATCGGACTTGATTATCAAAAGAAGATACTCATAGATAACACAAAAGCATTGATAAAAGGCAAAAAGGCAAACAACGTATTACTGTTTGGCGACAGAGGCTGCGGAAAGTCATCATGCGTTAAGGCACTTCTTAATATGTTTGCAAATGAAGGATTAAGAGTTATCGAAATACCAAAAGCTCACATAACCGACATACCTGCAATAAGTGCTGCACTTAACGAAAAACCAAATAAGTATATCCTGTTTCTGGATGATTTGTCATTTGAATCTAATGATACAGACTACAAGGCGCTCAAGGTTGCCATGGAGGGACAACTTCAGGCAAATGGCGATAATGTTCTCATATATGCAACATCAAACCGCAGACATCTTATAAAGGAAACATGGTCAGACCGTGAGGGAAGTGATATACACCGCAACGACCATATGCAAGAAACTCTTTCACTTTCCGAAAGATTTGGTATAAGCCTTGTATTCTCAACACTTAACCAAAAGGAATACCTAAATGTTGTTGGTGAAATTCTAAAGCGCCATAATGTTCAGATGACCGAAGAAATTGAAAAAGCCGCACTTGTATGGCAAATGGACTACGGTTCAAAGAACGGAAGATGCGCAAACCAATTTGTTGCCGATTATCTTGCTAAAATGGACATTTCACTAAATAATTAAATTCCAAAGGAAAATCTTATGATTAAAAAAACACTGAGAACTGTTATCAGAACTGCTTTTATACTGATGATTCTGACAAGCCTTTTATGTGTACATACATACGCATATGAGAGAATTGTTGCATTTGGCGAAGGCAGTAAAAAGACTATTATTTCAGGTAACGATTTAAATTACGATGATATATTAGCGTCTGTTCCGCATATTGAGGGCGAGTTTGTGTTCGCAGCAAACAAATCTGCTGAAAATGACGGTTACAACCCTAATAATTATCCCGAAGAAACATATGAGCGAGCACTTGATGCATACTATGCATTTTCTATGATTGAAAGCGTTTCGCAAACTGTCATAAATTCCGAAACCGGTTATACCCTGCGTTTTGCAAATCAGGGTAAAATCAAAGAGGAGTTTATTGAGGGGGACGTAAAAATTATATCAACCTCCGACAGTACCGATTCACTGTTTGACAGTGATGCCTCTGTACTAAAACGCGGCGATATAGTATACCTCGACAGAAAGCTTGATGGTAAAATAAAAAGCATATCTCTTATTATGCGTCCGCCATCACAAGATATCATAACTTCAAACACAAACTACGGTACTAACTTTGAACTTCTTTTTAGCGATAACAACTATGTTGCAAGCTTTAATCAATGGAATGTGCTTGCATATGGTAGTAGTGCACAATCAGGAGTAACGCAATATGCTTTCGGTCTTAGTGCTTATAAATTGCAAAATACACTTTATCTTTTAAATAAAACAGGTAATTTATCATCTGCTTTAGAGATTTTTATGAACAAAAATGCTTCCGTATACGTATGCGACATGAATTCAAAAAGAGGTGTCGAAATAAGCGATATTTCTGCAATTTACAATACCCTTACAAGCAAGCAATTCTATGACGGAGGTACAGTTTCGTTTGGCGATACAGGCTATTCATATGCATTAGTCAGATTAGTTGACGGTATTGCAGTGGATATTGCTTATTATATATACTAAGAAAGGACATTACATAACAATGATATTTTCAAAAAAGATTTCGGCGCTTGCTGCAGCTTTGATGATAATAACTTCATTAAATACAGCGGCAGCTCCGATAAGCGTCAAGCTTGACGCACTTGGTAACAATTACGCGGAGTATGTGGAATTTGCTTCTGCACAGCCTGTTGTAATTGATGACACAACAATGGTCCCTGTAAGAGATTTTGCCAAAAAAGCAGGAATGGATATTGAATGGGACCAGACAACACTTACTGCACTTGTAAGTATTGATGTAACAAAAACAGATGACCTTCCTATAATTAAATACGGTAAGGCGCTTATGGAAAAGGTCAGCGACTATGGTCTTGACATTACACCAAAGAAGCTATGTGCTTCACTACAGGCAAATAATCAGAACTGTACTATGCGATACGTTTTTACCGATAAAGACGGTGATGAGGTATGTATAGGAAAAAACATAGATATGGGTTCAGCACCAAGATTTATCGACGGTGATATTCTTGTTACACCTTTGCGTGCAACAGCGTCAATATTCGGTCTTGATGTTGAATGGTTTGGCGATATTAAGACGGTCGAGGTTTCAATTCCTGATGTTATAGTAGCACCAATGAACGTTAAAATAATACCTCAACATCAGCCAAAGCCTGTTGTACAGACAGTATCCAAGACTGTAGAAAAGGATGACCCCGTCCCTCAACAGACACAAGGTGGCGACAAGTACCTTGGCAGATTTAAGCTTACCCACTATTGTGCATGCAGCAAGTGTTGCGGAAAATGGGGCGGAAACACCGCCTGGGCAGGCAGACTTGTACCAAACCAGACAATCGCAGTTGACCCTAACGTCATACCAAAGCTCAGTTGGGTATATATAGACGGATATGGACTAAGACGTGCCGAGGACACAGGCGGAGCAATAAAAGGCAACCGTATAGATGTGGCAGTATCAAGCCATTCCGAGGCTTTAAGACTTGGCGTTGTTTACAAGGACTTATGGCTAAAACAATAGCATTTAATTTAAAAAAAGTATTGACATATACATTATAACGTGATAATATATTATATGGATAGAGGCGCATTACTCATTATTAGCTTTGTGTAGATTCACAGCTAATCGCAAAAGCAAAGTGAAAGGGACTAATGCCGAAGTGTCCGCCCTACTGTGGGGGCAGATGCTGGGTATACTGTAAATAACAGTATAACTGTCATCATTAAAATGATGGAGAGTTGTCGCACATATTCTCAAAAAGAATCTACAGGCTAAAACTCTTTATTAACGGATATGATGGGGAGCTATCGCATATATTTTCACAAGGAATTTATAAGCAGTAGACTCCGTATAGGTATCTGCTGTTTTTTTGTATATAAAAAGAGGAGGATAAAACATGAAACAGAATTACACAATAGGAATTATAGGTGCTACAGGTATGGTAGGTCAAAGATTTATTACTCTTTTACACGACCACCCATGGTACACAATAAAGGTGCTTGCAGCATCACCAAGAAGTGCAGGTAAAACATATAAAGATGCAGTTGGCGCTAAATGGGCAATGGACGAAGAAATACCGTCAAGTATTGCAGACATGGTAGTTATGGACGCAACAGGCGATGTTGAAAAAATTGCTTCAATGGTAGACTTTGTATTCTGCGCTGTAGATATGAAAAAGGATGAGATTAAGGCATTAGAGGAACGCTATGCAAAGGCAGAATGTCCTGTTGTTTCTAACAACTCTGCACACCGCCACACTCCCGATGTTCCTATGATTATTCCTGAGATTAACCCCGAGCATATCGAAATTATAAAATCACAACGCGAAAGACTTGGTACAAAAAGAGGCTTTGTTGCAGTTAAGTCTAATTGTTCATTGCAGTCATACTTACCCGCAATGGCTGTTGTAAACGAAAAGTATCCGATAGACCGTGCACTTGTTACTACTTATCAGGCAATTTCAGGCGCAGGCAAAACATTCGAAACATGGCCCGAGATGGTAGATAATCTTATCCCATACATAGGCGGCGAGGAAATGAAGTCCGAGGTTGAGCCAAACAAGATTTTAGGTAAGATAGAAAATGGCGAGATAGTTCCTGGGACTGCACTTCAGATTGAGTGCCAGACATACCGCGTACCCGTATCAAATGGTCATAGTGCAGCAATTTTCTTCTCATTTAAGGACAGTGCAAATAAACCGTCAGTAGAGGAAATCGAAAATATGTGGAGAGAGTTCAAGGGTGTACCGCAAGAGCTTAACCTACCACATGCACCAAAGCAGTTCCTGCATGTATACACAGAAGCAGAAACTCCTGACCAGCCACAAATAAAAACAGCAAGAGACATTGACGGAGGTATGGCAATTTCATGCGGACGTCTTAGAGAATCTACACAATACGACTATAAAATGGTATCTATGAGCCACAACACCCTAAGAGGTGCTGCAGGCGGTGCAGTTCTTTTAGCAGAACTATTAACTGCAAAAGGATATATGGACTAATAATTTATTTTAGACTTTGTGAAAGGAAGTATTAAAATGACTAAGAAATTACCATTTACAGGCTCAGGTGTTGCTATTGTAACACCATTTAACGGTAACGAAACAAATTATGACGCATTGGGCGAATTACTCGAATTTAATATAGAAAATAATACAGATGCAATCATAATCTGCGGAACAACAGGCGAGGCATCAACAATGCCGGATGCCGAGCATTTAGCTGCAATAGAATATACTGTAAAAAAGGTTAACGGACGTATTCCCGTAATAGCCGGAACAGGTTCAAACGAAACTGCTCATGCTATAGAGCTTTCAAGAAAAGCAGAGGAGCTGGGTGCTGATGCACTTTTAGTTGTAACACCATACTACAACAAAGCTTCTCAAAAGGGCTTGATTGCACACTTCAGCGCAATAGCAAATTCTGTATCTATCCCGATAATTCTATATAATGTACCAAGCAGAACAGGCGTAAACATTCCTGTTCCCGTACTAAAGGAATTAGCTAAAATAGAAAATATTGTAGCTATAAAAGAAGCAAGCGGCAACATAAGCTACACAGCCAAGGTTGCAGCAGAGGTTCCCGAATTATATATCTACTCGGGTAATGATGATATGATAGTTCCTATTATGGCACTTGGCGGAAAGGGTGTTATAAGCGTTCTTGCAAATGTAATGCCACAACAAACTCACGATATGTGTCAGTTCTATCTTGATGGCAAAACAACGGAGGCTACAAAGCTTCAGCTTGAACTTCTTGATTTGGTAAATAACCTGTTTATAGAGGTTAACCCCATACCTGTTAAGACTGCTCTTGGACTCATGGGCAAAACTGTAGGTAATTTAAGATTACCGCTATGCGATATGGAGGATAGCAATTTAGAAGTCTTAAAGGCTTGTATGAAAAAGCACGGACTTATTTAATAATAGGAGGAATACTCTGTGATAAAAATAATTATGAACGGGTGCAACGGTAAAATGGGGCAGGTCATTTCTGCCCTTGTCGAAAATGACAACGAGTGCGAAATTGTTGCAGGTATAGATATAAATACTGAGGAGAAAAATTCGTATCCTGTATTTTCCAGTCCTTTTGATTTTGATGGTGAGGCAGATGTTATGATTGACTTTTCACATCCCTCATGTTTCCAAAACATTTTAGATTACTGTACAAAAAAACAGTTGCCTGTTATAATTTGCACAACAGGTCTTGATGCATCACAAAAAGCTCAGATGAACGAGGCAGCAAAAAAGACTCCCGTATTTTTCTCGGCTAATATGAGTCTTGGCATAAACCTCATAATTGCACTTGCTAAAGAGGCAACAAAGCTTTTAGAGGGTAATTTTGACATAGAAATTGTTGAACGTCATCACAATCAAAAGATTGATGCTCCATCAGGTACTGCTCTCGCTATCGCAGATGCTATTGACGAAACACTCTCAACCCCTGCCGAGTACGTATATGACCGTCATTCTGTAAGAAGAAAAAGAAAGAATACAGAAATAGGTCTGCACGCAGTACGCGGCGGAACAATAGTCGGCGAGCACGAGGTTATTTTTGCCGGCACTGACGAGGTCATAGAACTAAAGCACAGTGCACACAGTAAAGAAGTTTTTGCAGTAGGCGCTATAAAAGCGGCAAAATTCATGTGTGGCAAGAGTGCAGGAATGTATAATATGAATGATTTGATAAGTGCCACATTAAGCTGATGTATAATTATAATATTTTTCATGAAGAACTTATGCAGTCGCTCATAGACAGCGTAAATAAAAACATGGCGTCAAATGCATATATATTTGAGGGTCCAAAGGGTATGTATAAGCACGAGTGTGCGCGTCTTTTTGCCGCAGCACTTACTTGTGAGAGTAATAACGCTCCATGCGGTGTATGCAAACAGTGTATGCTCTCGCACGCCAACACAAATCCCGATATAAGGCTTGTTAAAAAGCCTGACGACAAAAAGAAAACAGACGTCGAAACAATAAGAAAGGTGTGTGCCGATTCCATTGTCCGTCCATATACCTCAAAACGCAAGGTATATATAATAGACGATGGCGATTCTATGACAGTCGAGGCGCAGAATGCTTTTTTAAAAACATTCGAGGAGCCTCCCGAATATGCAGTTTTTATTATTGTTGTACAGAGCATGGATAACCTTTTGCCTACAATAATTTCTCGTGCCGAGGTTGTAAGCTTCACAAACGTCGGTAAAGACCGTATTTTGCAATATATAAACGAGAAATATCCCGAGGAAAGTGATAGAGCAGTATTTTTACAAAACTACTGCGAGGGACTTCCGGGACGTATCGACGAGATTGTAGCTGATAAGGAATTTGAAGAAATCCGCTCAAGCAGCTTGCAAATGCTGCCATGTTTACTAAGTTCTAAAACAGAAAAAGCCTTTGAAATTGAGGATTTTATAAATAAAAACACCGATAAAGCACAAGTAATTTTTGATTTCTGGCTTTCGTTTTTAAGGGATTTAACCGTACTAAAATGCGGTGCCTTTGATAATATCATAAATGTAGACAAAATGAGCGAAATAAAGAAAGTATCAGAGCTTGCAGACGAAAAAACCATAGTTGTGGCAACAGATATCCTCTTTGAGGGAAAAAGAATGCTCGAGAGGTATGTAAAACCATCTGCAGTTGCTCTAAGATGTGCATTAAAGATAAAATAACCGCCGACTTTTTGGCGGTTTTTTGTTGACAAAAACACAATAATAATATAAAATATTATTATATCAAACAAGTGGGAGGAAGAAAATGAGCAAGCACGATTGGCTAAATAACGCAGTTGTTTATAATATATATCCACAATCTTTTATGGACTCAAATAACGACGGAATTGGTGATTTGAAGGGTCTTATTCAAAAGCTTGACTATATAGAAGAAATGGGCTTTTCAGCAATATGGTTAAACCCTATATACGAGAGTCCCTTTAAAGACGCAGGATATGATATAAGCGATTTTTATAAGGTTGCACCCCGATATGGCACAAACGATGATTTTCGCAATCTGTGCTTTGAATGTAACAAACGCAATATACGCGTAATTATGGACCTCGTGGCAGGCCATACCTCAACAGAGCACGAGTGGTTTAAAAAATCTTCACTCCCCACCCAAAATGAATATACAAACAGATATGTATGGACCGACTCCGTATGGGACAAAGGCGAGGAAAACAACTTTATTAGCGGCTGGTCGGACAGAGACGGTTGCTATCTTAATAACTTTTTCTACTGTCAACCCGCTTTAAACTACGGATATAAACAGATAACAAGGCCTTGGCAACTGCCTATGGACCACCCCGACTGTTTGAAAACGCGTGAAGAGCTTTTAAATATTATGGATTTTTGGATGAATTTAGGTGCAAGCGGTTTCAGGGTAGATATGGCTTCATCACTTGTAAAAGGCGACCCTGACGGAAGTGGTATAAAAGAACTGTGGCAATATTTAAAAGCAGAATTTACATCAAGAAATCCTGATGGTTTTTTAATTGCAGAATGGGGCAACCCGTCAAATTCCATACCAGCAGGATTTGATATAGACTTTATGCTACAGTTTAATAATAAAGCATACACTACTCTTTTCAGACACGAGGAGGGTACTAACCAGATAAACAATTGGATTGGCGATAGTTATTTCCGCTCAAACGGTAAAGGCGATGCAAGGGATTTTTTTAGCATCTATATGCCATTTTACGAAAAAACCAAGGATATTGGATATATCTCTATCCCCTCGGGCAACCATGATATGCCACGTCTCTCTATGGGGCGTGATATGACGGATTTAAAGATAGCCTACACCTTCTTATTAACAATGCCCGGTGTACCGGCTATATACTATGGCGACGAAATCGGAATGCGATATGTAGAGGGACTATCCTCAAAAGAGGGCGGTTTCAACAGAACAGGCGCGCGTACTCCAATGCAGTGGTCTAAGGATAAAAACTTGGGTTTCTCTCAGGCAGATGATATATACATCCCCGTCGACTCATCATACGATGCCCCCACTGTGGAAGGACAACTGAGTGATGAAAACTCACTTATTAACTACGTTAAAACTCTTATAAATTTAAGAAAAGAGCATCCGTCCCTGTGGGCAGATGCAGACTTTAAATTATTGGAATGTGATTATCCGCTTGTTTATTTAAGAGATAATATAATGATTGTAATAAACCCAAAAGACAGTTCTGTACAAAGACTTATCGGCGCAGGCGCAACGTGCATTGCAGGTGTAAATGCAAGAATAAATAATGGCACATTATCCATATGGGGTAAGGGCGCCGCAATTATACAATTATAAATATCAAACACATAGAGGGCTGTCTGTGTAAATTCGTTTTTGCGAGTTTTAAATCCGTAGGATTTAACTGTCTGAGCAATAGAATTTAGACAGATTGCCCTCTATGTGCAAAAAAATAAAAGCAAAAGGGTTGTCTGTGTAAATTCGTTTTTGTGAGTTTTAAATCCGCAGGATTTAACTGTATGAACAATATCGAATTTATACAGACTGCCCTCTCCGCTTTTATGTGATTTGTCGCAATAATTTTTTCAAAGAAATCCACGCATATCAACTGCAAGCTTTTCCTCTAAGTTTATAAGACGTTTTGTTATATCCTTTGATACCTCGTCAGCCGCTTTATATTTGTTAAGATATTTATTAAGCGACTTTACACCCATATTGCAACCGTCTGTCATAAGGTCTGCAATAGTGTGGTCCGACTCATTTACCGCAAGCATTACATTTGTTTTCATCCACGACATTCCCTTTGTAATAGCCGCAGGTTCTTTTCCTTCATCTTTATACTTATCCAAAAGCTCTTGTATTTCACCATCAAGCTTTTCGTGTTCATTTTTACAATCGGTCAGGAGCTTTTCAAGTTCTTTTTGACTTACGTTATCAAGTACCTCTTCTATCGAAGAAATCCCCATCTTGACTCCCGCATCACATTCTCTTAAAAGTTTTATTGTATCTTGTTCTACCATAATAAATCACCTCTATAGTAGTTTACCATCAAGGCGATAATTTATACAATATTCAGTTTTGCATATTAAATTTAGACGTGTATGATATATCAAAGGTAATAAGCTCATCTGTATTAAGATTTTCCTTATGCATATCTACTGCATTAACAGTATGGTTATTGTAGGTTGTATAATAATAAATACCCCTGTCAGCATTGCAACATGAGGAATAGTTTGTTATCTCATAACCATCCCCCACCATTACACACCCCTTTTGCTGATATACCGAATATAAAATATGAAAAAACTGATTTACTATTTCTTCCTCACTGTCCCCATATACCGAATTAAGCTTGGTAAAGCTTGCCCGGATAAATCTTGACATTGACGAGAGGTCGCCCGGTATTCCAATTCCACCCATTCCCCTACTGTATGCTTTTAACTCAATTTTATCAGAAAATTTATTCTCAGGCTCTTTTGGGGATACATTCATATAGTTTGATAAATTAAACATATGAAAATCAAAAGTCGGGTTGTTTGTTAAAACTCCAACGGGATTTTCATATACATTTAAACCACTATGTGTTTGTTCAACCGTTATAGCCTTTTCTTCATCAGCAACAAGCCAATGCAAAGGTGTTGGTGGCAAATCCGGACTTATTGCCTCATCGGTAATATTTATTTTTTTAAGAAGTGCTTTAACCTCATTTACTGTGGCACATTGCAATAAAATCCATGGTATCAGCTCATATGATGCTACATTATCCTTATCGGCAGCAGCTTTTCTATACTCTGCATTTTGGGGAAAGTTTAACCCCGCAATACTTAGTCCCTTTTCGTTTGTTGCGTCAAAATATAAAGGATATCCGTTATACGGTAGTGCCATACCTAAAATTGCATAATGCTTTCTTATTTCTTTTCCGTTTAGAAAATAAAAAGGAAAAAACCTGGGTGTGATAGTAACCTTTTCGCCAAAGGTATGCTCATAGTCCAGATTTCTTCCAAAATAAAAGTTTTTATTTTTTACACATATTGCAGTACACATAAAATATCCCCTTTTTTATTTATTTTATGTGTTTTTAGGATTTTAATTCGTAAACACGCAAAAACCGAGGCAATGCCTCGGTTTTGTTTATTTTATAATTTTTCTTAACTCTCTTTCTATTCTGTTTGCCATAGAGAAAAATCCCAAGTCATTCGGATGCCCGAAGTCTATGAACATATTGTCTCCGGCACCAAGTTCTTCTGCAAAATCGGAACCGTCAATAAAATATATATTTTTGTCGCCTGATGCCACTGCATTATCATAAGTCTTTTTAATAATCGCCTTACGCTCGTCTGCTTCTTTTTTACCAAGATACGAAGCACCAGAGGGCATTGATAAGCAAATTATTGGCAAATCGGGTTGTGCTTCCCTTACAATTTTGTACATTTTCTCGTGTGTTTTCTCTAAATACTCACAATCGGGTGCATTGTAGTCATAATCATACACAAATACACTCATTTTCTGTTTTGCAATATAATTCGCAATAGCATCCTCCGCGAGTGCGCTGCCCGAAAAACCAAGATTTATATAATCAGAATCCAATCGTCTGGTTATAATGTTTTGGTATATCATACCTGGACGTGAAGCACATCCACCCTGTGTAATAGATGATCCGTAATACATTATCGGAGTTTTATATATATAGTCTCTGCACGTCTTTACTGTTGCTTTATCGCTAAGTGCAATGTATAGCTCCTTCACACCGCCATAAGATGGAAGATATAATGTATATTCACGCATTTTGTTTTCTTTTATGTTTATTTCACCATCGTATTTCTCATAGTCATCATACGGTGGCACAAAAGTTATTATCTTTTTTTGTACTCCCCCATCTTCAAAATACAAATCAAAGCCTGCATTGTTTGTAAACGAGCTTTTTGAGCTCTTTGATGTATTATGAATATGTGCAATTATAGCTATGTACTCAGAGTCTGTTGCAAATCTTACACGTCCGCCCGCTGTATTGGTGTTTAGAAAATCAACACACTCGCTTACCTCCTTTGCCACTTCATGAGGTATTCTGTGGAAACAGTCATTGTTATCACTTGGCGGTATTACACCAAAAACTCTAAATGGTTCTTCACATACATTATAGACTTTAATATCTTCTCTTGAAAGACCTGTTTTGATAATAAAATTCTCATCTACTTCTTCTATTTTCTTCATTTTTATACCTCATCTCTATTTGTTAATATTTATTCTTGGTAAGCTCCATCTATACCTCGTCGCCAACATTCTTATTACAAATATCGACATCATTGACAAAACAGATGACAGATTAACATTTTGTGTGTATTTTCTGAGTATATAATACAATATACCGCCTATAATTGCTGCCATTGCATACACATGTTTTTTAAACACATATGGTGTTGTATCTATGAGCACATCCCTCACTATTCCGCCGCCAATTCCCGTAATCATACCCGCAAAAACAACAAGGAATCCATTGTTTATATATCCGTTTGAATAACACATTTCCGAGCCCATTACAACAAATGCCGACAATCCGACAGCATCGAAAATATTATTTATGTACTCAATTTTCATCCTGAAATAATGAAAACTTCTTCTGTATATATAAGCTACTATAAAAGTTAAAATTGCAACAAATAGCGAAACCAAAAAGATGGGAAAGTCATTAAATATAGCACATGGAGATATTCCTAATATTATATCCCTTACTATTCCCCCGCCAAATGCAGTTATGCATGCCAAAAAAACAACACCAAACACATCAAGTCCCGAGCTTATTGCTACCAAAGACCCTGACAGTGCAAATGCGATAGTTCCTATTATTTCCATAATGTTTATTATCTGTGTCATTTTAAACCTCTTTTCAATGGTGATGATGGTGGTGATGACCACACTCATTGTGTTTAATATAACAGTTTTTGTGATGACAGTGCTCATCAGATGTTTCGAACTCTAATGTTACATGGCTTATGTTATAGTCTTTTACCTTTTCTCTTATTTTATCTTTTATATTGTGGCTATCCTCATCTGTAACAACATGCATTGTTGCATAATTGTTATATCCGTCAATGCTCCATACATGAATATGGTGGATGTCTAACACTCCTTGTATTTTACAAAGGTCATCTCTTAGTTTTTGCATTTCTATACCTGAGGGAATTTTTTCGAGAAACAGATTTATCATAATTTTAAGATTTTTTATAGCATTTATGAATATAAATACCGAAACACCAATAGACATAATCGGGTCAAGAATCCAAAAATCAGTAAAGCGCATAACAACTGCACCTATTAAAACAACAACCCAGCCAAGTACATCCTCAAGCATATGAAGATTTACTGCTTTTTGGTTAAGAGAATCTCCATCCCTTGTAATGAGGGCGGCTATAAAATTAACAATAACACCAATAACAGCAAATATAATCATTCCGCTGTAGTTAATTTCAACAGGGTTAAATATCCTCACAATCGCATTATATATAACAACCATTGAGCCAAAAAGCAAAATAACTGTTGTTATTAAGCTCCCCATAACAGAAAACCTTGTGTAGCCGTATGTATAAATATCATCAGGCTCTTTGTTACTTTTGCGCTCCAAAAAATAAGATATGCCAATGCTTAGTGCATCACCCATATCGTGCACTGCGTCGGAAACAATAGCCACACTACCGCTAAGAGCACCGCCAATGAACTCAAAAACCGAAAACATAGCATTAAGAATAAAAGCAATTAAAATATTTTTTTGTGTCCTCACTTGTTTGCACTCTCCTTATTTATAGTTTGAATTACCCCAATTCGTGCCAATAGCACAAATTGGGGTATTATAATCTTTTTATATATTATTCGCCATATGCTTCTTTATCACAAAGAATTGTTACATCAGGGTGCAATTTTAATAATGTTGATGGATTAGATGTCTTAATTTCATCCGATAAAAGGTCTTTTATTGCATCTTTCTTTGATGCACCGTTTGCAAGAAGAATAATCTTTTTTGCACCAAATATTGATGCCATACCCATTGTAAGAGCATGCTTTGGCACATCATCAGCACTTGCAAAGAAACGTGCATTTGCATCTATTGTATCCTCTGTAAGACCTGTCTTATGAGTTGGTGCAATAAGTGCGTCATCAGGTTCGTTAAATGCAATGTGTCCGTTTCTGCCTATTCCAAGAACCTGAATATCAATTCCACCTGCTACCTCTATGGCTTTATCATATTTAGCACACTCCTCATCCGGATTTTGTGCCTCACCGTTTAGAAGATGTGTGTTTTCCATTTTGATATCGATATGATTAAACAGGTTATCGTTCATAAAATAACGGTAGCTCTGGTCATTATCAGGACTAATTGGATAATATTCGTCCAAGTTATATGAAACAACCTTTTCAAAGCTTATTTCTCCGCTCTTATTCATATTTATAAGCTCTTTATACATTCCTGTTGGTGTTGAGCCTGTTGCAAGACCAAGCACACAGTTTGGCTTATTTTTTATTACGTCTGCCATAATCTCGGCAGCCTTTTTTGATATTTCCTCGTAATCTTTACATACTATAAATTTCATATTACATCACCCTTCTTTATTTTGTGCGGGAAAATTTATTTTTAATCTTGGGAAAATTTAAAAATTATAATTTTATCACTTTCATTATTATATCACAAAGCTCTTTTTTTTGCAATATTATTTTGAAATATAAATTACAAAAAAAGTTGAATATAAACGCCAATAATGAACATAATAAAAATGTGTTTAAAAGACACATCAAATTTTCCATTTCATATACATTTGGAGGTATTAACGTGATTTTTCGTGTTAATACCTCCGGTGAATCAAATTGCACCGCCAAAATTTTCTCACCCCTAAAGGTGCGAAATGGCGATGTGCATACTTTCCATTATACGTCTTGTCTGTCCACAAGCAAGGCAGTATAATGTTTTCATTACTATTTGTGGACAGAAAGGCTATGGAAATTATTATGAGCGATTGTTGTAATTCACCAAACAAAAGCATAAGATGCTCTGTCTCACAGTGCCAGTATCACTGCAACACTAAGGACTATTGTTCTTTAGAAAGCATTCAGGTAGGCACACACGAGGCAAACCCTACAATGATTGAGTGCACAGACTGCACATCTTTTAAGCTAAGAAGCTAAATAAAAATGGGACTGTTAAAACAGTCCCATTTTATTATATATTTTTATTATATATAATCATAAGGCCTTTTAAAAGCAATTCATCATCAAGGACAATATCCTTTTTACATAGCGGAACAACCGTAGGTGCAAGACCACCTGTTGCGATTACAGTCTTAATCTCTCCTATTTGGTCTTCTATCCTCTCTATCATTCCGTCTATTGAACTTGCTGTAGAATAGAGAATACCGCTCTTCATACTGTCTATGGTGTTTTTACCAAGTACTGTTTTTGGTGCTTCGAGACTTATTTTAGGTAGCTGCGACGTGCCGCCAACCAACGAATTTAATGATACCTCTATACCCGGAATAATTACTGTACCAATATAGTTTTTATCCTTATCTATAGCAGATATTGTTGTGGCAGTACCCATATCAAAGAATATAAGCGGCACTTCGTACTCGTTTATTGCTGCAACCGCACCTACAACAAGGTCGGCACCAACAGATGCAGGATTATCCATTTGTATATTAAGTCCTGTCTTTAACCCAGGTCCTACCAGAAGTGTATTGTTTTGTGTAATCTTACCGATTGCCTTTTTTATAACATTAGTAAGGGACGGAACAACGGACGATATAATAGCACCGCATATATCCTCATTTTTGATGTTATAAAGCTCTAAAACATTTTTAAAATTTATTGCATATTCAAGCTCTGTTGCTTTATGATTTGTGGAGAGTCTTTCTGTAAACAGTATTTTATCTCCCTCAAAACAACCAAGTACAATGTTTGTGTTTCCTATGTCTATAGCAAGTATCATTTGATTTCACCATGCCTCTCATACCCGGTTATTTCTTTGATTTTGTTATTATCATCCACGAAAACAACTGTGGGTTTGAATTCTTTTGCTTCTCCCTCGGTCATTTGCGCATATGCCATTATTATAATTTTATCGTTTTTCTGAACACACCTTGCCGCCGCACCGTTAAGACATATAACCCCGCTTCCTCTTTCTCCGCATATGGTATATGTCTCGAAACGCTCGCCATTATTTATATCAACAATCTGCACCTTTTCGTACTCTAATATGCCGGATTGTTCCAAAAGCTCAGCATCAACTGTAATTGAGCCGACATAATCAAGATTTGCCTCGCTGACAGTTGCTCGGTGTATTTTTGATTTGAGCATTGTTAAGTTCATATTTTTTCCTTTCTGTAGCTTATACTTCAATACTGAAATTATCTATAAGTCTTGTTTTACCTACTCTTACTGCTGCCGCACACAAAATTGCACCGCAAATTTGTGTGGCAGGCTTTATAGTAAGTGCATCAACAATCTTTATATATTCAATATTTGCCAATGGCTCTGTACTGATTTTCTGCACAATAGCATCTATTACAACTTTAGTGTCCCTTTCTCCATTTTCTATGAGAGACTTACCGTAGTCAAGAGATTTACTTATTATAACTGCAGCCTCCCGTTCACTTTCGCTTAAATAAGTGTTACGTGAGGATTTTGCAAGACCGTCTTTCTCTCTTATGATGGGGCAACCTATAATTTCTACATCAATATTTAAATCCTCAACCATTCTTTTTATTATAGCAAGCTGTTGTGCATCCTTTTCGCCAAAGTATGCTCTCTCGGGTGCAACAATATTAAAAAGCTTTGTAACAACCGTCTGTACTCCTCTAAAATGTCCTGGACGTGATGCGCCACACAAATCCTCTGTTAATATATCCATATCAACATATGTGCAAAATCTGTCGCTATACATTTCTTCAGGCTCAGGGTTAAATATAAGGTCAGCACCCACACTCTCACACAGCTTTTTATCTGCTTCTATATCGCGCGGATATGTTGATAAATCCTCGTTTGGTCCAAATTGTATAGGGTTTACAAAAACAGATACAACCGTCTTATCATTTTCTTTTACCGAACGCTCAATAAGACTTTTATGTCCCTCATGGAGATAACCCATTGTAGGAACAAAACCTATGCTATAGCCCTCGTTTTTCCACTTTTTTACTGTCCCTCTGACTTCTTCTATTGTCTTTACCAAATTCATTTTGCTTTCCCCCTGTTAATATAATTTACTTATAACGTTGTCGTCAATTTTGAATGTATGCTCCTCCGAGGGGAATGTACCATTTTGTACTTCATTTATATAGTTTTTAAATGACTCTTTCATTATAGAGCCAACATCTGCATATCTTTTAACAAATTTAGGTGAAAAGTCCGTAAACATTCCAAGCATATCCTGATACACTAAAACTTGTCCATCACAGCCTGCACCTGCACCAATTCCTATTGTAGGAATTGAGACTGTATCGGAAACAATCTTTGCCAGGGATGCGGGGACACATTCCATAACAAGTGCAAATGCACCTGCCGCCTCTACTGCTTTTGCATCCTCTATAATTTGTTTTGCACTCTCCTCACTCTTTCCTTGAACCTTGTGTCCGCCAAAAACATTTACCGATTGCGGAGTTAAGCCTATGTGTGCAACAACGGGGATTGAGGCTTTTACAATAGCACGTATCTGCTCCGTAACAGCAGCACCACCCTCAAGCTTTACTGCCTGTGCACCGCCCTCTTTTATAAGACGTCCTGCATTTTTTACAGCATCATATACCGATGTCTGATAAGACATAAAAGGCATATCTGCAACAACAAGCGCATTTTTTGCACCTCTTGCCACTGCTTTTGTATGGTGCAGAATATCTTCCATTGTTACGGGGAGAGTATCCTCATAACCTAAAATAACCGTGCCAAGCGAGTCGCCCACAAGAATTGAGTTTATCCCTGCCTCGTCCATAAGCTTTGCAGTGGAATAATCATATGCGGTAAGCATGGTTATTTTTTCACCTTTTTGTTTTTGCGATAAAAATGTTGATACTGTGTTCTTCATTTTTATATTCATTCCTTTCAAAACTGATACTATTTTACCTTATGTAAATATAGTTCACATACATTTTATCACAGTTCGGATATAATATCAATATTTTTTTGTTATTTGGCAAGGATTTATAGCCAAAACTTTAAAGCTTGACAAAAAAAGTAATATATGATAGAATTTTTGTAGTAAATTTATTGATAAATTGAGGTGATGACAATGTCTTTATACGAATCGGGAGAGAACTATCTCGAAACAATTTTAATATTAAAAGAGAAGCTCGGCTATGTTCGTTCAATAGACATTGCAAGAGAGCTTGGCGTATCAAAACCATCTGTAAGCCGCGCGGTAAGTCTTTTAAAATCGGGTGGATATATAACTACCGACAATAATGGAACACTTCTATTAACAGATGCAGGCATTGAAGTTGCCAACAAAATATACGAACGCCATAAGATTATAAAAAAACACCTCATCTCGATTGGTGTAAGCGAAGAAACTGCCGCTAATGACGCATGCAAAATAGAGCATGTTATAAGCGAGGAAAGCTTTAAGAAGATAAAGGATATTGTTGATAATATTAAATGATAAAAACCGACACACAAAAAATGTGTCGGTTTTTCAATATGTAAAAATTGTTTTATTAGAAATCCAAATTCAAGATAATATTGGGGTATTTTAATTTTCTTTTAATGTATTATCGTCCTTATCAGACCAGTCGGGCAATGCAATTACCATACACCAACCAACAAATCCCAACCAGAAACTCCACCAAAAATAAGGTCTGGCATAAACCCCTTTATTATCAGCAATGCTTTCAAATTCTTTTGCAATAAAATAGTCAATTACAACACATACTATAAGTGCTACCAATGAAATTACTATTCCCATAGCTACTCCTCCATTTCTTCTGTTTTTTACTTTTGTTCTATAATTTATAGTTTTTATAAAAAAGTCACTATCGTGACTGTCGTTCGCACAGCTCACTTCCATATGTAGACTTTTTTGTAATTTATGAAATTACAACTTAAAAGTAGTAATTTCCTAAAAGATAAAAACAACTTTTACTTCTTTAAATATATTATAGCCCATTTACGGACAATTGTCAAGCTAAAAACAATGTTTTATACTTAATATATAATAATTAAGCAGGAGAAGTCAAAATGATTGTTTTTGATAAATTATGGGAAACTATGCGTATAAAGAGAATTTCTCAATATAAGTTAATAAAACAATATGGTTTTAGTACCGGGCAGCTTGACAGGTTAAGAAAAAATGAAAATGTAAACTCATATACATTAAATACACTGTGCGAAATTTTAGATTGTAAATTAGAAGACATAGCAGAATTTCGTAAATAAAAACAGTCGTTTTCACAAAACGACTGTTTTTTAGATGGTAAACATTGTAGGGACCGGCGTCCCCGACGGTCCGTTTGCGATTTGTTCGTAGCGCAGCGGTGTGCACATTTTATCTTAGCCTTACACAACCTTTTAGCCTTCTAATTTCTTTATAGCCTCTATTGCTATTGCACACTCTACCCTTTTCTTTTCGAACTCGCACGCGAGCTCATAGGGTTTGTTTATATCCCCGTTAAAGTTTACCGCATTGGCACTGCAACCACCGCTGCAATAGAATTTTGCAAAGCAGTTTTCGCACTTCTTTTTTGTATAGACATTTGATTTTTCGAATATGTTTTTAATATCCTCGTTAACTTTTCCGTCAGATACATTACCCATTTTATAGTCTTCGTTTCCTACAAACTGATGGCATGGATATATGTCCCCCTGAGGCGAAATAGCAAGATACTCGTGTCCTGCACCACAGCCCGAAAGACGCTTTATTGCACATGGGCCCTGGTCGAGGTCTACCATAAAGTGGAAGAAGTTAAACCAGTTACCCTCTCTCCATCTTTTTACATATTCCTCGGCAAGCTTTTCGTACTCGTTAAATACAGTTTGTATATGCTCATCTCTTAGTGCATAATCTTCCTCATATGGCGCAACAACAGGCTCTACACTTGTCTGCTTAAAGCCAAGGTCTGCAAGATGAATAACATCCTTTGCAAAATCGGTATTATATGCAGTAAATGTACCTCTTACGTAGTAATTATCCTGATTTCTGCTCTCGGCCATTTTCTTGAACTTTGGAACAATTATATCATATGAGCCTTTACCGTTTACGGTTGGTCGCATTTTGTCGTTTGTTTCTTTTTCGCCATCAAGCGATAATACAACATTTGACATATTTTTATTTATGTATTCCTGAATCTCATCATCAAGCAAGATACCATTTGTTGTGATTGTAAATCTGAAATTTTTATTATTCTTCTTGCCTTGCTCGTTTGCATAGTCGGTTATTTCTTTTACAACCTCAAAATTCATTAACGGTTCACCGCCAAAATAATCTATTTCGATATTGTGGCGATTACCACTGTTTGCTATAACAAAATCAATAGCACATTTACCGACCTCACTACTCATAAGACATCTGCCGCCTTTGTATTCGCCTGTATCACCAAAGCAGTATTTACAACGCAAATTACAGTCATGAGCAACGTGCAAACAAAGCGCCTTAACAACCGATTGCTTGTTCCAGTTTTTAGCAATATCGGCGTAGCAATCATCGGTAAACAGCTGACCCGCACTCGCAAGTGCGCAGATTTCGCTGTATCCCTCTTCTATATCCTCAGCACTATATTTATCTGTTAGCGCCTCCTTTATAAAATCAGGACACTTGCTTTCGGCAAAAAATGGTTCTATTATATAGTCTAAAATATCGTACACAACATCATCAACCACATGAACTGCACCCGAATATACATCAAGGACAATATCGAGTCCCATTAGTTTATATTTATGTATCACTATAAAAAATCCTCTTTTCGTATTTTTAAATAAAGAAAAGTGCACCAAAAACAACGGTATACCGCATCTTGATGCACCAAGCCTTTTTATAATAAATTATTCAGCACTCTCGCACTTTTGGTTTGCAACTGTGCAAGAAGTTTTACAAGCTGACTGACATGATGTCTGGCACTCGCCGCATCCGCCATGCTTTGCTGTGTCTTTTAAATTAGCTTTGTTTAGAGTTTTAATATGTTTCATAATAAATACCATACCTTTCACTAATATTATTCTTTATTGAAATATCTCCCAAAAGAGAAAAATCAACTATTTTTTATATTGTATCATATTTTTTCCAAAAAAGGAAGAGGTTTTTGAAATTTTTTTTATAATTTTTATTCTTTTTTACCTCTATCGTCATAATCATCAAGGAAATTATACGACATTTCGTTATTATGATAGCCTATAATAGTAGATAAATTAACATCATGGACGCTGTTAAATATATTCATATCTATATATGGACTTGTTTTTCTGAATTGCTTTATAAGCTCCTTCATTTCGCGTCGCTTTGAGTTTTCTTTTCCATCAGGATTTTTTTCGCAATTCTCGGTAAATCGGCACGCACATTGGATAAAATCTAATTCATGCCTTTTTGCCCATGCAATAACATCCTTTTCCTTTACAAGATAAAGAGGACGTATAAGCTCCATACCCGGATGATTTGTACTATGAAGCTTTGGCATCATTGTCTGGATTTGCGCACCATACAACATACCCATGAGAATTGTTTCTATAACGTCGTCGAAGTGATGCCCTAAAGCTATCTTATTACAACCAAGCCTTTGTGCCTCCTTGTAGAGATAGCCGCGTCTCATTCTTGCACAAAGATAGCACGGATGGTCGCCAACATTGGCAACCGAATCGAAAATCTGTGTATTAAAAATATGAATCGGAATATTTAGTTTCTTTGCATTTTCTATAATCTTTTCGCGGTTTTGCGGGTTATAGCCGGGGTCCATTACCATAAATTCGAGGTCAAATTTAACAACTCCATGCCGATGAATTTCCTGCATGCATTTTGCCAAGAGCATCGAATCCTTACCGCCCGAAATACACACTGCAATTTTATCGTCCTCTTTTATTAGCTCATACTTATTTATTGCAGTAGTAAATTTTCGCCATATTGCCTTACGATATGTTGTGATTATACTTCTTTCTGCCTCTTTATATAGTTCCATTTTTATCCTTCAAATATAGCACGTGCAAAATCTGTAGGGTTGAACTCCTGAAGGTCGTCTATACCCTCGCCCACACCAACAAATTTTACACTCATATTTTTATCTCTTGAAAGTGCTATTACAATTCCGCCCTTTGCGGTTCCGTCAAGCTTTGTTAAAACAATACCTGAAATTTCTGCCGCCTCGCCAAAAAGCTGAGCCTGACTTACTGCATTCTGACCTGTTGTTGCATCAAGCACAAGTAGGGTTTCTCGCGAGGACTCGGGTAATTCTCTCGAAATTACTCTGTTTATCTTCTCAAGCTCTGCCATTAAATTCTTTTTGTTATGGAGTCTTCCGGCAGTATCGCATATAAGAATATCTACATTCCTTGCCTTTGCCGCGTTGCAGGCATCATATACTACTGCAGCAGGGTCGCTGTTTTCCTGATGTTTTATTATTTCGCAGCCTGCTCTTTGTGCCCATACATCAAGCTGGTCTATAGCTGCGGCTCTGAATGTATCTGCCGCCGCAAGCATTACCTTTTTGCCCTGAGCTTTATAGTGCATTGCCATTTTACCTATGCTTGTGGTTTTGCCTACACCGTTTACACCTATAACAAGTACAACCGCAGGGGTGCTTTCTATGTGCATTTTACTGTCGCTTTCTTGTAAAATCTCGGATATTACAAGTTGTAATTCTTCCTTTACAAGATTACCGTCGGTTATATGCTTTAATTTTACCCTTTGTCGTAATTCTTCTATAATATATGTTGAGGTATCAAACCCTATGTCTGCCATTATTAAAGCTTCCTCAAGATTTTCAAAAAGCTCCTCATCAACCTTGACAAATACGGAAAATACCTGATTTACCTGGTCGCCTATAGCATTGCTTGTTTTTTTGAGTCCTTGCTTTAACTTATCAAAAAATCCCATGTTTTTGCCTTTCTGTGTTATTGATTTACTTTATAAGTTTTTCGTCAACGTCATCAATCAAAAGTGATAGCAGTTTAGAAACTCCTTTTTCCTGCATAGTTACACCATACAATATGTTTGCTGCCTCCATTGTACCACGTCTGTGTGTTATAACTATAAACTGTGTATTCTCAACATAGTTTTTAAGATACGTTGCAAATCTCGATACGTTTACATCGTCAAGTGCCGCATCTATCTCATCTAATATGCAGAATGGTGTCGGCTTGACTTTTAATATCGCAAATAACAGCGCAATAGCTATAAACGACTTTTCTCCACCAGAATACAAATTCAGGTTTTGCAGGCCCTTACCAGGTAGCTGAACTTCGATTTCTATACCGCTTTCTAAAATATTATCAGGGTCTGAGAGATAGAGTCTTCCGTTTCCGCCACCAAACAACTCTTTAAACACTTCTGAGAAGCTCTTGTTTATTTCGTTAAACTGCTCCTCAAAGTGCTCTTCTATAAGCTCTGCCATAGAGTCGATTATCTCGGTAAGATTTTCTTTTGACTTTTCGAGGTCTTTCTTTTGCTCGCTTAAGAATTCGTATCTTTCCTTTACCGCCTTATACTCCTCTATTGAGTCTACATTTACGTTGCCAAGAGCTTTTATTGCAGCCTTTAGCTCATTAAGACGCTCCGTTGCCTCTTTTTCGTTTTCGATTTCTCCTCTTTCCTGTTCGGCAGCGGTTATGGTAAGCTCATAATCCTCCCAAAGACGGTTTATGATACTCTCACGCTCCATCTCGAGCTTAACATTTTTGTTCTCAACTCTTGATAACTCTTGTTGAAGATTTAAAAGCTTATCAGTTAATGTCTTATTCGAATCCTGTATTTGCTTTAGCGAATTGGCAATAGCTTGCTTTTGCTCGTCAATATTTTCTATAGTACGTACAATTTCTTCGCCTTTCTTTTGAGTTTCTTCCCAAAGAGTGCGTTTTTCTTCTATAGTCTGCTCCATAATGGCAACAGTATTTTTTATGTCCTCAATGTCCTTTTGCTTTACTAAGATACTGTCGGCTTCCAATGCAATTTCTGCATTGGCATTATCTATTTGCATTTTAATAAGCTCAATATCCTTATGGAGTGCACCAAGACGGACAGTTTCGTCCATGATTTTTCCAGACTGTTCTTCTTTTTGCTCGCCAATAAGAGCATACTCCTTCTCGAGAGCTTTTATTTTTCCCTCAAGTTCTTGTTCTTTGTTTTGTGCACTTCTTAGCTCGGATAGCAAAATTGCACATTCCTCAGAAGAGTTCTTAAGAATTTCTTCGATTTTTTCCTGCTCAGTATTTGAAGCCTCGCGGTTTTTATCTGTTATCTGGATGCTTTGCTCTAAGTATATGCATGCATTTTCGAGCCTTAGAATTTCGTCCTCATATTCACGCACCATTGGTATGTATGCCTCAAGCTGTGTATTTACAAAATCCTTTTCTTTTTGAAGCTCCTCTTGCTTTTGGGTTAAATCTCTTAGCTTTGATGAAAGGGCTATAATATCCTTGCCAAGCTCTTTTATTTGCGATGCACGCGATAAAAATCCGCTTTGCTTATTCACACTACCGCCCGACATTGAACCGCCGCTGTTTAGGATATCACCCTCAAGAGTAACTACTCTGAATTTGTAGCCATATTTTTTACTTAGCGCAATGGCATTGTCTATGTTATCTACAACTACTACTCTGCCTAACAGGCTTGTGATAACACCATCATATTTTTTGTCATATGAAACAAGCTTGTTTGCAATACCTATAACTCCGCACTCGTTCATAATCTCGCCTGCATTGTCCAAGGTTTTGCCCTTTACTGATGTTATCGGCAAGAATGTTGCACGTCCGTTATTGGTTTTACGCAAATAAGCAATAGCCTCTTTTGCGTCCTCCTCAGATTCTACCACAATATTTTGCATTGTAGAACCAAGAGTCGCTTCTATTGCTACTACGTATTCTTTTTTAACCTCTATAAGGCCCGATACTGCACCATAAATTGAAAGCTTTTTAAGTTCGGGCGCTTTAAGAACAGCCTTTACACTTCGCGAAAAGCCCTCGTAGTCGTTTTCCATACCCTCTAAAATCTTCTTTTGTGATGATTTTGAGTTGTACTCAACCTGACATGAATTTATATTCTCTGTTATTTTACCAAGCTCATTTTGGGCATTCTGGAGTGATTGTGATTTTTCGTTGGTTGTTGCTTTGAGCTTTGAGAGTTTTTCCTGTTTTTCTGATATGCTTTTTTTATTTTCTTCTATTTCCTTTTTTGTACTATCACCGTCAAGTCCGAACTGTCTTATTTCGAGTTCTATTTCCTCACGTCTTTTTATATAGCTTTCTCTTAGCTTTTGGGCACCGCTTATCTTTTCGTTTAACGCAGCGCAGTCATTACAGCATTGTACAAAGGCAGCCTTTTTCTCTTCTATTGTTTTGTATAGTTCCTCTTGCTTTTTAGAAGTATCACCGCTTTCTTGTTGCATACGGTCAAACACCTCTAAAATTTCCTTTGCCTCGTTTTCTTTTTCTTCTATCTGAAGGTGATATTCCTTAATCTGATTTTTACGATTTTCGTTCTTTTGGTTAATATCGCAAATTTCGCCCTCAATACGTTTTATCATATCGTTGTTATTTGCAATATTATTCTGAGTTATGGAAATATCCTTCTTTATTTCCATTGCCTTTTCGGCATTTTCTCTTAATTGCTCATTTTGTAGGTTCTGTTCCTCGTCCTTTTTTCGGCTTTGTTCCTGAAGTTCTTCAAACTTAGTACCGGTCTGATGTTCTTCGTCTCTTGCCTTGGAAAGCTCGTCCTGAACACTGTTATAAAGCGCATTAGCCTCCTGGGCCTGCACCTTGTTTTTTTCGAGCGTTATAAGGCTCATATTTACGTCGAGCACCTTGTACTCGGTATATAACTCAACATACTTACGCGCTTTTTCTGACTGACGCTTAAGTGGTCCTACCTGATTTTCCAACTCAAGTGTTATGTCGCCAATACGTACAAGGTTTTCTTCAACGCCTGTAAGCTTTCTTATTGCTTCTTCCTTACGATACTTGTATTTGGAAACACTTGCCGCCTCCTCAAAAAGAGAACGTCTGTCCTCTGGCTTGGTGGAAAGTATTTTTGCGACATCGCCCTGACCTATTATTGAATATCCATCGCGACCAAGACCCGTATCCATAAAAAGCTCATGAATATCCTTTAAACGACAGTTAGCTCTGTTTATCTGGTATACACTCTCACCGCTCCTGAAGAGTCTGCGTGTAACAATGACCTCGTCAAAATCAATATTAAATATATGTGTACTGTTATCAAGAACAAGACTTACCTCTGCATAGTTTACACTCTTTCTTGCTTCTGTACCTGCAAAGATGACGTCCTGCATATTTGAGCCTCTCAGAGATTTTGCGCTCATTTCGCCTATTACCCAACGTATTGCGTCGGAAATATTACTCTTTCCGCTACCGTTAGGACCAACAACCGCTGTTGCACCGTCTACAAAATCCAATACTGTTTTATCTGCAAAGGACTTAAAGCCCTGCATTTCGATTCTCTTTAAAAGCATGGAATTTTTACCTCTCTTTTGTTCATTGTCTTATCGCCTTTTACCTTTAATATTATTCCTGTCTCGTCTTTAAGTCTTTTAATGTTTTCCTTTTTGTTGCCAATAGCGTTTGATACCTCGCTGTCCAAAACTGCGACAGTTACCTCACCGCCTTTTCCTTTGACTGCCTGTTTTATTAAATCATAATAAATTCTGCTCTCTACAAGGGCGCGGAATGCACTGTGAACAGGTCCCGCAACAACACTGCCCTCCTCACATATTTCCTCTGTTGCCTGTAAACCTACACGGATTACAGAAATATTTTCACTCTCGAACATCAAAACAAGCTCTTTTGCCAGTTCTACCGCCTCGTCTAATGTCTGCGGAATGTATTCTCCTTTTTGATACATTTTCTCAAGATATGTATCCTTTATTGTAAGTGTGGGATAAATCCGTACCATATGCGGCTTTAGCTTTATAATCTCACGTGCAGTATATATGCTCTTTTCGTACGTATCCCCTACAAGACCGGTCATCATCTGCAAACCAAGCCTTACGGGATATTTTTTTATAATTTCTACTGCTTCCCTTACCTGTCCGGAAGTGTGGCCTCTGTTTGATTTCTTTAGCACCTCGTCATCCATGGACTGTACGCCAAGCTCTATTGTCGTAACACCATGAGCCATAAGGTTTTGCATAATCTCGTCGTTTATATAGTCAGGACGTGTAGAAAGCCTTATTCCGTCCACCTGACCCTCAAACTCCTTTACTGCACTCATAAGAGCGCTTTGCTCGTGCATTGGTATTCCCGTAAATGAACCTCCAAAAAAAGCAACCTCAACATATCTGTCATCTTCAGGAAGTGTTTTAAGATTTTGCGATATTATATTTTTTACATCTTCTTGTGTAACATCAGTTGACTTGCCGGTAATTCGTCTTTGATTACAAAAAACACAATCAAACGGGCACCCCTTATGAGGGACAAATATGGGGATATTATAGGTTTTCATATCTGTCTCCTACATTAAAATACAGCTGTTTCAAGGGCATTTTTAGCTGCATGCTGCTGTGCCTCTTTCTTACTGTTACCCTCGCCCTCGCCGATTTTTACGTCGTTAAGGTATACGCCCATGATAAATGTTTTATTATGGTCCATTCCCAACTCGTCAAGTAGCTTATATTCAATTTCACCAAGATGCTTCTTTTGTATTTTCTCCTGCAGCGAGGTTTTGTAGTCGTTATTGCGCTTTCCCGATATTGCCTCTTCTATATCATTTTTTGTGTTATCCAATACCCATTTACGCACAACCTCAAGGCCACCGTCAAGGTATATTGCAGCAATAACCGCCTCGAATGCATCAGAAATAATAGACGGTCTTCTTCTGCCGCCTGTTTGCTCTTCACCATTGCCAAGTCTTATAGCCTCATCAATGCATATACGCTTTGCGGCCTTAAAGAGAGAAGTCTCACATACAATACTTGCCCTTAATTTACTTAAATCGCCCTCGTTAATACGACCAAGCCTTTTGTAGATATACTCACTTATTATAATGCTAAGCACACTGTCTCCCAAAAATTCAAGACGCTCATTACTCGAAATCTTCTTTTCGTTTGCATATGAGCTGTGTGTAAGCGCATTACTCAAAAGTGATTTGTCGTTAAAATTGTAGCCTATTTTGCTCTCAATTTCCTTTAGTGTCATTTTCAACAATTCTCCTTTTTTTGTTTTACTGTTGAATTACTGATTAAAGCTGCCATATACAGAAAGATTTAAGCAGTAATTCACCTGTACCAGCGCATATCCCGACGCACTTTAATTGCGTCGGGATAGCATTCTATACTTATGCGTTTTCTTTAATATAATTTACCGCATCTCCTACTGTACTGATTTTCTCCGCCTCATCATCAGGAATCTCCAAATCAAATTCCCCTTCAAGACCCATTATTAACTCAACTATGTCAAGAGAATCTGCTCCCAAATCATCAACGAATGACGAATCCATTGTGATTGAGTCCTCATCAACACCAAGCTGGTCAGCTATAACACTTCTTACTCTTTCAAATTCCTCCATTGTTAATTGCACCTCCTTTCAGATGTTGTATCTATATAACCCTTTGGGAATATATACTATTTTATATATGTAAAAATAAAACTTAAATTTAAATTTACCCCAATTTATACTATCATATGTTTTATAATATTGCAAGCTTTTTTTCCTATTTTCTGTTTATTTTAAATTTAAGTTATTTTTATCTTTTTGAATTATTATCCTATTTTCTGTAAATTATATATTAAATAAGAAAAAACACACAAAAGTTTTAATTTTTATAATCTTTTTTGTCATACAAAAAGGTATATTGTTACAAAAATGTTACAAATATTTCAAGAAATTTTCAAAAAACCCTTGACAAGGACATTGTTTTGTTGTATAATGGCATTTGTAATGTGTTTGTAACATTAGAGAAATATTTTGAAAAATTTGGTAATATTTGTTACAAAATGCGTTATGTGTACGTGAAAAACACAGAAGGGAATGAAATTTTATTATGAAAAACATCAAACATACAACTGCTGCATTTTTAGCTGTTGTAATGCTTTGTTCTTTGGCAAAAATACAAGGTGAGGACATTGCTGCCTCAAAGAAACTTACGGAGCAGAGAATAAACGCTGCCGCCGCACACGAAAGTATAATGATAACACAAAAACAGGTTGACGATTCGGTTATGGGAGTAGCTCTTGAAACAAGCGAGCAGGATGCCGAGGCAGAAAGAGCACAACTCGAAGAAACTGCGGCTCCTAAATCTTCTTACAGATTAGGATATGTTAAGCTTACTTCAGGTACATTAAATTTAAGAGCTCAACCTTCAGAGAATGCTCTTATAACCGGGCAGTTAAATGCTGTTGAGCAGGTTCAGATTTTAGAGAGCACAGACGGTTATTTTAAGGTATCGGCACAAGCAGGAACAGGATATGTTTCATCAGACTGCATTACTGACGATAAATCCGAGGCTCAGGAAGCTGCAAAGCACTTTGACAATTACAGAGTGGCAGAGGTCATAGTATCAAGCGTAAACTTACGTAAAAACCCATCAACTGATGCTGATATCGTAAAAGGCTTTGTTAATGGTGAAAAGCTTGTTGTTCTATGGGGTGAGGGCGATTTTATACGAGTTGCCTACGGTCCTGACTATGACGAGGGATATGTTATAAACACATCTATAGACTTTAACGGCGATTGGGTTAAAAAATCAGATGTTTCGGCTGCACAACAAAAAGCAGCCCAAAGAAGAGCAGAGGCAGCTGCAGCAGAGGCAAGAGCAAGAGTTGCTGCATCATCAGGTGGATATGGAATGAGTTCAAATGCTTCTTCATCACCTGTAGCGGCATCTTCAAAGGGTCAGGCTATTGTTAATACAGCAATGAAATATCTTGGTGTTCCATACGTTTGGGGCGGAACTTCACCGAGAGGTTTTGACTGTAGCGGTCTTGTACAATACGTTTGCAGACAAAATGGTATAAGTGTAAACAGAGTAGCTTGCGACCAGAGAAGAAACGGTACCTATGTTTCGCGCGAGAACCTACAACCCGGGGACTTGGTATTCTTTGCAAAGGGCGGCTACATCCATCATGTAGGTATATATGTCGGAAACGGAAATATGATACACGCTCCGCAGACAGGAGATGTTGTAAAGATTTCTTCAATACAGACATCATACAGAATTAACTCATATGCAGGTGCAGTAAGATTATATTAAAACTCAAAAACAGGTCATATGACCTGTTTTTTGTTACCTAAGGTACTTGACAAAAGCAAAAAAAAAATATAAAATAATATCTGATATAATAGCTCAAAGGAAGGTTTTACATAATGAAACTCGGTAATGTTCCGCATATAGGAATGCGAAAAGTAAAAAGTGCAATAGCTGTAGTATTATCATTTTTGATATGGCAGGTTGTACGTATACCTTTTCCGCATTTCGAGATACACCCCCTGTTTGCATACTTGTACTCAATCGGCGAGATGCGACCTACTCCGGAAAAAACAAAGCAATTTGGCTGGTGGCGTATTAAAGCAACCTTTATAGGTCTTACCATAGGTCTTTGCGCATTGCCAATAAGCGTGTCTTATGGTGCATACGCAGGTGATGGAATCTTATATATGCTTGTTGATATTGCATTGTTTGTATCCGGTGTACTGCTTACTCTGTGGCTGGCAGAATTATTAAAATGCGGTAATCTGTGCGGAATAGCTGCGATGATATTTGTAATCTGCCTTGTACGCGACAGAAATGCAACCGTTAACATATATCTGTATGCAATATTAAGGGTTTGTGAAACACTTATAGGAGTGTTCTCAGCATGGGTAGTTAACAGATTTATTTATAACCAGCAAAAAACCAAAGAAGAAAACAATACCAAAAAGGAGTGTTCCAACATGCAAAATTTAACAATATCAAACGAGCCAACAACTATTGAAATTACAAAATATTATTGGGCAGATGGTGGTTACGAGCCAAAGGTAGAAATTACAATCTCGCATGATGATAACAATTTCTACATAACCTTTAAAACTTACGAAAGTAATCCGTTAGCAGAGAAAAACGAACATCTTTCAGCAGTTCATCAGGATAGCTGTGTTGAATGGTTTGCAAATTTCACACCTGATGCAAATGGCAAATACTTTAATTTTGAAGTCAACGCAAAGGGTATAATGGATGCTTCCTACCGTGTAGACCGCTACGACACCGAGCATCTTTTAGTAGAAGATATAGAAATGCTTAACATAAAATCCGAAGTGTTTGATGATTATTGGACAGTTTCATATGCTGTGCCGTCAGAGCTTATAAAGAAATATTCACCAACATTCGATATGGAAAAATGCACATACATAAAGTCCAACTTCTATAAGTGCGGAGACCATACTCCAATACCGCATTACGGTGCATATTATGAGCCAAATCCCGAAAAACCCGACTTTCACAGACCGGAGTATTTTGGTACAATAAATGTAGAATAAAATTAACCATGGAATATATTTTTGAAATATATTCCTTTTTATTTGTAATTTAGTTTTTTATTTTTATAAGGACTTGTTTTTTGCAGTTAATATGCTATAATTAAAATACATACTAAAACTATTTGCCAGGAGAGATTTAATATGAAAGAACAGTTTAAGATAGGTGTTAATTCTCAAATTATTACACCACCATTAGGAACACTTTTATATGGTTATGTTGCACACAGACCTGCCACAAGTGTACATGATGATTTACGTGTAAATGCCATTGCCACAGAACAGGGCGACAAAAAAGGAATTATGATAAGTGCCGATATATGCACCATTCCCGAAAATGTTGTAGAAAAAATGCGTGAGGCAATTTCTGATAAAACAGGTGTTTTAAAGGAAAATATATCAATTTCTGCAACACACACTCACTCAGGCCCTGCAATCAAGAGCGCAGCCGGTTGGGGTTCTGCCAATGAAGAATACATAAACAACATACTTATTCCGCAATCGGTTGAGGCTTCAAGATTAGCCCTTGCTGATATGAGGGCTGCTGTTATGGGTATTGGTACAACCGAGAGTGAAGTTGGTGTTAACCGACGTGAGCTTGATGAGAACGGAAATGTTCTTCTTGGACAAAATCCATACGGTGTATTCGATAAAACTATGACCGTTTTAGCGTTTAAAGGCTTAGATGGCAAACCTATTGTAAACCTTATTCACTATGGTTGCCACGGCACTGCCGCAGGCAGATCCACCGCTATCACACGCGACTGGGCGGGATATATGGTAGACAGAATGGAAAAGGAAACAGGTGCTATCACCGTTTACTTTAATGGTGCAGAGGGTGATGCAGGTCCAAGACTTTCTAACTACAGAACTGTCGGCGATGATGATTATAACGTCGAAAACGAACTCATTGACGAGGAAATGTCGTATATGGAAGAAATCGGCATGGTATCTGCAATAGATGCAATGAAGGCATACCGCAAAATAAAGGATTATCGTGAAGTTGCATTTGATATGATAAAAGGCCCTGTTGTTTTACCATACAAAACTCCACCAACACTTGAGGAGGCAAAAGCAAGATTTGAGGAGCTTGATAAATTAAACAAGCGCGTAGGTGTGCAGCTAAGAGATTATGCAACACTAAAAGAAACAATAAGAATGCACGAAAATAACGAGGAATTTGAAACTCATATGCAAATAAACCAGATTATGTTTGTATTCAACAGTGTTGTGTTTGTACCATTCCCGTTTGAAATGTTCTCAGAAATACCGCTAAGATTAAAGCAACACAGTCCGTTTGAGCATACACTATGCACATGTAACACTAATGGCGCAAACTATTATCTCCCCACTCACGACCAGCTATCCCGTGGCGGTTATGAGATCGAAATATTCTTGTATGCAAACGTGAATAAGCTTATGAATAACACAGATGACACAATTATAACAGAAAACCTCAAGCTTATTAAAAACCACATGAACAAATAAATCCTTCGAGGAGTAATTATGAATAACCAATTTAAAATAGGTGTAAATTCTCAGATTATTACACCACCATTGGGAACACATTTATTTGGCTATGTTGCAAAAAGACCTGCAACAAGTGTACATGACGATTTACGGGTCAGCGCCATTGCTATAGAACAGGCCGACCTTCGTGCTATTATAATAAGTGCAGACTTAGTTAGTGTAGACCTTAAAATAGTGAACACGATAAGGGAAAGCGTTCTTAATGCAACCGGCATTCCCAAAGAGAATATTTCAATGTTTACCACACATACCCACTCAGGTCCGGCACCAGGCGATTTTGGCGCATGGGGTAGTGCTAATAAGGAATATATAGACGATATATTGATACCAAAAACAATAGAAGCTGCAATAAGCGCGGCATCAGATATGAAAGAGGCACTTATTGGTATAGGCACAACCGATAGCGAAGTAGGCGTTAACAGACGTGAGATAACCGAGGACGGAAGTATTATTCTTGGACAAAATCCATTTGGTGTTTTTGATAAAACCATGACTGTTATTGCGTTTAAAGGTCTTGATGGTAAGCCTGTTGCAAACCTTATCCATTACACTTGCCACGGTACTGCTTCGGGCAGAGCGCTTGCTATATCACGCGACTGGCCCGGACAGATGGTAGACAGACTGGAAAAGGAAACAGGTGCTATTACACTTTTCTTTAATGGTGCTATAGGTGATGCAGGCCCAAGATTATCTAACAACAGAACTGTTGGTGATGATGATTACAACGTCGAAAATGAACTGCCTGATGAGGATTTATCATATCTCGAGGAAATCAGTTCGTTAGCGGCAATAGATGCAATGCGTGCTTATCGCAGCATTAAGGACTATCACGAGGTTTCGTTTGATATGATAAAGGGTACAGTTCATTTACCATACAAAACTCCCCCATCACTCGAAGAAGCAAAGGAGCAATACAACAATCTTCACCTGAATGTAAACTGGCATGCAGGAGTACAGTCGTTGAAGGTTAAAAAAATCGAAGAAATAATAAGAATGTACGAAAATAACGAAGAGTTTGAAACAGAAACCAAATTTGACCAGACTCTGTTTGTGTTTAATTCGGTAGTATTTGTGCCATTCCCATTTGAAATGTTCTCAGAAATTGCCCTGAGAATAAAACAGCACAGTCCTTTTGAACATACACTTTCTGTAAGCAATGCAAACTTCTGTTATTCATATCTTCCAACGCATGACCAGCTTTCGCGAGGCGGGTATGAGGTAGATTCATTCTTTAATTTTGGCGGCAAGCCATACAGTGTAGTAGATAATACCGACGATATAATTGTGGCAGAAAATTTAAGAATCATAAAAGAACATATCAAAAAGTAAACACAAAAGTGGGTGTTGCATTCAACGCAACACCCACTTTTTTGTTTTTAAAGAAACATATTATATTGATGTTTTAGAGTTATTGACTGATCTGCGCTAACTGCAACAACCCTTTTTATTCCATACTACCCGATGGTATTTCTCCCTCTTGTGCAGGGGGCGGCTCAACAGGAGCCGGTGGCACTTCGTTTGTGCCTGTATTTGTATTAGTGTTTGTGTTTTCACTTACTGACGGAGTTTGTGTAGGTCTTGGTGTTGCATTCGGCTTTGGTGTTTCCTCACCGTTGTTTTCTTCTTCTCTTTCGGGGTCAGCACTCGCCACAGGTGTTGCTGACGGTGATGGAGATGGAGATGCATTTATACCAAATCTATCACTTGCATTTCCGTAATGTGTCTTACATGTTGCCTTAGGCTCTGTTCCCTTTACAAAGTACGCCACGGTTGACGGGCACGTATCCTTTGGAATTTTACCCGATATTTTACACGTTTCCACTTCTACAATATTGTTTGGTCTTGGTATTCTTACATTCGAATTAAGCGTTTCGTGAACTCTGCTCATAACTGCACGCCACGCGGTAACTGCCGGATTACCCGATACCTTAAGCGGTGCCGGCTGGTCATAACCAAACCATACTGCACCAACATAATACGGTGTGTAACCTACAAACCATTTATCGAAGTTATCATCAGTTGTACCCGTCTTACCATATGTGGGTATATTCATACCGAGTCTTGCAGCTGTACCTGTAGAACCCTGATAACCACCCTCAACAACACTCTTTAGCATATCCGATACAATGTATGCAGATGCGGCACTTATTGCCTGAGATGTTTCGGGATTTTCGTTACTTAATATAATGTTTCCTGATGCATCCTCTACACGTGTATATGTGTATGGCGCTATATACTTACCACTGTTTACAAAAGTACAATATGCTGCCGCCATATCTCTTGGACTTACACCCTCGTTAAGACCGCCGAGAGACAGTGCCGCAAAGTTACGGTCTTTCTCGGTAAGCGGAATACGGAATCCGTTATTGAGATAACTGTATGAGCTTGTAAGACCAATCTTCTCAAGAACCTTTGCTGCCGGAATATTAGCAGAAATTGATACTGCCTCTTTTATTGTCATTTCGCCCTTGTAACCCTTGTATGAGTTTTTAGGCTTCCACTTATCTGAACCAAGTTCAATTTCTTCGTCTACTATTACCTCTGTTTCGGTGATTTTACCTCTGTCAAGCGCAGGTGCATATACCGAAAGCGGCTTTATTGATGAACCGGGCTGACGTTTTGACTGTGTCGCTCTGTTCCAGCCTCTTATATCCGTCTTTTCTCCAAGACCTCCCACAAGCGCCTTAATTTGACCTGTGTATGGGTCCATCACTACCATTCCTGCCTGTGCAAGATTATATAGCTCTGTGCCTGCAGACAGTCCTAAATTCGACTTATCTGCAAATATACTTTCCATAATCTCCTGCATTCTTACATCAACGGTAGCATACACCTTTAAACCGCCATTATATACCTGCTTTGTTGCAAATTCATAGGAGTATCCCTTCTGGTTTTGCAAATCACGTATAACATCAGATACAACCTGATCGCTAAAATATGAGCTAACATCTGCTCTGTTACGTCTGTAGGTGTTATCAATCTCAAGTGGTGTTCTTTTTGCCTCGTTATATTCTATGCTCGTTATTTTACCAAGCTCATACATCTTATCAAGAACAATATTTCTCTTTTCTATATGGCTCTCGGGGTTTGCAATAGGGTCATACAACGACGGATACTGAGTTATACCCGCTATAGATGCCGCCTCTGCTAATGTAAGTGCATTTGCAGATTTGTTAAAATAGGTATTTGCCGCCGCCTCAACGCCCATACAGTTATTGGCAAAATATACAATGTTAAGGTACATTGTTAAAATCTCGTCCTTGGTAAGTTCCTGTTCGAGTGCAACTGCCCTGAACATTTCCTTTACCTTTCGGCTGACCTTGTTTTCGTTCTCGCTTGTTATATTCTTAATAACCTGCTGAGTTATGGTTGAACCACCATAGTCAGACTCGCCTATACCGATTTTGGCGAGTATCCACTTTGCAGTAGCACCGAATGTTCTCTTCAGGTCAACTCCGCCATGTTTGTAAAAACGTTCATCTTCTATAGACACCATTGCGTCCTTCATTACCTGCGGTATCTGAGAAGAATCAACCCATATACGTGTTGCCTCAGATTGAATTTGCTCATATTCGTGAGTTACACCCAATGAGTCCTCATAATATACAAACGATGCATAGTTAAGAGCAAGATTTTTAATATTCATATCCTTAATCTCACGCTTTACTGCGGCATACATTCCAATAGACATTCCTATGCCAACAATAAATATAACGAGAATAATTATAATAAATATACCCCTTACTCTTTTACGTCTGCGCAGCTTTTCCTCAGATATTCTGCTCTTTTTAGACCTACGCTTTTTGTTGGTTGAGGGCGCTGGTCTTGTTGTTCTTTGAGTTGTTTCTTTTTTATGTGTTTTTGATGCATTTCGCTCTTCTTCCAATCGTCTTCTGCGCGAATATGCACTCTCAGAATTTCTGGACGTTCTTCTGTCATACTCGTCCCAGTCAAAATAATCATCACGGTTAGAATCTCTTCCGCGTCTGTTAGCCATCTTTGTACCTCCTTATATTTTTTGTATATTAACTTGCTTTATAATCTTTTTAGTATGTGTAAAAATATATACACAGTAATTCTATCATAAGTTTTACACTTTTTCAAGCCATTTTAACTATTTTTTACCAACAACATTGACAATATCCCGATATAATGATAAAATTATCTAAACAGATATTAAAAATCATTGTAATAGTTTTAAGAAAGGCGGGTTTTATATGCAACACAAAATAGAGAAGCTTTTTTTATCACCAACAGGACTTTTAACATTCTCCCTGTTAAGCGGTGTGGGATATTTCGGGATGCTTTTACGTATTATAAGAAACTATTCACGCGGAGGAAGTAATTTTTTAGGGTTTTTGTTTGCACCTGCAATAATATGCGGCGCGGCACTTGTATTGATAAAAATAATAAAATCCAATATAGAGCGCGAAGATCATGAGAAGAATTCAATTCTCTTCTTCCTACACACACTTGTAATTATTATCGGCGCAGTCTTTCTTATTGATATAATTTTATGAAAATAGGAAACATAGAAGCAGGTAACGTCTTTTTAGCACCAATGGCTGGCATAACAGACCTTACGTTCAGGACTATATGCAAGCAATACGGTGCCTCGGTAATGTATACAGAAATGGTGAGTGCCAAGGGACTTTACTATAACGACAAAAAAACACATGAGCTAATGCACATAGAAGATATACACAAACCATGTGCAATACAGATTTTTGGCTCTGACCCTGATATTATGGCACAGATTGCGCCTAAGGTGGAACAGGAAAACTGCGATTTTATAGATATAAATATGGGTTGTCCCATGCCAAAGATTGTAAATAACGGCGACGGAAGTGCGCTTATGAAAAACCCCGAACTTGTCGGGAAAATTGTAAAAGCGGTATCGTCTGCAGCAACTATCCCCGTAACAGTAAAAATCCGAAAGGGTTGGGACGAGACAAGCGTAAACGCGGTAGAAGTTGCAAAAGCAGCCGAGGAAAACGGAGCAGCGGCAATTACCGTGCATGGCAGAACAAGAATGCAGTTTTACAGCGGCGAGGCTGATTGGGATATAATAGCCAAGGTCAAAGAGGCAATAAATATACCCGTTATCGGGAATGGTGATATAACAAGTGCCGATGATGCACAAAAAATGCTCCGACATACTAACTGTGATGCCTTTATGGTGGGCAGAGGCGCACAGGGAAATCCATTTATTTTTAAACAAATAAATGAGTTCTTAGAATATGGCGAGGTCATTACTCACCCCACCCCAAAGGAGCGTGTGGAATTAGCTCTTATGCACGCAAAAATGCTTGTTAAGGACAAGGGTGAGAGACGCGGCATAACCGAATCGCGTAAACATATGGCATGGTATATAAAGGGCTTGCCCAATGCGACTAAGCTCAAAACCGAAATATTTAAAACTACAGATTTTGCAACATTTGAAAAGCTTTTCGACGAATATATAAAAAAAGCTTTTTAAATTAACAAAAAAATCAAAAAAAAGACTTGAAAAAAGATAAAAAATCTGTTAAAATAGAAGAAATATATATTTTTTGTAGAATAGATGTTATTTAGTATTATGTGGCAATAAGAAGGAGGATATATTTATGGCTGATAAATTCGCAAAAGAAGGACTTACATTTGATGACGTGTTATTGGTGCCTCAGGCATCTGACTTTACTCCTAACGAAGTAAATCTTACAACAAATCTTACAAAAACACTAAAGCTTAATATCCCGTTTATGAGTTCAGCAATGGATACTGTTACCGAATCGGCAATGGCAATAGCAATGGCAAGAGAGGGTGGTATTGGTATAATCCACAAGAATATGACTATTGCAGAGCAAGCTGCAGAAATAGACAGAGTAAAGAGAAGTGAAAACGGTGTAATTGCCAATCCTTTCTCCCTAAGTGCCGAGCATACACTAAAAGACGCAGACGATTTAATGGGACGTTACAAAATCTCAGGTGTGCCTATATGCGATGAAAACAACATTCTTATAGGAATAATAACAAACAGAGATTTACGTTTCGAAACTGATTATACAAAGAAAATAAAAGAGGTTATGACAAGTGAAAATCTTGTTACCGCACCCGAGGGTACAACTCTTGAACAGGCACAAAAGATTTTATCTGTGCACAAAATAGAAAAACTTCCTATCGTTGATGATACAATGCATCTTAAAGGTCTTATAACAATAAAGGATATAGAAAAGGCTATTGTATACCCTAATTCAGCAAGAGATGAGGCAGGCAGACTGCTTGTTGGTGCTGCAATCGGTGTAACTGCCGATGCCATTGACCGAGTACGTGCTGTTGTTGAGGCAGGTGCTGACGTTCTTGCTCTTGACAGTGCGCATGGTCATTCAAAGAATATTATAGAAAAGGTTAAAGAAATTAAGAAAGCATTCCCTAATATTCCTATTATAGCAGGAAACATCGCAACTGCAGAGGCTGCAGAAGCACTTATAAAAGCCGGTGCAGACTGCTTAAAGGTTGGAATAGGTCCTGGCTCAATCTGTACAACAAGAGTAGTTGCAGGAATTGGTGTTCCACAGATTACAGCAATATATGACGTTGCAGAGGTTGCTAAAAAATATGATATACCCGTTATTGCAGATGGCGGTATAAAATATTCAGGCGACGTTGTTAAGGCCATTGCCGCAGGTGCAAGCGTTTGTATGATGGGCAGCTTGCTTGCGGGTTGTGATGAAAGTCCCGGCGACTTCGAAATTTATCAGGGCAGACGTTTTAAGGTTTACCGTGGTATGGGTTCACTTGCTGCAATGGAAAAGGGTTCAAAGGACAGATATTTCCAGACAGGCTCTAAGAAGCTTGTTCCTGAGGGTGTAGAAGGACGTGTTCCTTATAAGGGTCCATTATCCGATACAATATTCCAGATGATTGGCGGATTAAGAAGCGGTATGGGATATTGCGGAACAAAGACAATTCCTGAGCTTAAGAAGAACGGAAAGTTCATAAGAATAACAGGTGCAGGCTTAAAGGAAAGCCATCCACACGATATTTATATTACAAAGGAAGCACCAAATTACAGTACAAACTAATAAAAGAGGCGACCTCACAGGTCGCCTCTTTTGTTATAAAGTAATTTCTGATTTTGTTTTGGATGATTCATATATTGCAAGAATAATATCAACTGCTTTTCGCGCTTCTTTAGGTGTAATCATTGGCTCTCTGTCCTCTAACACCGCAAGTGCCATATCTTCAATTAAGTATATATGACCGTAATTGGTTTCGTTATACTGACAGTTTAAGCCACCCATTGAGTTAGTAACATCAGGCATTTTAATACTCTTATCTTCTAAATCCCAAAGATAAAAACCTTTATCTCCAAAAGAAATATTACCCTTTGTACCATGTACCGCAAAAATTGTATCAAATCCCTCATAAACTGAGGTTGTACCCTCAATAACGCCGATAGCTCCCGATTTGTATTTTACGGTTATAACTGCTGTATCCTCAACGTCAATATTTCGGGCGATTGTTTCGCATCTGGCATTAACACTCTCTATACCGCCCATCATCCAGTTAAGCATATCAATTCCATGAACGCCCTGATTCATAAGTGCGCCGCCACCATCAAGCTCCCATGTACCGCGCCAGCCTGCCTGTGCATAATACTCATCATCTCTGCTGTATTTTAAATACGCATCCGCAAGTGTTACCTTACCAAGATAGCCTTTTTCGATTGCCTCTTTTGTTTTTATTGCCGCATCAAATGTTCTGCGCTGGAAAATACAACCCATCTTAACATTATTTTCCTCACAGCATTTTATCATTTTATCTATTTTTTCTTTTGTAATATCAATAGGCTTTTCGCACAATACATTCACACCATAGCTTGCAACAAGGCACACGTGTTCACAGTGCATTCCGCTTGGTGTAAGAATAGAGCATACGTCTATATCTTCGTTTTTAAGCATATCCTCTATATCTGTATAGAACTTACAACCATACTCATCTGCAACTTTTTTGGCTTCTTCCTCAATAATATCGCACACCGCAACAAGTTCTGCATGCGGCGCATTTTTAATTCCGTCAAGATGGTTTGGCGATATTCTTCCGCAGCCTATAAGCGCAAATCTTGCTTTTTTATCCATTTTGCTATCCTTTCCTGTAACGTATCAGAGTCTGTTTACCTTCTCTTCGTTTCCTGTTTGCATAGAACGATAAATTGCATTTGCTACAAATACAGGAGCAACAAAATCCTTATAATTCTTTTGAGATTTTTTACTTGTAAGAACCTTATTAAAGCCTGCAAATTCTCTTTCGAAAAGGCCGTCAAGAGGATATGTACCGCCAAATATCTTTTCGCCGCAATAAGCAGTTGCCGCATAGGTATTAACACCATCAAGGAACAACAAATTAACGTCATAATCGTCATATCTTACTGTGCAGTTTATTTTTCCGTTATTATTAAATGCTTTTACGCTGTTGGGATAATATCCGAAAATTTCGCACATTACTTCTACTGTGTGTTGTGCATAGAAGAAAAATCCTCCGTATGGGTTATCCAGACTTACAATGGTAGATACACATCCGCCATTTACTTCGCCCTCGCACTTTGTTTCTACAAGCTTTTTAAGCTCCTTAACGTTATCAGAATGAGCACATACTGTACCGCCGCAAATTGGTACATTATTTTTAACAAGCTCATCGTATAAATCCTTTGCATCTTCTTCTGTACATGTAACAGGCTTATCTATAAACATAGGAATTCCATATTTAAGATATGGCTTTGCATATTTATAGTGGTTATCGCCATGACGTGCAGTTATAATAATTCCGTCAACCTTACCTGCAAACTCGTCATATGACTTTGCAACGTACACACCATATGTTTCGTTTAATTTATTGGCCGCCTCTAAATCATCACTGTATACGCCCAGAACTTCTATATCGGGATATTGTTTATCTTTTATAACATAATCTAAAAACAAGTTTGCATGAGAGTTTTCGCAACCAAGTATAGCAATTTTTTTCATACCATTCTCCCCCCTCAGAACTTTATCGGCATTGGGTTTTGTGCATATGCTGTCTCAATTACACTGATTGTCATTGAGCCTTGTTCAGGTGTTACATCAAGCGGCTTGTTGTTTCTTATTCTGTCGTATATCATCTGATAGAACTTAATTGCACCTGTATAGAATGCCTCGCCCTCGAACTTACCGCTTTCAGTATGAGCTATTAAATCCTCTTTACAGTATGTGGGGTATCCGTCTTTATCAACAAGCGGCTCAAATATAACCGCTTGTGGCGGATTTTCACCATCAACCACATACTTCATTTCATATTCGTATGTAGTACATCTGTATGCACCCTTTGAACCTAATATTTTGATATTCCATGCAGGGAACGCATCATTTGAATGTGTTTCTATATCAATAACGGCTTTTTTAGGTGCACTAAGAATAATTTTTGCATAGTCGTCCGAGTCGCCGCTTGATAGGTCTGTTGTGTCAAGACGAGAAAATACAACCTCATAATCCTTATCAAAATCAACAAGACCAAGTGCAAGTCCAACGGGGTGCGGACCTGTGTTATACAAGTTTCCTGCCATTTTACATTGTAGTGTCTGCCAGTCCCATCTTCTGCCAAATCCGTTGAATTTGACATCAATCTGCTTTATATCTCCAAGCACACCGCTTTGTAAAACTCTTTTGGTTTCGAGATAGTACGGAGTAAGTAACGACTGTTGGAAAACTGCAAGAATAAGTCCCTTATCCTTTGCAAGTTTTATTAGCGTGTCGCACTCGTATCTGTTACGGGCAAACGGTTTTTCTACAATTACGTTCATACCATTTTCCAAAAGGTCTTTTGCAACAGAAAAATGCTGCTCTGATGATGTGGCGTTTATAACTATATCAATATCGTCTCTTTTATAGAACTCGCGATAATCCTCGTACACATCGCAACCATATTCTTCTTTTGCTCTGTTGCGCTTCATCTCGTCAAGTTCTGCTACTGCAACTACATTTACCACCTTGTTATCGTCAGATTTAAAGAACAGACCGTGAATATCTCTTCCACTTCGGCCCTGACCGATAATGGCTACATTTATTCTTTCCATATTTATACCTCCCATTAGTATAATTACTATCGTGCCATCATTATACAATATATTTTTTGAAATGTAAATATAAAAAAATGAATAAATATATTGCAAAAAGTGATATTGTGATATATAATAAATAAAAATGAGTGGAGGGATTATATGTCTAAGGAGATAATATCGGAGCATAATGATGACAAGGTAATATATAATCATATGGTTTATAAAAACCCTGACGTCGGCAGTTGCGATTTGCATACTCACGATGTATGTGAGATTATATTTTTAAGAAATGGCAATGTATCCGCAGTTATTGGCGGAAATGTATATAAATTACATAAAAACAGTCTTGTTATTTTCAGACCACACATACTGCACGCTATCAGGATTGACGGTGATGCATATTACGACAGGTTTGATATTTTGTTCGATGAAAAGCTCCTTGCGGGCGAAATATACGAGAATATTCCTACATATCTTGATGTTATAAACTATAGCGGAAACAATTATGTTACGGATATTTTTAAAAAGATTGATTATTATAGCAAGCATTTTGAGAAAAACAACTTCACAAGATTGTTTTATTCACTTATACATGAGCTTGTATGCAATTTATCACTTGCTGAAGAAGTAGAAAAAAATGAAACTCCCGTATCGGTAAATGAACTTATAAACAAAGCTATTGACTACGTAGACAACAACTATACACATAACATTACGGTAGAGAGTATGAGTGATGCACTTTTTGTTTCTAAAAGGCATTTACACTTTCTTTTTACCCAACAGCTTAATATTACACCCAAGAAATATATAAATTCGATAAGGCTTTTAAAGGCACAAAATCTTATACGTATGGGGAATAATCCGTGCAATGCATATTCTATGTGCGGATTTTTGAACTACTCAACATTTTACAGAAATTATACAGATTATTTCGGTCATTCCCCGTCAGAAGAAACAAGCAGTATACCCGTACGAAAAATTAAATCGTAAATATCATTTTTTGCAATATATTTGTTCATATTTTTATATTTACATTTCAAAAAATATATTATATAATATGTATGATTATATGAAAATGCTAAGGAGTAAAGTATTATGAAAACATTAGAGGATTGGAAAAGGCTTATAGGTGAGCCACAAAATTATAACTTCGAAAAATCAATGGAGCTTATAGAAAAATATGAGTGTGAGTTTTATGATTGCGAAATATATATGCAAGCAAACGGTGTACGTGCAAACGGAGATACAACATATCAACGTGTTATGAAGGTTTTGCCAAAGAACGCTTATGGTAAATTACCCGCAGTTGTTGTTCCTTTCTATTACCCCGAAGCCGCATTAGCATTTGACCCGAAGACGAAAACAGTTCTCGAAAAATTTGCGGAAAATCCCACAATAGCTGAGATTGTAAAAAGAGGCTATATTGTTATATCGGCAGACGCATATCATATAACATACACAGATACTCCATTAGATAAATATAACTCCTCAGGGCTTGAGGTATGGCAAAATGCAGCCAACCTCTTTAATAGTGAACACCCAAATTGGTGCGGAGTGGGAAAGCTTGTTTCTGATACAAGATTACTCATCGATGCACTTACAGAGGACAGTCGTGTTGATGAAAACCGCATTGGTATAGCAGGTCATTCACTTGGCGGAAAAATGGCTTTCTACACAGGCTGTTTTGATGAAAGAATTAAGGTAATTGTAGCAAGTGATTTTGGAATAGGCTGGGACCAGACAAACTGGTCGGACGAATGGTATTGGGGTAAAAAGCTCGAAATTGCAAAAAGAGATGGGTTTAACAATGCACAACTTCTTTCGCTATGTGCACCAAAACCATTCTGCCTGATTGCAGGTGAGGCGGACAATGACGACAGTAAAAAAATGCTTGATACCGTTTTGGGATACGAAGAATGTCCGCAAAATATATTCTTTGTAAATCACAAATCGGGGCACAGACCTCCTAAGTATGCCGCTGATGCAGGTTACGGGTTTTTGGATAAATGGTTAAAATAGGCATATAGGGGACAGTAAACTTTACTGTCCCCTATATTTATTTTAGTTTTATAATATCCGAATTTCCTTTGAACGTTGGGTACTAAAAGCAACAGTTCTTTTAATGATATTGATTTGCAAAGTATACATCAAACACGTCCTTTGCAACCTGTGCGGCATTTGTACCTCTTACACCATGCTCTATCACAACTGCTATTGCAATCTGCGGGTCATCTGCAGGTGCATAGGCGACAAATAGCGCATTGTTTGAGCCATTTCCTACCTGCGCAGTACCTGTTTTTCCGCATATAGAAACAGTGTAATCGGCAAATATATTAGATGCACTACCCTCATCAACCACACGTCGCATACCGTTTCTGACTGCATTTATGACATCATCACCCATCTCTATTTTTTCCACAATTTGCGGCGGATATTCTGCAACAACACTTCCGTCAACAGATGAGCGTATGTTCTTTATTAAATTAACCTTGTACCGCGTTCCGCCATTTGCAATAGTTGCCACGTAGTTTGCAAGCTGTACCGGAGTAAACAAACTGTATGACTGACCTATTGTTGCCTGAAGTGTATCACCGCCAAACCACGACTTACTTGTTACATTGGTTATTATACTCTCCTTATACTCAGGACTTGCCATTGCACCCTTTGCTTCTTCAGTAAGCTCTATACCTGTATATTCACCCAACCCAAAGCTTGTGGCATATTTACTTAATGTATCAATACCCATACGTCTGCCCACTTCGTAGAAGAAATAGTTGCATGATTGCTCTATTGCAGTTGATACATTTATACTGCCATGGGTTGCGTCATACTCTGACCATATCCAGCACGATGGCTGATAGTCTGCATAGAATTTATATATACCTTTTGTTTGTATTATCTCTCTTGGTGTTAAGTTCCCCGACTGCATTGCTGCTATTGCACTTAGCGGCTTAAAGGTTGAGCCGGGACTGTAAAGTCCGCTTACACTTCTGTTATAGAACGGGTTTGCGCTATCTTCTAAAAGCTTTTCGTAATCCTCATTAAATCGCGACATATCGTATGTGGGATATGACGCGAGTGCCAATGTATCTCCCGTCTTTACGTCCAAAAGTGCTACTGCACCTGCATTGCAGTCTCTTCCGTTTTTAGCACCTGATGGTGCACTGAGTTGTATACGTTGTATGTTATTTGCAAGAATTTCTTCGACCTGCTGCTGAAGTCGTGAGTCAATGGTTAGTGTTACGCTATGTCCCGGTACAGGCTCAATATCGTCTATAAGGCTTACCTCTCTGTTATTTATCTGCTTTACAGAACCTGTTGTACCATCTGTACCCCTTAAAAAGCTTTCTGCTTTTCTCTCTATTCCCTCTTTGCCGATTGTATCGTTCATGCCATAACCGTCAAAACGATATTTTTCGTATTCTTCGGCACTTATTCTGCCGCATCTGCCGACAATATGAGTTGCAACTCCGGGCTTATTGTATTCCCTTACATAGTTATTGGATATAGATACACCCTTTAGCGTTGTACCTCTCTCCTTTATTTTTGCTACCGCAGCCGGAGTTAAATCCTCTGCCATACAATACGGAGAAACCTGAGAGAACCCTCTTAACTGTGCATCATAACGTATTCCGACTATACGTCTTATCTGTGTCTGATTATATGTTAACGGAATCTGATATATTTCCTTATATGCCTCTATAACCTCTGCGGCTGTCATATCATAGAATATTTTATCGTTAATATATTTATTATTTAAAAACCAGTCCTGGGCAGTTGTTTTATTTTCCTCAAAGGTGAAATAATAAGGTGCATAACTTACAGGCAAACTATCCTTAACCTCTATGCCCTCTTCGTCAAGGATTTCGAGCACGTCCATTATTGTTTCGTTAAGCTCTGCGGCACTTTGACCTGCTATTTGCAAAACCAGGTCATAAGCAACTTTATTTGACACCAATGGCTCTCCGTATCGGTCGAATATTTCGCCTCTTGGCGCTTTTTTGACAATATTGGAAGTCAGTCTTTCCTCTGCAACCTCCATATACATATCGCCTTTTAGTATCTGTAAATCATATAGTCTGTAGCCTATGGCGCATATCATTATGGCAATAACAATTTTTAATATGGTAAATCTTGCTCTACTGTTTCGCATATCCAAATACTGTCTCCTTATTTATTTCATCTTCATACACGCTCATTTTGAAAAGCCTGAATAAGACAGATGACAACAATGTGTTGTATATAACAGATGGCAACACTATTCTTATGATTGTACCAATAGTTATAAAATTAAAATTATACAGGTGCAATAATACCGAGTGAATTGCAACCGCTACTGCACCAAAAACACATACTCTCAAATTTGCGCTTATATATCTTGGGTATTTCTTTAAAGAATGAGCGCCAAGCGCAACACATACACACAGTATCAGCTCCATACCAAAGCTCTCTATACCCATAACTGCGTATACCAAAGACGCAACAACTGTTACAAAAAGCATTTTAATAAAATCGTTCTCAAGTAATGCTATGAATAAAATAAGCAGAAAAACAAGCATAGGTCTTGCACCCATAAGAGAAAACCTATGCATTACGCATACATCTAAAAGCATTGATATAAAAAACCATAAAAAAAGCTTTGTGTTTTTTCTTTTCAGCATTGCGTTTTCCTTTCCGTTTTTATTGTTAAAATTATTCCTAAAAAGTAATGTCGTATATTCTTCGGGACGTCGAGGACGCCGTCCCCTACAGTGTCTTTGAAAATGGTAAGGTGGGCAATTTCCAAAAACATAAATCCGTAATAAAATTGCTCAGATTGCCGTTTGAGAAGACGACGGCGTATGCGGATACGTCGAGTTTTTGAAAATGGTGAGATGGGCAATTTTATTAGGATTTTTATTTGTGAAGTATGAGTACCTCGTGCATACCCTTAAAGTTCGCCGACGGTTCTACCGTTGCAAAATTGAGCATTCCCAAATTATCCATATTTATTTCACGTATTATGCCTATTGCTATGCCCTCAGGATAAATTCCGCCCGAGCCTGAGGTTTCTAAAATATCGCCTGTAATTATATTTACATTCTTATCTACAAATGTAAGTTTACAGTTGGTTTTGGTGCTGAGCTCGCTATCACCCTCAACTACACCTATATCACCCGTTCTTGAAATTCTTATACCTGTTGCATTTTTGTCGGCTATAATTGTTGTAACTATCGCGTGATTTAAACCCACCTCGCTTATAAGTCCGACAAGACCACCGGGAGTTATAACCACATCGCCCTCTTTTATTCCGCTTACAGTACCTTTGTTTATTTCTAATTTATCGTAATAATTGTTTGCACCGTGTCCTATAATTCTTGCTGCGGTTGTTTTATAGTCGAGAACTGATTTTTTAAGCTCAAGAAGTTCACGGAGTTCATCAATCTCGCTGTGATATTCCTCATCATCGCGCACTTTCTTTTTAAGCTCAATATTTTCTTCTACAAGACGCTCATTTTCTTCTCTGTAGCCTCTCATTTCGTACACAAATTCTACAGAGTTACCAATTTTATCTGCAATGTACGAAACGCCCGACTGAAACGGTGCAAAAACTGTTCTTATTACATTCGATACTGGATTTTCTCCGCCTATACGCGTTATAATACTCATAACAAGTGCAAACATTACTACTGCACCTATTACCTTCCCCGCCTTAGTCTTTAAAAACTTCATTTTGTTCCTTTCGCTCTTATCTGTTTTTATCCTCTATAAGCTCTCTCACACGCTCGAGCATTTTACCTGTACCCACAACAACACAGTCAAGCGGGTACTCGCCAACATATGTGCTTATTCCTGTCGCTTCGGTGATAAATCTGTCCATACCCTTTATAAGTGCACCGCCACCTGTTAAAATAATACCTCTGTCCATTATATCTGCCGCAAGCTCAGGCGGTGTATTTTCAAGTGTAATCTTTATAGTTTCGAGCATTTCGGCAAGATTTTCGCTCATAGCTTCTCTTATTTGCGATTCCTTAACAAGCACCGTCTTTGGCAGACCAGTAGACACATCACGTCCCTTTACCTCAAATGTTTCTTCATCATCATCCTCGTATGCCGAGCCTATTGTTATTTTTATTTCTTCTGCCATTCTGTCGCCGACATTTATTTCGAGCTCTCTTTTTAAATAGTTTACTATTGCGCTGTTTAGTGCATCACCCGCTATTCTTATTGAATTTGACGCAACTATTCCACCAAGCGACATTACCGCAACCTCTGTTGTTCCGCCGCCGATATCAACAACCATTGTACCCGTTGCACTCATTACGGGGAGTCCCGCACCCATAGCCGCCGCCATTGGCTCCTCAACGAGTATAACCTCCTTTGCACCCGATTGCATAATTGCCTCTTCTACAGCGCGTCTTTCCACTTCTGTTATACCCGACGGTATGCAAACAACAACTCTTGGTTTAAAAACGGAGCTTATATCCGAGTTCTTCATAAAATGTGTTATCATTGCCCGTGTTATATCAAAATCGGCAATGACACCGTCTTTTAACGGACGTACAACAACAATATTTTCGGGCGCTCTGCCTATCATTTCACTCGCCTCAAGACCTACCGCCACGACCTTGCCTGTGTATTTGTCTACCGCAACAACGGACGGTTCTCTTACAACAATACCTCTGCCCTTTACATATATGAGAGTATTTGCAGTTCCCAAATCTATTCCTATATCACGTGAAAAAATTCTCATTGTCTTTTCTCCTTAAAAAATCTTGTAATCAAATTCGTTTTCCAGTATATCTGCTAAAAGGCTTGTACTAATACCTACAACATTGTTATAATCACCGTCTATGGACTCAACCAAAACCGAGCCCTTGCCTTGTATTCCGTACGCTCCTGCTTTATCTAACGGTTCAAGAGTTTCGATATACGCAGCTATTTTTTCGTTTGAAAGCTCTTTGAATTTTACTGTTGTTGCAAGCGATGAGCAAAACGTTTTTCCGTCCTTTACACGCATTACACATATACCCGTATATACCTTATGCTCCCTGCCGCTAAGAGTTCTGAGCATCATAAATGCATCGGTTTTATCCTTTGGCTTTCCCAAAACCTTGTCATCCAAAGTTACTACTGTATCTGCCGATATAATCATTGCCTTTTTATTTTTAACCAGAAGCTTTGCCGCCTCTGCAGCTTTTAAGAGTGCAAGCTCCTGAACATACAAATCAACACCTATGCCCTCTTGTTGTATAGAATCCTCATCGGTATTGGTTATTAAAATATCAAAATTCAAGCCCATAGACTCCAATAGCTCTTTTCTTCGGGGCGAGCCCGAAGCAAGTATAAGCTGTGTCAAATCATTCAACTCCTCTGTATAAATGTCCGCGTGTAAATTCATTTTCTCCATACGGATTTTTTACACTCTTACCGCTTAGCGCTATAAGATAAAGCTCTGTTATCTTCTTACATTCATTGTAGCTTTCTTTTGTAAAGACAAGTCTTAAATAGTCAATATCCATTTTCTTTAAATCGTCTATTTTATCTGCACAGAACATTGCCTTTGAATTTAACAGCTCACAAATACACCCGTCATGACATATAAGCGGAAATTCCTCGCCCTTACGGTCTTTTAAAATATAATCTGACCTTTTTTGGGCACATTCTCCCATTGCCTTTATGGGACAGTTTTTCATAATCATCAACGGGATTCTGCCATATGCAATAACCTCAACACACGCATTTGTATTACTAATAGCGCCCTTTATCTCGCCAATATTAAGCTCAGGTGATAACACAAGGCTTTTAAGATTGCAATAATGCCCTATCGCCTCGCCATTATATATGTTAAGCCTGTGTGAGCCATAAAATGATACATTCTTATATGAATACAACGATGCAGCATTTGATATTTCTATATCCTGACACAAAATATCCTCTTTTTTAAAGATGTCGCTCATCTTCTGGATTATTTTACCCTTGTATCCCATACTTTTTGCTTCACATATAAGATGTGCCGGCATTGTAATCTTACCCACTCCGCATTCGATTAGTGCCATTAGCTGTTCTTTTGTTTCTACCTGTGCACATATACCAGGTTCTCTTTTCCGTCTTGTCTCGCTTTGATACTCATATGATGATATGTGCTTTTTATCTCTTTTTACTCTCTCATTTACCAAAAGCTCGCAAGCCATTCTTCTTGTTTTATTTATCTCGGCAATACTCATAGCCGCACCGTCTATAAAAAGCTCAAGCTCATCTGCAACAAACGGAGTTTGTCCAAGCTTTTGAATCTGTTTAGTGTAGCGCTCTGTATTATCCCTTTGTGCTATTTGTGCCACCTCATCAGATATTGCAGTAGCATAGTTGTTTTGCTCATCTGAAACAGTAACAACCAGAGGCTCGCCAACACTCATATGGGCACTTATTTTTACCGGTATTTTTCTTATATAAGTATCTGTATTAACACGTGATAGCGCGTCTTTTGTAAAATAATTTTTCTGTGCATTTGACGGGTCGTTATGACTCATCATATCCGCACCTAATTGATTTTTGAAATATCCGTCAGTAAATCCGCGCGAAAAAGCGTCTTTTAATTCTTTTTTATCCTCTTTTGCAACTGATTTTGTATTGTCGATATACTTGCGGTAAATACCTACAACAGCACTTACATATTCAGCACTTTTTAGACGTCCCTCAATCTTAAGGGATTTTACACCTATACTTTTTAATTTTTCAAGCTCATCAATGAGCGCCATATCCTTCGGACTTAATATATGCGCACTCTTTTCCTTTTTGTTCTTTGCGCACAATGTATAAGGCAAGCGACAAGGCTGAGCACATCTGCCACGGTTTCCGCTTCTTCCGCCCAGGATACTCGACATAAGGCATTGTCCGCTATACGACATACAAATAGCGCCATGAACAAATACTTCTATTTCTGCCTTTGCCTCTTTACAGATTGCCTTTATTTCCTCAAACGAAAGCTCTCTTGATAAAACCACCCGAGAAAAGCCCATTTTTTCGAGATATTTTACACCCTCTATGCTTGTTACTGTCATTTGTGTGCTTGCATGAAGAGGCATTTGGGGGCATACCTTTTTTATAATTTCGGCAACGCCCATATCCTGAACAAGTATTGCATCAACATCAATACCTGAGAGAAATTTTATATATTCCTCAAGGTCTTTTAGTTCTTTTTGCTTAACTAATGTATTTACCGTAACGTGAACATCTACTCCATAGAGATGACAATACTGCACTGCCTCTTTAAGCTCTTCCTCACTGAAGTTATCTGCACTTTGCCTTGCACCAAATCGTGCACCGCCAAGATATACCGCATCAGCACCCGATTGTACTGCAGTTTTTAGTCTGCACATTCCGCCTGCAGGGGCTAAAAGCTCAATATCTGCCATTTTGTCCTCTTTGGTTATTGAACCCTTGGTTTCTTCTCATACTTTCCATGCGCTCTCTTAGTTGCTTGTTCTCGTTTGCAAGTCTTTGATTTTGCTCCATTTGCTCCTCAAGCTTTTGGGTACATCTTTGCATTTGCTCGTTAAGGAGAGTTCCTGCCTCCTGTACCTTAAAATACTCATCACAAATATTGAGTGCAGCAAGAACAAGCGGTCTTTCTCCTAATGTGTTCGAACCGCTTTGTATAACTTTTTCAATCTTTTCGTTTATGTGAGCACCTAATGCTTCTATATATTCTGTACTTTCCTTAGCAACCACATTGTACTTACGTGAATTTATTGTCAGCACCACCTTATTCATACAGATTGCCAACCCCCTTTTTATAAAAAATTACGCCATTATACTACATTATATATTATACTCTATGTTTTAAAAAAAATAAAGAGGTATTTTAAATTTTTTCAAAATTTTTCTTGTTTTTTGTCGTATAATGATAATTAGAAATAAAGCAAAGAGGGCAGTCTGTATAAATTCGATATTGCGAGTTTCAAATCCTCAGGGATTTGTCTGTCTGAGCAATAGAATCTATATAGATTGTCCTCTTTGTTTAATAAAAATTTTTTATTCTTCTATATTGCGTTCGGTTAATGCCTTCAACTCATAGAATTTACCCTTCTTCTCCATAAGCTCGTCATATGTACCCGATTCTGCACATCTTCCGTTTTCCATAACAATAATGCGGTCTGCATTACGGATAGTAGAAAGTCGGTGTGCAACAATAAATGTTGTTCTTCCCTCTGTAAGATGGTCAATAGCCTTTTGCACATAGTATTCGGATATATTATCAAGCGCCGAGGTAGCCTCATCAAGTATGAGTATCTTAGGGTCGCGTATAAGTGCACGGGCAATGGAAATACGTTGCTTTTGTCCGCCAGACAGCTTTGCTCCGTTCTCACCTACGGGAGTATCCAATCCCTGCGGTAAATCCTTTACAAATTCATCAATATTTGCAAGACGTACAACCTCAGCTATTCTCTCCTCGCTTATATTGGTAAGACCGTATGTAATATTTTCTTTTATTGACCCTGTAAACAGTATACAGTTTTGCGGAACAACAGAAATATGGTTTCTGTACCTGCTCAGATTAAGCAACTCCAAAGGTTTACCGTCAATTTTAACCTCGCCCTCCGTCGGCTGTAAAAATCCTATAATCATATTCATAATTGTGGATTTACCCGACCCGGAGGCTCCTACAAATGCCACACATTCACCCGGCTCTACAGTAAAGGAAAGGTCCTTTATTATTCTCTCCTTTGCGTTGGGGTAACGGTAGTTTACATTGTTAAACTCCACTGTTCCATGAACATAGCGAAGTCCTATTTTTTCCGAATTATTTTCCACATCATTCGAAAGAAGAATTTCCGAAAGTGAATTTATCGCGTCTGTGCCCTTTGTAAGCATTGGGTATATATTTATTATGCTTGTAATATTGTTGGAAATCGAGTTAAAATATGTCTGATAAAGTACAATATCTCCAACCTCTATTTCACCTCGTATTGCAAGGTATGCCGAGAAGAACAAACACCCACAACTCATAATGTTACTTACAATCCATGAAATAGATGCAAATTTTGCATTTACATTATCTACCCTCAGCCCCTTCTGGCGGAGCATATCTATTCTTTGCTCTAATATTGCAATTTCCTCATCTTCAAGTCCGTGGGCTTTTGTTACGGGAATCATATCGAGCATATCGGACATTTTTGCTGTAATGTTCTCATTTTCTATACGGAAATTTCTGTTACTTGCACGCATAGATTTTCTGAAGAATTGTACAAAAAGAATGTCTACGGGAACAACAAGTGCAAAGAACAAGGTTATGATAAAGTTTTTGCGTGTTGCTATAACCACCGAAACAATTATTCCTATAATGCATGGAATAACAGCTTTGATTGCCTGAGAGCAGAGAGTTTCCACCGATTCTATATCACGCATAAATTTTGCCTGAATTTTACCGCTTTCAATTTCGTTGTGATATGTAATGGATAGATTTTGAAGCTTACGTATAAGACTTGTACGAAGCCCTGCACCCAACAATCGTAGTCTTTTATCTATATGTTTGGAATACATAATGTGCAGAGGATAGTTAGACAAAAGCATAACTACAATCACAGCTGCATACAATACCATTTTTTGCAACAAATTCTCATCATTAGATGCAATAATATTTATAACCTCTGCAGTTGCAAGTGGAATTATCCAGACAGCAAGGGATTTTATTACATAAATTACAGATGACACAATCATAGTAAGTGTATTTTGTTTAACCAGCATTTTAAGTATGCCATTCGATTGCTTTTTACTCTCCTGCTCCTCCTGTGCCTCCCTGAACAGGTGTTCATAATCAGGAATGGAGCCTTTGGCTTTTTTTGCTATATTCATAGCACTACACCTCCGAAAATTCATCGTATTTTGTGAATTCACCTTTATTATAATCTATTAAATGCTTTTGTCAATAGAAGTAACATAAATGTAACAAAAAAAATGCTCTGTTGATTGACTTTTTAATATCAGAGTGCTATAATAATATATATAAGAATAATGAAAGTTGGTGCGTATTACAAAATGAAAAAAACAATAAGCTTATTAGCTTTAATATCAATACTTTTTACAATGGCTCTCAGCGTTAATGCCACAACATACGAAAATTCTTCATTTATAGGCAAATGGGTCGCCTACGGAACAGACTGGAGAGAAAATGCGTATCTTTATGTCGACTACTGCGACGAAAAGAGAATAAAATGCAGATTTGAAACAATAAAGAATGGCGAGGTTGAACGTTCGTATGATATTTATCAGTGTGCAATAGACGATACAAAAGCAACCTCTGCTTTTTATACAGTAAGCAGTTCAAACAGCTGGTTCCCGAGCGGTAAATGTACAATAGAGTTAAAAAAGGATATGATAGATTTTTCTATTACATCATCAACAAATGTAACTTTATACAGCGGTTTGTTTAAGAGCACATCAGGAGAATTCGACTCTCAGAAATCACCATATAATTACAATGTAAATATTCTTGTAAATAATGCTCCTATAGATTGCGAACTCAAACCATTTATATTAAAGGACCGTACATATGTACCCCTAAGAGGTGTCTTTGAGGCTATGGGTGTTGAGGTTATATGGAACGATACATTAGAGGATAATATCCAAACCCACGAGATACTTGCCAAAAAGGATGGTGTTGAGGTTTCTCTGAGAAGATATAACAAACAATTTAATAACTTTGGCTCATGGGAAATGAAAAAATTCGAAAATGACACATGGTCAGAAATTGATATCAAGGATGTTCAACCTGTTATTATAAACGATAATTCATACATTCCACTAAGAGCAGTTGTTGAGTGCTTTGGCACATATATCGATTGGAACGACGATACAAGAACAGTAATAATTAACGACACAAAACCCCAAACACCCGCTCCTGAGGTAACAGAAGAAGCACAGGGAAGTGATGTGCCTCAGGAGAGCGAAGCACCACAAGAGAGTGAAGAACCTCAGGAGAATGAAACACCGCAACCAAGCGAAACTCCACAACCCACCGAGACTCCTGTAACTGATGATGAAAAATAAGTTGATTATACAAAACAGAGAGGACTGTCTGTATAAATTCAATATTGCGAGTTTTAAATCCATAGGATTTAACTGTTTGAGCAATAGAATTTATACAGATAGCCCTCTCTGTCTTCTATTAAAAAATCCTCTCACTAATACATGCAAATATAATTGCACATATATCCCCTATTACAGCATATGGCAACGCTTTTGCTGTATTTTTTATTCCTGTTTTTGAAAAGTAAACGCCCATACAGTAAAAGGTAGTTTCAGTAGAACCCATTATAATTGAGGCAAGTCTGCCTATGCGACCGTCTGCACCGTATGTATTTAACGTATCACTTAGTAGTGCTAACGACCCACTCCCCGAAACAGGCCTCATAAGCGCAAGCGGAAGAACCTCGCCCGGTATTCCAAGCTTTTGCGTTATGGGCGATATAATACTTGTAAGCACATCAAATGCGCCCGAGGCCCTTAACATTGATGATGCCACCATTATTGCCATCAGTGGCGGAAATATGAGCGCTACAATCTTTAGTCCCTCCAATGCGCCATCTGTAAAATCAGAATATGTATTCTTTTCTTTTATTGCCGAAAAACATATTATCAGTGTAATAATTATCGGTAACATATATTTCATATATGTAGCATTCCTTTCTAATTCATTACAAATTAACACGGGATGTTGAATTTCCTTTTTGCCTATGTTATACTTTATTATGGATTTTTGTTGTTAAATTGAATTGGGACAAAATCACACCATGTAAGGAGGTTTTATTTTGGTTTTCTCGAGCTTGATTTTTTTGTGCATATTTTTGCCGATTGTATTGCTTTTATATAATCTCTCATCAAATATAACATACAAAAATATTATACTTCTTATTGTATCGCTAATCTTTTATGCATGGGGCGAGCCTGTATGGGTAATTCTGCTTCTTATAAGCGCAATAACAGACTACATACACGGCCTTATTATAGATAAATATCGCGGTCGCATTGGTGCAAAAATTGCACTTATATCCTCTCTTGTGATAAATCTCGGATTTTTGGTTGCTTTTAAGTACTCCGCATTTTTTGTGGAAAATATAAATTCAATTTTTAATACATCATTTAGCTTACCAAAATTCTCACTACCTCTTGGTATATCATTTTATACTTTCCAGACTTTGTCTTATACTATTGATATGTACAGGGGCGAGGCAAAAGTACAAAAATCACTGCTTTCGTTTATGAATTACGTGGCAATGTTCCCGCAGCTTGTTGCAGGACCTATTGTACGATACGTAGATATCGCAAAACAGCTGCGAAAAAGAACAGTAGGCTCACAAAGATTTGCAGACGGTGCAAAACGCTTTGTGTCGGGATTGTGCAAAAAAGTATTACTCGCCAATCAGACTGGTGAGGTTGCAACAATGTTGCTTTCTACCGCAATACCGACTGTCGGCTCAACATGGCTTGGAATTCTAATGTATACTTTTCAGATATATTTTGATTTTTCGGGATATTCCGATATGGCAATAGGTCTGGGTAAAATGCTCGGCTTTGACTTTAACGAGAACTTTAACTATCCCTACATTGCCAAAAGTGTTACACAATTCTGGAGAAGATGGCATATATCTCTTAGCTCATTCTTCCGCGATTATGTGTATATCCCTCTTGGCGGAAACAGAAAAAGAGCTGTTTTAAATTTATTTATAGTATGGCTTTTAACAGGCTTTTGGCATGGAGCAAGCTGGAATTTTATTATTTGGGGACTGTATTTTGGAATTTTACTGTTTTTGGAAAAATACATCCTAAAATTCCTTGGCAAGCTACCATGGGGAATAGGAAATATATATACTATGTTTGTTGTTATGATAAGCTGGGGTATTTTCTATTTTACAGATACTGCAAAACTTATGGGTTTTTTTGCTCATGCATTCGGTGCAAATTGCGGATTGTATGATTTAACCACCATATCTGTACTTTACGAAAAGCTATGGCTGATTATTGTGTGTATCCTGGCATGTACTCCTATACCCAAGAAGATATTCAATTTTGTATGTTGCTTTAAACCATTAGGCTTTATCTTAGAGCCTGTTGCAGTAGTAATAGGCTTTACCCTATGCTTTGCAATGCTTGTAGGAAACACATACAATCCGTTTTTGTATTTCAGATTCTAAGGAGGCGACGAAACCGTGAAAAACAAATTTGTTTCTATAGTGTTTATACTGCTCGTTGCCGCCTCTTTTGTTATGCTCTCACTCCCCGCCGATACAGAGAGCTTTAAAAAGGAAAACAGAGAGCGTACCACACTCCCCGAACCTACAAAAACAAGCATCAAAGACGGAACATTCATGATGGATTTTGAAAAATATATAAATGACTCCGTGGGGTTTCGTTCACGCTTTACGGACTTTTCGGCTATGCTTAAAAAACATTCGGGCATAACTCCGCCCGAGGGCAGAGTAGTTTATACAAATAAGGATATAGGTACAAAAACTGTAAACAAAGCATGTCTGCTTTTACTTGAGGATAAGATTATGGAGGTTTTTTCTTCCAATAAAAAAAATGAGCTTTTGTATGCAAATGCACTTAATACGTATGCAAAAAACCTTGACCCTCAAATAAATCTGTATTCAATGCTTGTTCCTACTCAACTTCAGTTTCAACCGAGTGTATATAAAAACATTCAATCTGACCAGAAAGAAGCAATAGATTTTGTATATAAAAATCTTGATACACGCATAAAAACTGTTGATGCATATTCAAATATAGAATCGAATATGCACGAGTATCTCTACTTCCGAACAGACCACCACTGGACAATGCTCGGCGCATACCGCGGATACGAGGCTTTTTCAAAAACTGCAGGTATTGGAGCAAGACCCATCTCTGATTTTACAAAACGTAGTACCGATAAAGGGTTTTTGGGATATTTATATAACCAGGTAAATGACCCGAAACTAAATGAGCATATGGACTATATCGAATGGTATAACGTTGATGAGGTAAATGATTTAAGCTATACCTTTATGAGTTTTGAGGATAATGGCAGCTATATCCCATACAGAGGAAAAATGTTCGATACCACTAAAACAGACTATCGTTTTTTCTTTGTTTCTGACCACCCGTACGTAAAAATACACAATAACTCCTTGCCAAACGGGAAGAATATTCTTCTAATTAAAGATTCATATGCAAATGCTTTTACACCATGGCTTGTGAATAACTTCGAAAACGTTATTATGATTGACCCAAGATTTTTTAAGGGTTCGGTAAAAGAGCTGATTACAAGAGATTCAATTACAGATGTTCTTACAATAAACTATATATTTACTACCGTTTTTGCGGATTATTGCGAAGCATTAACCGATATTGCAGAGTAAAAACGTAAAATATGTAAAAAAAGCAACAGAACATTGTTTTAAAAAATACATTGACAAAGAAATAAAAACTGTATAATATAAAATCATAGTCTTAAATATGACGTTAGCTTAGTTATTACAGGAGGAAAATTATGATTAAAGGAGTTCATAACTACAGTTTCAGAAACAGAGATTTGTTAGATTACAAACCACTGTCCCCTACAGAAAACGACAGTTCTGATGCAGTTTGTCAGATTGATGACTCGTGGGAAATTGTAATTCCAAAAACAGACTCAAGATTAGTTAATTATTTCTCGAGGGATTTGGTACGATTTTTATCCGAGTCATTTGATATATTTCTAAGAGTAAGAAAAACAGAATGTATCAAAGATGAGTTTTTAAATCCCCAAAATAAGATAGTTCTTGCATATGAGTCCGATGGTGTTGATTATTCGTATGGCTCACAAATGCAGGGTGCATTTTACATTGATACATGCAAAAATTCTGTGGTTATTACAGGAAAGTCAGAGCGTGGCACCGCAAAAGGTGTTTATTACATAGAGGATTTTATGCGTCTAATCGGCAAACCATGCCTTAAAGAAGAAAAGAGCGAGCATGCACCTTTGTTTGCACCAAGAATGACACATTCGGGCATTGAGCTTGACACATACTCCGATAACTACTTAGAGGCTTGCGCTCATGCAGGTATGGATGCTATTATCGTCTTTTCGGGACACGATAACACAAACCTTCACGGCTTTGATGACCCCGACGGCATGTGGGAAGATGCATGCATAGGCTATTGCGATTTTAATAATCTTGTGTGGCGCGCCGAGGGATATGGCTTAGATGTCTACATATACAGCCACATAAAATGCGATATTCACCCCGAGGATGAGGGCGCAGAGGAATACTATGAAAGCTCATTTGGTACATTTTTTAAAAATCATCCGGGCATAAAGGGAATAATTTTTGTTGGCGAGACGTTTGAGTTTCCGTCAAAGGACGAAAGAACTACAGGAATCCGTTGCAGATTCAGACCAAAGGGCGATACAAGACCGTCCCCCGGCTGGTTCCCGTGCACAGACTACCCCGTACTTCTTAAAAGGGTTCAGGATACAATATATAAATACAACAAAAATGTTGATATAGTTTTCTGGAGCTATAACTATGGCTATACACCAAAGGAAGACCGCCTAAAGCTTATAGAAAATCTGCCAAAGGGTATAACACTTCTTGTTACCTTTGAGATGTGGGACTGGTTTACCGACGAGAACGGGAACAAGTACAAGGTTGACGACTATTCCGTATCATTCCCCGGCCCTGCACAAGTGTTTTTAGACGAAGCCGAAAAGGCAAACGAGCTTGGTGTAAAGCTATATTCAATGGCAAATACGGGCGGAAAAACATGGGATATAGGCCCTGTTCCGTATCTTCCGTGTCCGCAGCAGTGGCAAAAGAGATATGAGGGCTTAAAGGACTGTAACAAAAAGTATAACCTCAGCGGTCTTATGGAATGTCATGACTATGGTTGGGTACCGTCATTTTTGACACTCTTTACCAAAAATTCGTTTATGACAAATTCTGTAAGCGATAACGAAATGCTTGAAGCTATTGCAAAGCGTGATTACGGAAAGGAATATAAAAAGGCAATAGAGGCGTGGAATTATTTTAGCGAGGGAATGAGCCTTGTTGTTGCCGCAGGCAGAGACCAATACGGTCCATATCGTTGCGGACCAACATATCCGTTGCTTTTTGACCAGACAAAAGAGGAACTTAATATTCCAACCGTCGGCTGGGCAAGACACAAAAGCGGTACAATATGGTTCCCGATTTATCGCGAAACTGTCTGGGATAACCCAAAATCAGCAATAATGAGAAATAATCGTCTTAAAACTGTCATAGAGCTTTTCGAAAAAGGACTTACATTGCTCGAGGAAGCAGGTAAAAACCTTGGTGCAGAATACGGAAGCTACATTTCAAGACAGATTGCACTTGTAAGATTTATGTATTATACATATATAACAACCTCAAATGTTATTGTATGGCAGATAGCTAAAAAACTGCTTGTTGCCATAAAAGAGAACGAGCAGCACGAGGATATGGATATCCTTTTTGATGCCATCGGCGTTAAAGAAAAAACAACAACTGCACTTGTTGAGTTTATGAAACAGATTGCGGATAACGAAACCAAAAACACTCTTTTGGCTGTAAAATGCTGGGAGGAGGATAGCATAATTGGTTTTGAAGCATCTGAGGAATACGTATTCGACAACGAATTTGCCGAGTGGAAAATTAACGAAACAAAACGTTCACTTGAAAGAATTGAAAAATATTTAAATAAATAAAAAAGCTCCCGCAATATGCGGGAGTTTTTATTATCTCTGTTCATGCAGCTGATTTATATTTCGCATAATATATAACACAAACGAAAGCATCATAAATGCCAGACAGGCACCAATAGTCATATCAGATACAGTTGATGGAATGTCGGGCCAGATAATGTGCGTAATCATCATAAAATAAAGTGAAAATGTGGTTACCTTACCATGCCAGTTTGCGCTTTTTACCACTTTTGTCTTTTTTACAACAAAGAGTCCCTGAATTCCTAAGAACACTTCTTTTATAATAAGCAGCAAAAATGGTGCGCACATATATTTAAACTTAAAAATCAAACATAAAAGTGTAACAAATTGTGTAAGCTTATCGGCTATGGGGTCAAGTATTTTTCCGAAATTACTTATCATATTAAATGTTCTTGCAATAAATCCGTCTATAATATCCGTTATTCCCGATAAAAGTAATACCGCAACCGCATAGTAGTTGTAATCGTTTACGTACAGCCACGCAATTATGGGTATTAGCACTATACGGAACATTGATAATATATTGGGGATTGTAAAAATTTCATTTTTAATATTGAGTTTTTTCTCCTCGCAGCACATAAAAAAGCTCCTTTATGATTAAATCTCTCGCCTGAGCGCTTTCGGGCATATAAAGTATTATATGCCAAAATATGACACTTGTCAAGTTAAATGTATTATTTGTTGTTTTTTGCACTTATAATACTATCTTGAATTCTGTACCTTGTCCCAATTCGCTCTCTACAATAATTCTTCCTCCATGTAATTCTACTATACTTTTTGTCATTGCAAGACCCAAACCACTACTTCCGTATTCATCATTTCTGACATCATCAACCCTGTAAAACCGAGTCCATATCTTATCAAGATGTTCTTTAGAAATGCCGATTCCGTCATCTTTTACAACGACCTCAGTGTTGCATGCAGTTTTATATACCTTAATAAGTACGTTTCCGTTTTCTCTGCCATATTTTATTGCATTGCTTATAAGATTTGTAATCGCACAAAGAATCAAAGCCTCGTCAACCTCGACTATGCAGTTTTCTTCCGCATTTGCAGTAATGGTTATTTTTTTGCCGTCCGAGAGTCCCCTCATGCTTTCTGCGGCAATATCAACTATAACTCCCAAATCAACCTTTTCTTTGTTGAATTTTTGTCTGTTCTGGTCAATTCTTGCAAGCAGCAAAAGTCCTGATACAAGCTTTGATATTTGCTTCGATTTATCAACAATTGTCTGCGCAAGCTCCTTTTCCTTTTCATCATTTGCAATATCGAGAAGATATTCACCCTGTGTAAGAATAACACTTATTGGCGTTCTGAGCTCGTGCGATGCATCAGAAGTAAATTGCTTTTCCTGCATGATAAGATTTTCAATTTTATCGAGCATTTTATTAAGTGTAACAGACAGATGATGTAATTCGTCATGAGTTGCATCAGGTTCAATTTCGATTCTTCTGCTTACATCTTTCTGTGCAGAAATATCATTTGCAGTTCTTATAATATTATTTACAGGTCTAAATGCTTTCTTTGTGATATAGTACCCGCCAAATGCAGTAAGAAGTAAAATAAGCGGAATTAAGATAAGCATAATTATAATTGCGGAACGTCCCAGAAGCATTGTGGAATTTACCGATTCTACGCCTCTAATCCAAAATCCGCCACGCATACCGGGCGGCGACGGTGTTTTTGTATCATATACAATGTATTCTTTTCCGTCGATACTTTCTCTTCTCGGAATTCCCTCCTCAAACGGAATATTTACAATATCATAAATATACTGTCCAACAATATACTTACCGCCCGCCTCATATATAGATACATTTTTAAATTCTTCTTTTTTATCCACCAGATTAAATACATCAGGTTGTCTTTTTGAGAGCTTTTCCGTTACCTGCGTAACCTGAAGAATAACATTCTTCTCAACACTATCTATCGAAAGCTGATAAGAGAGTACACCAACCAAGGAAAGCACAATTAAGATTAAAATAAACATAATTGATGTGTACCATATGGTTATTCTTGTTTTTATAGATGTAATTTTTTTCATTTTCATTCTTCCCTTATCACATATCCAACATTCTTGATAGTATGAAGGAGTTTTTTCTCAAAGTTATCATCAATTTTCTTACGAAGGTGATGAATATAAACCTTTATTACATCGCTTGTACCCTCGTATTCGTAGTTCCATATATTTTCTTCTATTTTTTCCCTTGAAACAACAATACCTTTGTTTCTTATAAGATACTCAAGTACAGAATATTCCTTTGAGGATAATTCTATTACCATATCACCACGCTTTACAACTCTTGTGGTTGTATCCACACTCAAATCTGCAATTTCCAGAACATTGCCTGTTACATTCTCCCTTATACGCAGCATTGCCCTTATTCTTGCACACAAAACATCAAAAGAGAATGGTTTTGTAATATAGTCATTTGCCCCTGTATCAAGCCCTGTTATAATATCCTCATCCGAATCCTTTGCAGTAAGCATTAAAACAGGAGTGAGTATTTTTTTGTTCCGCATTGTGCGTAAAACATCAAACCCGTTTATTTTTGGCATCATAACATCAAGTATAATTCCGTCATATTGTGTGTTTTCTATATAGTACAGAGCATCCTCGCCATCAAAGCAATTATCGACCGTATAGCCGATTTTTGTAAGCCTCTCTGTAATTGTTTTATTAAGATGCTTTTCATCTTCAACAACCAAAAGTCTCATAAAATCACCTGCCTTATATATAAATGCTTGCTCGTAAGAGCCTTTGCAACGCCGCCAATAATTCGCACATCAGCAACAAAGTCGAAGAGAATTGCAAATCAAGACCTGCTATGCTATTATTATACAACATTTTTTACAAAAAGTAAATTGACGGCTTTACCAAAAAAGCAAAGCCGCCCTGTAATTATTGCATTCTCTGTCCTCTGCCAAAACCCATATTTGGGGTAATTGTTTGTGTTCCGATAGTAGTGCTTTGCTGTGTAATTTCTGTTTCATAAGTTTTACTTCCTACCGTAATCAAATACTTTTTACCTGTTTTAATGGCATTTGATGCGATTAAAACAGTCCTGAAACCGCCTTCGGGTGCGTATTCATATACAACATTTCCGCTTGAATCTGAAACAGTAATTTTTTCGCCCGCTTCGTGATTATTTTCGCAATGGACGATAATGACGTTTTGGCTGAGGTTAAGACTTTTTTCGCTACCGCTATTTGATGCAAGAATAATATTTGCATTTTCGCTTATTTTTATTTTTCCGTCAGCATCCAAAACTCCGAAATTACCCGTAAAAGCACCTGTTGGGTTGGTGGCTTTTACTGTTCCGCCATTGATTGTCATATTGCCATTGGTATCAACACAATCGTCATTTCCGCAAAGCTCAAGATAACCACCGTTAATAATAAGACATTCCTTCATATCTCTGCCCATACCACCCATTTGAGGCATACCTCCTTCGGGCGGTGTAAATCCACTATTTTCAGGAATTTGGAAAGGTGGTACAAACTCACCGCCAAACGGATTTTCACCATCAGGCCTCATTGTGCCAAATTGACCATTTTCACCTCTTTGCGGTCTTGTGCCTTGCTCCTGTGCGGTTTTATCATCTCGGGGAATTTGTCTGTCTGAGCGTCTTTGACCTCTCTCAAAGCCTTCCGGTAATACCCAATTATTTTCTTCACCATTTCCACCAAAGTTTCCGCCCGGCATCATCATACCGCTGTTTCCACCCGTTGCGTTAATCGCATCATCTGTTGAAACAACATTTATAACACCGTCATTTATAGTCATAACATTTTTACTTTCGATACCCTCGGTGGATTTTGTAATGTCAATAACTGTTTCACTTCCATTTATGGTCAGATTACCATGAGCAGATATTCCTTTATCATATTTTGAGCTTAATATCAACTTACCACCATTTATTTCTATTTCGTCGCCGCAATGAATTGCATGAGATGCAGAATTTACAGTTATTTCGCCTCCTGATATAAGCATCATCCATTCCGCACCTATACCCTTGGTAGATTTTTCAAATTCTACATCGGCAGCTTCTTCCCACATAGGCCTGCGACTTTGAGTATTTTCAGTATTTGTCGTTGCTTGTGTTGTTTCGATAGGTGTTCCATTGGTTTCGATATTGATTTTTCCGCCCATTATATTAACAATAGATTCCGAGTCAATACCATCGCCTATTGCAGTTATATTAACTGTTCCGCCTGTGAGCTTAAAGGTATCGTTAATATGAATACCGTCTGATAAAGCATTTATAGTTATAATGCCATTTTCAATATTTAAGTTATCCGACGCTTTTATTCCATGTCCTGCTTTTGACTCTATATCAAGACTGCCATCACCTTTAATCTCGAGATTTTCTTTTGAATAAATTGCACCATCTTCGCTATTATTGGCAATAAGCACATTTTCAGTACCCTCGGTAAGAGTTATATATGCTTTGTCTGCTTTTTCCACAAAGATGCACGGGTTATTGCCAGATGTTATTTTAGCCTGGCTTAGACGGAGCTTAACTTTTTCCTTTGTAGATATTGTGATATTTCCGTCGGCAAGCGTTCCGCTAATAGTAAAATCACCACCTGATGTAATTTTTATCTGGTTATCCGCAATCTCAATACCCTCTCCCTCAAATGTTAAGTCGGAAAGATTTATTGAACCGACATTTTCTTTCCATAAATCATCCTCCTCATCATCAGAGGTAATAATTACTCTTTTACTTTCGTCGTCCCAATCTACATTAAGACCAAAGCTTTCCGAAATAGCACGGGCAGGGACTAATGTTCTGTCCGATACAATCTGTGCAGGAACTTCTAATTTAACTGTTTCGATAATGGTACTCCCCTCATCATCTGTTTTACCCTTATCAATATGTAAGTCAGTAGTGCCCACAGAAAGAGTAATAGTTTTTGAGTTTTTTCTTGCTGATACGGTTTTAGTATCATTGTCCCATTTTACAAACGCACCGATTTCTTCGAAAATTTTTCTTAATGGCACCATTGTTCTGCCATCAATGATTTTTGGCTTAACATCAAGTTCAATTTCACGTCCGTCCATTTCTACCGTAATATCCTTTGCTGCAAGAGCAGTCGGTATTGCAGACAATGTTGCGATAGTTGCCATACTTAAAATACATGATAATATTTTTTTCACAAGTCTTCACCTCATTACTTAATTTTTATAGGTGCTGAAACCACAAGTATAATACTAAGGTTTCCGTTTCTGCACCTGAGTTCGTTTATAAATTCTTGCTCATCTTTATCTCCGAGCATAATAACATTATAATTAAGTTCAAAAAGTGAGCCTAAATCTGTTGTTTTGATACTCGTTAGTGTGTACTTCTTTGTATATTTTTTTAGTATTTCATCAAACGCACCCTGATAATTAAGATTTTCGGGAATTGTAATTTTAAGTGTTTTCTGTACTGCTTTCTTTTCAAAAAATCTGAATTTTTCTGCAAGTATCATTATAATACAAAGAATTATGACAAAGATTGCCCCGTAGCCGAAAAGACCAACACCGCAGGCAAGACCTGCCGCAATATCAAAAAAGATAAAACCTATATCCTTTGGGTCGCCGGGCGCACTCCTGAAACGAATTATAGAAAGTGTTCCCGCCAGACTGAACGCCCTTGCTATGTTACTGCCTATAAAGAGAATAATTACCGACAATATAATAGGTAGCATTAAAAGTGTTACTGCCATACTCCGCTGATAATTATCCTCCTGAGTTTTATAATATGTAAATCCTATTGCACAACCAAAAGCAACCGCAACAAGCATTGTTATAATTGCCGAAACGACTGTAATATCGTCCGAAACATTTGCTAAAATATTGTTAAATAAGTTATCCATTTTAAACTACCTCTCTACATTTGTATTCTATCTCATTAACATCTGTGTGATTTATCATATTGGTGAATTCTGTACCATACTTCGAAAATCTTCTGCGCTTAATATCCAAATCAGCAAGCATATGCGTAAGCCATAACGGTTTTGCAAGAGATGTTTTAACTTCCATAAGGTACACATCATCGGGAAGAAGTTTTTCACCGTAATCACCTTTTTCTAAAGCTAAGTCGTACCTTCTTGAGCGTATATTCATATCAAAGGATATTCTTAAGTCTTTGTTATCCTTTTCAAAATATGCAATTCTGTCATATGCAAGATACAGTTTGGGAACTAAGTTGTAAATTTTCATAAAATACTCAAGCTCGTGAAGCACCTGAGTGTTCATATACTCCTTTAGCTCGGGGGCTTTTCCTGATTTTAAAAAGCTATATGCCTCAGATAATTTAATCTTTGTTCTGCGCTTATTAACAATTCCGTCAAATTTCTTTTTTATCTCAAGAAATACCATAGAGTCTGCATTAGGCAAACCATACGTACGCAGCCTCAGTTTTTCCTTGTATTGGGGTTTTGATAGGGATGTTCTTATAAGGTAATCATCAGAAGTATCAAAATAAATATTTGCAATGGTATATGGTGTATAACCATTGTTGTGTGAATCCATAACCATATGCTCATCCAATACGTTTATTACTTTTTTAAATGTTTCTTTGTCAATCATATATTTGTGCTCGTATCTGTTAAACACCTCTATTTCCACGCCATACACCTCCCGTCTGATTATATAATAATATACACAGGTTAAATTGTGGTTAAACAAACACATAAAAGGGGCTGTTTAAAAAGAAATTTTTTAAACAGCCCCTTTTGGGGGATAAAGCTACTCATTAGAATCCGATTGTTGTTTACTAAATAAAATTGTAACAGTTGTTCCTTTATCCTCAGTGCTTTCAAGAGAAACATCTGCCTCGTGATATGCAGCTCCGTGCTTTACGATTGCAAGACCAAGACCCGTTCCTCCCATAAGCTTTGAATGACTTTTATCCACTCTGTAGAATCGCTCAAAAACTCTGCTTTGCTCGGATTGCGGAATGCCTATACCCGTATCTCTTACACTAAGAATTACTTTATCACTGGTTTGGTTAATAATAACATCAACCAATCCGTTTTCTTTATTATACTTAATAGCATTGTCGCACAGATTGTATACCATTTCGTCAAGAATTTTTCGTATTCCCAAAACATCGGCACTATCACCTATAACTCTAAGTGAGATATTCCTCTTGCCTGCAACGGACAACAATCTGTTTACAACATCCTTTGAAAGCTCATATAAATCAACCTGCTCTTTCTCAAATACCACGCTTCCCTCATCAAGCTCGGATATTTCCATAATGTCGCTTACAAGGGTGATAAGCCTTTGTGCTTCATCATAAATGGAGGTTGAAAAATCAACGACAGTTTCATCAGGCGTGCCGCCCGACTTTAATATTTCTGCAAATCCCGAAATTGATGTGAGCGGTGTTTTGAGCTCGTGCGACACATTCGAAGTAAATTCCTGTCTTAAATGTTCGCGTTTTGCGCTCTCTGTTATATCAATAATTACCATAACAGCTCCAATAATTTTTTTGTTTACGTATACAGGCGTTGCTATTATATTATAGGTACTGTCCTCATTGGTAATATTATTTTCGCATCTTTCACCTAAAAGCGCTTTTTCCACAACAGACCTGAAGCCTTTGCTTCTGTTAAATGTAAGAACACTGCCGCTTTGCTCGGGTGGAATTTCAAGCATACGGACAGCCGCCTGGTTGTATGATAAAACTTTCGCTTCTTTATCAAGAACCAACAGTCCCTCACTCATATTTTCTGTTATGAGTTTAAACTCTTCCCTGCTTTGCTTACTTTCTTTTATCTGCTTATCTATTGTATATTTCTGTGCAGAGAGTTTTTTCAAAAGCGGTGTTAATTCCTCATAAGCATTATTCAGTGATGGATTTTCTAAATCAAGCTCATTGATTGGCTTGATAATTGCCTTTGATAATCTATAAGAGAGCAAAAGAGACAATAAAAAACCAAAAGCAATTATAACGGTAAGCGGTTGCATAATTCCAAGCAATATAATAAGCACAGAATTTTGTCTGGTAGCTATTCTCAGTATCGTACCATCTTCAAGTTTTTCTGCATAGTAGAGAGTTTTTTGCATCAGGGTTTTTGAATGTCTTGAGCTTGTTCCGCTTCCGTTCTCCATGGCTTGTTTTATTTCTTCTCGCTCAGAGTGATTTTCTAATTCCTCTGCAACTGCCCTGGTATCCGCTATAACTGTTCCGTCATCAGAAAGCAAGGTTATTCTTTTTTTATCATCATCAAAATTTTCGATATAGGAAACACCCTCGTTTTTTACTGCATAGGATATGTAATCTGCTTCACTTTGAAGTTCCGAAAAAATCTGCGACTCAAAGTAATTAAAAAGAACACCAAAAATCAGACAAAAACTCATAAGAAGAATCAGCATCGAGGTAATTAAGTTGGAACGGAATATTTTACTGAGCATTCTCATTTCCTCCAATTTTATAACCTATATTCTTGACTGTATGAATGAGTTCTCCTGCAGACTCCAGCTTTACACGTAGCTTTCTTATATGGACATCAAGTGTTCTTGACTCATCATAAAATTCGCCCCATACACGTGTAAGCAGAGTATCCCTCGAAACAACATTACCCTCAGCCTGTAAAAGCACCATCAAAAGAGAATATTCCTTAAAAGACAGAGTAATCTCCTTACCCGAAACTTCTATAATGTGCTTTTCGGGATTTACATATAAATTTGCAATTCTGTATTCCTTTAGTGTATTTGTTTTTTCGTATCTTCTCAAAACAGCACGAACACGCGAGGATAGTTCTGTCATACCAAAGGGCTTTGCAATATAGTCATCTGCACCCATGTCGAGTCCCGTAACCTTGTCAAATTCGCTGCCCTTGGCAGTAATCATAATTACGGGAATGTTTTTATAATTATTGTCTGCCTGTAACTTGGAAAGTATTGACAGTCCGTCTTCTTCGGGCAACATTATATCGAGCAAAATAAGCTGCGGTTTTTGATTTTTCATTTCCTGCCAGAATTCACTCGGTAAGGGAAATCCTTTTACACTATAACCCTCTTTTTCGAGTGCATAGCATACAAGTTTACGAATATTAGTATCATCTTCTATAAAATAAATCATCTCTTTTACCTCCGGAAAATGACTTATACTTATATTTTATCATATAGTCTGAGTTTTTTCAATAAATTAACTACAAAAAACGCACAAATTGACGTTATTAACAATAAGATTTTTATTCGCTGTATTCTGCGTGTTTACCCGTAATAGAGTAAATTACCCATTCCGCAATATTTTCAGCATGGTCGCCTATTCGCTCAAAATACTTCGCTATCATAAAAAGGTCAATAAGCGACTCTGCGTTTACCGACTTTTCTTCAATGGCAGTTACAAGCTCTCCTTTGACTTTGTCAAATAAATCATCAACTATATCATCATGCGCGATAACAGCATATGCAATCTTCGTATCTTTTTTCACAAAGGAATCAATACTGTCTGTAACCATCTGTATTGTCGCTCTTGCCATATCTGCAATATGGATTTCGCTTTGCATACCGCAGCCATTAGCATATTCGGCAATTTCTGCAATGTCTGATGCCTGATCTCCTATACGCTCCATATCCGAAATCATTTTAAGTGCAGAAGATATTGTTCTGAGGTCTGATGCAACGGGTTGTTGTTGCATTAAAAGCTTCATACATAATGTTTCGATGTCCCGTTCTTTTTGGTCTATTTGCTTGTCTGATTCGTATACGGTTTCTTTCATTTTTATATCATTGTCAATAAGCAGTTTTACAGCAGATGATATTGCATCTTCGCAAAGTGCTCCCATTGTAATAAGCTCATTATTTAAGTTGTTTAGTTGTTCATCAAATCTGTTTCTCATTACCCGAACCTCCCTGTAATATAATCTTCTGTTCTCTTATCCTGCGGTGTTGAGAACATTTTCTCTGTTTTGTCGAATTCTATAATTTCTCCAAGCAGGAAGAATGCGGTTTTGTCTGCAACTCTTGCCGCTTGCTGCATATTGTGTGTTACCATAACGATGGTGTATTTTTGTTTGAGTTCTTCTACCAAATCTTCAATTTTAGACGTTGATATAGGGTCAAGCGCAGAGGTCGGCTCGTCCATAAGAAGAATATCCGGCTCCACTGCAAGAGCTCTTGCAATGCAAAGTCTTTGCTGCTGACCGCCACTCATTCCAAGAGCACTCTTTTTTAGTCTGTCTTTGCACTCATTCCAGATTGCCGCTTGTCTTAAAGAACGCTCTACAATTTCATCAAGCTGAACCTTTGATTTGACCCCATGAATACGTGGCCCGTATGCAATGTTATCATAAATACTCATTGGGAATGGATTAGGCTTTTGAAACACCATACCAACCTTTTTCCTTAAAATATTAACGTCCATATCCTTGTATACGTCAACACCATCAAGACAAATTTCTCCCTCTATTGTGCACCCTTCAACCAGATCGTTCATACGGTTGAGGCTTTTTAAAAATGTAGATTTGCCGCATCCCGAAGGACCTATTAAGGCAGTAATCTTCCTTTGGGGAAGTTCTATGTTAATGTTCTTTAATGCCTGGTTTGCACTATACCATAAGTTTAGATTTTTAGCTGTAATTATTCCCATTATTTTACTCCTTTCTTCTTTAAAATTTTTCCTGTAATTTTTGCACTCATGTTTATTACAAATGTCAGCACTAAAAGTATTGCAGCTATTGCAAAGGCTATTTCAAACTCGCCTCTTTCTTTTGCATACATATAAAGTGCAACTGTGAGTGATGAGCCTGCATTACCGGGAATAATTGCATCTTTTAAATTAAGTATTTCATTTGCCATACCTGCAGTAAAAAGAAGTGCCGCACTTTCTCCTACAATTCTGCCTATTGATAAGATACATCCCGTTACAATTCCGTCAATAGCTGCGGGAATTACAACAGTTCTTATCATGTACCATTTGCCTGCACCCAATGCAAGTGAGCCCTCTCTGTATCCGTACGGAACTGTTTTTAAACTTTCTTGTGTTGTTCTTATTACCGTAGGAAGTGTCATAATAACAAGCGTAAGCGAACCTGCCAAAAGGCTTGTTCCAAGCGAAAGGAATTGCACAAAAATCAACATTCCCACAAGACCGTATATGATTGACGGGATTCCCGAAAGTGTCTCCGTTGCAAGTTCAATAACTTTTACAACCTTTTTGTTTTTTGCATATTCATTTAAGTAAATTGCTGCTCCTACACCAATAGGAAGTACAATTACAAGTGTTATAAGTATAATATAAACTGTATTTAATATATTCGGCAATATTCCAACAGTTCCGAGAAGAAGGCTTGGCTTGCCGGTTAAAAACCCAAGTGATATATGGGGTATACCTCTGTATAAAATATAACCTATAAGACCTAGTAAAATAAGGCATATAATTGTTGCCGATAAATACATCAGAATATTTAAAGCCATACATTTTATTTTTCTTTCCATTGATATTTTATCCTGCATAATCTCACTCCTTATTCTTTTTAACTATCAGATTAAGTACCAGGTTAATTATCAGTATAAACACGAACAACACCAACGCTATCGAGAAAAGTGCCTCTCTTTGCAAGCCTGATGAGTATGACATTTCGCTTGCAACCGCTGTTGTAAGAAAGCGAACGCTTTTAAAGAGTCCGGGCATATTCGCAACATTGCCCGATACCATCATAACCGCCATAGCCTCACCTATGCTTCTGCCAATACCAAGTACAACAGCTGTAAGTATTCCGCTCTTTGCTGCAGGTACAATAACCTTAAATACAGTTTCTGTCTTTGTAGCACCGAGTGCCAGAGACGCTTCCTCATATTCCTTTGGCACTGCCCGTATTGCAGTTTCCGAAACAGATATTACAGATGGTAATATCATGACAGTTAAAACTATAATCGCCGAAAAGAGATTTGCTCCGTCAGGCAGATTGAATATTTCACGTACCATAGGAACAATTATTATCATTCCCACAAGACCATATACAACCGAGGGTATTCCCGAAAGCAAGTCCACACTCGAACGGACTATTCTGCTTAGTTTGTCATTTGCCATTTTTGAGGTGAAAATCGCACACATAAGACCAAGCGGTACACCAATTATTATTGCACCGACTGTTCCATATACCGATGTCAGAATAAATGGTAAAATTCCGTAAGACGGAGTTGAGGCAGTTGATGCCCACTCTGTGCCGAATAAGAATTCGTATATTCCGATTTCGCCAATGGCAGGCATTCCGGATACGAGAAGAAATCCGGTAATAAGAATTACAAAAGCTACCGCTAAAAATCCGCAAATTGTGAAGATTATACTCATTGATTTTTCTATTAAATTTGCTGCCTTTTTAATTATGCTCATTTTCTATACTCCTTATCTTGCTACGGGTACAGCTCCTGCTCTTATGATAAAATCGTCAGCAGTACCTGATGTTGCATACTCAAAGAATGCTTTTGCAGTGTCTGTTAACTCTGTATTCTTCTTTGTTACGAATACGAAGTTACGCTGAACTTTGTATGTGCCATTCTGAATTGTTTCTGTTGTGGGATTTACACCCTCGACAGAAAGTATCTTAACTGTGTCTTTTACGGATGCTATTGAGGCATATCCGATTGCATTGGGATTAGATGTTACTGTCTGAACAACATCGCCTGTTGATGTAAGCTCCTGGGAATATTTACATAAATCCTCTGTATTAGTGATTGATTCAAAACCATCTCTTGTTCCCGATGCGGCTTCCCTGCCTATACTTACCACAGGGGCATCTGCACCGCCCACCTCACTCCAGTTTGTAATCTCGCCTTTATAAAGCTTAGAAATCTGCTCTACTGAAAGGTCAGATACAGGGTTTTGTGGATTTACAATTACTGCAATACCATCAATCGCAACTACTGTAGCGTCAAGCTCCGCTTTTTCTTCGTCTTTCAAATCACGCGACGAAAGACCAATATCGCATCTGTCCTCCAGAACTGCCTGAATACCGCTTCCCGAGCCTGTCGGGTTGTAGGTAATCTTTACATCCGAATTTTCTTCCATATAGCTTTCTGATAAATATCCTATTACCTTTTCCATAGAGGTCGAACCATCTGTTGCAACTGTTCTGCCATTTTTGTTTGTGCCGCCGCAACCGGTGAGCGTTACGGTAAGCACACTTGCTACTGTTAATAAACTTATGATTTTTTTCATCAAAATCACTCTCCTTTAAAAATTTTCTTTTTGGTTACGATAACAGTTTAGCATATGTGATGTAAACTCTAAAAGTAAAGGTATGTTAATTGTAGGTTAAAAAGAACATTTTTGTGTTTAATTATTTATAGCATTTAAAAAATACCTGCAAATTATACTTTTTAACAAAAAACAACACCCACCAATATTGGTGAGTGTTGAATATAAAGTAATATCTTATCTCTTGCTGAATTGTGGTGCACGACGAGCTGCCTTCAAACCGTACTTCTTTCTTTCCTTCATTCTTGAGTCTCTTGTTAAGAAACCTGCAGCCTTAAGGTCTGCTCTGTAAGCTTCTGTATCAACTTCAAGTAATGCTCTTGAAATACCATGACGGATTGCACCGGCCTGACCTGTGAAGCCACCGCCCTGTACATTTACGTTTACATCAAACTTATCAACAGTCTTTGTAAGTACCAATGGTTGACGAACTATTAGCTTTAATGTATCTAAACCAAAGTACTCATCAATGTTTCTGCCGTTTATTGTTATATTACCGTTGCCAGGTACAAGATAAACTCTTGCTACAGAAGACTTTCTTCTGCCTGTACCATAGTATTGTTCTTTAGCCATTTCAAAAATCCTCCTTATTTAATTTCCTGTGTCCAAGCAACAGGTTTTTGTGCCTCGTGTCCGTGCTCTGTGCCCTGATATACACGAAGTCTTGTTAATGCCTTTCTTCCTATTGTGTTGTTAGGAAGCATACCCTTTACTGCATATGTCATAGCAAGCTCGGGCTTGTCTGCCATCAACTTATCGTAGTGGATTTCCTTTATGCCGCCAATCCAGCCTGTGTGGTAGTATCTTACCTTTTGTTGTAGCTTGTTACCTGTTAAAACAGCCTTATCAGCATTTATAACGATTACGTGGTCTCCGCAGTCAACGTTTGGTGTAAATGTAGGAAGGTGCTTACCTCTTAATATGCTTGCAACTGTTGCAGCAACTCTGCCAAGAGGCTTGTCTGCAGCATCTACAATGTACCATTTTCTTTCAACGTCTTGCGGTTTTTGCAAATAACTTGAATTCATTGTTTTTTCCTCCTATAATAACTAATCTAATGCCGCCTTTGCGACTCAACGTTACATATTTTACTACCTTTTTATATTTTTGTCAATACTTTTTTTAAAAATTTTTATACTACTTTAATTTTCTTCGTTTTTCTCTTGTTTTCTCTTTTATACTCACTTTCCATTTTATTTTTTAAGGCTCTTGTATTATTATTTATTTTATGTTATAATTGGCTTATGCATATTTTATTTTACAAAAAAGCTCTTTAAATAAGGCTTTTTTGTGCATTTAACATCATACCCAAACGAAAGAGGTCAGTCATGAAAAAATCCTATATGTTTGCAGCAACATCAATAATCTGTTGGTCAACAGTTGCAACCATAACCAAGCTTCTACTTACCAATTATAACAATTTTCAATTATTGTGGATAAGCTCATTATTGTCTGCATTATTTTTATTAGTTGTAAACATAGTAAGTGGAAAAATCAAAACACTTAAAGAATACAAGCTAAAGGATTTTCTTTCTATAATTATAGCAGGCTTTCCGGGAACTTTTTTGTACTATGTTTTTTATTATGCCGGTGCTGACCTTATGAGTGCCTCACAAGCATTTATCGTAAACTATATGTGGCCGATAATGAGCGTAGTATTTGCGTGTATTATATTAAAAGAGAAAATGACAATGCGCAAGGGTCTTGCCATTGCGGTATCCTTTTTGGGTGTAGGTATAGTAACAGGTGCAGACCTTGTAAATCTTAATCACAACACAATTATGGGTGCCCTGCTTTGTCTTATGGGTGCAGTATCTTACGGATTATTTACATCATTAAACCGAAAAATACACTATGATAAGGGTGTTTCAATGATGTTTAATTACTTTGTTACATTTTTTATGACAAGTATAATAAACTTTGTAAACGACGACCTCTTTGTGCCGACACTAACACAGTTACCCGGCTTTGCATGGAACGGAATATTCACAATGGGTATAGCCAATACATTATGGATACTTGCTTTAGAAAATGGTACTACTGCAAAAATCTCAAACCTTGCGTACATAACACCGTTTTTATCGTTGGTGTGGACTTCTTTGATATTAAAAGAAGAAATATCCGTTAATTCAATAATCGGCCTTGTTGTTATTGTGCTTGGAATATTTATTCAACTTAAAGAAAAAAACAATAACAAGGTTATGTCTGTTAAACGCTGATAATCGTAATGGAGGTATTATGAATTCTTCTAATTTTATTAAGACAACAAAAAAGTGTTTTATGTTTTTATATCACCATATTGGAGAAATAATTTTTTCTGTTTTATTTCTTACCCTCCTGGGCTATATACTTATTCCTAACATATCCCTGGTTAATGGTAATGCAAAAGCAAGTGAGTGCAGTCAGAACATGGCTATGATATCAAATTCTCTCAATACAGAGCTTAACGACGAAAACATCGCTTTTGACTGGAAGGATGTTCTCTATCAGACACGCTCACAAAGAATTCTTGACGAGGTTAAAAACTATTCGTCAAACGAACACCTAAAAACCCTTGACACCTCTGAATACTACTTTAAGAACAACGGTAAAACTATAACTCTTATTTGCCGCTATCATGAGGATAACGAACCGGTTGATATAGAAATACCAAAAAAACATCAACAGGAAATAAACAAAGCAAGCGGTTCAGGCGCATCAAAAACTGACCTTGCAAGCTCTATTACAGTAACAGGTATACGAACATACATGAAGGATGAGCAGCTTGATGCAAAAAATCCCGATAAAATGAAGTTTACCTCAAAAGATGATTTAAAGAGCATTTTTTCAGATATAAAGGTGAATCTGCAATATATAGGCGGAAAAACAATTACTCTTGATAAAAACTCCTACAAGCTTACTACTGAGGGATTTGATATGTCCAAAGCAGGCACTAAGAAAATCACAGTAGTATATACCACAAACAACGATTGGGAAAATACATTACATGGGTCATTCACATTTGAGGTTATGGAAAACTCACAATCCCCCGAATTTATAGTAGATTTTGGCAAAAAAGGTTCTTTCCGTCTCGCCTCATGGGATTGGAGCGATTATGTACGTGATGCAATGCGCGGAGATGGCGAGGAAATGTATTTTGACGCCTCCATTGTACATTTTAATGGTAAGTATCTGTATTATCCCGACGGATTTGTTATAAGCAAACTTCGTGATAATACTAACCCCGTAACAAGTGCAGCAGATTGCGATAATAAGTCTTATAGTGCTTATTTTATTAAATTCGACAAGAATACCATAATTGAAAACGAAGAAACTCAAAAGCAGAAAATACGCGACGGTGTATTGCGTATGGACGAAAATAACAACGTCTACATCTGGCAGGTTGAACCCTCAAAAGAAGTCGGTGCCGGCTGGCTGAGAGTTTATTGCGATATGGAGAAAATTAAATAACAGATATATTGACGCCATCAGAACAGATGGCGTTTTTTATAAAATTTTTAAATATGCTATTGACAAATAAAGGGAATTATGGTAGAATAATGTCAACAGCGGTATATTATGAGAATTTTAAGGAAAGGGTAGGTAAAATAAAATGAAATCATTGGGAATTATACGAAAAATTGACGAAGTGGGCAGACTCGTTTTGCCAAAAGAACTAAGAGAAACCATGGACATTGACTGTAAAACACCATTCGAAATTTATACCGACAAGGATACTATAATACTAAAGAAATATATGCCATCATGTATATTCTGCGGCGAAGCAGAGGATGTAACACAATATTGCAATAAGAATATATGCAAGGCTTGCATTAAGAAAATTACAAAGCTATAATGAAGATGTTTCTTTAAACAACTATAACAGAGAGGACTGTCTGTGTGAATTTGATGTTGCGAGTTTCAAATCCGCAAGGATTTGTCTGTTTGAGCAACAAAATTCAGACACATTGTCCTCTCTTTGTTTTATGTAAATTAAAATCACATTTGACAAAGCTTTATAGCTATTACACTCATATCATCACACACTTTTTCGCCGCTCTTATGGATTGCCTCCTTTATTATCTCCTCCGAAAGCTCCTGCATTGTATTGTACGGGGTTTTTATTTGTGCCTTTAACCAGTCTGTTTTTATTTCTCCAGCCTCTGTAATTCCATCAGAGACCATAAGTATTATATTTCCGTCCTCTAAACGTTTTGTTTGTGCTTTTATCTGTAATCTTGGCAACATTCCTGCAGGCAGGGATATACTGTAAATCGAGCTTACCTCTCCACAGTTATATATAAGTGATATTGCAGAGCCTATCTTATAGCACTGCGCAATTCCTGTTATTAAATCAATCTCCACTAAGTCAATGGTAGAGAAGGTTTCCTTGTCCGATTTTAAACACATAGACGAATTTATCATACTTATTGCAGTCTTTACAGAAAATCCCGCACTTATAAATTCTCTTAACAGTGTTACTGTTATATCACTTTCTGCCCGTGCCTTTTTACCGCAACCCATACCGTCTGATATTATGCAATAGAGCATATGGTCATCAGTCGTGAACACCGCCACACTGTCCCCGCACTCGTGCTCCTTTGCCTGTTGCATAACGCCTATATCAACACTGTACTTTGGTTTTGATACAAGGCGGTAAAAGCTTTCGGATAAAACTTCCTCAACTCCCACATTCGTTGCAAGGGCACCGGAAACAACCTTTTCTACAATATTCATATCCGGCTTATTTCCTATATGTAATAAAACCTCATATTTACCGAACCTGTTTTCCGAGATATCTATACCCTTAACATCTATTCCATGCTCTTCAAGTTCATGAGCAGTAAATATCTCAAGCTCGGGGCAGTACACAAATCCCTCGTCTATATCGGCAACAATTCTGTCAAGTATGTCGGATATTTCGCCATACTGCATGGCACTTAATTCTCTTCCTGTTTTTATTTCATCTATATGCATGAGCCTGTTTTTATGAATCTCATATGTATGCGAAAACTCACGTATAAGCCCCTCAAGGTCCATACACTTGTCCCTAAAAGACATTGGAAGATTGTTCATACAAAGCTCGCCCTTTGTCTCTATTTTATCGAGCATTTCGAGGAACATATTATAAGTTTTATTAAATTCCCTCTCATAGCAGCGTGTATATCTCTGACAGCTTGTACAACACCTCGAGGCAACGTCATCAAAAAGCTCTCCTGCTTCGTAATTATATATATCAATTCTTTTTTGCGTAGCATTAACAAAGACTTCCTTAAGGCTTGTAAATGCATTTGAGCAACTTTTTATTCTGTCGCGCATATATCCGACTGCCCTCTCCTCGACACTTTTTGAGATATACATTTTAGTCGAAAACAAATCGGAAATTTTTTGGTAGAGCTTTTTGGGTGTAACAAGGAAAAGAAGTGTTCCTATGCCAATATCGAACAACGATATAGGGAGGGAGGCGACATCGGAAATGTATAACAAAGATACTCCGAAGCCGCCAATAAAACCAAGTGAAATACCAATTTTTTTAAAGCCTTTTAGCACAGACGCAAACACTGCTCCTATACCCATAACACCTGCAAGCATAACCGCAGACTCATTTATTGCACTTATAAAGCCTATTGTTATTCCCATTGCAGCGGCAGATGACGTGTTAAGCGACAGCGCGCTTAGTAATAATATGTACACACAAAAAATCTTCGACAGGCTTATTCCATACGGAAACGAAAATCCGCCAAGACCCATAACAATTACACCTACCGCTATTGCACAGCTCATAAGCTCATCGCGTTTTGGTTCGCGACTTATATTTTTTATGAATGTATCGGCTCTTGAAAAAACCTCATACATTACGTATACTGCAATACTCTCTGCAAGCACCATAACTGAACCATACAGACCCGATTGTGTTGCTATTATTTGTATAAGTCCCGAAACAACCACTGTTGCGGATGCGACAAGCACACCTAATTTTTTTACTTTATCCTCAAAAAACTTTGCAAACACCCAAAAGCATAGCGCGGCAATTATGTACTTTACTGCAATAGTTGTTGCTCCTGCACTGAGAAGCCCTATATACATTACGGTTATTCCAAGATATGCTATACTTTTGTCAAAACAAGCACAAAACAAGGCAAGTCCAAACGGGAAAAATCCAAGCACCTCACCCCGCGATACAACCAACATCAACAAGCACATCGGTATGTCTTTGAGATACGGGGTACGCAATAAATCTGTTTCTTTATTTATAACGGGTATATTCATAACTTTCTTCCTTTTTTCATTTTTTAATAGATTTTACCACATTATGTTAAAAAAAGGTGTCGAAATGAGGTGTCGATTACATAAAAGTGTTCGACAAAAAATACGTTAACTAAAAATTTACATGAATTGTATTGACTATCATGATTATTTAATGTATAATAGTGATATTGTAAAATAATAAAAAATAAAGGAGACTTACTATGAAATTTACAAAAATTGCAGCGATCGTTATGTCATGCACATTGCTTATGACAGGCTGCGCAGGCTCAAAAACCGCAATAACCGCAGGTGATGTTACAATATCAAAAGGTGATGTTGAATTTTTAATAAATGACTATAATTCACAGCTTGGCAACTTTGAAAATGCCAAGACATACGCAATCGATATGCTAAAGAAAGCTGTTCTTATTAAGGCTGTTGCAGATTTCGATAAAATTGAACTAAGCGAAGAGGAGAAAACACAAGTAAATGCCTCAATAGCACAGGTTAAATCAAACTATGGCGGACTTTCAGCATTTAATAAAATGCTAAAGAAATATGGTGCACCCGGCGATTTTGTATCACTTATTCTTTCACAAGGTCTGTACGAAACAAAGCTTCAGGAAAAATTTGCTCTTGGCGACCCCACAGATGACGATTTAAAGAAATATATGAAAGAAAAATACAGAAGAGCTAAGCACGTGCTTATACAGGTTGGCGAGGATGTTGTAACAGGCGACCTCGAAAAATCTCAGGCTGAGGATATTTTAAAGCAGGCAAAAGAGGGTGCAGATTTTGATAAGCTTATAAAGGAACATTCAGATGACCCTGGCAGCGAATCAAATCCTGACGGATATGTATTTACAGATGACCAAATGGTAAAAGAATTCCAGGACGGTGTTGATTCTATAAAACCGGGCGAGTTCACCATGGTAAAATCAAATTACGGTTATCACGTAATACAAAGACTTCCTCTTGATGAGTCTGACCCAAAATTCGAAGAATTGTTCACAGCAAATAAAGACGCAATTATGTCTGAGTGTGCTCAGGCAAAATTCGAAGAAAAGTTAGAGAGCTATGCAAAGGAAAATGGCATCGAGGTTGTAGTTGACGAAGATGTTGTTGCTTCTATAACAGAAAAAACCGAAGAAGAAGTTACTGAATAAAAAACGGGCTGTTGCACAAAGTGCAACAGCCTTTTTCATATGTAATCATATATTCCTCTTATACTTACTTCTCCCGAACTTATTTTAAATGTTTCATCACCGGCTTTTATAACAATCTCACCATTATCGGTAATGTCATTACATATACCAATAATCTCTTTATTTTTATAAATAGCTCTTACCTGTTTTCCCATATTTATACAATTATCTCTGTATCTCGGAACAAGGGCGCAAAACCCCTCGTCTAAAAAAACATTGTATACCCTTTCAAAATTCTCCAGAAGCTTTCTTATTATATCTTCCATTTTAAAATGCTCCTGTGTAACCTCGTATAACGAAGTTGCCTTGCTCGCAAGCTCACCATCAAAAGATTTCTGGTTTACATTTATACCTATTCCACACACAATATAGCTCTCACCATTATTATTTTGTGAGCACTCCGTAAGAATACCGCTCACTTTTTTTGTACCTATTATTATATCATTAGGGTATTTTATTTTAGCTCCGTTTCCAATAGTATCGCACACTGCAAGACCTGCCGCAAGCGTAATTTTAGGTATTTCACTTTGTTCAAGCTGCGGCTTTAGCAATATTGTAAGCCATACTCCCATGTCCCTTTGGGATACCCATTCTCTTCCGAGTCTGCCCTTGCCTCTGGTCTGTAAATTGGCAATAAAAACAGTACCGTCGTTTAGTTTTGAATTCCTCTTTGCAAGGTCGTTTGTTGAGTCAGTTTCTTCTACATACACAATATTCTGACCTATAAATTTAGTTTTAAGACCGTTTTTTATTTTATTTTCCATTCTTATATAGTTTCCATTTTTTACTCAGGCTTGTATTCAAAGCTTGGCATCAACTGCAATTTAAATAGATTTTGTGCGTGCTTTTTATCTATTATCGCCTTGACCTTTTCGTCCTCGCATATACCTTCTCTTATATATCTATCCAATACTGCATAGGTAAAGCCGAGATTTTCCTCGTCTGTTTTTCCGCAAAGTCCGTCTATTGGTGTTTTATCTACCAAATCTGCAGGAAGCTTTAAAAAATGGCCTATCTGTTTTATCTCTGCCACGGTAAGGTGTGAAAGCGGCGAAAAATCACCTGCTGCATCACCGTATCTTGTTGAATATCCCACCCAATCCTCAGATAAATTACACGTATTTACAACACGTCCGTTATTACTCTGGCTTATAGCATAGAGTGTTGTCATTCGTATTCTTGGCGGAATATTGGTTGTAGTCTGCGCTGTTATATCAAACTCCGTCGGCAAGCTTTTTAAAAGTCCGTCAACTGCGTCCTTTATATTAACAACATAGTTTTTTATTCCCAAATGATTAACAAGTTTTTCCGAACAGTCTATATCCCCCTGCTCTCCGCATGGCATTAAAACACCTATAACACGGTCCTTGCCCAAAGCCTCAACGCATAGCGCTGCTGCAACGGAGCTGTCCTTTCCGCCCGAAATACCTACTATTGCATTACAGTCTTTTCCGTTTTCTTCAAAAAATTTACGTATCCAGGCTATAACATCTGCAGTTGTTTTTTCTACATTAAACATATCCATTCTCCAAACCATTCTATTTTAAAAATATAATATCGTATTTTAGCCATAATGTCAAGTTTTATGTAAAATTTTTGCAAAAAAAGCTTGACAAAGCGTAATATAATTGTTATAATAGAAAAGGTGTCTGAATTTAGAATTGTATTAAAGACAGTCAATTTGGATTGTTAGATTAACAGGAGGTGCAATAGAATATGAAAAGAACATTTCAACCGAAGAAGCGTCAAAGAGCTAAAGAGCACGGCTTCAGAAAGAGAATGGCTACAAAGTCAGGCAGAAGAATTTTATCTTCAAGAAGAAGAAAAGGCAGAAAGTCTTTGACTGCATAAGCTTTGTTATATGGGCAGAAAGTGTTAATGCTTTTTGCCTTTTTTAACATTATGAAAATAACAGATAACACAATCAGCTTAAAGCTGAACACTGATTTCAGGCGAGTTTACAGACGCGGAAAAAGCTGTGCCGGCGGATATGTAGTGGTATATGCAAACCCCAACAGACTTCAACTTAACAGGTTGGGTTTAAGCGTTTCCACCTCTGTAGGCAAAGCAGTAAAGAGAAATCGCATAAAGAGAATTGTGCGTGAGTGCTGGCGTAATATGAACGACAAAATACCGGTAGGTTATGATTTTGTAGTAATTGCAAGAACAAGAGCCGCAGAAAAAACCATAGAGCAAATAGAGCGCGATATGTCGTTTTGCTTAAAAAGCCTGAATTTAATTTAATTATGAAGAAAATACTTATTAAGTTAATTAAGTTTTACAGACACTGTATATCACCATACAAAGGGGGCGCTTGTTGCAGATTTACCCCTACATGTTCTCAGTACGCAATAGAGGCTATAGAAAAGTATGGTTCAATAAAAGGCACATACCTTGCAATAAGAAGAATTTTGAAGTGTCATCCCCTGCACAAAGGCGGATATGACCCTGTGCCTTAACCCTTATGCAACACAATTAAACGGTATTTAATATCGTAATTTGAGCCGATTATGTCGGCGTGGAGGACTAATATGTTTGAATATCTTATCACTCGTCCGCTTGGCTGGATAATAGAACAAATCTATAATCTGGTAGCGAATTACGGTCTTTCTATTATAATATTTACTATAATTGTTAAATTGATTTTGTTGCCTCTTAATATAAAATCACAAAGAGCAATGAAAAAGCAACAGAAAATTCAGCCGATATTGGCACAATTACAGGAAAAATATAAGAATGACCGCGAAAAGCTTCAAAGAGAAACAATGAAGCTATACAAAGAAAACAACGTATCAATGACAGGCGGTTGCCTGCCTACACTTATCCAGATGCCTATTCTTATAGGTCTGTATCAAGTAATAAGATGGCCTCTTACATTCTTATTTGGCGTGGACTGGATGAACCAGGGTGTAATTGATAAAGTGTATATGTTAAGAGATACCATGGCACCGCACATAGGCAAATTAGCGCAGTATACAGAAGAACAGCTGGCAAATATGTCGCAAATTCAGCTTTCAAAATGGGCGCAGATAGTAAACGGAACTCAGGACCCATGGCATATAAACTTTAACTTCTTAGGTCTTGACCTTTCCAACACACCATCTGTAGTTACTGACTACATTATGCGTCTTGACTTTTCAAATCCCGGTATATATGCAATGCTTTTGATACCGATACTTGCAGTTGTTACATCATTTCTTACTGCAAAAATAACTCAGGCGCAATCAGGACAAAACCCCAATCAGGAAGGACAAGCTGCCCAGATGTCAAAAACTATGTTGTATATGATGCCGATTACAACCGGTATATTTACATTCACATTACCATCAGGTATAGGCATATATTGGATTGTATCATCTCTTATGCAGATAATACAACAAATTTTCTTAAATAAAATGTTAGAAAACGAATCGGAAATACAAATAAAAATTCCGGAAAGGAAGCAACTTCATGGAAAAAAGAGCAAAAAACGTTGAAACCGCTGTTGATTTGGCACTTGCCGAATTAGGCGTTACAAGAGATAAAGTAAATGTTAAAATTATTGATGAGGGAAGTAAAGGCTTTTTGGGTCTTGGTGCAAAAGAGGCAGTTGTTGAAGTTACTTTGATACAAGCAAAAAAAGCAGATAAAGTAAATTCAAAAAAAGCTCCGAAAAAGGCTGAGGTTGTTTTAGATAACAACGATGAAGACGCACCAAAAAAATCCCGCAAAGAAATAAAGCCGCTCACAAAAGAAGTGGCTGATATGGCAATAGCAACATCACAAAAATTCCTTACAGAAATTTTTGAGGCTATGTCAATAGACGTTAAAATAAATGTATCTATCGAGAACGAAGATACTGTACTTGTTCACCTTGACGGTGAGAATATAGGCATTGTTATCGGTAAAAGAGGAGATACACTTGATGCATTGCAGTACCTTACATCTCTTGTGGTAAACAAGAATTCTGAGAGCTATATAAAGGTAACACTCGACACAGAAAATTACCGCGAAAAGAGAACAGAGGCTCTTGTTGCACTTGCTACAAGACTTGCCAACAAGGTGGCATATTCAGGCAGAAAGTTTACTCTTGAGCCAATGAATCCGTATGAGAGACGTATAATCCATGCGACATTACAAGCAAACGAGGATGTTACTACTTATTCTATAGGTCAGGAGCCTTACAGAAAGGTTGTAATTGCTCCTAAAAATCCCAAGCCGAGAAAAGGCGGTAAGAATTATGATTCAAAAAAGAAATCATATTCAAGAAATGATTCTGAGGACACATTAGATGTACAAGCAGAAAAGAAAGGCTCATACACAACAACATACAAAGCAGACTTTAAGCCACAACAGCATAAGGCTCAATTTGCTTCGTATGAGGAGTATTTAGCAGCACAGAATGCTCAAAAAGAAGAATAAGGAACACTTTATTGGGGAATGTATTTTTACATTCCCCAATATATAATTATACGGGAGAAATAAATATGTACGCAAACTATCACACACATACTTCGCTATGTCATCACGCAACAGGCGAGATGGAGGAATACGTGGAGAATGCAATAAAATCAGGAATTAAAATCCTTGGCTTTTCCGACCATGCACCATATCTGTTTGACGGTGATCACTATTCACATTTTAGAATGAGACCGGAGGAAACAGAAAAATACGTAAAGGATATAGATACACTACGTCAAAAATACAAAAAAGACATAACAATCTATACTGGTTTTGAAATTGAATACTACCCCGATTTATTTGAAAGAACACTCGAATTTTTAAAGGGAATAGGTTATGATTTTCTGATTCTGGGTCAACACGCATTAAATAACGAATACGACAAACTATATTCATACAACCCTGAGCGCAACAAGGACGACTTTGTATGTTACGTTAATCAGGTTATTGAGGGTATGAAAACAGGTGAGTTTTTGTACCTTGCACACCCCGATGTAATTTTCTATTACGATAATCCTGAATTTTATGCCAAGGAGATGCTTCGCCTTTGTGAATGTGCAAAAAAATTAAACATTCCCCTTGAATTAAATCTTTTGGGCATAAGAGAAGAACGTATGTACCCATACGACGAATTCTGGAAACTTGCTGCAGAAGTAGGCAATGATGTTATATTCGGGATTGATGCACACGACCCTCTGCATCTTAGCGACACAAAAACAATAGATATGGCATACGATTACGTTAAAAAATTTGGAATCACACCACTTGAGGAGCTCAAAATCAAATAACGGAGATATAATATGAAAAGGATACTTATTTTTTCTGATACTCATGGTGATACAAATTCAATGATAGACGTAATAAGAGAACAAGAAAAGGTCGATGCAATTATACATGCGGGCGACCATGCAAGAGATGCAGAGGATATCGAGGCAATATTTAACCCAATAAGTGTCTACTACGTATCGGGAAACTGCGATTTTCACTCGAGCTTTGCACCCGGCGAATTGTTTATTGAGCTTTTTGGTAAAAAGTTTTTTATAACTCATGGACATTGTCATAATGTTAAAAACGAGGTAAACACAGGTTACTCTACACTTGCAAATTCGGGAGTTACAAAATGTGCCGATGTTACGGTCTTTGGGCATACGCATATTCCGCATATAGACTATTATCAGAATATGGCTATGGTAAACCCCGGCTCACTTAAATATTCGCGCACATATTCAGTGTGTGAAATAGACGGAGATAAAATTTATATTAAAAACTTAAAAATCAGTTAACCCTTGATACATTGTAGGGGACGGCGTCCCCGACGTCCCGCTTGTATAAATATTTTCAAAACAAAAAGAAAATCTGCAAAAAGCAGATTTTCTTTTTTATTTTACAATTAAACGTTCTGCGCTAAAAGAAACAGCCTACTTATACATTGAAACGGAATAAAACTATATCTCCGTCCTTCATTACATATTCCTTACCCTCACTTCTGACAAGGCCTTTTTCCTTGGCATTGACCATTGACCCGCATTCCATAAGGTCGTTAAAGTGAACAACCTCTGCTCTTATAAAACCTCTTTCGAAGTCGGTATGGATTTTACCCGCCGCCTGCGGTGCTTTTGTGCCGTTTGTAATTGTCCATGCTCTTACTTCAGGCTCGCCAGCAGTTAAGTAGCTTATAAGTCCCAAAAGCGAGTAGCTTGCCTTTATAAGTCTGTCAAGTCCCGATTCGCTCATATTAAGCTCCTCTAAGAACATTGCCCTTTCCTCTCCGTCAAGTTGCGAAATTTCTTCTTCTATTCTTGCAGAAACAGGCATAACCTGTGAGTTTTCTTCCTTAGCATATTCTATTACTCTGTTTACGTACTCGTTATTTTCTATTCCCTTTACAAAGTCGTCCTCTGCAACATTTGCCGCATATATTACAGGCTTCATGGTAATTAAGAAAATATCTCGCATTATAGCCATTTCGTCATCGGTATAATCGAGTGTACGTGCACTTTTACCCTCTTCAAGATGTGCTTTTACTCTTTCTAAAAGTGCCATTTCAGTCGCAAGGGACTTGTCGCCCTTCATTGCCTTTGATGTTCTTGCAATACGTCTTTCTACCATTTCCAAATCGGAAAAAACAAGCTCTAATGTGATTGTTTCGATATCTCTTATAGGGTCTATTGAGCCATCAACGTGAGTGATGTTTGAGTCCTCAAAGCAACGTACAACGTGAACTATTGCATCAACCTCTCTTATGTGCGATAAAAACTTGTTACCAAGTCCCTCACCCTTTGACGCACCCTTAACAAGACCTGCAATATCAACAAACTCAATGTATGCCCTTGTTACTTTTTTGGGGTTATACATTTTTGCAAGCGCGTCAATTCTCTCATCAGGCACATCAACAATGCCGACGTTCGGCTCTATTGTACAGAATGGATAGTTTGCAGACTCCGCACCCGCCTGTGTTATTGCATTAAATAATGTGGATTTTCCTACATTTGGTAATCCCACTATACCAAGTTTCATAATTTATCATTCCTTTGTTATTTTATATCGTAACACTTATACTATTGTACCACAATATTTTTATTTTGTAAATATTTTATTTTAAATCCCTCATATTATATCATTCATACAGAAAATACTTAGGGAACACTGTAAGCCTTATGTTGGTGCAGCCGTACGGAATTAAGGTTATTTCCTCCATGTCACCCAGATTGTTTTCTACAAACTCAACAGACGGAAGTTTAGGTGTAAGAAGATTATCCTCATCCACTACACTTGCACCACATTCAATCTGTTTATCGTCTATACCCTCGCCATCCACAAGCTCCTTTTTTGTTTTGGGAACATTTGCAAGTGTCTGGTTTTTAAGTTTTTTTGCTTTTATTTTAACCTCAAACGGAACATAGCTCCACATCGGTTTATCCATAGCCTCGTTGATGTTTATTTTTGGTTCCTCCCAACCCGAAACCGCATAGCTCCATTCCGATGCAGGATATATATTATAAGCAGGAAATTCCTTTGTTTGTCTTTTTTCGTTTACATCGATTTTGCAATCCTCGTCGATTTTTAAAGACAACAAGAACGGACCATATGTAAAATATATACCATTATCAACAGACATATGCGATTGAAAAACAGGCTTGAATTCAACATTTACTATGCAGTCTTTTTCTGCTTTTATATGTGCATAGCCGTCTGTAATGTCGAAGTCAACATCTTTACCGTTTACGCTTATTTTTAACCCCGCAGACCATTGGGGAACTCTGATTTTTAATATGTTTTCTTTATTGTTTTTAATTGTAACATCAAGCTTTATATTCATACGATACGGATAGTTACCACTCTGTATGATTTTTATTTCGTCATCTTCATATTTGCTGTCGCCATAAAGACTCAGTGCCATACCGTCATCGGTTTTTTGGTACATTCTTAAAACATAGTTCGGGAATGCACGCCCGATATTACCCACGCAACACTCAGGATAGTGATGTGGTGCATATGCCATTCTTGGTGTATCAAGCCACGCCTTTATATGTGTCGAGTTTCTGGCACATATAACCTGATTTACAGACGAAAGGTATTGTATGGTTTTAAAATCTTTTGCAGTAGCACCAAAAAAAGCATTAAATACGGCTTTTTCGATTTTGTCTGCATACATGGATTTTCCTGTTGCTTCGAGCAAGTAGCCCACACTCCATGTATAATCCGAAATATCGCAAGACTCGTGTGCGCGCCATGATTCTTTACCGCATAGAGCCTCGCTGCAACTATGAACACCATCAGGTAGCATATGAAAATCATCAATACGTCTGTATGCAGTTTCTGCCGCATCAAGATATTTTTTATCACCTGTGTATGTGTACATAATTGCCGAAATTTTAGCAATCTCGTTAAAGGACACGCCATGGTCGTGAATGTATGTGTCTGAAACAAAATTAGCTATTGTTTCCTTACTTCCACACCTTTTATTATAATTTTCGAATGCCGTTTTTGCTTTATTTAACAGTTTTTCGTCATCAAAATACTCATAAAGTTTAAGCATGGTTTCGACATTAACAACATCACGTTCATCGGAATAGTCGTTATTATCATTTAGATAATGCGCTCTCATTTTTTGAAGATAAAATTTATCACCGGTTTTACTCCACAAAGCATAAAATGCGCGGAACAACACCGCATGAGGCCAACGATTACAACTTTGTGGTTTTTTAAGTTCTTCGGGGCCTATGAACGTATCATCGTTATTAAGACACTCCGACATTTCATCTCCAAAAATGCTTTTGTAACTTTCGAGATTATCAAGTAACGCCGACATTCTTGCAATTGAGTCGATTCGATATGCAGTCTGCTCATACGGCCACCATGCGGCATATCCGCCATCTGCAAGGCTTTTATGCTTCCAACACTTGGTATCGTAAGGATAACCAATCTCGTGCAAATGTCCCGGCATACCGTCTTTTTCACATTTGAGAGTCTCATATAGCCAGCCATATGGTTCGATATTCTTTAATCTGATTTCATTAAACTTTGAGTATTTTTTCATATACTATATCCTCCTCAATTTAAACATGGGTATTATGTTATAATATTTTTAATTTTTTCTTTGCGGTATTTTATTTAAAATTTCCTCAATAAGCTTTAAATTACTCTTTATTGCCTCTTTCATAGTAAAGCGGATTATCGGCTCTGTCTGGGACATAATTCGTATACAACCGGGATATGCCTTATCGAGTATTTGTATAATATCCATATTAAGGCAATCTTCCATAAACTTTAGAGTTACAATTCTCTCCTTTTGCATTATCTCAAATATGCCTCTGTCCCTTGCCATATACTTTATTTTTGCAACACTTATGATATTTGCCACAGGCTTTGGAATATCGCCATATCTGTCTATAAGCTCGTCTTCTACCTCAAATTTATCGTCCTCACATGAAATTGAGGCAATTTTTTTGTACATATCAATTCGCTGATTTGAGCTTTCGATATACTTTTCCGGAAGATATGCATTTACACTTATATCTATTGTAACCTCTTTTTGCTCATCTTCCTTTATGCCCTTAGCCTCATTCACACTCTGTGCAAGGATTTTGCAATACATATCGTAGCCGACGCTATCCATATGTCCGTGTTGCTCTGCACCTAAGAGATTGCCTGCGCCTCTTATCTCCAAATCGCGCATAGCAATTTTAAAGCCCGAGCCAAACTCGGTAAATTCCTTTATTGCCCGCAGTCGCTTTTGCGCCACCTCGGAGAGTATTTTATCACGTTCGTATGTTAAATACGCGTATGCCGCTCTGTTTGAACGTCCCACTCTGCCGCGAAGCTGGTAGAGCTGTGCAAGGCCCATCTTGTCGGCATTTTCGATAATTATTGTATTTGCATTGGGAATATCAAGTCCCGTTTCGATAATAGTGGTGCAAACCAAAACATCAATTTTGCCCTCCACCATATCGTACATAATTTCTTCTAATTCCTCCTCGCGCATTTTACCATGCCCCACCGCAATCTTTGCACTCGGAATTTTAGAGCGTATAAACTCTGCTTTTCTGTAAATATCACTTGTTTTGTTATGCAGATAAAACACCTGACCGCCGCGTGATAGCTCATTTTTTATAGCATCAACAAGTACATCTGCATGATTTTCCAAAACATACGTCTGAACGGGATATCTGTTTTGTGGCGGATCGGTTAAGACACTCATATCCCTTACACTCGTCATTGCCATATGCAATGTTCTCGGGATTGGTGTTGCGGTCATTGTAAGAACATCAACCGAGCTCTTTAACTCTTTTAATCTCTCCTTATGCTTTACGCCAAAGCGTTGCTCCTCGTCTATTATTAACAGACCCAAATCGTTAAATTTAATGTCATTAGAAAGAAGTCTGTGAGTTCCTATAACAACATCTATCTCGCCTGTTTTTAGCTTTTTAATAATATTCTTTTGCTGCGTTGCACTGCGAAATCTCGAAATCATTTCCACTTTTACGGGGAAATTTTTCATTCTGTCTAAAAATGTTTCGTAATGCTGCATTGCAAGGATAGTTGTAGGACACAGATATGCCACCTGCTTTGAGTCATTCACCGCCTTGAATGCCGCCCTTAGCGCAACTTCAGTCTTACCAAAGCCCACATCACCGCACAGAAGTCTGTCCATAGGCTTTGGCTTTTCCATATCCTCTTTTACTTCCTCGATAGACCTAAGCTGGTCATCAGTTTCCTGATACTCAAACGTATCCTCAAAATCCTTTTGCCAAGGAGTATCTTCGCTGAATGCAAAGCCCTGCACGCTCTCTCTTTTGGCATACAGTTTAACAAGCTCACGTGCAAGCTCCTCGGTTGCCGCCTTAACTTTAGATTTTGTCCTGTTCCATTCCTGAGTACCCAGCTTATTTAGTTTTACGATTTTATCAGCACTGTTGCCTATATATTTATACAGCTCATTTAGTTGGTCTACGGGGATATACAAGCAGTCTGTTCCTCGATATTGTATCTTTAAATAGTCCTTACTAACACCGCCTACGTCCATTCTTTGTGTGCCCTTGTATTCACCTATGCCATGAGCAGGGTGCACAACATAATCACCCACACTTATATCGTTATACGAACGGATTCTCTGACTGTTTTCTTGTTTTCGTCTTGAACGGGTGCGCTTCTCGGAAAAAATTTCGCTCTCAGAAACAAGAACAAATTTTATATCAGGGTATTCAAAGCCTTTTTTAAGACTTCCGCGCATAACAGATACTTCGCCCTCTTTAAATTCGTCGCTATCATAAATGCACTTTGCCTTTATTCCTTTATCGTTTATAATGCCTGCGAGATTTTGTGCTCTTCCGCGTGTGTTTGCTAAAATAACTACTGTGTAGCCATCCTTTGACCATTTATCAAGACTGTCGAAAAGGTAGTCAATTTTGCCATGAAACGATATGGTCGACTTTGTTGTAAAGCTTATAAGCTCTTTATACTTTATATTATTTGAGGTATGTGTTAAAATTTCTAAGGCTATTATCCTTTTTTGATTTATTTTTGAAAGGTACTCGTCATAAGACAGAAAAATCCCATTGCTTTTTTTGTCCATTATTCCTTTATTTATAAGGTCGGCTATTATTTCGCCCTTTTCCCATTCAAAGGTTTTTATACGGTCCTCTATTCTTTTGGGGTCAACAATAAAGACCATATCCTTATTATCTAAATAGTCAAGAATTGTCGGGATTTTTTCGTAAACTAAATGTACATACTTATCTAACGACGGAAAATATGTCCTCTCCTCTAAGGCCTCCCTCTCCTGGTTAAGTGTGCTTAAAAGCTGTTCATTATCCTCTTGTTTTTTAGCATTTTCTATTCTTTTCTCTATTTCCTTTAATAAAAGTGCCTTTGTATTATCACTGACAAGCATTTCTCTTGCACTTATTATTTTAACCTCGTCAAGATTATGAGTTGAACGTTGTGAGTACGGGTCAAATGCACGGATTAAATCCGTTTCGTCATCAAAAAATTCTATTCGTACCGGGAAGTCCAAATCGGGGGGATAGATATCCAGAATCCCGCCACGGATTGCAAATTGTCCTATACCCTCGACAATTTCCTCACGTGAATACCCCATATATATAAGCTTTTTAGAAAGCTCCTCTATATTGAATATTGCACCCGGGGTAAATGTTATAGCGTTGTTTTCGAACTCTTCCTTGTTTTGTGTGTATTGTAAAATCGCCTCCAATGACGATATAATAATCTTATTTTTGCCATTAACAAGCGAGGATATTGCTCTAAGACGTTGATTTGAATTTGCCCTTGCAGTAGTCTCTATATTATAGAAAACATACTCCTTTGCAGGAAAAATCTCGAAATCGTTTGTGTATGTGCCAATCATATTGCCAAAGGCACGTGCCTCCATATCGCTGTAACAAATGACAAGCGAAGAAACACCATCTCTCCTTTGCAGTGAGTAGACAAGGTGCGCCTGTGCCGCCTCCTCTACTCCGCAAACAGATATGGGGGTGTTATCTAATTTATCTATAAGCTTTTTATATAAATCGTAATCGTTTAATATATTTGAAAAATTCATTATAATCCTCTATGATGAGCAAAATTTATTCCCAGTCCTTACAAACATCTATCCATTCTTTTGCATTCGAGTATTTTTCAAGTTCCTCTAACGTAAGCTCAATGGCACTGTTTCCACTTCCTGCAGCAGGGAATACTGTTGTAAATCTTTTTAGTGAAACATCAAGATATACATCTACATCCTCATTTGTTGCAAAGGGACACACTCCGCCGACACCATGACCTATTAACTCCTCTACCTGCTCAAACGGTATCATTTTCGCCTTGGTGTGGAACTTCTCTTTAAACTTGGGATTTGCAATTTTAGCATCTCCCGCAGTTGAAATAAGTATTGCCCTATCACCAACAAGAAAAGACATTGTTTTTGTGATTTGCTTTTCCTCACAGCCTATTGCCTGTGCTGCCAATTCTACTGTTTTACTTGATGTATCAAATTCCAGTATTCTGTCTTCTAAACCGTATTGCTTAAAATAGTTTTTAACTCTTTCGATTGACATTTTTTCTCCTTTATCCGTTGTATCTGCTCATTGCGCTTTCTACACCGTTCTTTATTATTTCATCTATTGCTTTTTTACATTTTTTTATTGTTTCTTCCAAAACGGGAATTTCATCTTTATCAAAACGACCCAGTACATAGTCTACAAGCTCATGGTCCTTATGCTGTGGTGCTCCAACACCAATTTTAAGGCGGATAAAATTATCACTTTGCAGTTGGTATATAATTGACTTTAAACCATTATGACCGCCTGCACTTCCCTTTGCACGAATACGAAGCTTACCGGTATCGAGTGAAATATCGTCGTTTATAACGAGAACATTTTCGATTGGTACTTTAAAAAACTTAACGAAATCTACAAGGCTTTCTCCGCTTAAGTTCATATATGTCTGTGGTTTTATTAAAAGCACCTTTTCTCCGTTTATATTACATTCGCCATACAATGCTTTGTATTTTAGTTTATTTATCTTTACACCGTATTGGTCGGCTATATAGTCTATTGTGTGAAATCCGATATTATGACGTGTCATATCATATTGTTTGCCCGGATTTCCCAAGCCTGCTACAAGATACATTTTTGAATTCTCCTATAATAAAATTTTTGATGCTCTCTCTTTATCACAAGATATTTGTTTTACCAATTCTTCTAAGCTGCCGAACTTTTTATCATCTCTTATATGCTCCGCAAAAGAAATTATTGCGTCTTTACCGTAAATGTCTTCACTAAAATCTATGATATGACTTTCGACTGTGATTTTCTTAGCATCAAAAGTTGGGTTATTCCCAACATTTATAACGCTTTTGTACTTTCTTTTGTTTACTGTTGTATAGCCTGCATACACTCCGTTTTTAGGTAAGAGGGCAAACGCATTTATCGAAATATTTGCAGTCGGAAAACCAAGCTTTGTCCCGTTATGAAGACCCGCCTCAACTTTACCCTCAAGCACAAAATGTCTGCCTAAAAACTCCGAGGCCTTCTTTACATTTCCCATCTTTATTAACTCTCTTATATAAGTCGAAGATACTGTTATACCATCGAGCATTATCTTATCTGTTACAATAACATCAAAGTTATATTTTTTACCAAGCTCATACATTGTGTTTACATCACCCTGTGCCATATAACCAAAACGATAGTCATAGCCAATGCAGACCGCTTTCATTCCAAGCTTTTTAACAAGCATTTGTACAAATTCCTCGGGTGATTTCTTCATTAAATTTTCATCGAATTTTTCTATATACAGAAAGTCGGGAGCAATATTCTCCAAAATCTCGAATTTTATCTCATTTGGTGTTATGAGCTTTGCATTACGTGTATGATTTTCGAACATAAACACTCCGCTCTTTAACGAATGCTCTTTTGCATATTTTAAGCCATTTTCCATTACCTGAATATGACCGATATGCAAACCGTCAAAATTACCGAGAATAATCAATGTATCCTTATATATTTCTTTTGGTGATGAGTAAATAATATCCATTTTTGTACTCATTCCTTTCCGTTTATGATGGTGCAAAACCAGATCTGTTCGGGACGTCGAGGACGCCGTCCCCTACAACGCTTTTAAAAATGGTGAGATGGACAATTTTATTAAGACCAACCTTACCAAAAAGATTTGAGTAGCCTTAACTTGCCATTTGTAACCTGTGATATACACAAGAACTTACCGTTATTATCGTAAACTCTTACGCTCTCGCCCTCATCTATACCGCGCCAGGTCATTTGCACACCGTTTACAACACTTTTGGTCTGGTTTTCGTTAAGATATATACTTTGCATATCACAAAATACACTATCCACACTCTTAAGGGCTGTTTCTATTTTACCATCCTCGGCAAGTGTTTCTATTTCTTTTACACTAAGTGCATCATCAATAGTAAATATGCCAGACCTTGTACGCAGAAGTGTATTCATATACGCACCCACGCCAAGCTTTATGCCAATATCCTCGCAAAGTGTTCTTATATATGTACCCTTTGAGCAGTCTACTGATATTTTAACAGTATTATTTTTAAGGTCTGTTTCTAATACATCTATTTTATGTATTATTACCTTACGTGATTTTCTTTCGACCTCAATGCCTTGTCTTGCAAGCTCGTAGAGTTTTTTTCCGTCCTGTTTTATGGCAGAAAACATAGGCGGAATTTGTTCAATTTCGCCTACAAAACTCGCTATTACATTTTCTATTTCCTCACGTGTGCAATTAACCTCACATTGCGATAGGATTTCGCCCTCACTATCTAATGTATCGGTTGTCATACCCAAAACAAGCTCTGCTACGTACGATTTGTTGTCCGCACTAAGTAGCTCAACCGCCTTTGTTGCGTTGCCTATACATATGGGCAGTACACCTTCTGCCATAGGGTCAAGGGTGCCTGTATGACCTATTCTTTTTATGTGCGTAATACGCCTCATAAACGAAACCATATCATGCGAGGTTTTGCCTAAAGGCTTGTTAATTATAATTATTCCGTTCATATTGCTAAAAGACAAGCTTGTATAAGCTGTTTCTTTAATTCCTCAATATCTGTGTTTTTTACTCTGCAACCAGCTGCTCTTATGTGTCCGCCGCCGCCGAATTTTGCGGCAATCTCCGAGACATTTGCATACTCGTTCGAGCGCAGATTAACACGTATTTCATCTTTATTCTGTATAAGTGCTATTGCAATTTCGCCACCCGCGACACCTCTTGCTATATCCACAACAGATGGTGTGTTCTTTTTTTCAATTCCATACTTTTTAAGCATTTCGTCGTTCATACACACAACATTTATTTTACCACCACCATAGCTTTCGATTGTGCTCATCACTTGCGCTCTTAATTTTATTTCTTCTATTGTGTAGGTATCAAACAGCGCTCTTGCAATTTTATCGTGCTCTATGTTATATTCCATAAGCTTTGCCGCTATATGCATAGTTTCGGGACTTACCGAACTGAATTTAAATGAGCCTGTATCCGAGCATATTGCCGCATATAAATATCTTGCACATATATCATCAAGCTCTATATTCATTTCCATAAAAAGCTTATATATAACCTCACCAGTTGATGAGGCATTACCCTCAACATAGTTTACATCGGCATAATTAGTGTTAGAGTAGTGATGGTCTATATTTATACTGTTACCGATTTTTTCTACAATGCTTGCCCTCTCACCGAGTCTTTTTATATCACCGCAGTCAAGACAGACACAAAGGTCTGCCACAACTTCGGTATCTTCGTTATATATAACATAGTCATTACCTAAAAAAGCAAGCCTGTCCTCAATAGCGTCATTTACATATATTGTGGCATTTTTGCCCGTTTTTTTAAGCATATGCGCCATTGCAAGGCACGAGCCTATTGCATCCGCATCCTCAGATATATGAGAAAGTATTGCAATGGCTTGTGCGCTGCGGAGTTTTTCAATTATTTGTTTCATTGATTTTTCCTTTTTTTAGGAGTGCGTCTATCTTTGCACCATGCTCAATGGAGTGGTCAAGCTCAAAAATGAATTCGGGAGTGTATCTTAAATCTACCCTTTTACCCATTTCGCGACGGACAAAGCCCGCGGCACTTCTAAGACCCTCCATTGCCTTTTTTTGTGTTTCGCTATCACCCATAACAGAAACATATACCTTTGCATAGCGAAGGTCGTTTGTTACGTTGACTGCAACAACACTCGTCATAAGCGGTATACGCGTATCCTTTAAATCGCGTATTACGTTTGCAACTTCACGTCTTACCTCTTCGTTTATTTTGTCTATTCTTGCCATATTACCTCTTATCTCTTTACTTCTTCCATAATAAAGCATTCCATAGTATCGCCCTCTTTAACGTCGTTAAAGTTCTCGATACCGATACCGCATTCAAAGTTTTCGCCAACTTCTTTTGCGTCATCTTTAAATCTCTTAAGTGAGCTTATTTTACCTTCGTGTATGATGATACCATCACGAACAAGACGAATTTCTGCATTACGCTGAATTTTTCCCTGAGTTACATAACAACCTGCAATAGTACCAACATTTGGAACCTTGAATGTCTGACGTACTTCTACATAGCCCAAAACATTTTCTTTAAATTCAGGGTCAAGCATACCCTTCATTGCTGCTTCCATTTCTTCTATTGCCTGATAGATTACACGGTATAGTCTTATGTCTACTTCGTGCTGTGTTGCTGCACTTAGTGCACCCGCATCAGGTCTTACATTAAAACCGATTATGATAGCATTTGATGCATTTGCAAGCATTACGTCTGTTTCGTTAATAGCACCAACACCGCCATGGATTGCTCTTACTCTTACCTCTTCGTTTGAAAGCTTCTCTAATGATTGTCTTACCGCTTCCACACTGCCCTGTACGTCTGCTTTGATGATTACAGCAAGCTCTTTCATGTTACCCTCGTCAATCTGACTGAACAGATTATCAAGCGATACTTTTACAACCTGATTGAACTTGTTCTCCTGAAGCTCTTGTTTTCTTTGTTCTGCAACATCACGCGCAAGCTTTTCGTTTTCTACAACAATGAATGTGTCGCCGCCTGACGGTACATCGCCAAGTCCCAAAATCTCAACAGGTGTTGATGGCGGTGCACTCTTAACACGTCTGCCCTTATCGTTTACCATTGCTCTGATACGTCCTACAGATGTACCTGCAATAACAAAGTCGCCTACGTTTAGTGTACCATTTTGTACAAGCACCGTTGCAACTGCACCCCTGCCCTTATCTATTTGTGCTTCTATTACTGTACCTGACGCACTTCTGTTAGGATTAGCCTTTAACTCCTGCATATCTGCAACAAGGAGTACCATCTCAAGAAGTCCATCGATGTTTTGTCTTTTCTTAGCACTTACCTCAACACATATTGTGTCGCCGCCCCATTCTTCGGGAACAAGCTCATGCTCAACAAGCATTTGTCTTACTCTGTCTGGGTTTGCACCCTCTCTGTCTATTTTGTTAATTGCAACTATAATCTGTACGTTTGCAGCCTTTGCGTGGTTTATTGCCTCTATTGTCTGCGGCATAATTCCGTCGTCCGCCGCAACAACTATAATTGCAACGTCTGTTACCTGTGCACCTCTTGCACGCATTGTTGTAAATGCCTCATGACCCGGAGTATCCAAAAATGTTATGTCTCTGCCATTTAGAGTTACACTGTAAGCACCGATATGCTGAGTAATTCCGCCTGCTTCGGTATCTGTTACACTTGTATCTCTTATAGCGTCAAGAAGTGAAGTTTTACCATGGTCAACGTGGCCCATAACTACAACAACAGGAGGTCTTTCAACTAAGTCCTCTGCCTTGTCATCCTCTTCTACTTCCATCATAAGACGTTCTTCTTTTGTTATTATAACCTCATGTTTTACGGTTATATCAAATTCAAGACCTATAAGCTCAGCAGTTTCGAAATCAATAGCCTGGTTCATTGTTGCCATTATTCCGTTCTTCATAAGCTTCATAACAACTTCTGCACCCGTTTTACCCATTCTTGATGCGAACTCACCTACTGTTATTGTTTCGCCTATTTCTATCTCGGTTATAACCTTTGCGGGAATTACCTTCTTTTGCTTAACGGGTTGATTTTTAATCTTTTCCTCAGAACGCGGTCCCTTTTTGCGCTTGTTATTTCTGTCGTTATCTATCTTAATATTTGCAGGAACGTAGTCCTCCATACGCTCTCTTGCATTTATTTTATCTATTTCAACAGTTGACTGTCTTGTATCGACATATCTCTTTCTCTCTGTTGTTCTTACAATAAACTCCTCTGAGTTATTGCTCCTGTCAACATTTGAAAGGTCAATTTTTTGTCCGCTCTGCTTTTTAGCCTGAGTCTGATATTGCTTTTTATCTTTCTTTTTCTCCTGAACAGGCGGTTGTGGCTTCTTAACCTCTTTTTGCTGAGTTTTTGGAGCTTCTTTCTCTTTTGGAGCAACTTTCTTAGCAGGTGCCTCTTCCTTCTTTACTTCTTTTTCCTCTTTTACAGCCTCAGCTTTTGGCTCTTCCTTTGGAGTCTTTTCCTGTTGTGCTCTTCCCTGCTCTCTTGCTTTTTCGAGTTCCTCTGCAGTAGTTGCATACTGCCCGGAGAAATAGTCGAGAATAAAGCTTGCATTTTCGGCACTTATAAGACTTGCTGTGCCTTTTACTGATATTCCGAACTCTTCTAACTTAGATGTAATTTCTTTATTTGTAATGCTTATTTTTTTACAAATCTCACCAAATTTAATTGTTGATGCTTCTGCCATTACACATCTTCCCTTCTTTCGATATTGCTTCTTTTATTGCATTTGCCAAATTTTCATCATTTATTGATATAACTGCCCGCTCACCGCCGCCGGTGAAATTTCCTAAATCCTGCATATTTGCACATTCTATGTATTTAACCTTATAAAATGCACACGAATTTTTTATTGATTTTTTGGTATTTTCAGATGCATCAGCGGCAACTATCACAAGCTTTGCCTTTTTGCTTTGTATGGATTGCTTGCATATAAATTCGCCGCCATCCGTCTTACCCGCTCTCTTTGCAAGACCAATTAACCTTAAAAACTTATCACTCATTGAATATGCTCCTCCGCAATCTCGATAAGCTTTGTATACAGGTCATTGGAAACTTCTGTTTTCATATGCCTTTCAAATGCTCTTTTCTTTTTTGCAAGATTTATGCACTTTTCATTTCTACATACATATGCGCCTCTGCCGAATTTTTTCTTATCTAAATCAAGCTCTGCTTCTCCGGATATGTTACTCTTAACAACACGCATAAGCTCATCCTGATTTATCATATTGCGGCATGCAACACACATTCTTTGCGGTTTATGCTTCATCATTTTGCACTTATATCAATCTTCCAGCCAGTCAGCTTTGCTGCAAGTCTTACGTTTTGTCCCGACTTGCCTATTGCAAGCGATAACTGATTTGCAGGCACTACCACCTTGGCACTCTTTTCTTCCTCGTTGATTTCTGTAGATAGAACCTTTGATGGGCTAAGAGCCGCTGTTATAAATTCTGACGGGTCCTCACTCCATTTTACTATGTCTATCTTTTCGTCTTTAAGCTCATCGCCTATATTCTGAACTCTTACGCCTCTTGGGCCTATGCAGGCACCTTGTGCATCTACATTCTCGTCGCTCGAATATACCGCAATTTTTGTTCTTGAACCACCCTCACGGGCAACACCCTTGATTTCTACTATACCCTCTGCAATTTCGGGAACTTCAAGCTCAAAGAGCTTTCTTACAAGATTTGGATGTGTTCTTGAAAGCAACAGCTGAGCATAGTCTCTTCCGTTTCTTACACCGCTTACATAACATCTTACCATTTGACCGATTTTATATGTCCCCACCTCGTCGCAGGTTTGTTCTTTTTCGTATAGGACACCCTCGTTACCGTCAACATCCAAGTATACATTAAGATTTTCTATTCTTTCTACCTTACCTGTTACTAAAAGATTTGCCTTTTCGTTATACGCATCATTTATAATCTCTTTTTCTGCCTCTTTTATTCTCTGCGTAATAACCTGCTTTGCCGCTGCGGCACTTATTCTTCCGAAGTCCTTTGGTGTAACCTCAATGTTTACTATATCGCCAAGCTCATAATTGGGGTCAATTTTTCTTGCATCCTCAATGTCAATTTCTTCACTGTCCTCAAATACAAGGTCAACAACCTTCTTTTGAGCCATTACCTGAACCTTACCCTTTTTCTGGTCTATAAAGATTTCCACATTCTGAGATGCATTAAAGTTCTTTTTGTATGCAGCAACAAGAGCCGCCTCAAGAGCTTCTATTATTACCTCGCTGCTTATTCCTTTTTCTTCGCACAATGCTTTTATAGCATTAAGTAGTTCCTTATTCATTTTGTTAATCAATCCTTTCTTTTTCCTAAAACTTAAATGATAGTTTAATATATGCCGCGTCCTTTTGCGGAACACTTATCTTTTCGCCGCCCGCATTTATATATGCCACTTTATCGGAAAATTCCTCAAGTATACCGCTAAACTCTTTTCTTCCGTCAGGGGCACTATACAATTTTACGTCCACCTCACGTCCGATGTAATATAAGAATTCGCGTTCTTTTGTAAGCTTTCTGTCTACTCCCGGTGATGAAACCTCAAGAGTGTAGTTTTCCTCTATTGGGTCCTTTTCGTCAAGCACAGTTTCGATTGACCGCGAAAAAGCTTCGCAATCGTCTATGCCCACTCCGCCCTCTTTGTCTACATAATAACACAAAGAGTATGCCGGGCCCTCTTTTTTGTAAGAAACGTCAACAATGTAGAGTCCCATTTCTTTGGCAATATCCTCGCCTATTTCGATAGCTATTGCCTCTGTTTTATTGGCCATATTAAACCTCCTTAATAAATATGAAAGAGTAGGCTCTGCCTACTCTCCCGAACAACTATATTCTACTTGATACTATTATACCATACTTTTTAATATATTTCAAGTCTTTTTTTTAATTTTCTCTTATAAATATTCTTTTTACATCAATACACTTACCGCTCACTTCGTCAATTTCGAATATGCAACCGTTAAATTGTCCTTTTCCCTCTGCAATTTCGAACTTTTGCGGTAAAGAGTTTGTAAATCTGTCTACTATAACCTTTACACTCATTCCAAGCACCGAGTATTCAGGGCCCGTCATACCCAAGTCGGTAATGTAGCCCGTACCGTTTTTAAGAATTTTTTCGTCTGCGGTCTGCACGTGGGTATGTGTTCCAAACACTGCTGATACCTTTCCGTCAAGGTAATATCCCATAGCTTCTTTTTCGCTCGTTGCCTCGGCATGAAAGTCTACTAATATTATATTTGTTTTTTTGCTTATTTCTTCAACTGCGGACAACACAGCATCAAACGGAGAGTCGCAAGGCTCCATATATGTTCTGCCTATTGCGTTTATTATACCCACACATTTTCCGCTGCGTGTATTTATTGTCATATAACCCTCGCCCGGATTGTTTTTGGGGAAATTTATGGGGCGTATAACATTTCCCTCGTATTTCATAATAGCATTTATGTCCTTTGCACCCCAGGTGTGGTTACCCATTGTGACTGCATCCACTCCGGCATCTGTCATTTCTTTGTATGCGTCTCTTGCAAGACCTCTGCCATGAGTTGCATTTTCTCCGTTGGCAATAACAAGGTCAATATCTTCCGAAACCTTTATCTCGTCAATATAACGGTAGAGCATATCTCTTCCTACTCTCGAAACCACATCGCCTATACATAAAATCTTCATACTTAATCTCCTATAATTTATGCCATTATGAAAAAAAAGGAATAATCACCATTTGGGGTAGAAGCTAATCACATACATCCGATTATGGTACCTTTATCGCACCATGACGGAGAAAATATATAATTACCAAATTGCAATCATTCCATCTTTTACTTTTTCTCTAACAGATAAAATCTGTTATGCACAGCCTGTATTATGCATTATTTAGCATAATCTACTGCTCTTGTTTCTCTGATAAGGCTTACCTTAATCTGACCCGGATATTCAAGCTCGCTTTCGATACGCTTTACAATATCCTTTGCAACAATTACCATGCCCGCATCATTTACAACCTCAGGCTTAATCATAATTCTTATCTCACGACCTGCCTGAATAGCAAATGACTTATCAACACCCTCAAATTCATTTGCAATCTCTTCGAGCTTCTGCAAACGCTTGATGTATGTTTCGAGATTTTCACGTCTTGCACCCGGTCTTGCTGCAGAAACTGCGTCTGCTGCCTGTACCAGAGATGCAACAAGTGTCTGAGGCTCAACGTCTCCATGGTGTGCCATGATAGCATGTATAACATCTTTATTTTCGCGATATTTCTTTGCTATGTCGGCACCTATTGTTACGTGAGAACCTTCAATTTCGTGGTCAACTGCCTTACCAATGTCATGAAGCAAGCCGGCACGCTTTGCAAGAGCAACATCTACTCCCATCTCTCCTGCCATAACACCGGCAAGATGCGCTACCTCTATAGAATGCTTCAGAACATTTTGTCCATAACTTGTTCTATACTTCAGCTTACCCAATAGCTTGATAAGCTCAGGATGCAATCCGTGAACGCCTGTTTCAAACGTTGCACTCTCACCCTCCTGTTTGATAATTGCCTCAACCTCTTTACGAGATTTTTCTACTGTTTCTTCTATTCTTGCCGGATGAATACGTCCGTCAACAATAAGCTTTTCGAGTGCCATCTTGGCAACCTCGCGGCGTACAGGGTCAAAACTTGATACAACTACCGCCTCAGGTGTATCGTCTATTATAAGGTCAACTCCTGTTAAGGTTTCTAAAGTACGTATGTTTCTTCCCTCTCTGCCGATAATTCTTCCTTTCATTTCATCGCTCGGAAGATTTACAACAGAAACAGTTGTTTCAGCAACATGGTCTGCGGCAACTTTCTGGATTGAAAGCGCTACAATATTCTTTGCATTGCGCTCTGCATTTTCCTTTGCCTCTTGCTCAATTTCTTTAACCATTATAGCGGCATCATGTCTTGCCTGACTCTCAACGCTTTGCATAATCAAATCCTTAGCCTCTTCCTGAGTCAAGCCCGAAATCTTCTCTAACATTGCCATTTCTTTTTCTTTTATTTGCGCTATTTCAATCTCTTTAGCCTCGAGGTTTTTAACCTTTGCTGCCAAAGATTGCTCCTTGCGTTCTAAGTTGTCGGTCTTTTTGTCCAATGTTTCCTCTTTTTGAGTTATACGTCGCTCCTGACGTGTCATTTCGTTACGTCTTTCTTTAAGCTCCGCTTCAAACTCTGCTCTGGCTTTTTGAATTTCTTCCTTTGCCTCAAGAGTAATTTCTCTCTTTTTAGCAACTGCAGATTTCTCAGCCTCGGCAACAATGGCTTTTGCCTTTTCTTCTGCACTTATGAACTGAGCCTCGGCAATTTTTTTGCGGTGCTCAACTCCGGCCTTGAACGAAATAAAACCTGTAGCAAGACAAGCAAGGATTGCAATAGCTATAATAATCGTCATTATCATCATATCCATAACAACGCACCCCTTTCTCGTCAAAAATATGTTGTCCCATACATCAAAAAAGGGGGTCTCTTAAATTTGCCTTCCATAAATGATCTACGAATAAGATTGCTTGCAGGTCTTTATTCCTATCCAATACATCACAAGCACTTTAAGAACTACCCCGTATATATGGGTTTAATATCGTAAGTTCACTTTACAGAAAACTGAATTCTAAAGAATATTAAGCAATATTATTATATACAAAAAGTATATTGTTGTCAAGTTTATTTTTATATTTGTTACAACCATTATATGATTTTGAAAAGAAAATTTAACATTTTATGTAAATTAAATGTATTTTATACACTTTTTTGGCATAATTTACAAATTTATTGATTATTTTTATTCATTAAATAGTCTTTACTACCAATAAAAATTGTGGTATACTATTATATAGAGTTTTTATTTTATAACACAGAAAGGATTTTTCACAAACATTATGGAAGAAACAACACTAAAAACAAAACCAACGACTATAAGTGATTTTCAGACATATCTTTTTAATGTTGGCAAAAATTTTAAAGCATATGAGTTTTTGGGTGTACATCGCCATGCTACAGACGAAAAAAAAGGCTGGCAGTTTTGTGTGTGGGCACCAAATGCAGTGTCGGTAAATGTAAGCGGTAACTGGAATAATTGGTCGACCGATTGCAACAGCTTAGAAAAAATCGGCGATACAGGTATATGGTGCGGTTTCTTTTCTGATGTTGTTGAGGGCTCATTTTATAAATACGTCATAAAAACACAAGATGGCGAAATTTTGTGGAAGTCCGACCCGTATGCATATATGTCCGAGCTTCGCCCGGGCACAGCTTCTGTTGTTTATGATTTAAAAAAATACAAATGGAGCGATAAGTTATGGTTAAAAAACCGCGCAAAGACAGATTATCGTCATTTGCCGATGAATATATACGAGGTACACGCAGGCTCGTGGAGAGTGCATGACGACGGTAGCTTTTACACTTATGAGGAGCTTGCCGATGAGCTTATTCCATACGTTGTGGATATGGGATATACTCATATTGAGCTTATGCCTTTAACGGAGTTTCCGTTTGACGGGTCATGGGGATATCAGGTTACAGGGTATTTTTGTGCAACCTCACGTTACGGGACACCTGAACAACTTAAATATTTTATAAATAAATGCCACGCCAATGGCATAAGTGTTATAATGGACTGGGTGCCTGCGCACTTCCCGCGCGACGCACATGGCCTAAGGCAATTTGACGGTACACCCGCTTATGAGTATGCCGATTCACGCCTTGGAGAACACAAGGACTGGGGAACTCTCGTTTTTGATTATTCAAAGGGCGAGGTTGTTTCGTTTTTGTTATCATCAGCATATTTCTGGGCACAGGAATACCACATTGACGGATTAAGAGTTGATGCAGTATCCTCTATGCTGTACCGCGACTATTCACGAAATGACGGTGAGTGGATACCTAATAAATACGGTGGGAACGGAAACCTTGAGGCTATTGAGTTCTTTAAGCAGTTAAATAAAATTATGTGCACCGAATTTAGCGGATTTTTGATGATAGCAGAAGAGTCTACTTCGTGGCCCCTTGTTACTGCACCGCCCGAAAATGACGGTTTAGGCTTTAACTTTAAATGGAATATGGGTTGGATGAACGATACACTAAGATACATCTCCACGGACCCGTATTTTAGAAAAGATAATCACTCACTTCTTACCTTTGCCATGATGTATGCTTTTTCTGAAAACTTTATACTGCCTCTCTCTCATGACGAGGTCGTGCATGGCAAACATTCCTTAATTGACAAGCAGTTCGGCTCATACGAGGATAAGTTTTCGTCATACCGCTCATTTTTGGGATATTATATGTCCATGTGCGGAAAAAAGCTTATGTTTATGGGCGGTGAAATCGGTCAGTTTCTTGAATGGAAATATGATGATGAGCTTGAATGGAATCTGCTTGATATGGAAAAACACCAAAAACTCAAAAAATACGTTAAGGACTTGAATTTTATATACAAAAACAATGCACCCTTCTGGGAAAATGAAACGAGCTGGGAGGGGTTTAGATGGATAAACTCAAACGACAACGAAAATTCAGTTTTAACATATATACGAAAAGCAAAACACACAACAGAGGATATTATTGTTATTGCTAATTTTACCCCTGTATCGAGACCTGTTTATGAATTTGGTGCAGAAAAGGAAGGAACATACGAGGTTATAATTCATTCCAATTCCACCGAATACGGAGGTAATCGTCTTATTAAGGGATTTAAATACAAAACAAGACAAAAGCCAATGAACGATATGCCATATTCACTGTGTGTATCGGCAGACGCAAACTCAATAATGATGTTGCGTTATATGGACGAAAATAAATAATTCTAATAAAATATAGGAGATGATTTATATGGTAAAAAAAGACTGTGTGGCAATGATTCTTGCAGGCGGTCAGGGTTCAAGACTCGGCGCGCTTACAATAAACATTGCAAAGCCTGCTGTTCCTTTTGGCGGAAAATACAGAATAATAGATTTTCCGCTTTCTAACTGCGTCCACTCGGGCATTGACACAGTAGGTGTTCTTACACAATATCAGCCTCTCGAACTCAACACCTACATAGGCAACGGAAGTCCGTGGGATTTAGACAGAAGCATGGGCGGAGTATACGTTCTTCCGCCTTATCAGAGCGCAAAGACAGGGGAATGGTACAAGGGTACTGCAAATGCAATATATCAGAACTTAAGCTTTCTTGATACCTTTAATCCAGAACACGTTCTTATTCTTTCGGGAGACCACATATATAAAATGCAATATGACCAGATGCTGAAAGCTCACAAAAAGTCCGGTGCAGTTGCAACAATCGCAGTTATGCCAGTTCCGTGGGATGAGGCAAGCCGATTTGGAATAATGAATGTTGATGATAACGGTGTTATCACAGAATTCGAAGAAAAACCCAAAGAACCAAAAAGCAATCTTGCATCTATGGGTATTTATATCTTTAAATATGATGAGTTAAAGAAATATCTTACAGACGACGAGAGAGACCCCAACTCTTCAAATGACTTTGGTAAAAATATTATACCATCTATACTTAACGATAAAAAGACACTTATGAGTTATCGCTTTGAGGGGTATTGGAAGGACGTAGGTACTATCCACTCACTGTGGGAGGCTAATATGGATTTGATTGATACTCCCCCTAAATTTAATGTAGATGACAGAAAGTGGATAATATACTCACGAAACCTTGCAAGAACTCCGCATTATGTGGGTAAAGGTGCAAAGATAAAAAATTCCACTGTAACAGAAAGCTGTACAATTTACGGTGAGATTGACCACAGCGTTGTATCGGGAAGCGTGCATGTTGATAAAGGCAGTGTTATAAAGGACTGCGTTATAATGCCCGGTGCTTACATTGGCAAAAACGTAAAAATATCCAAAGCAATTATCGGCTCTAACGCTGTTATAGAAGATAATGTATCAATAGGCATAACCGAAAAAGAGGATAATCCGTATGCTTCGCCAATGTGCACTCACAATATAGTGCTTGTCGCCGACTCGGTAAAAATCAAATCGGGAACAGATATTGCCATGGGCAGTATGGTTGCTGAGTAATCGGAAAGGAGAATGTGTTAAAATGAGAAGAACAGATACAATGGGAATTATTCTCACACGTAAAGATACAATTCCGCCCATTACCGACATACGCGCTATTGAGGCTCTGCCTATTGCGGGAAGATACAGAATTATTGATTTTATAATATCGTGTATGGCAAATACAGGTATACAAAATATAGGTATTGCCACAACATATAACTATTCGTCGCTTATGGAGCACTTAAGAGTGGGTGAGCCATGGGATCTGGACAGAAAAAACTGGGGACTAAGAGTTCTCCCCCCAAATGTAGAAAAAAAGGGCACAAACATTGCAAAAGGCACAGTTGATATGCTCGACGGAATCCGTGAGTATATATCAACAAGTACACAGACATATGTTGTTCTTTCCTTTGGCGGAGGAATATACAATGTAGATTTAGGCGCAGCTGTTGAGGACCACATAAACAAGCAATCAGACATTACAATAGTGTATCAGGATAAAAGCAAGGATTCGGTATCCGATAGTGATTTATCGCGTTTTACACTTCTGGAAATGGACGATAACGAAAGAGTAACAGATATTGCAATCCAGCCTTTTTACCCAAACTCTGCTATTGTTTCTCTTGATATTCTTATTATGGAAAAGGCTCTTCTGGAAAGCATTATAGACGAATGTATTTCGCGCGGCGAATATGACTTTATGAAGGACGCTATTGTGAAAAGAGTTTCGTCTCTTAGAATTTCGGGTTTTAAATATGAGGGTCCATTATGCAAAATAGATTCTATGAAATCATATTTCGAGGCAGGAATGTCATTTTTGGATGAGGATTTTTGCAGTGCAATCTTTAATAAGGAAAGACCTATTCAGACACGTTCAACCGCACAAAGCCCCACCTCTTACGGAGACAGCGCAACAGCACAGAACTGCTTTATCTCTGACGGAGGACGAATTGAGGGCGACATCTATGACAGTGTTCTATCAAGACGCGTTGTTGTAGGCAAAGGCGCAGTGGTTAAGAATTCTATAATAATGCAGGACTGCATTATCGAAGACGGGGCACAGGTGGTTAATGTTGTTCTTGATAAAGATGTAAGAATAACACACGGAAGACGCCTTATCGGCTCAAAGAGCTATCCGCTTGCAGTTGCACGGGGAACAATTATATAACTATCACGAAAGGATTTTACAACATTATGAAGGTTTTATTTGCTACACCCGAGGCGTCTCCGTTTATAAAGACAGGCGGACTTGGAGATGTTGCAGGCTCATTGCCAAGTGTTTTAAAAGAAAAGGGGATTGATGTAAGGGTCATTTTACCTCTTTACAGAGCCATTCCACAACAATACAAGGACGAAATGAAATATGTAACAAACATATACGTTGATATTGCGTGGAGAAAGCAATATGTGGGTATATTTGAACTCGAGCATGAGGGGTGTATCTATTACTTTATAGATAACGAGTTTTATTTTAGCGGTGATAAACCCTATGACCATATACATCTTGACTGCGAAAAGTTTATATTCTTTTCCAAAGCAGTTCTTTCCGTTTTGCCCACAATATATTTTCGTCCCGACGTAATAAACTGTAACGACTGGCAAACTGCACCGATACCTGTGTTTTTGGATACTTTTTTGGATAATCCTTTTTATCAGGGTATAAAGACAGTTATGACAATCCATAATCTGCGCTTTCAGGGCAGATGGGATTTTAACGGAATAAAGGACGCCATGGGCATTGACGATTATTATTTCACACACGACAAGCTCGAATTTTATAACGATGCAAATCTCTTAAAGGGCGGAATAGTGTATGCTGACCGCATAAGCACAGTTTCTGATACTTATGCTACAGAAATAACAACACCGTTCTTTGGTGAGGGCTTAGATTCATTGCTCTTGGCACGAAATAATAGCCTAACAGGTATTGTAAACGGAATTTCGTATACAGACTGGAATTCATCAAAGGATAAACTGATTTATAAAAATTTTGGTATAAGAAGTCTGAATAATAAGAAAATAAATAAAACAGAGCTTCAAAAGGAATTGGGACTCCCTGTTGATGAGAACAGAATGATGATAGGCATAGTATCACGTCTTACCGACCAAAAAGGCTTTGACCTTGTTGCATATAAGTTAGATGAACTTTTATTGAGCGACGTGCAGATAGTTGTGTTAGGTACGGGAGACGAAAAATACGAGAACTTATTCCGCCACTATGCATGGAAGTATCCCGAAAAGCTAAGCGCCCAAATTTATTTCTCAAACGAGATGTCGCATAAAATATATGCCGGCTGTGATGCATTTTTAATGCCGTCTCTTTTTGAGCCATGCGGACTTTCTCAGCTTATAAGCATGCGTTATGCAACACTTCCTATAGTTCGTGAAACGGGCGGACTTAAAGACACGGTTATTCCATATAACGAATATACCGACGAGGGCACAGGCTTTTCATTTGCAAACTATAATGCCGACGAAATGCTTGGCGCAATATATTATGCGCAAAAAGTTTATTACGAAACTCCCGATAAGTGGAAGAAGATTATGAAAAATGCTATGTCTCTTGATTATTCATGGAATACGAGTGCAGACAAATATATAGCAATGTACCACGAAATTACTGGCTATTCCAAAGATAAATAATTTAAAAACAACAAAGTATTTGATAGAGGAGATGTGATTATTAGTATGGCAACAAAGCTAAACACAAAAAAATTAACTTCGGAGCAAGAAACATTAAAAAAAGAAATTATAGGTAAAGTATCAAGACATTTTGGTAAGGTTTTAGAGGACGTCACACCAAGAATGATTTATACTGCATGTGCACTTACAGCACGCGATATGATAATGGAAATGTGGGGAGAATCCCACAAACAGGTAAAGCAGGAAGGCTCAAAAAAGCTATACTATCTTTCGTTCGAATTTCTTATGGGACGTCTTTTGACTACAAATGTTCTAAATCTTATGCAAACCGAAAATTATGAGGTTGTATTAAACGACTTAGGTTATTCCCTTAACGATATTGCAGAGCTTGAAAATGACGCAGGCTTAGGTAACGGTGGTCTTGGCAGACTTGCAGCATGCTTTATCGACTCCCTTACAACACTTGATTTACCCGCTTACGGATGTACATTAAGATATGAATACGGACTGTTTCAACAGAAAATTGTAGACGGATACCAGACAGAACTTCCTGACCCATGGCTTGAGTACGGTAACGCATGGGAGGTTCCGCGTCCCGAGGAGACAGTCGAAGTAAAATTCGGAGGTAATGTATGGTCCGAATGGGTAGACGGAAAGCTCGTTTTCCATTACGACAATGTTCGTACAATTCTTGCAATGCCATATGATGTTCCGCTTGTAGGTTACGATTCTAAAATAGTAAATAAGCTGAGATTATGGAGTGCAAAATGCCCCGACCATATGAATATGCAGGCATTTAATCAGGGTGATTATGTCCGTGCAAACGAGGAAAGGGCACTTGCAGAGGTAATCTCAAAGGTACTGTATCCTGAGGATAACCACACAGAGGGCAAGGAACTGCGATTAAAGCAACAGTATTTTTTGGTAAGTGCCACACTGCAGTGGATTCTACGCGAATTTGAGCAAAGAAACGGTGCAGACTGGTCAAAGCTTCCCGACAAGGTTGTTGTTCATATAAATGATACTCACCCAACAATGGCAATTCCTGAGCTTATGCGAATTCTTATGGACGAAAAAGGTCTTGGCTGGGAAGAAGCATGGGATATTGTAACAAAAACATTTGCTTATACAAACCATACAGTATTATCAGAGGCTCTCGAAAAGTGGCCCGAGCATATGTTTAAAAAGATTTTGCCAAGACTTTATATGATAGTAGAGGAAATGCAAAACCGTCTTCAGGCAAGACTTGATGAGTTCTATCCGGGAGATAGCGGTAAGCACAAATGGATGGCAATTCTTGCAGATAATCAGGTGCATATGGCAAACATCTGTCTTGCAAGTTGTTTTGCTGTAAACGGAGTTTCACAGCTTCATACACAAATCTTAAAAGACGATATTTTCCGCGATTATTATATGATGAACAAGGATAATTTCCATGCAATTACAAACGGAATAACATTCAGAAGATGGATATGCAACTGTAACAAGGAGCTTTCGGACCTTATTTCCTCAAAAATAGGCAACGGTTGGAAAAAGAACAGTGAGGAGCTTGCAAAAATAGCAAAATTTGCCGATGATGAAGAGTTCCAGAAGAAGTTTGCAGATATTAAGTACAACAACAAGGTAAATCTTGCAAAATATATAAAGGAGCACAACAATATTGATGTAGACCCCAATTCAATTTTTGACGTACAGTCAAAGCGTCTGCACGAATATAAACGTCAGATGATGAATGTTTTGCATATAATTGCAGAGTATCATATGCTTTTGGAAAATCCGAATATGGAATACTACCCCAAGACATATATATTCGGTGCAAAGGCAGCACCGGGTTATGTAAGAGCAAAGCTTATTATAAAGCTTATAAACTCTGTTGGTGATATGATAAATAACGACGAAAGAATAAATGGCAAAATCAAGGTTGTTTTCTTAGAAAACTACAGCGTATCAATAGCAGAAAAGCTTGTAATTGCGGCTGATGTTTCGGAGCAGATTTCTACTGCAGGTAAAGAGGCATCAGGCACTGGCAATATGAAGTTTATGTTAAACGGAGCAGTTACCTGCGGTACGCTTGACGGTGCAAATGTCGAAATGCTCGAACAGGTTGGCGAGGATAATATATATATCTTTGGCTTAAAGGCAGACGAGGTTGCTGCACGTGCAAGACTTGGTATAAACAATGCTGATGAGGTAAAACAGATTTATGCACAAAATCCGCTTATACGTCATGCACTTGACGCTCTTATAGACGGTTCTATCGTAAGCGGTGCAACAAAAATGTTCTACGACTTGTATAATACACTTCTTTTTGGTGATAATGGTACACCTGATGTATATATGGTTATAAGAGATTTTGAGGAATATATGAAGACACAAGCACAAATTTCTCTCGACTATCAGGATAAGAAAAAGTGGTGGAAGATGGCGATAATGAATACTGCAATGGCAGGCTTCTTCTCAAGCGACAGAACAATATCGGAATATAACGAAAAAATCTGGAATCTAAAACCAATAAAGTAATATGTGGGGATGTTAAAAAAGTCCAGATCGCAAAAAGAAACAAATTTTAAAAAATCACTCTTTTATTTTAATTTGTTTCTTTTTGCTATAAACAAACCTCGCCACTCGACGTACCCTTGTACGTCTTCGGGTAACCCAAAGCTTGCGCTTTGGCTCAGTTTGTTCATTCTGAATCTTTTTTTCCTATCCCCCAAAAGGTATGGGACGTTTTTTTGCTGCTCTCAAAACACTCGGTTTTGTCGCTACAATTTACTCCGTAAATTGTTCACATGAACGTCCCGTTATGCTTTTTACAAATATAAACTGGAGAATATATATGAATATAGAACATAATTCGCAAGAGCTTTTTTACAGAAGTCCTTTTGGTGCAACACATTGCGAAAGTACGGTGCGTCTGAGACTTGCACTTGGCGATGCGGGTATCCCTCATTCTGTAAGGGTTATATATAAAGAGGATAACTCACAAAAAACCTCTCTTGATATGGCTTTTATTTTTAATATAAATAAAAGCAGTATATACGAGGCAACCCTAAAAATGCCATCATCACCCACACTTTTGTGGTATTATTTTGAGATTACAACAGATTTGGGTACTTTTTATTATGCCAACAACAAAGAATGTCTTGGCGGAGCGGGCGAAACATACACCAATATACCCCAAAATCTTTTTCAGATAACGGTTTACGATAAGAGCTATAAAACCCCCGATTGGTTTAAAAGCACAGTTGCATACCAGATTTTCCCCGACAGATTCTGTAACGGAAATGATGACGGTTCTTTTTTGGGCAACAGAGACGATATAATAAAAAGAACCTGGGGCGATACACCCCATTACAAAGCAGAGCAGTTTGGCGGTGAGTACAAGGCTAACGACTTCTTTGGCGGAAACCTTAAAGGTGTTATAAAAAAACTTCCGTATCTTAAGGATTTAGGAATTTCGGTAATATATCTTAATCCTATTTTTAAGGCATACTCAAATCACAAATATGATACAGGCTCGTATGAAGAGATTGACGAAATGTTCGGAGATGAAGAAACATTTACAGAGCTTTGCCAAAAGGCAGAGGATATGGGAATTAAAATAATACTCGACGGAGTATTTAACCACACAGGCACGGACAGTATGTACTTTAACAAAAATGGTACGTATGATACTGTGGGAGCATATCAAAGTCAACAATCCCCATATTATTCGTGGTTTAAATTTTCGAAATGGCCCGAGGAATATGAGTCGTGGTGGGGAATAAAAACACTTCCGCACGTAGAAGAGGAAAGCGAGGAACTACGAAAATATCTGCTAAGTACTGATAATTCAATAATAAAAAAATGGCTGAAGCTCGGTGCTTATGGCTGGAGACTTGATGTTGTTGATGAATTACCCGATTTTTTTGTAAAAGAGCTAAGAAAAAATGCAAAATCACAAAAAAATGACTGTGTAATAATAGGCGAGGTATGGGAGGACGCCTCCAACAAAACCGCCTATGACAAAAGACGTGAATACTTTATGGGCGATGAGCTCGATTCGGTTATGAACTATCCCATGCGCAGTGCACTTATAGACGCTGTCCTCGGCAGAATTGACGCGTCATTACTTTCAAGACGTCTTATGAGTCTTAAAGAAAACTATCCAAAACAGTCATATTACTCGCTTTTAAATATGGTATCGGGGCATGATGTGGAAAGAATTGTAACTCTTATGGGAAATGCTCCATCACGCCATGAAGTGAGTAAGGATTTTCAATCATCATTTGTTCTTTCGGGAAACGAGCTTGAAATGGCAAAAGAAAGAGCAAAGCTCATATTATCACTTCAAATGACATTGCCGGGTGTTCCATGTATATACTACGGTGATGAAATAGGTATGCAGGGCTATGGCGACCCGTTTTGCAGAGGCACATATCCATGGAATAACACTCATGAGATTGACCCCGAAAATGCTATGTACAATCACTTCAAAAAAATGATAAGCATACGAAATTCATCGAGTGCATTATCCACGGGCGAATTTGAGTGCGTTTATAATATCGGCTCTGTTTTTGGTTTTGTAAGATATAATAACAACGAAAAATATGTCATATTGGCAAACCTTGGAGAAAATGATGAGCGTATACGCCTTGATGTATCTCGCTTTGGTATTCTGGATATGGTATCTGTATTAAATGAAAATGATACACTTACCTCTCAAAGCGGAATATACTTTGCAGATACAAAAGGATATTCTTTAAATGTTTATAAATGCAATTAAAATCAGAGATGACAGTCGGTATGAATTTAAACTGACTGTTATCTCTGGTATGCACATAATTTTTGTTAACGATTTAATTGTATAATAAAACATAGAGGGCAATCTCTGTAAATTCTATTTCTCAGACAGACAAATTATAACGAATTTGAAACTCGAAATAACGAATTTACACAGACAGCCCTCTATTCTTTTAATTATTACTTACATATTGGTATAAGCAATGTATCGCCCACCGTAATGCATGAGCTTTCAAGATTATTTATCTCCTTAATCTCATCAACCACCTTGCGGATATTTTCATCAGGATACATTTTACTTACAATACTCCACAAAGTATCACCCGATGAAACTGTAAATTCCACATATTCACCATCACTTGCCGATGTTGACGGTATACCAATCATAGCCATTAAAATACTAAGTACCAAAATTGTTCCTATTACTCCACCAAAAAATCTTCTGCGTCTTTTTAACATTTGTCTTCTCTTGTTTCTTCTTAATCTCATCTGTAAGCTCATTTTCTTCATCTCCTAAAATATTTCTCGAATGTTTGTTCGTCTTTTACTATATTTTAGCAGAAAGTTTGTTCGTTGTCAAGAGTTTTTAACAAAAATTTGTTCGCTTTTTTAAAATATCTCAAAAATGGGATATTTACTGACATTTTCGCCCATAAAATTAACTGCTAAAATCTTATATATTGATTATAGCAGTTTTAGTGGGTATAAAAACGGACAGTGATTGTCCTTTATAATAATTGAGACCAGCATTTTATATAAATGTCTGATGTTTCTTTTAAAATATCTGTTTCGTGCACATTTGTTTCATCATATACTGCACAGGTTTTAAATCCGCCCTTTTTTGCGCCTTTAATACCCGCTACAATATCCTCATACACAATGCAATCCCCGGGACTTACCCCTATTCGCTCAGCGGATAAAAGGTATATATCAGGGTTACTTTTATCGCAACCCACCTCGGTTGAGAATGCATATGCGTCTATGTACTCCAGAATGCCGAGCCTCTTAAATGCACCATCTAAAAGCTCTTTATAACTGCTGGTTGCAATGGCTATTTTTACTCCGTCATTATGTAGCTTTTTTATGTACTCACACACGTAGGGTTTTGGCGGTATACTGTCTGCATATGCTTTTTTTATCATTTCCCTCATTGTATTTATTGATTGTGTAACATCAATATCCAATGACAATAAATTTATAAGGTACGGAAACGATTCCTCCAACTGCATCTCTTTTATTTTGAATTTAGTTTCTTCATCAATCACACAACCGTGCATTGCAAAAAAATCTTCACAAACCTTTTCCCATATACTCATAGAATCGAGTATTGTTCCGTCGACATCGAATATTGCACCTTTCATCTTTATAACCTATCCTTTCTGTTACTTGCGGTACAACCCAGTTCTGCAATAAAATCATTCAGAGGCTTCATTTAAGGTATTTTTTATACTGCACAGTTTCTCGTACAGCCCTGTATACCTTTGAGATGTAAGTATATTTTGTGTCATATGTTTTATTGTTGATACTGCGCCCACAAGCACCACCATATCCCTTGCCCTTGTAACCGCAGTATAGAATAAGTTCTTATTCATAAGTCGTGGAAAATATTTTCCTACCGGAATTATTACAATAGGGAATTCACTTCCCTGACTCTTATGCACAGTAATTGCATAGGCAAGGTCTAAATCTTTTAAGAGGTCAAAGCTGTATTCTACCCACTTTTCGTCATCAAAGAGTATTGTCATAGTACGCTCTGTGGGATAGATTTCTTCTATTATTCCCATGTCCCCATTAAAGATACCAAGTCCCACACTATCATCTTGCAATGTGTATTCAATATCATAATTGTTTCTCGTCTGCATAACCTTATCACCCGTTCTGAATGTTATACGGTTAAAAACTGCTTCATTTTTTGTGGGTGATGGCGGATTTATTGCATTCTGGAGTTGTGCATTTAATTCATGTGTTCCCGTTTCTGTCTTCTTGGTCGGTGATATAACCTGAATGTGCGACATAGGGTTTACACCGTAGCTTTTAGGAAGTCGTTTTGTATATAATTCAACCGCAGTCTGCGCAATTCCCGAAAGACTCTCGCGTCTTAAAAAGAAGAAATCATTTGTTTTATTATCAAGCTCAGGAATCTGGCAACAGTTTATTTTATGTGCATTGACAATAATTAAACTTTCCTGCGCCTGACGGAAAATCTTAGAAAGCTTTATAACAGGAATGGCATTGCTCTCTACAATATCCTTTAATACCGTGCCGGGACCTATTGATGGGAGTTGGTCGCTATCACCTACAAGAATTATCCTTGCCCCGTACCTTACAGCGCGCAGCAACGACGCCATAAGCAAGGTATCCATCATACTTACCTCATCAACAATAATAACGTCTGCCGATAATGGATTTGACTCGTTATGCTTAAATGTGTGCTCAGTACCCGCAATTTCCGTTTCTAACAGACGGTGTACAGTTTTTGCCTCAAGACCCGTAACCTGAGTCATTCTCTTTGCCGCTCTGCCCGTTGGTGCAGTCAGGGCAATTTTTAACTTCTGCTCTTTAAAAAGCTTTATAATAACGTTTATTGTTGTGGTTTTTCCCGTACCGGGTCCTCCGGCTATAACCATACAACTTGAGGAGAGTGCGCTGAATACTGCATTATACTGCTCACTCGCAAGCTCTACTCCGTCCTCTTGTTGCAGTGCATCTATTCTCTTTTGTGCCTTTTCCTCGCCCATAAAATCCTTAGGCTCTGTCATGGACATAGATACAAAACGTCTTGCAATATAATATTCTGCCTCGTATAACTCGAACAGATAGAATACGTCATTACTGTCAACTACCACTGCAATTATTTCCCTTTCAGTCAGGAGTGATGTATAGGCGTTTTCTATTTCCTCATCTCTTACACCTATCAGATACGAAATATGCTCGCTAAGGAGTGCTTTTGGCATAAATGTGTGTCCGTCCTGATACGCGGCATTTTTGAGTGTATATTTTATTGCCGCTTTTATTCTGTGGATGCTATTCTGGGGCATGCCTATATTCATTGCAATTTTATCGGAAACTGCAAATGTAATACCCTGTACCGCATCGGAAAGAATATACGGATTTTCTTTTATTTTATCAACCGAGCCAGAGCCGAAAATCTGGTATATGCTCGTTGCATAGCCTATAGAGATATTATATTTCTGCAAAAAAACAACAATCCCCTGCATAGACTCAACCTCTTTTAGAGACTCGGAGATTTTTTTTGCTCTCTCGGCACTTATGCCCTTAATCTCGCTCATTCTTTCGGGATTTTCGAGCATTATTTTAATTGTATCTGCGCCGAATTTATCCACAAGCTTTCGTGCAGTTGCATGACGCACACCATATACTATGCCCGAAGAAAGATACGTAAGTATAGAATCCTCGTCAGTAGGTAAAAGTGTCTGATAATACTCTACACGAAATTGCTCACCATATGTAGGACTTATTACATAATGTCCGTTTGCACTTATATGCTGACCGCATCTTACAAGAGGCATATACCCGACAACATCGCAATATTCACCCTCATCAGTGTAGATACAGCAGGCGGTATATCCGTTTTCTTCGTTAACGTAGTATATTTCATCAACTACACCGCATATTGTTTCAAATTCCGACATTTTTAAATCCTTTCGCAAATACTGATTAAACCGTCAGTTATACCTGTTATTAGTGCGCCCTTCTTCTCATTTTCCTTTATATACTCTATTGCCTCTTTTTTTATTACCTCACCTGCATATAAAACAGGAATTCCGGGCGGATATACTGTTATTGTTTCCGCACACATTTTGCCCACACAATCGTCTATATTTACCTCTTTTTTCTTACTTCTGTGAGCAATAAAGGGTAAAATTTCTTCACTATGCTCTATATTTACCAAAAAAGTATTACCTTGTGTTTTAGGTACTTTTTTTAGAATGTTACCAAGCGCAACACACATTCTGTCAAGCTCATCTTTGGTGTTTGATGCAGTTATAATAAGAACAATCGCGTTTGCTGTTGCCATTTCCACATCAATATCATAGTATTCGCTAAGCAGCTTGCTGACCTCAAAGCCTGATATATCATAATTATCAAAGCACAGTACAAGTCTTGTTTTATCGTCGTTTTCTAAAAACTCAATATCTGTTGTGTTTTCTATTACGTCTTTGAATTCCTCGCATATTTTTATTGTCCCCTCCCAAGCACTGTCACATTCAAGCTGTGCCCTTGCAATGTCTGCCGAGGATGCAATTATATACGACGGACTTGACGAATGCAACATCAACAACGTCCTTTCTACTCGTTTTGGCGACACTAAATTGCTCTTTACATGAAGATATGCCGCACCCGTCAGTGCATTTAATGTTTTATGTGCACTCTGGCATGACATATCTGCACCCAACTCCATTGCAGTTTTGGGTAGCTTATCACTTGCAATAAAATGTGCTCCATGTGCTTCGTCAACTATAAGGGGAATACCATATTTGTGACATTCCTTTGCTATATCCTCCACATCTGAGCACACTCCGTAATAGTTTGGAGATGTTATAATACATGCCTTTATATCGGGATACTCTTTTAGCATTTTAGCTATTCCCACTGTTTTTGTTGGTAAATTATTTTTATACTCCTTGGGAAGCACCCTTATTTTTATTCCCATAATTGCACAGATATTTACAACACTCATATGGCAGTCTGCCGAGGCAAGCAATGTATCACCGATATTTAAGACAGACAAAAGCATTGTATGAATTGCAGTTGTAGAACCGCTTGTTAATATAAAGCTTTTTTGCGATTTGTAGGTTTTTGCAAGTAACTCGAGTGATTTTTGTGTGTATTCTCCTGCATGGAACAAATCCTCTGTTTTTGAAAGCTCTGTAACATCACAATTCAAAAGCTCGCCAATAAGACCCACACCATTTTTGTGTCCCGGCATCGCAAAGGATATTCTGTTTTGTGAATGGTAATTTATAAGCCTTGTATAAAGAGGTGTTTCCATTTTATCTTCCTTTTGTTCTTAAGATTACTGTTACTTATATAAAACTCTTTGAAAAAATTTGTAAGAAGATTATAATTTTTTCAAAGCTACTTGCCAACACAGAAATTGTGAAATATTTTACTTACTATATCGTCCGATACAGTTTCGCCTGTTATCTCGCCTAAGACGTCCATTGCAATATTCATATCTATAGATGCAATGTCCTGAGGCATACCCATACTTAACGCATCCGCCGCACGTGTGAGTGCACTATAAGCCTCACCAAGTGCACCAATATGGCGCATATTTGTTATTATATCGCCATTACCCATGCTAATTTTATCAAGCTCATACATCTGCTTTATGCATGCTGAAAGCTCATCTATTCCCTTTGCAGTCTTTGCGCTTATTTCTATAATAGGACTGTTTTTATGTCCCTCTAACTTGTCCGAAAAATCAAATGACGAAATATCTGTTTTGTTTATTAAGATTATACGGTTTTTGTCTGATGTGGCATCTAAAACGTTAATATCCTCGTCAGTTAGTTCTTCCGATGCATCAAGCACTGCTATAACAAGGTCGGCATCGTCTATCGATTTTAGTGAACGTTCCACACCAATCTTTTCTACAACATCATCAGTATTGTGTATACCTGCGGTGTCTATAAGTAGCAAAGGAACACCGTCGATATTTACACTTTCTTCTATAATATCTCTTGTTGTTCCTGCAATTTCGGTTACTATTGCCCTGTCTGTTCCCGATAACGCGTTAAGTAACGATGACTTACCCGCATTTGGCTTGCCTACTATGGCGGTACGTATTCCGCCCTTTATTATTTTACCGTTATCTGCACTGTCAAGCAGTTTTTTTACATCCCGTGCACACTCTTGTGTTATCCTTAAAATATCATCAGATGTTATATCTTCAAGGTCCTCGTCGGGATAATCTATGGTAACCTGCATTTGTGCAGCAAGATATAAAAGTCTTTCCCTTACATCATGTATCTTTTTAGAAAGTGCACCCTCAAGCTGTGATAGTGCATTTTTCCTCGATAAGTCATTTTGAGCGTTTATAATGTCTATTACCGCCTCTGCCTGAGAAAGGTCAATACGACCATTTAGAAATGCACGCTTTGTAAATTCGCCGGGCTCTGCCATATGTGCGCCGGCACGTATAATTGTATCGAGTACCGCATGAGTTGTACGCACTCCACCGTGAGTGGTTATCTCCACCGTATCTTCTGTTGTGTATGTCTTAGGGGACAGTAAAACTGTCGCTAATACCTCGTCTATTTTTTCGCCATTTCCATTCTTTATAAATCCATAGTGTACAGTGTGTGATGGCGCGCCCAAAAGCTTGTCCTTACCAAAAAACACCTTGTCCGCAATCTTTATGGCATCTTCACCGCTTATTCGTATAAGCGACACTCCGCCTACACCCTGAGGGGTAGCTATGGCAGCAATAGTTGTATTTTTGCTCATAAATTCACTCTCCTTTATATTATCTACAAAGAAAGAGGCTGTAGCAACAACCTCTTTTGACGAAAGAAAAAATCCTACTGTTTGTCGATTAAACCCTGAAGCTCGTTCATAAATGTATGTATATCGTCAAATCTTTTATATACCGACGCAAAACGTACATATGCAACTTCATCAAGACTCTTCAGCTTTTCCATAACCTTTTCGCCTATCATACCGCTTTCTATTTCACGAGTCATAGACTGCATCAATTCACCCTCAATATCGTCTGTGATTTTTTCCATTTGAGCGAGCGAAATAGGTCTTTTTTCACATGCAGTGATTATGCCCTTTAATACTTTTTCGCGATTATACTGCTGACGCGACTGATCCTTTTTTATAACCACAAGCGAAAGTGATTCTAATTTTTCGTATGTGGTAAATCTTTTGTTGCATTTTAAACATTCACGTCTTCGTCTTATCGCTGATGTTTCATCTGTTGGTCTTGAATCTATTACCTTACTTTCTCCAAAACCGCAATACGGACATTTCATAAATCATCCTCCTGTATGTAAATCTTTTAAAACCATTATAACTATAATAATTATAGTACATTTTCTTAAAATTTGCAAGTATATTTTTATAAAAAATCATAAAGTTTCGAACATTTTTACAAGTATAACATCTTTGCCTACAACCTCTATGAGATCCCATGGTATAATCACCTCTGTTCCCGTAAGTCTGCTCCATATTCCGCCACGTCTTGGTACTATCAGAGCCTCTATAGTTCCGCTTTCATCGGCAAATTCAACATCCGAAACATAGCCTATTCTCTCGGCAGTATTAACATTTATAACCTCTTTGTTTTTAAGCTCATAGCCTCTTGACATACAAAGCACCAGCTCCTTAATAAATTATTCCAATACAGGTGCAACCTCTCCCGCATATACGGGTACTTCATATGTAAATATCGCGTTCGGGAAAATGCCGTACATATCCGAAAGCTTTTGCGCTTGCTTAATTGCCCAGCTTATATCCGTAGCATATTGATGCTCCCCTGGTTTTTGCGGGTTCCATAGCATATCATAGAGCGTGTTCTGACGGTACATTGCATTATTTATATAGTTCTCACTTATCCACTTTCCGCCTCCGCGAATAGCCTCTTCGGGCGAGAACCACCCCTCCTTGTATGCCTTTTGCGAGCCTGAGTAGATGGCGCTCTCATCATATGCGCCAATACCGAACATATTGTATACTTTTTTACCGTTTACATCCACTCCGCTTGCGAGTGTGGATTTTCCGTAACCTGTTTCAAGACATGCGTGAACAACCAGATATATCTCACTGATATTATATGCGTTTGCAACATCAATAAATGCCTGTCCCATTCCTTTTAGCGTACCCTTATCCTCAAGATAACGATTCAGCTCATTGGCACTCAAACCATTGGGTCGTGAGAGGTCGAGGAACTGGAATTTATACACTCCCGACCTGTAGTTTTGTGGATTCATATATTCGCCCACCTGTGCACGTGTTGCAACAGACAGCGGTGTTGTATTTGTCCATATTTTTCGGGGTGTAGACACACTCATCTGCTTATTAAGAGCTTCCTCGAATGTGTCCTGACAGCTTACGTATCTTACATCGCCATCTCCTGAATATGTCCACACATAAGAGTTACCCAATATATCCCTTGGTATTTCGTTTGCTGATGTTTTTTTGTCGTATAAGATAAGAGCATTATCTTGTGTGCCTTTTGAGATATTAAGCACCAACTCATCTCTTATTCCATTTGAGGTCTCAACTGTTATGGTCGTTGTACCCTCAGCTATTGCCTTTATTTTGCCTATGGGCGAAACCGTTGCCACATCTTTATTTGAGCTTGTCCATTTAAGCGTTTTATCCTTTGCATTTGACGGCATAATTGTTGCAATCATAGAAATTGACTGCCCCGCCTCCAAGACAGCACCGTCCTTGTTTAATATTTCTACTGTCTGTGGTTTTATTACCTTATTAACAACATTTACAAGGCACGTAGCACTCACCTTTCCGTCCCTGGTTTTTACGGTAATCTGCGCCATCCCCTTGCCAACAGGTTTTAGTGTCCCGTCATTATCCACCATTGCAACCCCGGGGTTCGAAGATGACCATACAAGGTCTGTGTCTGTGGCATCTTTCGGAGATATAATTGTTTTTATTTTTTTATATGCATCCTCTTTGTTTATTTTTATATCCGCCTCAGGCAAAAATATAGACTTTATATCTCTTTTTACGGTGAGCTTTGCATAACACTCATAACCGTTATTCTCGAGTGTTGCCTTTATTGTTGCTATTCCCGGTGCTTTTACTTTTATGTCCCCACTCTCTGTTATTTCCCCGACTGATGTGTCGGATATTTCGTACTTTACATTCTTGTTTTTAAGGGATATGGGGTATATTATTGCTCTTTGCTTTATTATATTTTCACCGTCTTTAATTGTATATGTAAGGTTATCCCACATGAATCTTATCTGACCCGTATCCTGCTCTGTTAAAAAGTCGGTGTAGTGGTCAAATCTCCACGAATATTCACCTACATAATTTTCTTTTAGCTTATTTTCGTCGCCAATATCTGTGGTTTTTGACACTAAAAGAAAAAACACTAAAACAACTGCAAAAAAAACAAGTGCTGTAAGTGTTATTCTTTTTTTAGAATTTATATCAAAATATCTCAAAGATACCTTACTCAACAAAACCACCCTTTTATATTTTTATACTTTAATTTTAATTGTATAATAAATGAATGTCAACACATGACACCAATAGTTTAAAAAAAATTAAGATTTGTTATCTATTAAATCTGTGTAATATTTTTCAAGTTCAGGATAGTCCATTAAAGAACGTCTTCCTGATGTAGTTATTTCAAAAACGCCCCTGTCTACCTTGTTAAACCATCCGTAGGCATTACTTCTCAGGATATTTGCACATTTTTCGTCTGCACCCAACGCCTTTAGCTTAGGTGCATTAAGAGGTCCGTACTTATCTAAAAGACAAGCTATATGTATACACTTTTCGGTATATGCAGTGGCAATTTTTTTACCGCAGACACCGCCTGTGTTTGTATCTATCGTGCGCCCTGAAATTTCTGATTTTATCTTTTTTAGCCTTTTGTAATTTTTTCTTGGCGGATAGAATTCCTCGGGTTCTAAAATTATTTGTGCATAAGAATGCCTGCCCCTTAAATATACAAATATAAGACCAAGCTCAAGCTTTTTTAACAAGAAAATCGTATCGCCATACTTTTTGGCCGAGTAGTTCTTTGGTGTAGGTATTGCAACATAAACCTTTGCACCGACTTTTTGTCTCTCAAGCGCCTGAGTTAAGAGCTGTGTACTTAAATTTCTTTTCATCTCGATTATAATAAGCTCATCTTTTTTTGTTGCAGTAACATCACAACCCTTAACCTCTGCATTAACCTTATAGCCTAAATCGTCAAAAAGCTTTTTTATGGGTATATAAAGCTCACTTTCGTTCATAGTATTGCTTTCTCCTGATTACATTAAAAATTTGTCCTTTGCGGGACGTCGTGGACGTCGACGACGTATGTTGATATTTCAAGGCTTTGAAAATGGTAAGATGGGCAATTTCCAAAACACAAATTCGCGGTAAAATTGTTCAGATTGCCTTTTGAAAAGCCGATGACGTATGTTGATACTTCAAGGCTTTGAAAACGGCGAGATGGACAATTTTAACCGAATTTTAATGTAATAGATGTGATTTCTGGTCTATTAAATAACCTTGGTATAATCATTGGATTACCCAACCCTCTGTTTACTATCATAGTTGTATGCTTGTATTTGTATTTACCGCCAAAGTATTTGGGGAAGAACATTGATTTGCCCGTACCAAAGCTTGAGCGCGGCGCAAAAACACCGCTCCCCCACGGCATTCGTATTTGTCCGCCATGCATATGACCCGCCAATATTACATCAAAACCGAAATATTTTAGTTCGTCAAGCAGATTTGCCCGATGAAAAAGCAGCACATCAAATAATTTGGTGGGTGATAACTCCGCAAGTGATTTTTGTACATTTTCGGTTATATTATCATTCGAAACGGAAAATGGGTCATCAATACCTGTAATTGCTATCTTTTTTTCGTTACGCTCGATATAAATTCTTTCATTATGCAAGGTTTTAACACCTATATCCGATAGTGCCTTTTCGAATTCATTGTAGTCGCTTCTCCACACATCATGATTGCCTGTAACTGCATAGATTGGTGCTATATCCGATAATGTGCGACAAAGATTAACTGCAGGCATATATGACCCTTTATCATCCGCCAGGTCGCCCGTAGATACAATAATATCAGGGTTAAGACGTTTTATTTCCTCACATATGCCTGCAAATGTGTCGCAGTGAAAATCGCTTATCTGCACAATTTTAAAACCGTCAAATTCCTTTGGCAGCTTTTTAGAAAAAACTTCATATTCAGTTGTTTCGAGACGGTTGTCAAATCCCTTTGCAACGCAGAGTGCACCGCCCGTTATAGCAAGAGCCTTTATTAGCTTTTTCATATTATATCTCTTTCATAAAATAAAATATATACATGTTAATTATACCATGTATTTGAGAGAATTACAATAGTGCAGAAAAAATTACATATAGTTACAAATTAAGTGTTTTAATGTTTTCCTTTAGAGTATCAGCACTATTTCTTAATCCCTCAAGCTCTTCTTTACTGAACGGTACTTCGAAAATATGCTCAACACCAAGTCCCGAAACTTTCGTGGGGACACTAAGTGCAACATCCGAAATTCCGTACTCACCCGTGAGAACACTCGATACTGTAAGAACGGAGTTCTCCTCTCCCGCTATACACTCTACTATTCTTTCAACTGCAAGAGCTATTGCATAGTACGTCGCGCCCTTTTTTTCGATTATATCATAGGCACTGTTCTTAACTTCGTTATACATTTTATCCCGAGCCATAGTTGTACACTTGCCAAAATGTCTGGCATATTCGTCCATATCCATACCCGCAATATTGGTTACACTCCATGCTGCCACTTCGCTGTCGCCATGCTCTCCTATTATATACGTATGGCAATTTCTTGCATCAACACCCGTATGTGATGAAAGCATAAATTTCAGTCTTGAAGTATCAAGTACTGTTCCCGAACCTATAACCTGGTTTTTGGGAAGTCCCGATAATTTGTACGTAATATATGTTAAAATATCAACGGGATTTGTAACCATAAGCAAGATTATATCCGACGGTGCATACTTTAAAACATTTGTTACAATGCTTTTTAAAATATCAGTATTCCTCTTTAATAAATCAAGCCTTGTTTCGCCTTTGTTCTGACCTGCGCCCGCAGTTATAACTACAATATCCGCGTCAACACAGTCGCTCCAGTCGCCGGCATATACATTTACAGGTTTTACAAAGGATACGCCATGAGCCATATCCATTGCATCGCCATATGCTTTATCCCTGTTTATATCTATTATAACAATTTCGTTAAAAAGACCGCCGCACATTATTGTATATGCAGTTGTTGAACCGACAAATCCTGCACCTACTACTACTATTTTACCTCTGAACATATTTGTTTTTCTCCTTTTATGTTTTTTATTTATTATTTATCATAAATAGTATGTTTATTCGATATTTTAAATTCTTTATATCACGTGTATTCAATTTTTTTCATATTATATAGTGTAAACTTTAAAAAAAGAGGTGAATAACAAATGTATATAGTAACAGGCTCAATAACCTCAGCAGTAAGGTTATCAAAAGCTATCGAAAATTATAGTAAGACTCCGTCTTTGGTTTTGCATACTCCTGCACAAATCAGAAAAGGAGGCTGCTCATACTGCGTAAAAAGTAATATAAAATCAGTTGATATAGTTTATGATTTGGCTTCGCAAACAGGTGTGAAGATTAAAAATATATATGAAGAGAAAAAGGAAAACGGGGGCAGAGTGTATTATGATATATCTCGATAATGCTTCCACCACAATAAAAAAACCAAAAGCAGTTTATGATGCTGTATATGATTTTATGATAAACCATGGTGCAAACGCGTCGCGAGGATTATATGGTGAGAGTTTAAAATCATCAGAAATTATTGTTGATACGCAAAACCGTGTTGCTAATCTTTTTAATATAGAAAATTCGGAAAATATTGTATTTACACAAAATGCAACATATGCACTTAATACTGCAATTTTGGGGACACTAAAAAAAGATGACCACGCCATTGTAACACAAATGGAGCATAACAGTGTTTTACGTCCTGTAAACAGCGTATGCTCATATACCATTGCAAAAGCAGATGATACGGGTTATGTTTTAGAACGCAATATTATTGATTCTATAACCCCCAAAACAAAGCTTATAGTTATAAACCACGCCTCAAACGTATGCGGTACAATTCAGGATATTAAGTCAATTTGCAAAATTGCAAAGGCAAATAACATAAAAATCCTTATTGACACCGCACAGACAGGCGGTATTTTACCGATAGACAACTCTGTACTTGATGCCGATTTTATAGCATTTTCGGGACACAAGGGACTTATGGGTCCAATGGGCTCAGGCGGATTATATATAAAGGATCCCGATGATGTCAAACCTATTATATATGGCGGAACAGGGAGTGAATCAGAAAATTTAGACCAACCCTCTATTATGCCTGATAAATTCCATTGCGGGACACTAAATGTATGTGCTCTTGCCGGATTATGCAAGGGAATAGATTATGTTACAAAAACAGGCATTGATAAAATATATGAACACGAAAAAGAGCTTGCAACTCTTTTAAGAAACGAGTTAAAAAACATGCATAGCGTAAAAGTATACGGAAATGATAACTCAATAGGAAATGTAGCATTTAATGTATTAGGTTATGACAGTGGCGAGATTGCAGAAGAACTAAAGGGATTTGCACTGAGGGCAGGGTACCATTGCGCACCGCTTGCACACGTTGCATTAGGGACACAAAACACAGGTGCTGTACGTGCGTCGGTAGGTGTGTTTAATACAAGAGCAGATATTATAGCACTCACAAATGCTATTTATAGGCTCTCAAAAAGGGAGTACTAAAATTTGTAATGAAAAAACACAAGGCTATACCTTGTTTTTCTCTATTTATTCACTCTGATTTTTGCATTCCCAAAAGGGGTTGTTTAAAATACTTTTTAAACAACCCCTTTTTAATGTTTTATACTATTATTTCTTTAAAACTGCTTTTGCAACTCTTACACCGTACGAGTATCCGTAGTGATATCCTGTAAGATTAACACATAGCATATTATCGTTTTGTATAAAGTCGAGTTCTTCGTCGTTATCCATCCACTTTACGGATTCAATCTGGTCCTTTACATTGTTAAATGCCACAGCACCACAGTATCTTCCGCCAACGACTACATTAACACTTCCGAATATTGCCAGATCGTATGCAAATATGTACAGGCAATCTTCCTTTACACTTTTTAGAATAAAGTTTTTGCAGTTGCTGTAAGATGGATACGGTCTGCCATCATATATTGATTCGCCAAATATATTCATCCATCTGCCTAAAATATCGAATATCTGCTTCTGATACGGGTCAGCAGCGCCCTGTGCTCTCGGACCTATATTCAAAAGATAGTTTGCACCAACCTTACGACAATCGCATAGGGTTTCCAATAAATGTGTTGGTGATTTATACTCAAAATCATCCTTACCAATTCCCCAGTGGTTGTTTAACGTATGACACATTTCTGCTGCAAGATATTTAGGCTTACCCTCACGATTCATTGGTGTTGGTCTGCCCTGCTCGAATGTTACCGAGTCGAGCTCGGGATGTCCTATAACACCCCTTGCATCAAGACCTGTATTATCTACTATAATAGCCTCCGGCTGATATTTTCTTATGGTAGCATAGAGCTCGTCTTCTTTCCACATTTCTCTTGGTTTTGCCCAGTTACCATCAAACCAGAATCCGCCAACTTTGCCATAGTTTTTACACAGAATTTCTACACTTTTGCGAAGATATTCAAGATATGCATCAAAGTCATTTACATAATCATCGCGCGACCAGTCAATAGTTGTGTGATAGAAAAATGGCATTATATCGTGCTTGTTGCACGCGTCTACAAATTCTCTTACCAAATCTCTTTTACAAAGAGAGTGCGGTGCATCAAAATCACTGAGACCGCAGGTGTCGTATAGCGAAAATCCGTCATGATGACGTGTAGTAAGGTTAATGTACTTACAACCCGCCTTTTTTGCCATAAGCACCATTTCTTCCGCATTAAAATCCTCTGCGCTGAATGTATCTGCAAGCTTTTTGTACTCGTCCATCGGCATTTTATTGTGCCTTGCAACCCATTCACCCTTACCGAGTTGTGAGTAAATTCCCCAGTGGACAAACATACCAAGCCCCATCTGTTCAAAATCAAGTATATATTGTTTAGCTTTTGGAATTGCCATTTTGATCTCCCCCCTTATTTTGTCTTACCGCAGCAGTGCTTATATTTTTTACCACTTCCGCAAGGGCATGGTTCATTTCTGCCCGGCTCTTTTTTTGCTCTTACACCTTTTTGCTTAAGTGTTCCATCACTGCCTGTATCAAGCGGTTTTGCAACCTGTTCACGTTCTATTTTAATTCTTGGAACTGCTGATAGAACATATTTTACAACATCGCGTTTTATTGCATCAAGCATACCTGCATACAATTCTGTACCTGTTTCGCGATACTCAACAACAGGGTCATGCTGACCATATGCTCTTAAGCCGATTTCACGCTTAACGTGCTCCATTTCGTCAAGATGCTCCATCCATAAAGTATCAACAACTCTGAGCATAATAACTCTTTCGAGCTCACGCATATTTTCGCCAAAAATCTGCTCCTGTTCGCTATAGCGCTCGTCGGCAATGGCCATAAGCCTGTCTTTTACATCTTCTCTGGTTATTGTTTCCATTTCATCTTTGCCGATAACAAACTTACCCTCTGCCCTTAGGTTTGTATTTGCAAATTCACTAAGCGCGTGTAAGTTCCAATCATCCGGAATGTCGGAAATGCCGATGTAATCGTCTATTGCACTGTCTATTGAGCTTTCTATCATACTCTTTATTGTATGTGAGATATCCTCTCCGTCAAGAACGCTTTGACGCTGTTTATAGATAATCTTACGTTGCTCGTTCATAACCTCGTCATATTGAAGTACGTGTTTACGAGAATCGAAGTTTCTGCTTTCTAAGTTCTTTTGAGCATTTTCTATAGCATTTGTAAGCATTTTTGCCTCGATAGGCTCGTCATCCTTAAGACCCATTGCGTCAACCATATTCTTAACTCTTTGCGAGCCAAAAATTCTCATTAAATCATCATCGAGTGACAGGAAGAATTTTGAAGTACCGGGGTCGCCCTGACGTCCCGAACGACCTCTTAACTGGTTATCTATACGTCTTGATTCGTGTCTTTCTGTACCGATAATGAACAGACCGCCAAGACTTCTTACCTCCTCCTGCTCAGGGGCAATTTGCTCTTTATATTTACTATAAAGCTCCTGATAAAGCTTTCTTGCATTTATGATTTCTTCGTCATCTGTATCTGCAAAGCCGGTTGCTTCAACAATAAGCTCCTCTTCAATTCCCTGCTTTGCCATTTCGTGCTTTGCCATATACTCAGCATTACCGCCAAGCATAATATCTGTACCACGACCCGCCATATTGGTAGCGATTGTAACAGCACCTTTTTTACCTGCCTGAGCAACAATCTCAGCTTCTTTTTCGTGATACTTGGCATTTAGGACCTCATGCTTTATTCCTTGTTGCTTTAGCATACGACTTAAAACCTCAGATTTATCTACATTTACAGTACCCACAAGAACGGGTTGACCTGTTGCATTACATTCCTTTATCTGCTTTATAACTGCCATGTATTTACCAAGCTCAGTTTTATATACGCTATCTTGCATATCTTTTCTTACAACAGGCTTGTTTGTAGGAACTGCAACACAGTCAAGCTTATATATGTGCTGGAACTCCTCTTCTTCTGTAAGTGCAGTACCCGTCATACCTGAAAGCTTTTTGTACAGACGGAAGAAGTTCTGGAATGTGATTGTTGCAAGTGTTCTTGACTCTGCCTCAACCTTTACACCCTCTTTTGCCTCAATCGCCTGGTGTAAACCATCACTGTAACGTCTGCCCGGCATTATACGTCCTGTAAATTCGTCTACTATCATAACCTCACCGTCTTTAACAACGTATTGTTGGTCGCGGTGCATAATACCATTTGCATGGAGCGCCTGGTTTATGTGGTGCATAAGTTTCATATTTTCAGGGTCAGTGATGTTTTCTACACCAAATGCCTGTTCTGCCTTTTTAACACCACGCTCTGTAAGAGTAGCGGTTTTTGCCTTTTCGTCTACAATATAATCAGCATCTACATCTGTATCGAGTTGTTTGTCATCATGCTCAGTTAAAACAAGCTTTTTAAGACGTTTTGCAAATGTATCTGCAACCTTATACAAATCATTCGCCTCTGTACCCTGACCCGAAATAATAAGCGGTGTACGCGCCTCGTCTATAAGGATTGAGTCAACCTCGTCGACTATTGCATAGTTATGCGGTCTTTGTACAACCTCTTCTTTATGAACAACCATGTTATCACGAAGATAGTCAAAGCCAAGCTCGTTATTTGTACCATATGTGATGTCGCAGTTATATGCCTCACGTCTTTGGTCAGAATCCAAATCATGAATAATAAGACCGCAGGTCATACCCAAGAATCTGTATACCTTACCCATCCACTCGCTATCACGCTTTGCAAGATAATCGTTGACAGTAACGATATGTACACCGTTACCTGTTAATGCATTAAGATATGCAGGTAAAGTAGAAACAAGTGTTTTACCTTCACCTGTCTTCATTTCTGCAATTCTTCCCTGATGAAGAATAACACCACCAATAACCTGAACATAGAAATGCTTCATACCCAAAACTCTCCAGCTTGCCTCACGCATAACTGCAAAAGCCTCAGGCAAAAGGTCATCAAGTGTTTCGCCATTTTGCAGCCTTTGTTTGAACTCAGGTGTTTTAGCCTTTAATTCTTCGTCACTAAGCTTTGACATCTCGTCCTCATATGTCATTACCTTGTCCGCAATAGGCTTAACCTTTTTTAATTCTCTATCCGAATATGTTCCGAATATTTTGTCGAACAAACTCATTTTTTCACCTCATTAAATATATATAAAAGTCTTTTTTTGCACATAAAAACTCATTATATTTATTGTACCACATATATTAAAAAATTACCACCATTTTTTATAAATTTTTTGTTAAATTTTTCTTTTACGGACCGTCGGGGACGCCGGTCCCTACAATAAGTTCATAATTTTTGCATTTTGTAGGGGACGATGCCCAACATCGTCCCACTAATTTATTATATCATACAATTTGTCTGCCACACATTTAAATTCCCCAATAGACAAGGTTTCGCCACGCCTTTTGGGGTCGATATCCAAAGAGGTGAGTATATTTGCTATTTCGTCTTTTGATATTCCAAATGATGCATTAAGGCAGTTTGCAAGCGTTTTTCTTCGTTGTGAGAATGCCGCTTTTATGGTTTTAAAGAATACTTTTTCGTCCTTTGGTTTAACACGAGGCTCATCTAACATATGCAATGTTAAAACCGCGCTATCCACCTTTGGTGGCGGAACAAACAGACCCGCTTTTACTATTGTGGTTATCTCAGGTTCGCAAAAATATTGACAAAGCAGTGTAATTGCTCCATAATCCTTAGTTGACGGTTTCGCACAAAGACGCTCCGCCACCTCTTTTTGCACCATTACCACCATATTATTTATGGGGAGTCTTTCCTCTAACACCTTTGTAATAATTGGTGTTGTTATATAATATGGCAGATTTGCCGCAATGCTTATTTTTGCATCTCCAAATTCGTCATATATAAGCTTTTTCAGGTCTGTTTTTAACACGTCTGCATGTACAATTTTTACATTATCGCACTCAGATAGTGTATAGTCTAAAACGTCAATAAGCGAATCATCAATTTCTATACTGACAACCTTTTTAGAGTGTTTTGAAAGTTCCTGTGTTAAAACACCAAAGCCCGGGCCAATTTCCACTACACCGTCCGTGGGATTTGCCGCCTCACAGATATCCTCTAAAACATCCTTTGACGTAAGAAAGTTCTGACCTAAGCCTTTTTTGAAATTAAATCCGAATTTATTTTGAATTTCTCTTATTACTTTTGGTGATGTAAGCTCCATATTTCTTCTCCATATCATTCAATCAAAAACAGGAGAGAAGCCCGAGGCTCCCCTCCCTAATCTTTTATTTAAAATAGTCCCATTCCGCCAAATTGTACCACCAAAGCGGCAAACACAATAGATACCATAGATAATAATTTTATTAGAATATTAACCGACGGACCTGATGTGTCTTTAAACGGGTCGCCGACTGTATCTCCGACTACTGCAGCCTTATGATTTTTACTGCCTTTTCCGCCGAAGTTTCCTGCTTCTATATACTTTTTGGCATTATCCCATGAACCACCTGAATTTGCCATCATGATTGCAAGAACAAATCCGCTTATAAGCGCTCCTGCCAACATTCCGACAACACCGCTTGCGCCTAATACCAAGCCGACAACTATAGGCGATACAATTGCCAATGCTGCAGGAAGAATCATTTCCTTTAATGATGATTTTGTACATATATCAACACAAGTTTCGTAATCTGCCTCTGCAGTGCCTTCCATAAGACCCTTTATCTCTTTAAACTGTCGTCTTACCTCTACAACAATTTTTTGTGCGGCTCTGCCTACTGCCTCCATTGTAAGCGCACTGAACAGGAATGGCAACATTGCACCTATAAACAAGCCAATTAAAACTGCGGGATTTGTTATCTCTAAATTCAATTTGCCGCCCATTGCACTAACCTCATCGGTATATGAAACAATGAGCGCTAACGCTGTAAGTGCTGCTGAGCCTATAGCAAAGCCTTTACCTGTTGCAGCGGTTGTGTTACCTAATGCATCAAGTGCGTCTGTTCGCTCTCTTACTGAGCTATCAAGTCCCGACATTTCTGCAATTCCGCCCGCATTATCTGCAACGGGTCCATACGCATCTGTTGCAAGGGTAATTCCCAAAGTAGAAAGCATACCTACAGCAGAAAGTCCCACACCATAAAGTCCGTTTGCAAAGCTATCAGCTCCGCCTGCAGTGAAGTATGATATAATTACTGATACACTGATTATTATAACCGGCAGCGCAGTCGAAAGCATACCCAATGCAATACCGTCGATAATTATTGTTGCACTTCCTGTTTCGGAAGATTTTGCAAGCTTTCTTGTAGGCTTGTATGAGTCAGATGTGTAATACTCAGTAAAGAAACCAATTAACACACCTGCAACAAGTCCCGAGATAACCGCCCAGAACACATTTGTGTTATCGGGCAAGAATAGATATATCAAAATGCCTGATGCAATCGCGCTTATAATTGCACTCGCATATGTTCCGCGTCTTAATGAGCCTAAGAGTGATTTTTGGTTTGCACCCTCCTTTGTGGATACAAAGAATGTACCTATAATAGATGCAATTATACCTATTGCCGCAATAAGCATAGGAACAATAACTCCCTTAAAGCCCAACTTTGCGGCAACAGCAAGCGCAGCACATGATATTATTGAACCTACATAAGATTCGTAAAGGTCTGCACCCATACCGGCAACGTCGCCGACATTATCGCCGACATTATCTGCAATACATGCAGGGTTTCTTGGGTCGTCCTCAGGGATTCCCGCTTCAACTTTACCTACGAGGTCTGCACCAACGTCTGCAGCTTTTGTAAATATACCGCCGCCGACTCTTGCAAAGAGTGCCATTGATGATGCACCCATTCCAAATGTAAGCATTGCCGATGTTATATCTGCTATACCCTCATTAAATACAAATTTCAAAAGGATAAACCAAATGCTTATATCCAATAATCCAAGACCTACAACAGTAAGACCCATAACCGCACCTGACGAAAATGCAATTTTAAGACCTTTATTAAGACCCTCCCTTGCTCCATTGGCTGTTCTGGTATTAGCATAGGTCGCAATTTTCATACCCACATAACCGCTCAATCCGCTGAAAATGCCTCCCGAAAGGAATGCAAACGGAACATACGGTGTTAAATATCCTAAAAAACTGAGTATCAGAAGCAATACAAACATAATAGCAAAAAATATACCTACTGTTTTGTATTGACGCCTTAAATATGCCATAGCGCCTTTTCGGATTTTATTGCCTATTTCCTTCATCGCGTCTGTACCCTCGTCCCTCTTTTTAACAGCATAAAACTGATAAATTGCAAACACAAGCGCAACAACCGCACAAACAAGTACTACAAAAGGCGAATACGTTTCAAAGGATTTCATTTGTTTTTTCCTCCATTTCATACAAAAACACAAATCCAATTTTAGGGTAAGGTATATTTTACCATTTTTTTTAGAAAAAGTCAAGTATTTATGATGTTTTTTCTGTTTTACCTATAGATTGACTTATATTATATACCTTTTTTGCTTTTTTAATGTAATATTATATTATTTATCAGTCTGCAATTTTTTTATAAGTGCGATTTCCTCTTTATAACCCTCATTATCATTTGGTGTTTCTAATAAAAACGGGAGATGACAAAGTGATTTATGATTTATAATTCTTTTAAACGCCTCTGTTCCAATACTGCCATCGCCAAGCTTTTCGTGCCTGTCCTTATGCGAGGAGAACGGATTTTTACTGTCATTTATGTGTATGGCTTTTAATTTGTCGAGTCCTATTACCTTATCAAAATGCTCTAAAACACCGTCTAAATCTCCTACAATATCATAGCCTGCATCATATACATGGCATGTATCAAGACACACTCCAAGCTTTTCTTTTAACTCAACCCTATCTATTATCTCTTTTAACTCCTCAAATGTCGAGCCGATTTCGCTGCCCTTGCCGGACATGGTTTCCAATAGAACGGTTGTAGTCATTTGCGGTGTTAAAACTTTATTTAAAAGCGCGGCTATCATTTCTATTCCTGCCTCTGTACCTTGTCCTACGTGTGAGCCGGGGTGGAAGTTGTAGAGCTGATTTGGTGTATATTCCATTCTTTCCAAATCGTCTTTCATAGCCATATATGCAAACTCTCTCGTCTGCTCCTTATCTGAGCAGGGATTGAGTGTATATGGCGCATGTGCAAGAATTTTTTCTATACCATTCTCTTTTGCATATTCTAAATATGCCTTTACATCATTTTCGTCTATCGCTTTTGCACTGCCGCCACGTGGATTTCTTGTAAAAAACTGAAAAGAGTTTGCACCAAGGGTAATTGCTTCTTTACCCATGTTAAGATATCCCTTTGAGGCACTAAGATGGCAACCTACCGTAATCATTTTTATCTCCTTTTACTCCGCAATAGGAATTTTAACATCTAAATTGTGGTATTTATAGTTCTCCAACTCAAAATCCTTGGTTGTAAATTTATAGAAATCATCAACCTGATTGATTTTTAGAGTTGGTGCGTCATAGCCTTTGTTACTTATAATCTCTTCTATTATTGGCAGATGTCTGTCATAAATATGTGCATCTGCAATAACATGCACAAATTCACCTACTTCGAGACCGCTTACCATTGCAAACATATGTGTAAGTGCCGCATACTGACAAACATTCCAGTTATTTGCCGCAAGCATGTCCTGTGAACGTTGATTTAAAATAGCATTTAATTTATTACCTGTTACATTGAACGTCATACTGTATGCGCATGGGTATAAATTCATATCCTTTAAATCACTATGCACATATATGTTCGAAATTATTCTTCTTGACGCCTTGTTATATTTTAAGTCGTGCAGAATTCTGTCAACCTGGTCAAATTCTCCATCACTGTAAACGTGCTTTACACCCATCTGATATCCGTAGGCTTTACCTATAGACCCATTCTCATCTGCCCACTGGTCCCAGATATGGCTGTTTAAATCGTTTACATTGTTGGATTTTTTCTGCCAAATCCATAAAAGCTCGTCTATTGCACTTTTAAGATATGTACGTCTTAGTGTTAAAATAGGGAACTCCTCAGACAAATCATATCTGTTTACAATACCAAATCTTTTTACTGTGTGCGCACTTGTACCGTCCTCCCATTTTGGACGTACGTCAAGTCCCTCATCACTAAAGCCTTTGTCTATTATTTCTCTGCAATTCTTCTTAAAAATTTCGTCTGCGTAACTCATAATATTTTTTCCTTTCTATTTATCTGTAAACACATCATTTATTGCCTTAACAAACTTTGGTCCCCACCACTCTATATAACCGATTTTTCTGGGGTGGACAGGGTCTCTCATATATTTTTTGTAAAGTTCTGCATCTATTGCTCTCATTTCGGGGTCGTCCCAGAGATTTATTATTTCAAAATTCCATTTTTTGCTTACCTCGATGAGCGAATTAACCATTTTCTGATATAGCTCACTTTCCATAAACACACCGGTGTAAAACATTATTGGGCAATTCCATTTCTCTTTTGCAGTTGCAACAATATACTCGATTGCACCAGTTATGGTTTGTGTATCAAAATCATTTTTATCCATAGAAGCGCTTATTGTACCGAGCGGTAAATTTCTGGCGGCATCGTTTGTGGATAATTGACATATAAAACAATCACAAATATCCTGAGTGGCTGCTTCTTTATTAAAACGACTCACATAAGATTTTTCATCAATATCTGCGAGTGTAGTTCCCGATACTGCCCATTTTACCACATCATAATCTTCGGTTTCTCTTACAAATTCACACATGGACCAGTTATCCTCTCCATATGTAACTGAGGATCCTAAAAATACAACTGTTTTGTTTTTCATAATAATCCCGTTCCTTCCAAGGTTTATAATATTTGTTAAATAATCTCAATTAGTGTTTTTTCCGACTTTGTAAGATTTATAGCCTGCCCTTGCTGTATCGCAACCAAATCCTCTATTCTTACACCGCCCTTGCCCTCTATATAGATACCCGGCTCAACGGTTAAAATATGACCGTTTTGTATTATATCATCACACTTTGGTGAGAGGGATGGCATTTCGTGAATTTCTATTCCCACACTGTGCCCAAGTCCATGACCGAAGTTTTTGTCATAGCCGGCATGTGCTATTATATCTCTTGCAATTTGGTCTATATCAGAACATTTTTTGCCTGCCTCAATTACATTCAGTGCTTCTTGCTGGGCACTTAACACTACGTTATAAATTTCCTTTTGCCACTCACTTGCCTTACCCATAACGACAGTTCTTGTCATATCTGAGCAATAGCCCTCAAATACACAACCAAAATCAAAGGTTACAAAATCGCCTTTTTCAATACACTTTTTACTTGCCACACCATGAGGCATTGCACTTCTTGCACCCGAGGCAACTATAGTTTCAAAAGAAAGGGTACTTGCACCTGCCCTCTTCATAAAAAATTCGAGTTCGAGCGCTAACTCAATCTCACTTACACCCTCGTGTATTTTAGGGAGTATATACGAAAAAGCCTCATCACCAATCCTCTCGGCCTCAGCTATTTTTTTAATTTCGCTATCACTTTTTATCTTTCGCGGTGCATTTATTATGTGTTGCATATCCTTAACACTTTGATTGTCGCAAAGTGATTTTTCTAATTTCTTAAGCTCGTTTACTGTCAAGCTTTCGCCCTCATAACCAATTAAAACATCACCAAGCTTTTTGAAAATTCCATCATAGTCCTTACTTATATCCGCAATTTCAAAATCACTCGCTTGCTCCTTTGCCTGTATTGTGTACCTTGAATCGGTAAGTATAAATTGGTTTTGATGTGTTATTATAAGCCTTGCATCGCTACTTGTAAATCCACTGTAATAGAATATATTGGGATATGAGGATATATATATTACCTCATTATCCCTTAGTGAATTTTTCAGATTTTCTAATCGTTTTTTCATTCAATCAGTCCTTTTTTGCAAGGAATTCAAGAGCATAGTTATAGCCCTCAAAGCCAAGGCCGCATATTTGTCCTATACATTCGGGAACAATTACGGAATTATCCCTGAATGCCTCACGTTTATGAACGTTTGAGATATGTACTTCTATTGTATCTATTTTAACTGAGCCTATTGCATCACGGATTGCATACGAATAATGAGTAAACGCTGCCGGGTTTATTATAATACCGTCATACACTCCGTATGCCTTCTGTATTTGTGTGCATATTTCGCCCTCGATATTGCTTTGGTAAAAATCTACACCAACACCTAACTCCTGTGCTTTTTTTGCTATCATAGCCTCCAAGTCTGCTAATGTGTTGCTTCCGTAAACCTCAGGCTCACGAACGCCCAGCATATTCATATTTACACCGTTTATTACTAATATTTTTTTCATTTTTTGTTCCTTTCCTTTCTGGTTTCAATGTTTTCCCAATTTGTACTCTGCTGATTAGTTTTACATTTAAGGCAATTTTACTCAGAAATTTTTTCTATTTCTTTCATAAATTCTTCTAACAGTATATCTTCTTTTACTTTTTTTATTATTTCGCCTTTTTTAAATATAAGACCCTCACCTTTGCCGCCGGCAATGCCTATATCTGCCTCACGTGCCTCACCTGGACCGTTTACCGCACAACCCATAACTGCCACTTTTATTGGCTTTTGTATGTGTGCAATTCTTTTTTCGACCTCAGTTGCAAGTGATATTAAATCTATCTGTGTTCTGCCACAGGTAGGACAAGACACAAGCGTTGCACCCACCTCTCTTAAACCAAGAACCTTTAGTATATCATATGCGGAATATATCTCCTCAACGGGGTCGGCTGTAAGCGAAACACGCATTGTATTGCCTATACCCTCCGAAAGAAGAGCACCTATACCTACTGCAGATTTTATTGTTCCGCCTCTTAGAGTTCCTGCCTCCGTTACTCCGATATGCAATGGAATATCGGATTTTTCGTTAAATATTCTGTAAGCTTGTATCATTGTAGGCACATCTGAGACCTTTATTGATACCACTATATCTCTAAAATTTAAATCATCAAGTATCTCTACGTGAGAGAAGGCACTCTCAACAAGCGCCTCGGCTTTTACACCACCATATTTCTGTAAAAGCGCTTTATCTAATGAGCCGCCATTTACACCTATTCGTATTGGCACTCCTCGCTCCTTTGCCATATCCACAACCTGCTTTACGCGTGATTTGTCGCCGATATTACTGGGATTTATACGCACCTTATCAACACCATTTTTCATACTCTCAAGTGCAAGTCTGTAATCGAAATGAATGTCTGCAACAAGCGGAATGTGTATTTTTGGTTTTATTTCTTTTATTGCATCTGCCGCCGCCATATCAGGCACTGCCACGCGTATTATTTCACAGCCTGCTTGCTCTAAGGCTAAAATCTGGGAAACGGTTTTTTTAACATCACGCGTATCGGTATTGCACATAGATTGTATGGCAACACGCTCATTGCCGCCAATTTTTACACCGCCTATGTTTACAACTCTTTTCATTATGCTCCCCCTATAAGCTTTGCTATATCATTAAATGATATAAATACCACCAACACCAACAGCAATAACAATCCTATTGCATGGACAACACCCTCTTTTTCGGGCGGGATTTGTTTTCCCCGTATCAGTTCTACCAGCATAAAGAACATTCTGCCTCCGTCTAATGCCGGGAATGGCAACAGGTTAAATACACCAAGATTTATTGTTAATAGTGCAAGTAGGTTAAGAATATAAATCAAGCTATAGCTCCCCTGATTTACCGCAGTATTAACTTCCTTTACTATTCCCACCGGGCCTGACATCTGCGACATATCCGCCTTGCCTCTTATCATATCCCACAGAGAATTATATACAAGTTTTACAACAAACTTTGTATTATCAAACGCATATTCCCATATGTTCTTAAATGTTATATCCTCGTTCTGAACAGTTATTCCCAAAAGATAACGTGTCTGCGTTTGAGATTTACCTATAAGGTCATCTTGTTTTTTTAGGTTTTCGCCATAAGGGACAATCGTTGATGTTTCGTTTCCGTTTACCAGGACCTTGCACTCTACACCGTTATCGAGGTAATTATATGTTATAATCTGCTCGGTTGCAGGTACATTAACGGTCTTTTTTTCACCATCACGCTTTATTGTTATATTAAGCTCATCATCTTTTTTAAGACTTTGTGTATATAGAGAAATGTCATTGTAAAAGCTTATTTTTTTGCCATTTATTTTGATGATTTCATCACCCTTTTGTACACCTGCCTGACTAAGATAGCTATGCTCTACAGTACCCTCCACCACATTTGTTGCAACGGGCGAGAGCGATGGAAGCATTACAAGAAATACCACAAAGCCAAGTATTATATTAAATATTCCGCCTGCTGCCACAACAAGTATTCTCTGCCATACAGGGCGGTTTGAGAATGCCATTGGGTCGTCTGACTTTTCATCTTCACCCTCAAACTGACAAAATCCGCCTAATGGGATTGCTCTTATTGTGTACAATATTGAGTTCTTTTCTTTTTTAAATATTTTAGGACCAAAGCCTATTGCATATTCTAAAATTCTGAACTTAAAAATACGTGCCACTATATAGTGTCCGAATTCATGTAACGATACCATTAAAAGAAAAAGCAAAATAGTTACAATAGCTGTTATCATCTAATAAACATTCCTTCCTTTGCCAAAAACTGCAAAACCAATTCACGTGCTTTTTTATCTGCTTCGAATATCTCTTCCAAATTGGGCTCTTTAATGTTTGTTACTGAGTCTACCGCATATGCGATTGATTCGGATATCTGTGTGTAGGTCATTTTGCCATTTAAGAACATTTCAACTGCAACCTCGTCGGCGCTGTTAAAAATTGTTGGTAAAATACCTCCCTCACGACCCGCTTTTTTTGCTATTTCGAGCGCAAAAAACGTGTCTGTATCAGGCTTTTCGAATGTGAGATTAAATATTTTTGCAAAGTCGGTTTCGTTTTTTGTCATCGGCAGTCTGTCGGGGTATGTGAGTGCAAATTGAATAGGAAGACGCATATCAGGTGCACCAAGCTGTGCAATAACCCCGTTATCAACATATTCAACCATTGAATGAACTATGCTCTGACGGTGTATTAAAACCTCTATATTATCTATATCAACACCAAAAAGCCACTTTGCCTCTATAACCTCCAGACCCTTGTTTACAAGAGTTGATGAATCTATAGTAACCTTTGCACCCATATCCCAGTTAGGATGTTTTAGCGCATCCTGAGGCTTTATGTTTTCGAGTTCACTTCTTTTTTTACCCACAAAAGGACCGCCTGAGGCAGTAAGTATTATCTTCTTTAGCGCACTTTTGGAATTGCCCATAAGTGATTGGAAAATTGCACTGTGCTCGCTGTCAACCGGGAGTATCTTAACGTTGTATTCTTTTGCAAGCTTTGTTACTATATGTCCGCCCGTAACAAGTGTTTCTTTATTTGCAAGTGCAATGTCTTTTTTTGCTTTTATTGCCTCTATTGTAGGTATAAGACCGCTTATTCCCACAACTGCAGTTACAACTATCTCGGCATCCTTTGCGGTTGCAACCTCAATAAGACCCTCTTTACCGCCCACGACCTTTATATTGGTATCGGCTAATTTTATTTTGAGTTCGCTTTCTTTTGTTTTGTCCGTAACACAAACTATTTGCGGCATAAATTCACGTGCCTGCTCCTCAAGTAATTTGATATTTGAATGTGCAGACATTGCTACAACGTTTATATCATAATCTCTTGCAATCTGCAAAGTCTGTGTACCGATTGAGCCTGTTGAGCCTAATATTGAAATGTTTTTTCTCATTTATATTCGTCCTTTAAACATTTTTATCTTAGCATGCTTAATAGTATGCATATTATTGGCGCAATAAATATTACACTGTCAAATCTGTCTAAAAATCCGCCATGACCGGGGAAAATTGTTCCAAAATCCTTTATTTGTGTATCACGCTTTATTGCAGAGGCACTTAAATCTCCTATTTGTGAGAATATACTGCCCAAAACTCCTATTACTGCACCAATTGCAATGTAAATCACTTTCATATCATAAATAAAATACAAATATAATGCACACAAAACCATCGCACCAATAACACCACTTATTGCACCCTCAACGGTCTTATTAGGGCTTACGTGTTCTATGAGCTTACGTTTGCCAAAAAATCTTCCGCCAAAATATGCAAGTGAATCTGTGCCCCATGCACATATAAATAACAACAGCATATTTAATAATCCGAATCTTTCTTTAATAAAGAATATAGAAATAACAGAAATTACAATATACATTGTTAAAAATCCATTAGATAAAATCTCGCTGTATCTGATTTTGGAATGTTCTTTAACAATAAGTATCATATGTATAAGAATGGTAAAAATAGTTACCATTACCACTACAGAATCCCATTTTAAATATTGCGGCATACTTATACAACCATATGCAGTTATCATAAACATTATTGCACACAAATATCCCGCATATTTAACTTTTTTTGATATTTTAGATGCCGAATAACACTCATGAAGCATTATAAGTCCTACAATAGCAAGCGCAACTGTAAATACAACCGGGGGCAACAGTAAAATACCAATAAAAACTATTGCAGATATTATAGCTGTTAATATTCTCACTTTCATATGAATTTCAATCCTTTCTTAAGTTAAAACGAAAAAGTGGTAAGATTCCCTCTCTCACTAAAATTGTCCAGGTTGCCATTTTGTAGCTTGGGTGCTGTATGGGTTATACCGCCCCAAGCAAAAAGTGGTAAGATGGGCAATTTTAAACTCCGCCGTACCTTCTGCCTCTGTTTTGGTAGTCATATATCGCCTGTCTTAAGTCCTCGGGCTTAAAGTCGGGCCACAACTTATTGGTAAACCACATTTCTGCATAGCTTACCTGCCAGAGCATAAAGTTTGAGAGTCGCTTTTCGCCACTTGTTCGTATGAGTAAATCAACCTCATCCTGCCCTGATGTATATAAATAATCGGCAAATATTTCTTCATTCAAATCACCGATTTGTACTTTTCCCTGTTCTATATCGGAGTATATATTCTTTATGGCATTTAAAATTTCGTCTCTGCTGCCATAATTTAAGGCAATATTTAACACAACGCCCGTGTTATTTTTAGTAAACTCCTCGGTTTTTTTAATTTGCTTACGCATTTCCTCGGAAAGCTCTTTCCTTGAGCCTATTGCTCGTACAACAACATTTTCGCCTGCAAGTGTTTTTTCGGCGTTTATAAGATAGTCCATAAGCAAATTCATTAAATAGTCCACTTCTTCTTTGGGACGCTTCCAGTTCTCGGTTGAAAATGCATACACAGTAACATATTTTATTCCTATTTTGTTCGCCTCTGTTATAATCTTTTTAAGACACTCCGCACCGGCACTATGCCCGGCACTACGGGGAAGTCCTCTCTTTTTTGCCCATCTTCCGTTACCGTCCATTATTATTCCTATATGTTTGGGCAAGTTATTGGGGTCTATTTCTATTCTTTGTTTTCTTTTAAATAACATAACCTTTTACCTGATACAAAAATATAAAGCAATCCGTCGGTGCGCCGAACGCACCGGCGGATTGCCAACACAAATCATTAAACCTCTAATATTTCCTTTTCCTTATCTGCGCAAATACTGTCGATTTCCTTTATATACTTGTCAGTAAGGTTTTGAATATCCTTTTCGATATTCTTTATATCGTCCTCTGTGAATTCTCCGTCCTTCTTCTTCTTTTTGTAATCGTCAAGAGCATCACGGCGAACGTTTCTTATCTGAACCTTTGCTTCCTCTGTGTACTTTTTAACAAGCTTTACAAGCTCTTTTCTTCTCTCTTCTGTTAGTGGAGGGAAGTTAAGTCTTATTGCTTTTCCGTCATTTTGAGGAGTAATACCAAGCTCAGATTCGTTAATTGCTTTTTCTATAGCCTTAAGAGCTGTAGCGTCCCAAGGTTGGATTAAAAGCTGTCTTGGGTCGGGTGATGAAATTGCACCTATTTGTTGAATAGGAGTCATTGTTCCATAATAGTCGATAGCTATTTTATCAAGAACTGATGCATTTGCACGTCCTGCACGGATAGTTTTTAACTCACCGTTGTAGCCATCTATTCTTTTTTCCATTTTTGCTTCTATTTCAGGATAATTCGCCATTTTCCTTTTACCTCCTTATTTTAGTGAGCCGCTTGTGTTGACCAAAGTACCAATGGTATCACCCTTAATGGCTCTTACTATATTTTGTGGGTCATTAAGTCCGAATACAAGAATCGGCATATTGTTATCTCTGCACATTGACGCTGCAGTTGAATCCATAACACCAAGATTTTTTGCCAAAACCTCGTCGAATGATAATACATCATACTTTTTGGCATTTGGGTTAAGATTTGGATCGCTGTCATATACTGCATCAACCTTTTTTGCAAGCAGTATAACGTCAGCCTCCATCTCAACTGCTCTTAGCGCTGCAGCAGTATCGGTCGACATAAACGGATTACCTGTTCCGCAACCAAATATTACTACTCTGCCTTTTTGCAGATGTCTTTCTGCCTTGCCTCTTATATACGGTTCAGCAACTGAGTGCATATCAATAGCAGTCTGGACTCTTGTTTCTACACCGCTATTCTCCAATGCACTGCATAGGGCAAGCGCATTTATAGCAGTAGCCAACATTCCCATATGGTCAGCTCTTGTGCGGTTCATATTTACACCGCTTCTGCCGCGCCAGATGTTTCCACCGCCTACAACGATGGAAACTTGTGCGCCCAAATCAACAATTTCTTTGATGTTTTTGCTTATTTCTTCAAGGGTTTTTTCATCAAGTCCGAAGCCATTGTTTCCTGCAAGTGCTTCACCGCTTACTTTTAAGAGTACTCTCTTGTATTTTATACTCATATAAGACCTCCGAATTATTGATAAATTACTACTAACTTAACAGAACCTATAATGGTACTTACCATAATCTTTGAACATTCTACGCCAAAGTGCTCTACGTCCTTTAAGCTTGTGATGCTAAGGTCGTTACCCTCATCGTCAACTGTTACAAATCTACCGTTTGCTGCAAGCTTTATCATATTTGTAGAAGATGATATTTTGATTTCTTCAACATCTACTGCATCAATATCCATTGAACCATCAGCAGCAAATCCTTCTTTTGTAACCTGGATTGTATTATCATCCAACATACGGACAACGTTGTACATTACGGCTCTTGAATATGGTAAATCCTCTCCATTTGATGTATATGGCTCAAAACCTCCTACGTAACTGCCACCGCTAAGCTTGTAGTTACCATCGCCATCAAGTTTAGGGAACTCAAATTCAAACTTATATCTTTGGTATCTGTTCGATTCAGCCGGAGTCAAGGTATCTGTCCAGTCATATAATCCTGTTTCAAGAACACTCTTTATGTCATCATATTTCATAACATATTGCATGCCCTGAATCTTACCTTCTTCGTCAGTATCATATTGAATTATATCACCAACATCAAGACCGTTGAAGTCAGTAACACCGCTTGTTATCATTTTACTGCTTGCAGTTTCAGAATTTGAATATAGCGGAATTGTTGAAACAAGTTGTTCATTTTCATCAACATTCTCACCTATAGCACCTGCTACAACACTGTGTTGTGATGTTTTACTCTTTTTAGTAATTCTTGTTTCTGTACCAATGTTATATCTTATAACAAGACCTGCAACTCTGCTTGAATTTACGTCATATGCTTCTGCCCAGCAATTACCTGATTTTGAGTTGAAGTTAGAGTATGTCTTCTTCATATAATCTGAACTGAGTCTGTCTGCAGGAACGTCTATTATTACAGTTGAAGAATTAACCTTAAAGTTTGCACTGCCGCCTGCTTCTGTAAATGTTGTTGAGTTGTAGTTGTATTTTGCAAAATCTCTTGATTTTACGATTATAGATTTATCTATATTTGTATTACCTACATTTTGATTTGAAAGTGTGATAATTTCTGTAATTTCGTTTGCAGATTTATCATACTTTATCTTTGCAACCTGAGAATATGTTGTGTTTGTTGGTCTTTTATCGTTAGGATAAGTTGAATATGTGGCATCCTCATTATTTTCACCATTAGCTGCTGATGCACCAAGAAGTGTCTGTGCTTCGCTTGCATTCGCTATTTTCTTACCATCAATCTTTGCATTAGCACTAAGCTTCATATTGCTTAATTTTGTTGCTGAAAGAGATGGTAGGAATGCTTTTACATATGTTGCATCCTCGCCTCCGTCATATACAACGTCTGCAATATATGCATAAGGAATAGCCTCGTCCTGCTTTACTGTACCATAAACTACTGTACCCAGCTTATCAAGATACATTGTTACACTGCTGCCGACACTTACAGTGTTACCCTTATTCTTCATATACTGAACACAGTTTTTATCAAGATTGTATTCTGTACCTGCTATTGTAATTTTATCGGCACTTAGTGAATTTACTTCACCTGTAACTGTCTTCTTTGAAACATAAACTCTCTTTACTGTATCGTCATAGCTCTTTGTATATGTTAAAACATCTCCTGATGAAATTGCTGTCGGTTCAACTTCTTTTCCGTTTTTCTCTACGTAAATCTTTTGATTCAGACCGTCAGGGTCAAGAACAAGAGAGTCAGTTGTTACTAAAGAGTTTTGTACTTTATAATCTGTGCTGTTTACTGTTTTGTATGCAACCATCCAACGATAGTCGTTGATTGTTGCCATATCTATTGAACCATCAGAACCACTGTCTGTAAATGTTACATCACCATAAATAAAGTGCGGACTTGACGGATTTAGGATTTCTGCTGCAACTGCCGCTTTACCTGTTATACTTGCAGATGATGGTGCATTTATACCCTGAACTACATATGTAGTAGCAGAAGCATCAAGTGTTTCGCCATTATATATGATTGTCATATTTGCAAGATTTGTGCTTATTGTTGATGTTCTTAATGCATCTTTTGGGTAATACTTTAATGTTGAACCATCATAGCTTACAATATCCTCGTAGCTTACTTCATATGTTGTATTCTTAACTGAGTCTGAGTCAAATACTACCAATGATTTGTCATCACTGCTTGATGGCTGTGAATAATATACATTAACCTGTTTACCAACAAACTGTTGAAGTGCTACTATTGAATGGTCTTTATAGTTTCTTATATCAAGAATATATTCTGTACCATCTTCTTCAACTGCCATCTGATAGTCTAAAAGAGTTGAATTACATTCATCTGTCTGAATATCTTCAACACCAACCAATATACCCTTTAACTTATAAACCTTAAGGTCGTTATTAAGGATTGTCTTAGTTGTCTGCTCATAATCACCCGTTATACCCTTTTCCATTTTAGGAACTTCGAGGGCATTATAAACAACCTGAGCTATAACTTGTCTTAGTGCGGCTTCAGAATTCTTTTGGTTTGTTATACCCTTTGTAAGACCTAATTCATTGGCTTGTGTTGTGTAGCCATTTGGCCAACCGCCTTTACCCTCTGCAAAGTCGATGTATCCTAAAGTACAAACCATCATTTTTAGTGCTTGTTCGTATGTAACCTGTTCATCCGGTCTGAATGTACCATCATCAAAACCGTTTATGATTCCCATATCGTATGCGGTTTTAATGTTAAATCTTGCCCAGTGGCCCGCAACATCGCTAAACTCTGTCGGCTCTGTTGTGTGGTTGCCACGTCCAAGTGCAGTAACAAGCATTTTTGTAAATTCTGCTCTTGTTATTTTACCTTCAGGTCTGAACGTAAATGTTTTATCACTTTCCTCATATCCGTTAATTACACCAAGCTTTGTAAGTGTAATAATAGCTTGTCTGTAAGCATTATCTTCTGTAACGTCGCTAAAATCAGCAAATGAAACTATTGAAAGCAAATGAGTCATAATCATAACGACTGCAATCGCCAACGAAATACGTTTTTTCATTTTGTACCTCCTTTTTTAAAGCCTATATGCTTTAAAAATTAAATATTTATTTGAGTTTAATGGTTGTTAAAATCAAAATGCAGGTAATGATATTTTAACTTATTAAACCATTTGCAAAAACCACATAGGTTTTCGCAATTCGACTACTGACAGTATATCATAATTTTCTTATTATGTCAATAATTTATCTGTTTTTTACCATGTTTTTGTTCGAGGTAATTTTTGTGCAAATGAGTTGTTAAATTAAAAACAAAGGAATCGGCAAAAATGCAGATTCCTTGTACTTTAAATGCTTTATAAATTCTATAACAAATACAACGACCGGACTTACGCATCTATGTAAACACTTGAGTATTCGTCTGTTTTTATCTGCCACACCGGGCGCAGTGTTGTTGTTTTTTGAGATGTATCAGTAAGAATATAGCCAAGCTCTATGCTTTGTATTTGAATTTTTTTGTTGTTTATATTATCCTGAGAGAATAATACAAGTGCATCAATTAAGGGCTTTGCCTCGCGTTTATCCCGGCTTTTTGATTTTGGATAATACCAACGCCCCCAGAGTTGATTGAACACTCCTTCTTTTATTTCGACACTTATGCAGTTGTTAAATATTTTTACCCCGTCTATTGTTTTGGTAATATCCGCCCTGAAGCCATCTGCGGTTTCTGAAACTGTAATGTTGCCTGAGTCGATATCAAACCCCAACTTTTCTACAAGCTTTTGAGATTTTTTTCCCACTTCATACAGACTCGCTTTTTCTGCTATATCCATATTTATTCCCTTTGCACTTTTAAATGAAAAGTCGTTGCCTTTAAATGCAACAGTTCCCGATTCTGCAGTGTATGTATCTGCCAGAACCGCCGCCTGTTCTGATAGAATTTTTTTACTCAGCATGGTTTTATCAGCTGTTACACTCTCCAAATCCATATCAAAAACGTGTTTCTTTTCTATGTCTATCATTTCGGGGTCCACACTTATTCCGTGCTCTTCGAGATACGAAACTATTTTATATATATCGTCTTTATTGTACCCTGAGCTTTGTCCGACTCCCAGATAGCAACAAAGGGCAAACAGAACAATAAGTGCTGACAGTAAGATAAATATTTTTAAAAAATAATTCTTCATAATACAACATCATTCTCCCACAGGGATAGTTATTGTAACCTCCGTTCCAACATTAAGTTCGCTTGTTATTTTAATTTTACCGCCAAAAAAGCTCTCGATTGTCTGCTTTGCAATAGCAAGACCAAGTCCCGAGCCGCCACGGTCTCGCGAACGCGCCTTGTCCACCCTGAAAAATCTGTCAAAGATTTTGGGTAGCTGCTCCTCGGAAATTCCTATACCGGTATCTGCAACCTTTATCTGAATATCCTTATACACCTTAGATGTGTATACTGTTACAGTACCACCCTCACGTGTGTACTTTAAGGCATTCGTAACAATATTGGTGATAACTCTGTCGAGTCCGTCGCGATAGCCCATAATCTGAGGTGTTTTATTTATACGTCTGTGCTTTAATTCGATGTTTTTCTTTTTCGCTGTAAATATATTTCTCTCTATTATATTATCCACAAGCGCACGAACATCAATCTCGTCTATGTTCTTCATATATGCCTGATTTTCATCAAGCTGCGACAGCGTTAAGAAGTCGCTTATCATGCGGGTCATTCTGTCCGACTCGGATGTAATTGTACCTAAAAAACGTGTTCTTAGCTCAACGTCTGCATCCGGAGTATCCGAGAGCATTTCCGCATATGATTTTATGGTAGTAAGTGGAGTTCTGAGCTCATGCGAAACATTGGATACAAATTCACGTCGTGATTTTTCGAGCCTCTCCTGCTTTGTTATATCGTGTATAATAACTATTATACCGGCTGTTTTATTTTCCAGTGTAAAGGTAGCAAAACCTAATGTTAAAAACTGCTCGTCTACCTTTATTGTTCTTTCTGTTTCTTCGCCCTGTTCATTTTTTACGTATAATATATCGCCAAGGGTAATATTGGCATTAAGCTCCTTAAAAAATCTGTCGAAGGTTATATCATCAAGATATTTTCTGCCTAAGAGTCTTTGCGCCTCGTTGTTGAAGTGAATAAGCTTTCCGTTGATGTCAAAAGCAAGAATACCATCTGTCATATTCTGCAGAATAGTTTCTATCTTATTTTTTTCCTCATTGGCTTTTGCAGTTGCATCTTCACCTTTTTTTGCGAGCAATACGAGCATATTTGTCATTTGCCCTATTTCGTCTTTTATGTCGCTTTCTTCCAGTGCATTTATATCACCCTCGGTCAAAAGCCTTGCTTTTTCTGTTAATTGCTTTAGCGGATTTGTTATATCCTTTGCAAAAATTGTACCCACAATAACTGCAATCACACCCGAGAAAAGCCATGAGGCTATAAGTGTAAAGAACAGCCATGTAAGTGCAGAATTTCTGTCGCTGCAATCCTCTTTTATATAAATTATGTATCTTACCTGAGTACCGCTCATTATGGGGAATGCATAATCCGCATACGAGGCAGTAAGAGAATCTTCTATATCCTCAACTCCACGCATTGCACTTAAAAGAGTAGGAGTATACTCCCCGTCATGCTCGGCACTTGAATATATAAATCTTCCGTCTTTGTCAACTACAGAAAAAAATCTTGACGCAGACAAGCTCAATTTAAAAGAATATGCATTTACAAGCTCTGTTATTTTTGAAAGTATGTAAGTATCATTCTCCTCAAAAATAATCGCCTCTCCTTCCGGAGAGGTGCTTATATTTGCTAATTCTGATAATTGTTTTTTAAAGTCTTCGTTAAAGACACTCTGTATATTTTCTTTAAAATTATTGTGGTAACGATATGATACACCCAGCATTGCAGTAGCTGAACAGATAGCCTGCATAACAAGTATCATAATCACAAAATATACTACTATTTTTCCTTTTATACTTTTAAACAATTATTAAAACTCCATTTCGTATGTGGCTTATTTATTGAAATAGTATCCCAAACCTCTTTTTGTTATAATGTACTTAGGCAAGCTCGGGTCGTCTTCTATTTTTTCGCGAAGACGTCTTACGGTAACGTCAACAGTACGCACGTCTCCGTAGTATTCATATCCCCATACATTTTCCAGAAGCTTTTCGCGTGAGAATATTTTATCCGGTTGTGTTGCCAGGAACTTTAATAGCTCAAATTCTCTTAATGTAATATCTACATTTTCTCCGCCCTTTAAGACCTCGTAACGTTCTATGTTAATTGATAAATCTCCCGATACAACAGTATTTACATCAGATGACGGATTTGTAACCTCCGGAACATCATATGCACTTCTTCTGAGGTTTGCTCTTACTCTTGCAGTTAGTTCTCTTGCCGAGTAAGGCTTTGTGATATAATCATCTGCGCCCAGTTCAAGACCAAGCACCTTATCAACCTCGTCCTCACGTGCAGTAAGCATAATAATAGGAACGTTGGAACGGTCTCTGACACGTCTGCACACTTCAAAACCGTCCATTCCCGGTAGCATGACGTCAAGTAATATTATATCCGGATTTTCGCCAAGAGCCATCTCAAGTCCCTTTATACCGTCAAAAGCAGACAGAGTTCTGTATCCCTCCTTGGCAAATTTAAAAGCAAGTATATCATTGATGTTTTTTTCATCTTCAATTATAAGTATCGTCTTTTCCATAACAGTTCCTGTTAACTCCTCTCAGATAACCTTTAAATATATTAAAGATTACATTTGTTTCTTTACAGTTACATATATTGTATCAAACAATTACAAATTTATCAAGTATATTTTAGAAATTTATTCAATTTTATGCATTTTATGTCCCTTTTTTGTGCATATCGTTAATAAAACAAGACGATTAAGGCTGATTTGTTTTTACTGCAGAACACACAAAACACGCTAATATACCAAATCTATCGCATTTTGCTCTGACCAGGTGTATACAATAATATTGTGTAACACAAAAAAGGGGATGTTTAAAAAGAAATTCTTTTTAAACATCCTCTTATCCCTTTTAACTATCATATACACTGTCGTAATATGCTTCGTTATATCTTAAGTTTTCGTTATACTTGGGAGAATGACCCAAAGCGTCAACACTGCCGCTGTTTACCGCGTTGTAGTATGACTGATATCTGTCTCCAAAATACTCCATTTGTCTTTGCGGGTCTTCTACTGTCATTTCTTCGTCATAGCCAAAGTTCTCTACAATAACAGCTCTCAACTCATTCATGTTCGGAACAAGCATTGACTGCTTTTCCGCTGTATCGTATGCATCTACTCCCGGGACTGTAAGTGTTGTAATATTCACAGAAGATATTCCCGTTAAATATTTTGAGTATTTAATAACGTCCGAAAGACTTATATTGGTATCTATATTATCCACAACATCTTTAAAAATAGATGGTACTTTCAATATAAGTGAGGCATTGAGCTTCTGGTCTGCAAGCGCTTTTATAAAATTCTGCTGCAGTCTGATTCTTCCGATATCACCATCGACATAGCCTTGTCCTCTGTTGTTTTTTCTGTATCTCAGAAGATGTACAACCTCCGAACCGTTAAGGTCATGATTTCCGGGCGGAAGATTTATATGCAAGCCCTGAACAGGGTCATCATAAACCATTCCCCGTCCGTCTCCGTGTACATCAGGGATATCAAAGTTAACAGGTCCCAAATCGTTCATTATCTGTGCAACAGCATCAAATGAAAAATCTATATAGTAGTTTATGGGTACTCCCGTAAGTCTCGAAACGGTACCGCATATAGCCTCAGGTCCGCCAATTTCTCCGTCTTCATAACGATATGCATGCGCTGCATTTATTTTCTGGTAACGGTTTCCTATAAATACTCTTGTATCTCTGGGGATTGACAGAATACTCACCTTGTTCAGCTCACTGTCATATTGAGCAAGCATTATAGCGTCTGTTCTTAATCCGTCCATATCTACACAGGTTAAAAGGACGTTTATTTTTCCGTCATCAGCTTTTACAACATTATCGTTAAAACCGTTGTCGGTATACTCGCCAAGCATTGATGAGAAATTACATCCGAGCACAAGCGCACCCAGACACAAAATCACCGCAAGCGATACTCCTAAAACCTGAAAGTATCTTTTTACATTAAACTTCATACAAAAAGTTTCTCCATTTCCTGTTTGTTGCCTCTATTATACTTCAAATCGCAAAAAATGTCAATTATAGAACTATTAACAATTCGTTTCTTTTTATTAAATTATTGTTACATTGGTACAAATGCATTCATTACCGTCTGCACCGCGTCGATATTTCCCTTTGGATACGTAATTACATAGTAGAGTATATCATTGTTCTTTTTCTTAACACAATGAAGCATAGAAGTATCACCGCTTGATATCTCTATTGCCGAGAACTCCATACCCGCAATAGTTGCATATGAAATTTCTTCGCTTATCTCGGCTGTAGGTATCTGTCTGTATCCATTAACTATTCCGCCAAGATACTCTTCCTCACTGTATTGACCTTTATTGCGGTCAACCGCTATAACAACCTGCACATCGCCCTGCTCGTTGTGTATTATTGTTTCGTAGCTCATATCACCGGTTGTACTGTCATCCTGTACAAGCTCCGCCATTATAGCCTCAACCTGCTCACGATTATACATTTTGTATCCCTGAGGAAGATTGAACTTAACACCAATGTACTCACTCTCAAAGGTTTTTTCCTCAATCTTGCCTTCTTTATATTCTACAGGTGTTGTCGGTGTCTGGGCTTTTTGTGTACTTTGAGGCTTGTCTTCATTTTCTGATTCTGTTTTATCCTCTTCCTTGTCTACCTTTGACTTAATAGGCTTATCGGGCGAAACAAGTGAGCTTTTTTTAGGTGCTTCATTACTTGCACATGATGCTGTGCAAACAGTTAAAACAGCCATAACAAATAAAACGGAAAGTCTTTTTAGTATATCTTTTCTTTTCATTTTTATAACCAAACCTTTCAAGGTGTTTTCTATTCTAAAAGTTTACTTAAAAATTCCTTTGTTCTCTGGTTTTTTGGGTTGTCTATTACCTCTTCGGGTGTTCCTCTTTCCAAAATAACACCGTCGTTCATAAATATTATTTCATCCGCAACGTTTTTTGCAAATTCTATTTCGTGAGTAACAATAACCATTGTCATTTTCTTTTGTGCAAGACTTTTTATTACTCTTAAAATTTCGCCCGTAAGCTCAGGGTCGAGTGCCGAGGTCGGCTCATCAAAGAATAATATTTTAGGCTTAAGTGCCAATGCTCTTGCAATGGAAACACGTTGTTGCTGTCCGCCCGAGAGCTGACACGGATAGCTGTTTAGCTTGTTTTCGAGTCCCACTCTTGTAAGAAGAGCAACAGCCTCTTCTCTTATTTCTTCTAAAATCTGTGCCTTGTTCTTTTTGTAGTCTTCTCGCTCTTTTGCAAGCTCCTTTGGTGCGAGCATAACATTCTCAAGAGCAGTATATTGCGGGAACAGGTTGAATGACTGAAAAACAAGTCCGAAATTGAGTTGTCTTTCACGGATTTGCGAAGCACTGAGCTTTGATGTGTCATCACCGTCAAAAATCAGATTTCCGTCAACATAAATTTGTCCCTTATCGGCAGTTTCCAGAAAATTTATACATCTTAGTATTGTTGTTTTTCCGCTGCCCGAGGAGCCAAGCACAGCTAAAATGCTGCCTTCCTCCATAGAAAAGTCTATTCCTTTTAAAACCTTGGTTTTTCCAAAGCTTTTATGTATGTTCTTTACTTCAAGAATTGCCATTATAATTTCCATAGCCTTTCTGTCCACAAATAGTAATAAAAACATTATGCCGCCCTGCCTGTGGACAGACAAGGCGTATAATGGAAATTATGCACATCGCCGTTTCGCACCTTTATGGGTGCGAAAATTTCGGCGGTGCAATAAAATCTGCCGAAGGATAAACGTGAAAAATCACGTTTATCCTCCTTTATGCGTCATAATAGCTCATTTTCTTTTCTATTTTACTAAAAAGAACGGTTAATATTCCACCCATTGCAAGGAAGAATAATCCCGTCGAGAACAATGGCCAGATAAGACCACCGTTCTTCGAAAAGCGCTCCGCACTCATTATAATTTCGCCAACACCTATGATTCTTGATAAGGATGTATCCTTAACAAGAGTAATAATCTCATTACCCATAGGCGGAACAATTCTTTTTACTACCTGGAACAGAACAATCTTCGTAAATACCTGTATTTTTGTAAGACCAAGCACCTGACCTGCCTCGTATTGACCTTTTGGTATACTCTCTATTCCGCCTCTGTATATTTCGGAGAAGTACGCAGCATAGTTTATAATAAAGGCAATAAAGGTAGCCATCATTCGCGATTTCATGGGAATGTCAAATAACAGTCCCGGTGCATATGCAACAACAAAAAGCTGAAGCATAAGCGGTGTTCCTCTGATTATCCACACAAAAAGCTTTGATATGTAGGATAGCGGCTTAAATTTTGACATTGAACAAAATGTTATTAAAAGTCCTAACGGAACTGCCGCTGCTATTGTGCCAAAGAATATTATTATATTATATTTAAAGCCCTCAAAAAGCTCTAACCATACATTCATATTATGCCTTTCTGTCTGCAAGAAATATATTCTTTTTCAGACAAATAAATTTTAGATTAAATTATACGTAACACCGTTTTGCTCATACGAACAAAACGGTGTCAGAAAAGAATTTATAAAATTACTTATTTATTGAGCTTCCTGCCATTACATAGTCTATTACTGCAACGTCAGATGTGCCTGCTGCAACGTCCATAAGAGCAGTTGCCTGTGATGCAACAGCTGTGTACTCTGCATTTGCAAAGTCTTCGCCTGTTGTTGCCAATTCTTCACCTGCTGAGCCACCCTCTGCTATAACAACAGCACCGTCAAGACTTTGTGAGAACTTCTCAACATTTTCTTCTCTTACAACAAGTACCTGTCTGTTTGCAAGATAAGGCATTGTTATTGACATGTTTTCCATTCTTTCTTCGGTAATTGTCATACCGTTCCAGATACAGTCAATGTTCTTTGAATTAAGCTCGATTTCTTTTGCAGCCCATTCAATTTCTATAAATTCAGGAACTACACCAAGCTTTTCACAAACTGCAGTTGCAAACTCTGTTTCGAAACCTACGAACTTGCCCTCTTCGTCTGTGTAGTTAAGAGGCTTCATGATTGTATAACCAATCTTTAAAACACCGCTTGCCTTAATTTCTTCAAGCTCTGTAAGTGTGATTTCTGACTGAGAAGCGTTTGCATTTGTTTCATCAACAAGCAATAATTCGTTTAATCCGTATGCACTTGCGATTTCGCCAAGCTTACCTTCTTTTGTAAGCTCTACCATTGCATTGTTTACAGCTTCCGTAACATCTGAGCCTTTTCTGAAAGCTATTCCGTATTCTTCTGACGGATAATCCTTGTCAATTATAGCAAGCTTATCGTTTGTTTTTTGTCCCTGTCCGCAACCTACCATTGTAAGAGCCATAACAGCAGCCATTGCCATTACTAAAAGTTTTTTCATAATATGTATTCTCCTTTAAAAATATTTTAACCACTATATTTTATCACGTAATTTTAACAATGTCAATATTATGACAACTTTTTGTTACTTTTTGGTGTTTTTTGTTGTGTATACCCTCAAATTTGACAAACAAATTCATTTATGTTAAAATCTATGTGTTTAACCATTTTATTTTTACGGTTTATACCGTCGGGATAGGAGTTTAAATATATAAATGAAAAAGAATATAGGTTATCACATAGCTTTTATAATATTTATAATTGCAGGCGCATTGTTATATAGCTCTTTGATTTTTAATAACAATGTGTGGTATGATGAGGCATACTCTCTTGCAATGATTGAACACAGCTTTTCGGATATCTGTGCAATCACCGCTGCAGACGTACATCCGCCTCTGTACTACTTCGGGTTAAAAATATTCTGTATGATATTCGGTAACGAGATTATATTTACAAAAATCTTTTCTATTATACCTCTTATACTTATGATGATATTGGGGTATAGAAATATTTCTAAAATCTTTACCCATAAAGAGGGACTGATTTTTGTTGGTGCTATGTTTTTATTACCGCTTTACCTTATATACTCGGTAGAGATAAGAATGTACAGCTGGGCATCCTTTACAGTATTCGGCGCAGGAATATATGCCTACCGCGCAATTACTGAGGACAGGCGTTACTTCTGGATAATGTTTACCATCTTTGCAATACTCAGTGCATATCTGCACTATTTTGCATTCGTTTCTGTGCTTGTAATAAGCTTTATGCTTCTTCTTGGCTCAGTTTACAGATACAAAGTATCAAAGTGGTTTTTATCCACTGCGGCACTTGTGGTTGCTTATGTACCATGGATGTCGTCATTTTTAGGACAGCTTTCCGAGAAAGTAACAAACGAATACTGGATTGAACCAATAACACTTAAAACAGTAAAGGAATTTTTTAATGTATGGCTTGGCTGCGGAGATTATACACGCTTTTATATACCATTCTTTGCGGCAGTCTTTGTACTATCCCTTGTTGTAATGTTTAAAAAGACAGATTTTAAAAGACTTGCTTTGTCGCTCACAGGTTTGTTCATATTTGTGGGTACATGTCTTATAGGCATATTTGCCTCACTTGCAGTAAGACCCGTATTTATAGAAAGATATGCAATCCCCGCATTTCCATTTGTATTGACGGTAATTGCGCTCGGTCTGGGTCGTATAAAATCAAAAACAGTTATAACTCTTATAAGTCTTTGTGCCATACTTTTCTGCAGCAGTGCCTATATATATTCGTATGACATTGAATATAACTCGTCGGAAAGCTTTATATCCGATTCGCTCAAATCTGCAGAGTATGATTCGATAATATGCTATCAGGACTCACATCTTTATGGTGTTTTATCGTACTACGAGCCACAAAAGCCGATTTACCGACCAAAAGTATCGCAAGGCTCACCTTTTAAAAATGTTCTTCCGCTTGATGAGAGAAACGCAAACAACACAGAGAACATTCTTGTGTTTATGCCAAAGGGCGTGGCAGTTCCGTCGTGGATATCCGATAATTACAACGTTTCATTTACATGCGAGATAGCAACATACGGAAGCTTCAGTGATATGTATACCTGTAATCCGTTTTAGTTATATTAGATAAAAAACACTCAAAATCGGCATTTTTTTATAATAGTTTGGAAAAATTAAAAAAATTTTAAAAAAAGACTTGAAATTATTTTTAAAATGTTGTATACTGTTATGGTGTTATACATTAAATTCGTGGAGGTGTAAAAAATGCCAAATATTAAGTCTGCAAAAAAACGTGTATTGGTTACACAGAAAAAGACTTTAATCAATCAAATGCACAAGACTGCTTTAAAGACTGCTATTAAGAAGTTCGAAGCAGCTGTGGAGGCCGCTGATAAGGAAAATGTTAAGCCTTTATTCAATGATGCGGTTAAGAAATTAGATATGGGCGTTAAGCAGGGTATTCTTCATAAGAATACAGCAGCGAGAAAGAAATCTCAACTTGCTGTTAAGCTTGCAAAATTAGCGTAAGTTTCTAAAAAGCAAAGCAGACGGTGTAGAATTACATCGTCTTTTTTCTTGCTCCAAAAGAATAGTTGACAACACACCGATATTATACTATAATAGTGGTATAATAATTACGGTTGGGAGAAGAACAATGTTAAAGAAATTACTGTTATCTTTTATATTTGCAGCAGCAGTTACAACCATATCGGCAAATGCTGCAACCATAGAATTTACAATAGGCGAAAAAGACTATAATTTAGAAAAAAACACAGTCGTGTCGCAAAGTACACTTGAGGCTGCGCCATATGTTGCAAACGACAGAACCATGGTGCCTATCCGTGTGATTTCCGAGGCTTTTGACGCAAATGTTAAATGGAACGGAGAGGACAAAACTGTCAGCATTTCTGATGACTATAAAAAGATAATACTTACAATAAATTCAAAAACTGCGCTTGTTGACGACAGCGAGGTTACACTTGACAGTGCACCCGTTGTAATTAACGACAGAACCTTTGTTCCCTTAAGATTTATAAGCGAAAGCTTAGGCTATAACGTAAACTATGTAAATACTACAAAACAGGTTGTTATTGATAACACACCCATAATTATTAAATGTGGAGATGTAAAAATTTCTTTTGCTGAGTATTGCGGTCTTTACGACCTGTACATAAATAATATCAATTTAGAAGTTCCTTACGACGAAATAACTGATGATATGAAAAAGCTTGCAGCACAGACAACATTTAAGGACTTGCAAAATATGGCTAAAATGGCAAATACATTCTCGTATTTGAAATTTGACCCTACAGACGAAACATCAATACGTGTATGGATTGAGGCAGACAACGAAATGTTTTCTCCGTCTCTTAATGCGCTAAGTGCTCTTACCCACGAGAAGTTCTATTTATGGGCACAAAGCACAGTTCTTCGTAAGCTTATGGAGGGCAATGATGCACAGCAAGTATACGAAAATGAATACGTATGCGCAAAGCATGTTTTAGTTGACGATGAAAAAGATGCAAATACAGTTTATAAAAAGGCGATTGCCGGCACAGACTTCGATAAGCTGATACAGGAATTCGGCAAAGACCCGGGTATGGCATATTCCCCCGACGGATATTTGTTTACAAAAGGCGAAATGGTCGAGGAATTTGAAAATGCAACATTCGCCCTCGAAATCGGCAAAATAAGCGAGCCTGTAAAAAGCGTATACGGATACCATATAATAAAAAGAGAGGCTCTTCCCGAGTTGACAGACGAAACCAAGGAAACTATTTACATAAATATTGCGACTCAGAAACTTAATGATTCACCTGACCCCGAAATAATAGTATCACTTGAGGAGCTTAATAAAAAGGAGGTTTTTGAACTATGAATACATTCGAAGAACAAATTTCCAAGTTAGAAGAAATTGTACGTAAATTAGAGGGCAACGACTGCTCGCTTGATGATTCTTTAAAGCTGTTTGAAGAGGGCATAAAGCTTTCAAAGTCCTGCCATAACATGCTTGAGGAAGCACAAAAAAAGGTGAATGTGCTCGTAAATGGCGAAAAACAGGAGTTTGAGGATTTAAACAACTAAATTTCTTTGGAGGAAATGACGTGAAAAAAAACTTAGATATGTTGATTGAAAAAATCAATACATCTCTTGATATGTACCTTGGCGCAAAGGATAATCTGCAAAAGGATATTTACGAAATGATGCGCTATGCACTTATGGCGGGCGGAAAACGTTTAAGACCCGTGCTTATGCTATCGGTATGCAAAATGTGCGGGGGAGATATAGAAGAAGCTCTGCCTTTTGCTTGTGCAATGGAGATGATACACACATATTCTCTTGTTCACGACGACCTGCCCGCAATGGATGATGATGACCTACGCAGAGGAGCGCCTACATGCCACGTAAAATTCGGCGAGGCAAATGCTATTTTAACGGGAGATGCTCTATTAAATAAGGCATTTGAGGTTATGGCGGAGCATGGCGCAAAAAATCCGCAAAAGGCGCTTAAGGTAATGTCTGTTATTGCAAAATCATCCGGCACTGACGGTATGATTGGCGGACAGCTTTTGGATATAGAGAACGGTGCAATGTCGCAAGAGAGATTAGAGTATGTAGACTCTCTAAAAACAGGCGCAATAATAAAAAGCTCGTGTGTTGCGGGCGCAATATTTGCCGATGCAACAAATGAGGAGATTAAAGCTTGCGAAGATTTTGCACATCATCTTGGGATTGCGTTCCAGATTTGTGATGATATTTTAGATGTTACGGGAACCCAAGAGGATTTAGGCAAACCAATTGGCTCGGACAGTGAGATGGAGCGAACAACATACGTAAAAACATTTGGTCTTGACGGTGCAAAGGCGCTCCTTGATGAGCATACCGATAAGGCACTTAAGGCTATAGCGGTATTTGGCGATAAAGCCAACTTCCTGTGTGAGCTTACAAAATATCTTGCAAGCAGAAATAATTAAAAACCGAGGATAAGAAATGAAACTTCTACTATTTAAGACAGGACTAAAAGACGGATTGCCAATAGGCATAGGATACCTGGCGGTGTCCTTTTCTTTTGGAATTGCCGCAGTTGCCGCGGGATTATCGCCTATGGAGGCACTTCTGATTTCTATGACGAATCTGACTTCTGCGGGACAGTTTGCAGGCATCGGCATAATAGCCGCATCAGGTACATATTTAGAAATGGCAATCTCACAGCTTGTAATAAATTTAAGATATGCACTTATGGGAATATCCCTCTCACAAAAGCTTGATAAATCTTTTAGCAGAATGCATGCCATTTTATTAGGGCATATGACAACCGACGAGATTTTTGCAGTTTCCGTAAGCAGAGTAAAGCCCGTAACACCAATATATTATATGGGTCTTGCCACACTACCGTATATAGGCTGGTCGCTTGGTACTGCAATGGGTGCATTTTTTGGTGCTCTTCTTCCTACGGATATACGTCTGGCATTGTCGGTTGCTATCTACGGAATGTTTATTGCAATAGTTGTGCCTGAGGCAAAGAAGGATTTTTCTGTGCTTTTAGTATCGCTTATCGCAGTGGCTCTAAGCTGTATTATATACTTTGTTCCATGCCTTGATTTTATAACAAGCGGATTTTCTATTATTATATGTGCAGTTATTGCCTCACTTATCGGTGCACTTATTTTCCCGAAAGGAGACGATGAAAATGAATAATTTCTGGATTTACCTTTTGGTTATGTTTGGCGTTACATACCTAATACGCGTTTTACCGCTTGCCTTGATACGTCATCAGATTAAAAATAAATATATACGTTCATTTTTGCACTATATCCCCTACACAGTGCTTTGCGCCATGACTTTCCCCGCAGTTTTCTACTCGGTAGAAAACCCAACTGCGGCAGTAGCAGGTGTAGCGTGCGCACTTATACTTGCATTTTTAAATAAAAGCCTGTGCACAGTTGCCGCCGCCGCAAGTGCTATGGTATATGTTGTAGGACTTTTAGTAAATTATTTATAAACAAAAAAGGCACAAGGACTGTGCCTTTTTTAAGTTGTGGATAATTTTAACATCCCCTATTTAGCATAACATTCAACATCGCCATCTCTTAACTTTAGTGTGAACTCATCACCGCTTGTAAGGTCGTCCTTTGTACGTACCACATCACCCTTTTGTGTAACTGCTATTGAGTATCCGCGTGATAGAGTCTGCAACGGACTTAGTACATCAAGCTTTGACGCGCTCTCGCCAAGGACACGTCTTCCCTCCGAAAGCTTTAGCATAAGCTTGTTTTCCATATGCTTTACAAAGTTATCTATTCTCTGATAGTTTTCTTCTATTATCTCTGTCGGATTTTTTATCCGCATTGAGCTGACACGAACCTTGTTATTTTCTATTCGCTTGAGTGTTGCGTTTAATGCTCTTGTTTTATAATTCTCTACCGCCGCACCAAGCTCAAGAGTTGAGGGCACTGCAATTTCTGCCGCCGCAGACGGTGTGGGTGCTCTTAAATCTGCTACAAAATCTGCAATGGTAAAATCGGTTTCGTGTCCTACCGCACTTATTATCGGTATTTTCGATTCAAATATGGCACGTGCAACAATCTCCTCGTTATATGCCCATAAGTCCTCAATACTTCCGCCGCCGCGTCCGACAATTAAAGTATCTACCATTTCTGTATCGTTAAAGTAGCTAATAGCCTCTACAATACTTTGAGAAGCACCCGTACCCTGTACCTGTGTGGGGTAAATTATAATTTCTGCAAGAGGGTAACGTCTGGTAATTACGTTTATAATATCTCTTACCGCTGCACCCGTTGTTGCAGTTGATACACCTATTCTTTGGGGAAACTTAGGGATTGGTTTTTTATGTCCCTCATCAAAGAGCCCCTCCTCGCCAAGCTTTGCCTTTAGCTGTTCATATGCAACGTATAATTCTCCGACACCGTCGGGTATCATCTCCTCAATATAGAGCTGATATGCACCACTCGGCTCGTACACACCCACTCTGCCGCGCGCCAAAACCTTCATACCGTCTGATGGCATAAACGAAAGCTTTGATGCCGCACCCTTGAACATAACCGCTTTTAATACACCGCCCTCGTCCTTTAAAGTGGTGTAGATATGTCCCGAATAATGTGGCTTAAAGTTTGATAATTCGCCCTTAACCCATACATTATTTAAGGCAACGTTCTTATCTAAAATTACTTTTATATATCCGTTTATCTGCGAAACGGTGGCTGTTCTTGGCTCCATATTTCTCTCCATTTCAATCTTGATAATTCAGCAATACCTACTGCATTATCTGACGATAATTCTTTTGTTGCAAAGTATAGCTTTGCTTTTACGTTATTTTCGAGCTCTGTGCGAATTACCTCATTCGAGGCAACTCCGCCCACTACAAGTATTCTTTTTATATTTGTCTTACACACTGCATTATTTAGTGCACATACAAGCATTTTTGCAATGTTTTTAAGTGTTGAATATGCAATTTCTCCGTCAGTATATTTACCAATGTATGTCCCCATTTTAGTTTCGACACCCGAAAAGCTCATATGTGTATCATTGACCGATACAGGCATTTTAATTTCCTTTTGTGTCCCCTTTGCAATAGCCTCCATATGAACACCACAAGGGAATGGCAGACCTAATTTTACACCTGTGCGGTCTATGTACTGACCCGCGCTTATATCTGTTGTGCCGCCTATAATCTCATGAGAAAACCCGTTTTGAGGATTTGTCTTTAAAATCTCTGTTGTACCGCCCGATAAATGTACAGATAAAAAACTGTCCTCTAACAGCTCATATGCATTTGCAGAATATATGCCTGCCATTACGTGTCCGTCCTGATGCGAAAATTCATACACAGGGACACTAAAAGCTTTTGCTATACCTCTGCCAAAAGCCTCACCCACCGCAAATACAGGCATATATGAGCCCTCTACGTTTCGCGGTCTTGTACTTATTCCAACAGCACCCACTTTGCCTTTAATATTTAATTCCTCAAAAAGTGCAGCTATATTTTTTGTGTGTAAGAAAACCCCGTCAGACTGGCGAATTCCTCGTTCGCCTTCTTTGACGGGGAGAATGCGACGAATGTTTTTATAACCGTCTTCGTCTACTGCACCAACAGACGTGGTGTAATTTGATGTATCAAACCCTAAAAAAATCATAGTTCCTTTGCAACTGATGCCAATATTCCGTTTACAAATTTAGCCTCTTCGTCATCTCCGTATGTTTTTGTGATTTCCACCGCTTCGTTTATGGCAACACTCACTGGTACATCTTCAACATATTTCATTTCGTAAATTGCAAGCCTCAAAACCGAGTGCGCAACTTTGGGTATTCTCTTTAGTGTCCAGTTACTCTTCAGATATTTTTCCACAGTTGCATCAAGCTCGTCTGTTTTTTCGCCCACACCTTTAACAACTGAACTTATATATCCGAGATTATCCTCGCACTCAGGCTTTTCTTCTAAAAGATAATAAATCATTTCGTTTATTTCTTCACCATGCTGATTAAGTTGAAATACAAGCGTGAAAGCATCTTTTCTTGCTTCGCTTCTTGATTGTTTTTTCATTTAGTTTACCTCGTCTAATTAGTCGTTAAAGCCATTTGGATTTGTTGATTGCCATCTCCACGAATCCTCGCACATTTCTTCGATACCTCTTTTTGCCTCCCAGCCAAGCTCTTCTCTTGCTTTTTTAGGGTCTGCAAAGCACTCGGCAATATCGCCAGGTCGTCTTGGGTCTATCTGATACGGAATTTCCTTACCGCAAGCCTTTGAAAATGATTTTATAACCTCAAGAACACTGTATCCGTTACCTGTACCGAGATTGTATATATGAACACCGCTTTTTCCTGTGTTCTTCTCAATAGCCTTTAAATGTCCCAAAGCTAAGTCCACAACGTGAATGTAGTCTCTTACACCTGTTCCGTCTTTAGTTGCATAGTCATCACCGAATACATGTACTTTCTCGAGCTTACCTACTGCAACCTGTGCAACGTAGGGAAGAAGATTGTTTGGAATTCCCTTGGGGTCTTCGCCGATTTTTCCGCTCTTGTGTGCACCTATCGGGTTAAAATAGCGAAGTAATGTAACTGAGAGCTTATTGTTTGCTTTTTGGATATCAGTTAAAATATTCTCTATCATAAGCTTTGTTGAGCCATACGGATTTGTTGTTGATAGCGGAAAATCCTCTGTAATAGGCACAGTCTTTGGTGTACCGTACACTGTTGCAGATGACGAGAATACAATGTTTTGAACATCATATTTTTCCATTAGCTGCATAAGGTGAAGTGTTCCTGTTATATTATTATGATAGTATGTTATAGGAATTTTTGTTGACTGACCAACCGCTTTAAGACCTGCAAAATGAATAACTGCGTCAATTTTTTGTTCTTTAAAGACAGTCTCCATTGCATTGTAGTCTAACATATCAATTTCATAGAATGGGAAGTCCTTGCCTGTTAATTCCTTTACTACATCAAGACTCTTTTTGCATGAATTCATAAGATTATCCAGAACAACTATTTCGTAGCCTTGGTTTAAAAGCTCCACGCAAGTATGCGAACCTATATATCCCGCTCCGCCCGTTACTAAAATTTTCATTATCTGTTTCCTCCTTGTAATTCCTTTATAAAGTCTAATATTTTTGATGCCGCCTCACTCTTTGACATTTTAGGAAGCTCTATGGTTTTTTCCTTAGAAATAAGTGTAATCACATTAGTATCACAACCAAAACCTGCACCCTCTGTTTTTAAAGAATTAGCCGCAATTAGGTCGAGATTTTTCTCTGTTAACTTCTTTTTTGAGTTTTCTAAAACATTCTGCGTTTCCATCGAAAAACCGCAGATTATCTGTCCGTCTCGTTTTTTAGCACCAAGAGTGGCTATTATGTCGGTTGTTCTTTTAAGTGCTATTGACATTTCGCCATCACTCTTTTTTATTTTTTCATCACTTGTATTTTTTGGTGTATAGTCCGCAACCGCCGCCGCCTTTATTACTATATCGGATTTTTCGAATTCGTTAAATATTGCGTCTGCCATTTCTTTTGCACTCTTAACACGGATTGTGTTTACAAATGGCGGTGCGTCTACCTCCATGTGTCCTGCAACAAGTGTTACATTTGCACCTCTCAGCATTGCATTTTCCGCTATTGCAACACCCATTTTGCCCGTAGAATGATTGGTTATATATCTTACGGGGTCAATGGCCTCCATAGTTGCGCCTGCACTTACAAGTATATTTTTACCCTTAAGGTCTTTATCGAATGCAATTTCGCGTTTTATATAGTCAAAAAGCACGCTCTCATCACACATACGTCCGTCGCCCATATCACCGTTGGCAAGTCTTCCGTAGTCGGGCTTTATAATTTCATAGCCATAGTGCTCAAGCTTTTTTATGTTATCCGAAACTATGGGGTTATGGAACATATTATGGTTCATTGCGGGGGATACAAGCCTCTTACACGGACAAGCCATAACAGTAGTTGTAAGCATATCGTCTGCTATTCCGTTTGCGATTTTACCTATAACATTTGCGCTTGCGGGAGCTATTAAGACAACATCTGCCGCCTTTGCAAGTGCCACATGCTCAACACTGTACTCAAAATTTCGGTCAAAGGTATCTATAAGACATTTATGTGATGTTATTGTTTCAAACGTTATGGGGTTAATGAAATTAGTTGCATTTTTTGTCATAAGCACGTGAACAGAGCAGTTCTCTTTTGTAAGCATACGTGCAAGATTTGCAATCTTGTATGCCGCAATAGATCCGCTTACGCATAACAGTACTGTTTTTCCACTAAGCATTTTACGGTGTCCTTTCCTATTATTCAACCTCTAAAAGATTAGCGGCCCTTACTTCTTCCAAAAATGCGTCTATACCCACTCTTGCAGTTTCTTCATCTGTATCAAACTCTTTTAAGATAGCTTTTAAAATGTCGTCATACTCGCATCCCTGTTGTAGTAGTTTCCATATAAATGCACCTGTTTCGTTTAAGGTTATAAGACCATTAAGCTCCAAAGATGCTTTACCTACTGCAACAACAATATTTTTATCGCCGACATTTCTTAGCATAAATCCTTTTTTAATCTTCATTTTTACGTTCCCTTTCTATTATTCAGATTTTCCTTTACGGGACGTCGAGGACGCCGTCCCCTACAGTGTTTTCATTCCGTTATATGATACCTCTGCCGCTTCAGGATTCATATTGCAGGTAAGCCTGTATATCGGCACTGCCTTTACCATTTTATCCAGAATATTCAAAAGCTTATCCATTCTGTCTTCGTCAACAGGTCGGCACGTCTGTGATAATATGTTAAAGAGCGCCTCTTCCATCGGCATTTTTTCTATATGATTTTCTTCGCCTCTTTGCAGCATACAAATACCCTGTAGCGGTACACGTGCATTTACATTAAGGTCTGTTTTTCCCGAAAAAGGTGTTCCGTAAACATAAAACTCACCATTTTCGCATTTTATTGCAGGCTTGTCGTCATTTAAGATATACGCACCGTCGAACTGCTTTAACCATAGCTGTGTATGTGTGGATTTGCCCGTACCACTCGGCGCACTGAAAAGAAATGCCCTGTTATTATATACAACCGCAGAGGAATGGAGTAAAAATGCATCAAACTCAGGCAGAACCTCGTAAAATTCACTGCCTACCCATATGTACTCGCAATCCTCAACACTAAGATGAGGATTCTCCGTTTGCCTTTCCTCAAGATATCCTTGGGGGAAACGTATTTTTATATTTTCCTTTTTATTTTCATCTTCGCATTTATAAATTTCGCTCTGACGTGATAGTCGGGGATATTGTGGCTCATAGTCCACATACAACCCTGCAATTTTATACATTGGTCTGTTCCTTTCAAATTTTTATTATCAGGTTTTTGCAAACTCTTTAAAACGGGACGTCCGGGAGGCCGTCCCCTACAATATTTGATGCCTTAATTTTATCATACATACTATGCTTTTTCAAGAGTTTTTGCCAAAAAACTTACTCTGCCTCAAAAAGAACGGGCAAGGTAACTTTTTTAAATCTCTTACTGCCGCCATCGCAAAACAAGTCATTACCGCCAAGCCATATATAGTCAACTCCAAGCGCGTCTGCAAGCTTTTGTATGTTACCTTTCCGAGGTGTTGTCTTACCAGAAAGATACATACTTATAAGCGGCTTACTTATGCCCGATACAGTGCTCAGCCTTGCAGCAGTTATCTGCTCTTTTTGCATGGCTTCTTTTAGCCTTGTTATAAAAATATCCATTATCTTTTTGTTCTGGAAATAATAGCAAATGCACCTGTTGCTACGTGTGTACCGATAATAGGTCCGAACTCGCTATAGAGCTTTACACAACCCTCGCCATATTTTTCACTAAGCTTTTGTGATAGCTCCTGACCTCTTTCTTCATCAGAATGAACAATAAGAAATTCGGGGTTTTCGCTGTCGAACTCGGGGTCTTCCTCAACTTTTTCTATAAGCTTATCCACAAGCTTCTTTTTACCGCGCACCTTGTCGAATGAGCCAACAAGACCATCATCAATTGTCAAAATGGGTTTAATATCTAAAAGTGTTCCCACTAATGCAGCAGTTTTACTGAGTCTTCCGCCTTTTTCGAGATATTTTAGTGTGTCTACAAGCATATATGCTTTCCATGTCTGTATATATTTTCTACTCTCTTCTATTATTTTTTCTACACTTTCGCCATTTTGCGCCATCTCGGCTGCAAATATTGCAGTCTGTGCAATGTATAGAGAAAAGCCCTGTGTATCAAATATGTGTAAATCCGCCTCTGGATATTCCTCTAAAATTTCTTCTTTTACAATGTGAGCAGTGTTATGTTGTCCGCTCGCCTTTGAGGAAAGAGCAAAATATATTACACTCTCGTTTTCCTTGCACATTTTTAAAAGATAGTCGTACATATCCCCGTACGGTGTCTGTGAGGTAGTGGGGAATATACCGCTTGTTGTAAGCTTTTCAAAAAACTCTGCATTTGTTATATCCAGTCCCGTAACATATGTTTCCTCACCGAATATACTAAGAAATCTTAGTACACCAAAATCATACTTTTGTATAAGCTCCTGCGGCATATCCGCACCTGTGTCTATTACTATCTTGATTTTTGACATGTTTTATCCTCCTTAAATCAATGACATGTTCCAAAATTATTCTGCCGCATTGCCTCATATGTAACAATGGCAACAGAATTGGATAAATTAAGACTTCTCGTCTCGTTTATCATAGGAATTCTTACAGCAGTTTCGGGGTGCATTGCAAGTAATAACTCGCTAAGACCTTTATCCTCTCTGCCAAAGAGTATATAATCATCAGGCATATATGATATGTCTGAGTAATTTTTCTTTGATTTTGTTGTTGCGAATATGTATCTTCCGCCCTGTGTTTTTCTGAAAAAATCGTATATATCCGTGTACTCGTGCAAATCCAAATCCTGCCAATAATCGAGTCCTGCACGTTTTACGTTTTTATCTGTAATCTGAAACGGAATAGGGTGGACAATATGTAAAGAGCACCCTGTTGCAACACAGGTTCTGCCGATATTACCCACATTCTGCGGCATTCTCGGCTCAACCAAAACTATATTAAACATTGTGAATTTTCCTTTCGCACTATTATTTCATCGATATTGCAACTGCACTTATACTGTCGCAATCAGCTTTTGCTTTTTTTTCTATTACAGAAAGCATTGACGCAAGCCATGTTTTTGTATTGTCTGATTCCTTTTTGAAGTCCTGTATTGCTTCTGTATCAATATTTTTCCAAAAACCATCACTGCAAATTAAGAATGAGTGTTGCTCACCTATCTTCTTTATATCCGAAACATCGGCAGATATTGTATTTTTTGCGTTTATGCTTATGAGCAATGTGCCATTATCATGCTTTGCAATATCATTGTATTTTATTTCGTTTTGAGAAAACTTTTTAAACGCCTCTGTGTGGTCATCGGTTACGGATACAACCTTTGAGCTTTTAAGACAGTATATTCTGCAGTTTCCAATATGTCCCCATATTGCCTTGCCCTTATCAAACAAAAGAATTGCACAGGAGGCACATACATTTTTAAAACCCTCCTCCTGCTCTGCCTTCCTGGTTATAGTTTTTCGTATAACCTCAAAGCAATTACTTATAATACCGCTGTCAACTCTTAGGTCTTTTTTTAGCTCTTCTGCTGCAGTGGTGCATATAAGCTCCGCAACAATATCACCGCCAAAATCTCCGCCATCTGCCAATACAAATGCACATACACCATCTTGTATTATTTTTTCGGCCCTGTCGCTGTTTTGGGTGCGACCACCTTTATGTGAGAATATCGTAGAACGCATTTTTTCTCCTTTCGTGTTTTAACCGCACCGAACAAAGGCGGTGAGATGTGCAGAATATAATAACCCAATATGGAAAAATATTCAAGCAGATTGCCACTTTATTGTGAGAGTGCTGTATGTTTATACCGCCCCCAGCAAAAGCGGTGGGATACGCAAAATATGATAACCCAATATGGAAAAATATTCAAGCAGATTGCCACTTTATTGTGAGGGTGCTGTATGTTTATACCGCCCCGAGCAAAAAGTGGTGAGATGCGCAGAATATTTTTTCATATTTAGCTTCGCCATGTTTTGGGCGACAATAATACCAATATAGGTAAAAGCTCAAGACGTCCCGCAAGCATATTGAAAATCATAACAATTTTAGAAAATGTACTGAAAAATCCAAAGTTATAGATAGGGCCTACTTTTGCAAGTCCGGGACCTACATTATTCATTGTAGTTGCAGTTGCGGTAAAGCTTGTTATTAAATCGTGTCCATCAAGCGAAAGTAAAAGACATGAGGAGGCAAATATTACAAAGAATATAGCTGTGTACACATTAACAGAGCGCAGCACCTCGTGAGGAATAGGCTTTTGGTCCATTTTTATTGCCTTTACGCTTTTGGGGTGAATTATTGTTTGTAATTCTTTGCCCATTGTCTTAAACAGAATCATATATCTTGATACTTTCATACCTCCGCCGGTAGAGCCTGCACATGCACCCACAAACATAAGTATTACCATCAATGTTCTCGAAAACTCGGGCCACAAATCAAAGTCCTCACTCATAAATCCTGTAGTAGACATTATTGATGCAACCTGAAAGAACGAGTGCTTTGACGCTTCTGCAAAGCTATCATGCATTGGCAGAATATTTATTCCTATCAAAAGTGCAGATACTACAAATATAGCTAAATATACCCACACCTCGGAAATTTTGAATATATCCTTAAACTTGCGTATAAGTATGAGATAGTATGCGGAAAAATTAACACCAAAGAGCACCATAAAGATGGTTACTACTATTTGTATATATGATGAATATGAGGCAATACTGTCATTTCTGATTCCAAATCCGCCTGTTCCTGCGGTTGCAAATGCAGTGTTAAGAGCCTCAAACACCGACATCTTGCCTAAACACAGCAATATAACCTCCAGGAGGGTAAGTCCCATATATATACCATAGAGAATACCTGCTGTTTTTTTGATGTTCGGCACAAGCTTTCCAACAGACGGGCCCGGAGATTCGGCTCTCATAATATTCATATTATATCCGCCCGAAAGAGGCATAATTGCCATAATAAATACAAGTACACCCATACCGCCTATCCAGTGGGTAAAGCTTCGCCACATCAAAAGACTCTTGGGTAATATCTCAACATTGCCAAAAATAGTAGAACCTGTTGTTGTAAAACCCGAAACTGCTTCGAATAAGCCATTTATATAAGAGGTTTCTCCCAATATTGATATTGGTATTGCACCTGCAGCACCCATTAAAAGCCACGAAAGGGAAACTATGATAAAACCATCCCTTGCATAAAGTGAGTTGTTTTGCGGTCTTTTTATGGATAGTAAAAAACCTGTTAAAAAACACACCAAGGCAGTAACTGCAAAGCATAAAAGTCCCTGATTTTCACCATAGCACAGTGCAACAATAAGCGGAAGACATAAGAACAACGCCTCAAATCTCAGCACCATACCAAGTATATAAACAATCTGTCTGTATCGCATATGTAATCACCCGTCCTATTCAAGTATGTCTGCTATGTCGTCAAGACCTTTTTGTGTTGTTACAACAATAACTGTATCGCCAATTTGTATAGTATCCTGTCCTCTTGGGATTATCATTTTTCCTTTTCTGCCTATTGCCGCAATAAGAGTGTTTTTTCTGAGCTTTAACTTTTCGAGCGGTATATCTGTAGCATGGGACTGAGTTCTTATTATAAACTCAAGTGCCTCTGCTTTACCCTCAATTATATGACAAAGGGACTGAACATTAGAGCCAAGCGAGTTCTTCATTGCACGTACAAAACGGACAATGTAGTCTGCAGTTATGTTTTTGGGTTGAATTACTGTATCAAGGTCAAGCGATGATATTACACTGTCAAATGTTATACGGTTGATTTTTGTAATACGCTTTGCATTTGAGCACTTTTTAGCATAGAGAGAAAGCATAATATTTTCTTCGTCCATATTAGTAAGTGCAACAAACGCGCCTGCGGTTTCGACTCCCTCTTCTATTAAAAGCTCACCGTCGCTCGCATCTGCATTGATTATAACTGCACCGTTTAGGTTCTCATCAAGGAAATTACAACGGTCAATATCGCTTTCTATAATTTTTACACCTATACCTGATTTAATAAGCGCCTGTGCAAGATAATAGGTAATATTTCCGCCGCCCACAAGGATTGCGTCCTTTACGTGATTGGTTTTTACCTTTATCTTTTTAAAGAATTGAGTAGCAATCTCTGGAGATGTTGTAATTGAGAGGATGTCTCCCTCACGAATGACAAAATCACCTCTCGGGATTGTGATTTCCTCGCCTCTTTCAACTGCACATACCAATATATCTGAATTAAATGTCGAAATTATTTCCGAAATAGGCATGTCAATAAGAACACTGTCGCCACCGACACGGAATTTTAAAATCTCTATTCTGCCCTTTGCGAATGTTTCTATTTTTATAGCAGACGGAAAACGCAGAACACGCGCCATTTCCGCTGCTGCAGCAAGCTCGGGGTTAATAACCATTGCAAGACCAAGCTCTTCTTTTATAAGCGAAATTTCCTCTCTGTACTCAGGCGAACGCACACGTGCTATTGTCTGACAGTTACCCGTCTTTTTTGCAAGAAGACAACATAGCAAATTAAGCTCGTCGGAATTTGTTACCGCAACTACAACGTCGGCACTGCGGACTCCCGCCTCTTCTAATACACTTATGCTTGCACCGTTTCCTACAACACCTAAGGCATCGCAATGATTGCAAAGATTTTCAACACTCGCTCTTTTTTTATCAATAACAACTACCTCGTTATCCTCATTGCAAAGCTGCTGGGTAAGCTGTTGACCAATCTTTCCCGCACCAATAATTATAATTTTCATTTACTTTAATTCCTTTCTTATATCACATTTACTCGGATTTTACCGGGTTAATAACGGACAATGCCGCCTTATCTCTGGTAAAGTGATTTACAAAGCGTTTTTTAATATCTTCGAATGATATGTCCTTGTAAATTTTATCATAATTAAAGTAATCAATATCCATAAATACCGAGCGCAGAAAACTGCTTGCATAGTCCTCAACGTCATTTAACTCCCTTATGTGAGCACCCCACATAACCTTTTTTATTCTTTCAAAATCTTCTTCCAAAAGACCTTGCTTTTTTATTTCATCAATTTCGTTAAGGACAACGTCAAAGACCCTTTGCGGTTCTTTCGACTCACCGTCAAGCGAAGAAAATGCATAATCACACTGCTCGGTATAGTCAGTGGAGAAGCTTGCATTTATAAGCCCCTGTTCGTACAGCCTTTTGTATATCTTAGAGCTTTTTCCAAAAAGCATCTTTAACAGAATTTTTATCTCTATTGTCTTTTTAAGGAGCATATCCCCGCCAAAACCCGTGTCTGTATCTTTCCAGCCCATCATAAACAGGGGTGCTGCAACACTCAGTGATTGCTCGTGATAGGACTTTGATATATCATCAGGTTCATTCGGGTAAATCCTTTTTATTTCGTCTTTGAATGGTTCATTTTTCTTTATTGATTTTTCTATGGTATCAAATGTTTTTTTCACATCCATATTGCCTACAAGTACAATAGCCATATTTGAAAGATTATAAAATGTGTTATAGCACTTATATAGATAATCGGCATTTATCTTGCTTATGCTCTCTACTGTGCCCGCAATTTCCTTTTTTATGGGATGCTCCTGATAGAGGCAGTTTATAAAGTTAAAGAATAACTTCCAGCTTGGTGCATCATCGTACATTTTAATTTCCTGAGCAATGATTCCCTGCTCCTTTTGTACACTTTCTTCTGTAAAATATGGACTTTGAACATAGTCCATAAGCGTTTTTATGTTCTCATCAATATTTGATGTTGCACCAAACAGATATGCGGTTATATTAAATGATGTAAATGCGTTTGCATTTGCACCGAATTTTGAGAATTCATCAAACACATTTGACCCGTCAGGCTGGTCGAACATTTTATGCTCTAAAAAATGTGCTATTCCGTCAGGAACAAGTGTTGGAGAATCCTCGCCAGGAACAACAAATTCAGAATCAACGCTTCCGTACCTTGTTCCGAAAATCGCATAGCTCTGGCTGTAATCTTTCTTGGGAATTATATATACCTCAAGACCGCATTCAAGCTTTTTATAAAAAAGCTCTTCTTGAGTGGTCTGATTGATTTTATGTTGTATATCCATTATAAATTCGCCTTACCTTTCAGGAAATAGACTGTATCCAATTCCAATTTTTTTGCCACTCTTATAACATCATCTTTTGTAACAGATAAAATCTGCTCCTTAGCCTTTTCGATATCACGGTTTGTACCTGTAATATGCTCGCCAAGATAGAAGTTCTGCATATGACGCTGGTCGTCATACAGGGTATTGTAGCTGTTTATTATAGACTGTATGCTCGACGAAAATTCAAGCTCGGAAATGTTACCCTTTTTAATTTCCTCAAGCTGCAGAAGTGATTCGCTTAAAGCCTTTTCGTAATTTTCGAATTCAATTCCCGCATTTACTGTTAAAATACCTTTAAATCTCTCTAACTGAGATGAGGCGTAATATGCCAAAGACAGCTTTTCGCGTACATTATTGAAGAGCTTTGAATGTGCTCCCGCTCCGTATATACTGTTGAATACAACAAGCGACGGATAGTCTGCATCAAGCGCCGATATATTTGTACGAAAACCCACCGAAAGCTTGCCTTGTGTAACGTCCATTTCCTCAACCACATCTTTTTTTGGTGTGTCCTTTTTGAGAATTTGTGTCTGACAAAGCTTTGGTGTTTTAAAATCTATATGCGCGGTATATTGCTTTATAAGAGTTGCAATTTCATCAACATCCGCCTCTCCGCATATATAAAAATCGATAGGTGATGATGCAATAATCTCTTTGTAATGGCTATATAATGACCTTGATGACAACGCATCCATTCCGTCGGTTGTACCAAATGCACTAAGTGCAAAATTACTGTTCTGGCACATTTCCTCCTCACAACGACGCATAGCATATGTGCGCTTATCGTTCATAAGCGATAAAATTCTGTCCTTAGCATTTTTCTTCTCCTGCTCAAAAATTGCAGGGTCGAATGCACCGTCATCAACACGCGGCTCAAACATTATACAAAGAAGTGTTTTAGTGAGTTCTGATAATAGCTTCTCTCCGTTGAGGGCATATTTGTCCGATATTGTTTCGCAATCAAAATACAGAATCTGGTCCTCACCGCGTTTTAGTATTGTAGCACCAAATGACGCACCGTAAAGACTCTCAAACTGCTTTGCTATCAACTCTGCATCGGGATATTTTTTTGCACCCATCTTAAGAACGTATGGCAACAAAGCATTTGCGCAAACCTCTTGGTTGCAAAGAGGACGGTGAATATATGCACCTATTGTTGTTGTCTTTAACTTTGTCATTGGTATATATTTTAATGTAATATTTGAACCTATATTTATTTCTAACATATTCAGTTTATGACCTTTCATTGTTTCGACGTTATACTATAAGGGTACAACACACCCATTATATATTATCTATTTTACCTTATTTTTCTAAAAAAGTCAACCCACAAGCGCACTAATATCCTCTAATGACATATTTTTATGCAGCGCAAGGTTAATTCCGCACGCAATAGCTTTTGACATTTTTTTAATAACACAGTCAATATCCTTTGACGTTACCATAAGCGGTGCAATTTCCTCCGGGATTTCTATATCCGATATATTTGCCGCATCAATAACAGTGGGTACGCCTATTGCAATAACCTTAACACCCAATGTTTCGTAATTAAGACCCTTTCTATCATTACCTACACCCGAGCCGGGTTGAATTCCCGTATCGGCAATCTGGATAGTGGTTGACATCCTTTTTATATCAGCTGCCGCAAGTGCATCAACTGCAATTATTAAATCCGGCTTTATTTTTTGGCAGATTGAATTTATAATATCCATGCTTTCAATACCCGTTGTGCCAAGTACGCCGGGTGCTATTGCACATACATTCCCTGCACTTTCTTCTAATAGGTTTTTCATATGGCGTGTAACAAAGAGGCTGTTTAACACCTCAGAGCCAAGCGCGTCGGGTGTTATCTGCCGATTTCCCAGTCCCACTACTAAAGTGGTTGCATTGGGTGTTATCTGTGCCATTTTTTTTATTTCATCACTTATTATATGACATACATTCTCGAAATCTGCACTGCTGTATCTGATTTTTGGTGCTTCTATTGTTATATATGTGCCTTTTGCCTTGCCAACCGCTTTTTCACCCGAGTCGTTTAGTATGTCAACCTGAGTAATTTTTATTTCACCCTTTTGCCATTCCTTTGCCGCTACACCCTCTATCTCTCCGGCTGACTCTTTTTTTGTAAGCTCATGCGCCTCAAGGGCAAGGTCTGTACGTATATTCTTTTTCATTTTATTTTTATACCTTTCTTTTTATAGCTGTTATTTATTTTGTTCGTAAAAGAAATAAATAATACAAAAAAGAGGTATAAAATTAAACCGACCTCCGAAATGTTAGTCTAAAATCTAACAATCATAAGGTCGGTTTAAAATCCGTTCTATTAAAATTTAATTAAATGTTATTAGTTATTTTCATATTCCACCCAATCGTGAATAGTTGTGTATGTAATATTTTCTTCTGATACACCTTGCTTTAACAACGCCTCTTTGGCAGCTTTCACGTTTTCATTAGCCATCATTTCTGAGAATTCTTTTGTTGTAATTATAACTTCTCTTGCATCGCCGTCCCATTCTACCTTGCAGTCGAAGGCTTCTGAAACTGCTCTTAGAGGAATCATTGTTCTGTCGTTTATAATTTGTGCAGGAACATCAAGAGTTTTATCTTCTCTGTCCGCCGCGAAAATGCTTTTGAACTTATAAACCTCCATGTTGTCTGAGTCGATTGTTAAGTACACTCTTGTGATATTATCTCTGCTATCGATTTGTACACGTCTTTCTTTTTCGTGCCATTTAACCTTTGCACCCATTGCCTCAAAGACACCTCTTGCAGGAACAAGTGTTCTGTCATTCTTTATAATGGCTGTCTGGTCAGCAAAAACTATTTCATTTCCGTTAAGTTTTACTGTGGGGTTTTCTGCCGCAAATGCCCTTATGCCCAGTAGCATTATTGCAACCAAAGTTATTAAAAATATTTTTTTCATTTTAATATCTCCTTTGTATTAAAGTTTCTGCATTTATTATACCACAATTATTCAACATTGTCAATTGTAGGTTTTTATTTGCAAATAAAAAGAGGACGGAAAATTCCGTCCTCTTAAATTTTTAATTGCATCAATTATGCTTGTGTCCAGCTTTCCCAGTCAGTAGCTGTTGTTACATCTACCTGAGCTGCACCTGCAGATTCAAGTGCTTTCTTAGCAAGGTCTGC
>JAZKZV010000004.1:0-2210 GCA_045612845.1 Clostridia bacterium
TTTGAACATAAATAGGGGGATAACTAATATAAAAATATATGATAAAACTATAATCGATACTATAACGGTTTTACTAAATTTGCATAAAGAGGAACGAAGAATTTTTATGCAAGCGAGTAAATCAAAAAGCATCAATACAGCCAATGAGATTAAAGCAATATATTTCATAATAGAGTGTCTTATATGTTATCCACATTTTCAACAGAACTTATATTATATATATCCTTTTTAAAAATAAAAAAATAGAAAAAACAATAATAAATCCTGTAGATAATGTAGAGAAAAAAAACACCATAAATTTGTTTATTTCGTTATTAATGTAATTGTTAGAGTAATTAGTATCTAATAAACAAGTAATTTTATTGAAAATAAATAAGATACAAACTTTATTAACAATCAATACACACTATTGTATATTAATATTTTTGTCAATTTATCATGTTGATAACTGTTGAAAAGATACTTGATAATTATAATTAAAAAAGTGGTAAAATAATTTGGTTTTTGAATAACTCTGTTCTATTGTTTTTATAGTTTAAAAATCAAAATTTAATTACCATTTTTTTTATCTTTTTTATTAGTAGGTTTTCAACATAGATATTAACAACTTGAAATAAAAAAAGTGAATACAGTTACAAAAGTATCCGTATTCACTTTTTATAATAATCTTATATTACTTCAATTTTGCAAGAGCTTCTTTAATACGGCGTATAGCTTCTATGATATTCTCATCGCTTGTAGCATAGCTCATTCTGAAACATTCAGGTGCTCCAAATGATGTTCCGCCAACAGCAGCAACGTGAGCCTCTGTCAATAAGTACATAGCAAGATCATCGCTATTATTGATAACAGTGTTGCCATAGCTCTTGCCGTAGAAAGAACTACATTTAGGGAAGAGATAGAAAGCACCTTCTGGAACGTTTACTTCAAGACCAGGAATTTCTTTTGCAAGTTTTACAATAAGGTCACGACGGCGTTGGAAAGCTTTACGCATCTCCTCTACTGGTTCCTGTGAACCTGTATAAGCCTCTAATGAAGCCATCTGTGAAACAGAGCAAGGTCCGCTTGTATATTGTCCCTGAAGTTTGTTACATCCTTTTACAATCCATTCTGCTGCTGCAAGGTAACCAATACGCCAACCGGTCATTGCATAAGCCTTAGAAACACCATTTATTATTATAACACGTTCTCTTATTTCTTCGAACTGTGCAATACTTTCATGTTTTCCGACATAACTTATATGTTCGTAAATTTCATCAGCAACAATATATACTTGCGGATGTTTTGCAAGAACATTGGCAAGTTCCTTTAATTCATCTTTTGTATATACTGAACCAGTAGGGTTTGAAGGAGAGCAAAGAATCAACATCTTTGTTTTAGGTGTTATAGCAGCTTCGAGCTGTGCACCGGTAATTTTAAAATTCTGCTCAATACCGGCACTTACTATAACAGGAGTACCATCGGCAAGTTTTACCATATCGGGATAACTAACCCAGTAAGGAGCTGGAACTATAACCTCATCACCTGGGTTAACTAATGCCATGATAGCGTTACATACAGCTTGTTTTGCACCATTTGAAACAGATATTTGAGATTCTGTAAAATCTAATCCGTTTTCATTCTTTAATTTTGCAACAATAGCTTTACGCAATGAAGGATAACCCGGAACGGGAGAATAACGTGACCAGTTTTCATCAATAGCCTTCTTTGCAGCCTCTTTAATATCATCAGGAGTGTTGAAATCAGGTTCACCTACACTCATATTGATAACATCTACACCTTGTGCTTTAAGTTCCTGGCTTTTTTGTGACATAGCCAGTGTTGCCGACGGTGCCAATCGGTTTACTCTGTCTGATAATTTGTTCATATAGTTATAAGTTTAATCCTTTTTAAAATTCAATGTATGTCCCATACGCTCTGCTTTTGTATGCAGATAACGTGAATTATAAGTGTTAGGCTCTATTTCAATACTTACATTTTCGGTTATTGTAAGTCCGTAACTTTCAAGGCCAATTCTCTTTACAGGGTTATTTGTGATAAGACGCATCTTGTGAACACCTATCTGACGCAGGATTTCAGCACCTACACCATAGTCTCTTTCATCTGCTTTAAAACCAAGACAAAGATTTGCATCAACAGTATCCATACCCTCTTCCTGTAGTTTGTATGCACGCATCTTATTCATAAGACCTATACCTCTACCCTCTTGG
>JAZKZV010000005.1:0-8601 GCA_045612845.1 Clostridia bacterium
GGTACAACCTTCACATTTAAATATCCGGTGACGATAGCAAGGAGGATCCACCTGTTCCCATGCCGAACACAGCAGTTAAGCTCCTTTACGTCGATGATACTTGGTGGGCGACCGCCTGGGAAAGTAGAAAGTTGCCGGTTATTATATGGCCCGTTGGTCAAGCGGTTAAGACACCGCCCTTTCACGGCGGTAACGCGGGTTCGATTCCCGCACGGGTCATAAATATTTTTGGACCACTAGCTCAGTTGGTTAGAGCATCCGGCTCATAACCGGACGGTCTGGGGTTCGAGTCCCTGGTGGTCCATCAAAAATGCGACCTCTTCAGGGTCGTATATGCGTGATTAGCTCAGTTGGTAGAGCACCTGACTCTTAATCAGGGTGTCCAGGGTTCGAGCCCCTGATCGCGTATTGAAAAAAGACAGATTTCGACAAAGAAATCTGTCTTTTTTCAGCTAAATTCGCCTGAAGGCGAGCTAAATGTGCATTGCACACTAAATTACTTCGTAGCTAAATTGCCCTTCAGGCAGCTAGAAGGCGAATTTAATTTAGCTGTTTTGAAAAAACAATTTAGCTATCGAACAGAGTGAGACAATTTCGTTTTGCAGCTTGTTGCAAAATTTAGCCAAAAGTTTATTACATCTATTTTGTATTCGAAAGCCACATCGAAGCAAAGTAAACTTTGCTTCTTTTTTTTGTGAAAATTTATGTCCGGAGAATAAATATATATATTTTATTGCAATCATATTGCAATAAACTTCTTTTTGTGTTATAATTTGTGTGTGCAGAATTTTGCGATGTAAACTGCTTGCTGATTTTATAAAAGTTGAAAGCAAAAATCAGTAAAATGAGAACTTTTTAATTAAGGAGAAGAGTAGTATGTTGTTTTTTATATAAGACATGGTGATCCAATCTATACCCCGGATTCGCATATATACCGTGAGGGTTTGCCTACAAAATATAACAATGAGATATATTTTTAGTAGAATAAATGTTTTGTTGAACAAGAAACAAGAATTTAACAATCGGAGTTAAAGGAGATATATTATGGTACAAAAGGTTTTTGAAAAAATAGAAGAACTCAACAACGAATTTGTTGATATGTGGGAAGACGTATGCAAAATAGAAAGCCCGTCAAATTATAAGGCGGGTGTGGATGAGGTGGGAGAATATTTCATCAACTTTGCCAAAAACAATTCTTGGGACATTGAAGTTTTTGAACAGGAAAAGTTCGGAAATGCGGTGTGTGTTGTGATGAATCCAACATCAACAAACGGACTTGTAACCGTCTCGGGTCATATGGATACTGTGCATCCTGTTGGATTATTTAAGCCTCCGGTAACGTATCGTGATGGTGATAAATTACATGGACCGGGCGCAGTGGATTGTAAAGGTGGAATAGTCGCCGGATTTTTGGCAATGAAGGCATTAGCAGATTGTGGTTATAAAGACAGACCGGTAATGATGCTTCTTCAAAGTAATGAGGAAGTAGGAAGCGGAATAAACAATAAAGCAACCATTAACTATATGTGTGAAAAGGCGAAAAACTCCGTTGCGTTTCTGAATATGGAGGGACATGAGGGGAGAAGCGACGGAACAACGTGCCTTAAAAGAAAGGGAATAGCTGGGTGCATATTCAAGATAAACGGTATAGAATCCCATGCGTCATACTGTGCAAAAGAGGGTGCAAGTGCGATTGCAGAGGCGGCACACAAAATTCTTGAATTAGAAAAGGTAAAAGATCATAATGGTTTGACATTTAGTTGTGGTTTAATAAATGGAGGAACAGCATCTAATACTGTTCCGGGAAGTTGTGAGTTTAAAGTGGATATACGTTTTGCAACATCAGAACAGTATGACAGAGCAATGGAGATAGTAAATAAAGTTGCAGACACAGTGTATGTTCCGGGTTGTACTTGCGAGGTTGTGCACACAAATATGCGTGTACCGATGGAATTAAATGATAGAAATATAAGACTCTTAAATAAAGCTAACGAAATATTCAAATCATGTGGTATGCCTGCTCTTGAAATCGGCGAGAGAACAGGTGGTTCGGATGCGTCTGATATATCGGCGTGTGGTATACCAACCTTGGATTCTATTGGACCAACCGGCGAAAATGCTCATTCGATTGATGAATATGGTTTGATAAGTACTCTTGCTGAATCTGCAAAACGTGTGGCAAGTATAATACTTGGATTATAAACTTTCGCCTGCGGTGGAGTCCTTCATTAAGGAAAAGGCTTTAGGTCGTATAACTTTTATAAATAAAAAGCCTAAATGTTATAAAAAGGAGTAAAGTCAATGTTTGAAAAACTAAAAGAGTATTGCGATTCGTTTCTCGAGATTGGAATTCCGGGATTTGATTTAGTAGTTTACAAAGACGGGGAATGCATTCTTAGACACATGAATGGCTATAGCGATTTGGAAAACAAGGTTAAAATAAACGGAAAAGAAAGATATAATATCTATTCATGTTCGAAGGTTATTACATGTACTGCGGCTTTGCAGTTGTGGGAAAAGGGATTATTCTCGCTTGAGGATGAACTCTCTGATTATATGCCCGAGTTTAGTGAAATGTCAATAAGGACTGATGATGGCATAAAAAAAGCCAAAAACAAGATTTTAATAAAGCAATTATTTGAGATGACTGCAGGGTTTTCATATGATTGTTTTTCTCCGCAATTACAAAAGGCAGTTGATGAAACAAATGGGAAATGTCCTACTCGCGAGATGATGAAGTACCTGGCTAAGGAACCATTGCTTTTTGAGCCTGGTGATAAATGGAGATATAGTTTGTGTCATGATGTTTTGGCGGCTCTTGTTGAGGTTGTATCGGGCGAAAAATTCGAAAACTACGTAAAAAAGAATATTTTTGATGTTGTTGGAATGCCAGACTCTACCTTTATGTTACCTGATGAAGAAATAGAAACCGTTGCACAACAGTACAGGTTTGAAGATGGCAAAGCGGTTAATATAGGAAAAGATATATCCGTATATAAAATTGGTACCGAATATGCTTCGGGTGGTGCGGGGTGTATTTCTACTGTGGATGATTACATAAAGCTTTTAGAGGCGATTCGTACATATAAACTTTTAAAGCCCGAAACAGTTAAATTGATGGCACATGACCGCTTGACTGACGAGCAACGAGAAACATACACCAAGAAAAACACTCATGGTTACGGGTTAGGTGTGCGTTGCCCTAAGGGTGATAAAAGGAATATTGATTTTGGCTGGGGAGGTGCTGCGGGGGCATATCTTGCTATAGATGTTCAAAATGCAATTTCAATTTATTTTTCTACACACATATTGTCATCGCCTGTACAGGGATTACGTTCGGTAATTTATCCGTTTGTAAGAGCGGAACTGCTTGATAACAGTGAAATTGAGGATGTTTATAAAGATTTGAAGGATATTTATAATTATAATTTAACCTATTAACTGTAGAAAATGTGGGCGGATATATTCTTTTGCAACTACACAGTAAACACAGAATTGATAAAAAATAAGGAATGATTTAAAGATGAGAACGACAAAACTTACTAAAGATTTTACAAATGGAAATATAGCAAGGCAGTTATTTGCGCTTATGATACCTTTTATGCTGTCAAATGCGCTGCAGGTTTTGTACTCTACAATTGATATGATTATTGTTGGTAAGTATGTTGGTACAGCCGGTCTTTCGGCGGTTTCGCAGTCGAGCTCTATACTGAATTTTGCTACAATGGTTTGTCTGGGATTTGCTAATGGCGGTCAGGTGTTGATTGCACAGGCGATAGGAGCAGACAAGAAAAACGAAACCAACAGCATTATTGGAACGTTGTTTACAGTAATTCTTGCAATGGGTGTTATTTTTTCGATTATTATTGTTTTGTTTAAAAATGTGATAATCAATGTGATGAATATCCCGTCCGAATCTGTTTTAATGTCTGATGATTATCTTATTATTTGCGGGGCAGGTATGATATTTACGGCGGGATATAATATGATATCTGCAATTTTAAGAGGTATGGGAGATTCAAAAAGACCTCTTCTTTTCATAGCGATTGCGTCGGTTGTAAATCTTGTGCTCGATATTTTGTTTACAGGAATATTGGGTTGGGGCGTTGCGGGTGCTGCATGGGCAACAATTATCGGACAGGCTGCATCTTTTATATTTTCAATTTACTATCTTTACAAAAACAAAAAAGATTTTGGGTTTGATTTTAAGCTCTTAAGTTTTAAGCCTGTAAGAAAATATGTAAAAATGATTTTAAATCTTGGTACACCAATGGCAATTCAGTCCGGGTTTATCAATGTTTCTATGCTATATGTAAATTCAATGATAAATTCACTCGGCGTTGTCGAATCTGCAACATTTGGTGTAGGTGTAAGAATTGATGATATAATGAATAAAATCTCGATGGGTATCCAGTATGCTGCTCTTCCGATGATTAGTCAGAATATTGCCGCAAAAAAGCTTAAACGTGCACAAAAGGTTGTACATTGGGCATGGATTTTCTCGGCTGCATTTACTGTAATTTTTCTTTCGTTGTATTTGTGCTTTGGTAAAGAGCTCTTTATGCTCTTCTCTGACGATGCTGATGTACACACACTTTCGACCACATTTATTAAGGCTATTGTTTGGATGTTTATTCCGTTTGCGATAATGAGGGGAACAGGTGCATTTGTACAGGGAATAGGAAATGTAAAGTTTGGTATGGTACTTTCTATTTTGGACGGTGTGGCTCTCAGAATAGGGTTCAGCTGGCTGTTTGGCATTTATCTTGGTTTTGGTTTTTACGGATTTGTACTTGGATATGCACTTGCACCATATGGATATGCAATTCCGTCGCTTATATACTTCTTAAGCGGAATATGGAAAAAACGTAAAGTTCTCGCGGATGATATCTAAGGAATGATTATGTTAAATTTTTCTGCCGGAATTCTTTTGGTGTGCATTCCATTGTTTTTGAAAATACACGATTGAAATTTCTGATGCTGCCCCAACCGCAAAGGAGACCTATTTCGCTTATTGGGATTGAAGTGTCAACAAGCAATGACAGGGCTTTTTTGATGCGGAGATTATTCAGAAAATCATTAAATCTGACTTTTGACTTTTGTATAAACATACGACTAAGATATACATAGCTTAAATTCAGGTGTGATGCTACGTCTTTTAAGGATATATCTTCATCAAAGTGTTCGTTGATGTACAAAAGTGCTTTTTTAAACAAATCATCAGGCTCATTGCTTGCAATGAGTCTGTTATTATGTAGGGCAATTGTTGTTACTGAAAAAAAGACATAGCTAAGCTCTATAAGGTTTCCGTTACATTGTTTAATTCGTGAATAGATGTCATTAAAATAATCATCGCAAAATCGGAACTGTGGATTTTCAAATGTTTTACAGCTAAATATTTGGTTGAAGTTTGAAATTACAGACGTAGATATTTCAAGAACTAAAATATTTGATGATGATTTTGTAATGAATTTATGAAATTCAAATGGCATTATTATTATGGCATCATTCTTTGACAATGTGTAAGTTTTATAATCTTTTTCGACGATAAAAGTCCCAGAAAGAACAAATACCACCTCAAATGTGTTGTGATAGTGTAGGGGACAATTTATATTACTCCATTCTTTAGTATAAAAGGTGTTGCCTGAGAATAAGTCTTTGTCATCAACAAAAATCATCTTGTGTGCCTCCTGATATGGTTGAATTTTGTCTATTATTATATAATAAAATTCTTGTAATGTCAATATTATGGTGGTATAATAAAAACAACTTGACTGGAGGGAATATTATGTATTTGCTTATGTTATTGGGTTCTGTAATTAGCGTATCGGGAGATTCTATTACTAAATATTACAGAAGTAAAATAGAGGATAAAACTGTTAAGGATACTATACATTTTTCGCTGATGGTTTTTGTGGCAATGATTGTATTTGCTACGTTATCGAGGTTTAATTTAAGAATGAATTTTACAACAGCAATTTTTGCTTTGCTATATTCAATTATTGTTTGTGTTTGTGTTTTACTAAGTTTACATACAATCGAGAAGGCGGGAATAGTAGCCCACGCGAGCTTTTCGAGAGCCGGCGGAATTTTGTGGAGTGCATTGTTTGGAGTGTGCCTGTTTGGAGAGGCACTTACTAAAAAAAGGATTATTGGTATAATTCTGGCGCTTTGTGCAGTTATTATTCCAAGCATTGGTTACCCCGAAAAAGATAAAAAAGATGTTGAAGCAAAAGTATTATGCTTTCTTGTGTTTCTTGTTGCCGGAACAGAAGGACTTTTAATGAAATACTACCTGAACAATAATAATGTTATGCCGCAAAGTGTTTTGTTTTTCTATGCCAATGTGTTTGTTATACCATTTGTGATATTTATGATAAAAAGAAAAACTACTCTGATGAATTTTTACAAATCAGCCAAAGAGGTTGATAAAAAAATTGTTTTGCTTGTGGCTGTTACAATACTTATGGCTAATATATCTTCTTATATTATGACTATTGCACTCAAGCATATCGATTTGATTGTATATTCAATGCTAAGTCCAACATTCACGATAATGTTATCAGCAATATCGTCACGTTTTATATTTAAAGAAACATTTGGCACAAAAGAGATTGTAAGTATTATTTTGCTTATTGGTGCGGTAGTGGTTATGGCTATATAAAAAGAGCGTTGCTTCGGAGTTGAAGCAACGCTCTTTTTGTTTAATCAGAATTTTTTTGTTTTTAGTGAGAATTCGGTAAGCTCAATAGAATTTTGTGCAGCCTTATCGTTACATACAATATATGAATAAATGGAGTCAATTACCGCAAGTGCCGCAATTCTCGAGTTTAAGCCTAAAATAGTATATTTAATTTCGGGTGATGATGTAAATAGCGCGACATCGCTGCATTTTAATATAGGTGATTTACCCTTATTTGTAATACATATGGTAGTTGCACCACACTCCTTTGCAATTTTTAATGCATCTATTATATCCTTTGAGGAGCCTGAGTGTGAAATGCCTATTGCCACATCATTTTTTTTAAGCTGTGATGCTGCAATGGACTGCATATGATTATCTATATAAGCATACGAATGTTTTCCCGCTCTTAAAAGCTTATGAGCTGCGTCCTGAGCGACAGATGCAGAGTTGCCTAATCCAAAAAATACAGTAGACCGTGCATTTGATATAAGCTTTGCCGCTTGTTGAAGAGCATCCTTATCTATGGCATTTTTTGTAGCCTCTAATGAACAATATATTTCGTTTGTAAGCTTTTGAAATATATCATAGCATGTATCATCCGTTGTTATTTCTTCGCTAATACTTCTTGGTGTGGTCTCCTGTGCAAGCGAAATCTTAAGTTCCTGATAACCGCTGCAACCCAATCTTTTCGAAAAACGAACAATAGTTGCCTCACCGCACTTGCATTTTTCTGCAAGCTCTACTATAGATAATGGGAGAATTTCACCCGGATTTGCTAAAATCCAATCTGCAATACGCTTTTCTGCGCTGCCCATATCTGAGTATAGTAACTGTATTTTTAAAGAGATTTTATCCATAAAATCATCATCCTTTTTATAATCCAAATAATTCCTATTTATTTATTTTATAATAAAAGAATATTTTTGTCAAGTTTTGAAAATTTTTTTCAAAAAACTATTGAATTTATTATATTCATATGATATAATAGCAGTGAAAAACCGCAAAAGGTGAAAATTATTTTTAAAATTTTAAAGGAGAAGAGCAAAATGACGGATTTTTTATTTGACATGATTGCAACAGAACTTGAAGACGCAGTTGGCAGAGAAAACTGTTCAACAAGAATGATAGACAAAGTGGCACATAGTGTTGACTATTTCTGGCTGTCAAGAATGTGGGCAGACAGAGGACTTCGAATGCCTGAGGGTGAGTTTATTGTAGCACCTAAGGATGCAAAAGAGGTAAGTGCAGTTTTAAAAATAGCAAACTACTACAAAATTCCTGTTACTCCATGGGGTGCAGGTGGCGGTACTCAGGGTGGACCACTTCCTGTTAAGGGTGGTATTGTACTTGATACAAAGCGCATGAATAAAATCTACGATGTTAATACACAAAGTATGTACATAGAATGCGGCACAGGTGCTATATACAAGCATATTGAATGGGCTGCAAACGAAAAGGGATTTGCAACAATGCACTATCCGTCATCACTTACATGTTCAACAGTAGGTGGATTCTTGGCACACAGAGGTATAGGTGTATCATCTACAAAGTATGGTAAAATTGATGATATGGCACTTCAGATGGAGGTTGTTCTTCCAAATGGTGATATAATAGAAACATCACCATCACCAAAGCATGCGGCAGGTCCTGACCTTAACCAGATATTTATAGGTTCAGAGGGTACACTTGGTGTTATTACAAAAGCACAGATGAGAATTTATGAGCAACCTGAATCAAGACAATTCAGAGGCTTCCTATTCCATAATATGACAGATGCATTTAATGCAGGACGTGAACTTCTGCAAAAATTCAAGCCATCTGTTATGCGTCTTTATGATGAGGCAGAAACTGCATCACTAATCAAGAAGATTGTCGGTGTAGAAAAGAAGGGCGCATTTATGAATATTGCAGTAGAG
>JAZKZV010000006.1:0-233093 GCA_045612845.1 Clostridia bacterium
TTGTACCATTCTTAACTGTTAAATCACCCTTAGTACCAACATAGAATGCACCGTAATCATCGTCTACGTCAGCAGTTATTGTCTTGCCACCAAGGTCAAGAGTAAGCTCATTGCTGATTGTAATCTTTTCATTTAGTGTTATATTTTCAAGTAATGTTACTGTATCACCATCTTGAGCTGCTGCAATAGCTGCTTCAAATGTTGGATATCCAACCTCGCCAACCTTTGCTACTGATGGAACAGGAGTTGGAGTTGGAGTTGGTGTTGGTGTCGGAGTTGGCTCCGGTGTTGGTGTTGGAGTTGGCTCCGGTGTTGGTGTTGGAGTTGGCTCCGGTGTTGGTGTTGGAACCGGAGTTGGTTCTGCCGGAATCTCGTCGTCCACATCACATGTTGTAATCAACAAGTCATCAATAGTTGAAACGAAATCATCACGAGTTATAGAAAAACCTACTTTTGAACCATCTGTTACAACCTTGTCAACATCAACTGTTCTTGTTGTTTCGATTGGTGTTGTTGCTCCGTTACTTACAAGAGCTACCAATATATCTGATGCTGTACCATCTGATGAATAACTTCTTAGTGCAGCATTTATATTATATGTTGGTTGTTTGTTCTTTCCTATAACTGTTTGGTCAAACGGATATTCGTAAACAGTTTCTGGTGTAAAGTTCATATTGCCACCTTCAACAAAGAATGATTCTCTTTCGCCTACCACACCATTTATCCATGAATATCCTGTGCCATAGGATAATGTTTTTCCAGATGCATTTCCTCCTGAGTTGGTAAGCGTGTAGGTACTTGGCCAGAAATACAGCTTGTTTGTACCTTCTGCGCCCGATGCATTCTTCTTATAAAGAGTTGGATATGGCCAGCTCTTATGACTTGCATTTATATATGTGTCTATTTTTGCAGATATCGTAGATTCAATTCCTACTCCTGCATATTCTGTTGTATATAAATCATTATTCTGCACCAACAGCTTTTTGTTTTGCTCAGATGCGCCAAACTCTTCTCTTGCAGTTACAACTGCTTTTTTACCAATAGTCATCTTGTAGTCAAAAATATAACCGCCTTTTTCCGGCCATGCTTGAGGGTCAGTTTCCCTATCTTCGAAGTTTTCGAAATCTTCGTCAACTATTGTGTTTACTCTTACATACTTTGTAACTGACTCTGATGTAAATTCATAAACCTCATCTAAATCAAAGCCATCTATAAATGTAAGCTTTAGTGTATTTGTTGTTGGATCGAATACTTTTGTATATTCTACTTCCTCACCTGTTTCAACATTTGTAAGAACAATGTCTTTTTGTACAAACTTAGGTGTACTTGCAAATATTATTTCCATACCGAATTTGTCAGCATAAACTCTGTTTATTTGAGCTTCAGCTGCATTTGCATTTTCTACCTCACATGTTGTAATGAGAAGGTTGTCAATTACAGAAACCTCTGTACCCGGACCATCAAAACCAACCTTTGAACCATCTGTGATTGATTTTGTCGTATCTATTAACTCCTTCTTGTAAACCGGTGTTGCACCATTTTCTGCATAGAAGGCTTGCATTACATCTGCTGCAGTTCCATCAGAAGAATAGTTTCTTAGTGCAAGATTAAATGTGTGTAGGTTTGCGTTCGGTTGTACAACAGTTATTCCTGTATATGGATATGGATGTACTGTATTTGGAGTAACCTCTGCATTAGCGCTTCTTTCTCTTTGCTCTATCATTCCGTGCGGATATGATAAGAAGCTGATTCTTTCAGCACTTTCTAATTCTTTTTTTGCATTGGTAGTATCATAATATCTTAAGCTTGCATAAACGTGTACCGTATAGATTTGAGAACGCTGATTTCCGGATGGATCTCTCTTATACAACATAGGTTCTCCCCAATAGCTTTTACCATTTATGTAAGACTTAATATCTGCAGAAATTGTTGAATCTAATCCTATACCTGCAGCTGGGTTAGTATATACATAACCACTATTATTAACCAAAAGCTTTCTGTCTGCTTTTGATGCGCCGAAGTCTGCTCTTTCTGTAACAACTGCACCCTTCATACGCAATATACCATCCATAACATCTGCCTCAGCAGGCATTGTGTCAGGATCAACAGGTCTTTCTGCAAAGTTTTGGAAGTCTTCATCAACTATTGTGTTAACTCTTACGTTTCTATATTCATCTGCAATTTTAAGAACATATGTTGTGTCTAACTTAATGTTTGAAGTGAATGTTGCTCTTATTTTTGAACCGTCTACTACTGTTGTAAAGTTTACACTCTCGCTTGGGTTTCCTTTTTCTGTCAAAGTCATAACTTGTTGTTGTTCAAAAGAAGGTGTTCCATCAAACACAATATCCATACCGAATTTATCAGCATAAACTTTTGTGATTTGAGCGTTCTCTATGTATTCAAAAACCTCTGATGAAGTAACAAGAACATCATCTATTACAATAATTGCATTGGCATCAGCAATACATGCTCCTACTCTGCCCGAATCTGAAGCTGATGGAGCAAGCTCGGTCGGTGTAGTCAATGTTTTTGCAAATGCAAGATTGCCCTTTTCACCCGCATAACCGCTGAATTGGTTGCCAACTTTTCTTATTGCGTGTATAAGCGCAGTTGCCTTTGTTGGTGCAGTTGTGTATTTTGCTGTTGTTGTGTCAAAATCAGCAAAAGCACCTGATGTTCCTGATGAAACTGTTGGTACAGCTTCTCCATATGCGGTTGTATCTGTGGGTCTAAATCCGTAAGTTTGCCAACCCGAATATGACTGTCCTGTTATTGGTGCGAAGGATGTTCCATCTGTCTTTTTCGTTCCCCCTGATGTCATAGAAAGCTTTGAGTATTTAGAGCCTACAGAGAAAGCCTTTGCTTTACCGCTTGAGACTCTATTTTTGTCAATGTTAACATATGCATAATAAACATTACTTGATGTATTTACTGTATATGTTTGAGTTTCTACGCTATAGGTTACGTCTTTTGTTGACCACGGAACTTTTCCATTTGTTGCAAAGTTTGAATCTCCACCAAACACCACAATCTTTTTGTCGGTTGGTGTTGCTCCAAAGCTTGGGTCGTCTGTACTAAATACATACGAACTTGCCGCAGCTGACCATGTAACACCATTATTTGTGTAACTTGCTGCTTTACGAGTTGCAAAAGTTGGTTCTGTTTCTCCCGCAGGAACTGTTGCTGTTGTAAAATCTGCACCATCGAAATCTTCCTCGAGTTCTGTAACAACTCTTACATACTTTTTAGTATCACCTACTGTTAGAATATAATATGTATCTAATTCTATTTCTTCCTCAAATGTAACTGCTACTGCTTTTGCCTCGGTATTTATTCCTGTTGTAATTTCTACAGGTGTACCATCCAAAGCTGTAACCGATACTTCGGGAATTGCTGTAGGAACTTCTGCATACAAAACATCTATACCAAAACTATCGGCATAAATCTTTGATATTTCTGCCTCTTCTGCCAATGCAGTAAATGAGAATGATGAAAGCACCATTGCCATAGCTAAAACAGAAGAAAGAAATCTCTTTTTAAAGTTTTTCATAAATTCGCTTCCTTTCTAAAATTTACGTATGCTTTGAGAGAAAAAACATACTTACACCATGCAGAAATTGTGCATCATGAGGGAAATGATGCACATTAGTGCATGTGCAAAAAAGACCGCTTCGTCTAAAAAGGTGTGAGGTTTTTAAACAATGCGGTCATCTACATTACAATTATATTACAAAACCATCTCAAAAACAAGGTAAAAAATAAAACTAAACTTTGTTGTTTTTTTGTACACATTTACAAAGCGTATGTTGAAACTTCTCTCTTTTTGTAGAAAATGTACACAAAAAAACAGACACAAACGTGTCTGTTATAAAACAAAATCTTTATGCATAGACAATCAGTGCAATAAGCTCCACATCTTCACTGCTCTCGTTCTTAATAGAATGGCCGCTTCCTGCAGGGGTAACAGTAACATCACCCGCATACACTGTTGTTTTTGTACCATTATCATCATAAACTGCGCTACCCTTTATTATGTAGAAAAGCTCACTGTCTGTCTCGTGAACATGGTAGCCTATACCGCAACCCGGTTTTAAAACGATTTTACCAAAAAGTCTGCCCTTATTATTAAGCTCCTCTGCACTGACAAAACTGCTTACAACCACCGTTCCGTCGCCGCCACGCATGTTTTCGCGCAATTCTGTATTAAAGTCTCTGAATTTTTTTATCATAGTTCTTTCTCCTATTGATTTTTTCTTTATAATAGTATATAATAACAGAAGAAATATTTCAAGTACTTTTTCAAAATTTCAGGAGATAAAAACATGGATATGAATTTTTTTGCACCCCTAAACATTATTACGGGTAAGGACTGCATTAAAAAACACAAGGATAAATTTTTAGATTACGGAAAAAAATGTATAATTATAACAGGTAAATCCGGCGCAAAGAACTCAGGCGCGCTTGATGATGTTATTGATGCTTTAAATGACGTGGGCATATCCCATACAATATTTGATGGCATAGAACAAAACCCATCATATGCCTCATGCAAGGCAGGTGCTGATATGGCAAGAGCTTTTGGTGCTGAGTTTGTCATAGGAATAGGTGGCGGTTCTCCGCTTGATGCGTCAAAGGCAGTTGCAGTTTTAAGCTCCTGCACCAATCCATCCGAAGAGGTTTTATACTCATCAAAATGGGATAAAAGGCCTCTGCCCATTATTGCAGTTGGTACAACTGCCGGTACAGGCAGTGAGGTTACACCCGTATCTGTTATAACAACATCTTTGGGACAAAAAAAGAGCTTTCGCTCACCTTTGTGCTTCCCCGCTATTGCTTTTGGAGATGCAACATATACAATGTCGCTCTCTTGCGAATTTACACGTTCTACTGCGCTCGACTCTCTATCCCATTGTCTGGAGAGCTATTTTAACCGAACTGCAAACGATATGTCAAGAACGTTTGCAAAAAGGGGTATTGCAATTTTACTCAAAATGTTAAAAAGAACCGCTGAGTGCGACGAAAAGGAGTTATCCTTTAATGAACGCGAGGAATTATATTGCGCCTCGTTGTATGCCGGTCTTGCAATCAGCGTTACGGGAACTGCATTCCCCCATGCTTTAGGTTACTTTTTGTCCGAGCAGTATAATATTTCGCACGGAAATGCCTGTGCAGTTTATCTTGAGGAGTTTGTAAACCACAACGTAACCGTTGCACCCGAGGAAACTGATGCTCTCTTTTATGAGCTTCGCACTGACAAGGAAACCATACTTGATTTAATAAGAACAAATCTCCCCGATATAAATATAAAGCTGACAGAAGAAAAAATAAAAGAGCTTGCACCGCGTTTTGTAAATAACGGAAGTCTTAACAAAACATACGGAAATGCCGATTGCGATTTTGCAGTAGCGGTGTTAAAAAAGCTGTTTATGTAAATGTTAAAAGAGGATAAACCGTCCTCTTTTTTATTAAAAAGAGAATAGTGTATAGAAATTCGTAAGAATTTGACTGTTAGAGCAATAGAATTTATATACACTGTTCTCTTTGTTTTCTCGGGAGGGGTTTTACCCCCCTCCCGTTTTTGTTGTTTTTTTGGTTCACAAATTATTAACAAATAAATCACAGATAATTCATTGACTTTTTTAAAAAGGGTGGTATAATACAATTAAAGGTCAAAGAAAGTCAAAGTCAAAAAAGAAGGTGGTTAAATGGGTATAAGCGACAGAATAGAGGCTTTTATAACAGAGCTTTTAAAGGACGAAGATGACTGGTTAGAGCTAAGACGAAACGAGCTTGCCTCGGTGTTCGGGTGTGTGCCAAGCCAGATAAATTACGTTATTTCCACACGCTTTAACCGCGATAAAGGGTATGCGGTAGAGTCGCGCAGAGGCGGAGGCGGATATTTAAAGATAAGAAAAATTTCCACAGTTTCGTCCCTGATTAACGATTTAATAACAGCGGTCGGCTCTTCCCTTTCGTACAAAGACGGTGTTTATTACGTATCGCGTCTTCTGGAATTGAATATAATAAACGAAAAAGATGCGCGAATAATGCTCGGCGCTATATCGGAGGATACATTAAACAACGCAGACGATATACGAGCAAGGGTCTTTAAGGGAATGATAAAGGAAATCATATGATTTTGCGGGACGTCGAGGACGCTCTCCCCTACAATACAAAAACAACGCAGGGGCGACCCTATGTAGTCGCCCGTTGATGAATAAAATCAAATAAGAAAGGAAAACAGAAAATGGATATATTCTCAGATTTTTTTAATGAAATATGGAACGATTTTAACATAATTGCAACTCCCGTACCCGCAAGAGAGGAGCAAAAATGCAAGGTGTGCTCTCACACCGTATCGGACTTTAGAAAGACAGGACGTTTTGGGTGCTCGGAGTGCTACAACACATTTCGTCAATTTAGCGAAAGCGCGCTAAAGCAGATACATTCAAATGCAACTCATTGCGGAAAAATCCCGTCAAAATCAGGCGAGGAGCTGCGATTAAAACGCAAAATAGAGGATTTAAAAAAGGAGCTTTCAGCTGCAGTAAAAGAAGAGGACTACGAAAAGGCGGCGCTCTTACACAAGCAGATTAAGGCACTAACAGAGCAAGGAGGGGCACAAAAATGATTTGGTATAAAGATAACGAATCGGATATTGTTATATCCACAAGAATACGTCTTGCCAGGAACATTGCAAAAATTCCGTTTCCTGCCTCGTTAAAGGACAAGAGCGAGAGTGTTTTAAAAATAAAAGATGCAATTTTAAATTCGTGCTCTACCCTTTCTAAAGACTTCGATTTTTTAGAGGTCGACAATTTTGAGCAAAAGGATATTGACTTTTTAAGAGAGGAGCACCTTATAAGTCCGCAGATTGTAAAGGGAAAAGGTCAGGCAATTCTTTTAAATAAAGATAAAACAATGAGCATAATGCTTATGGAGGAGGACCACATCCGTCTGCAGATTATAGAAAAGGGTAACAAGCTAAAAGAGGCATATGAGCTTGCATCAAAAGTAGACGATATAATAGAAGAAAGCATAGAATATGCATTTGACGAGAAGTTTGGTTACCTTACCGCGTGCCCGACAAACGCAGGAACAGGACTTCGCGCATCTGTTATGCTTCATCTTAGCGCACTCACTCAGACCAACAACATAAATACAATAATTTCTCAGGCGTCTGCTTTGGGAATTGAAGTACGCGGTCTGTATGGCGAGGGCACAAAAGCATACGGAAATATGTATCAGATTTCTAACCGTATAACAATGGGGCTGTCCGAACAGGATATTCTAAAAAAGCTTAGCGACGTTGTGTTGCAGATTGTTGAGGCAGAAAAGAAAGCGCGCGCCTTAATGCTCGAGAAAAACAACGACTTTATAAAAAACAAGGTCTTACGCTCATACGGAATTTTAAAGTATGCACATATGATAGAAAGCTCCGAGGCAAGAGAGCTTATAAGCGATGTTATTTTAGGGCAAAATATGGGAATAATAGAAAAAAGCAAGGTTTCGCCAATCGAAATGCTCGTTAAGATTGCACCCTCTGTTGTGGGCGGAGAAACACCAACAGACAGGGACACTAAAAGAGCGCAATATATAAGAGAAAGCATTTAATCTCTTACGACACTTTAACGAAAGGAGAACTTTACAATGTTTACTAATTTTACACAAAGAGCACAAGCTGCAATCAGCGAGGCAAGAGAATGTGCCATAGAATTGGGACACCCGTATATCGGCAGCGAGCACATGCTTATGGGCCTTATACGTGAGGGCAGCGGTGTTGCGTTTAAGGTTTTAGATGGTTTGGGTATTACAAAGGAGAATTTGCATCAGCTTATTACTAAATTTACGGGGACACAAAATCAACTTCCGGGGGACACACAAATCCCGTTCACTCCGCGCGGAAAGCGGATTCTCGAAATCAGTGCGGCAGAGGCAAAAAGGCTTGGACACAGCTATATCGGCACAGAACATATTTTAATGGCTATAATCCGCGACGGTGATGGTGTAGGCGCAAGAGCTCTCGAGTCTTTTGGTTACAACCTGTCTGCTATATATAACGATATTGTTCAGAACATCTCTCCGACACCGCCGGGCAGTGATAGCCCGGGAGCAACAAGAAAACAAAGTCAGCAGAAAAAGACAGATAATACACCTACCCTTGATAAGTACGGACGTGATTTTACTGCACTTGCAAGGGACTCAAAGTTTGACCCTGTTATAGGCAGAACTGAGGAAATTGACAGAGTTATTCAGATTCTTTCAAGACGTACAAAGAACAACCCATGCCTTATAGGCGAGCCGGGCGTTGGTAAAACAGCGGTGGCAGAAGGCTTAGCGCAAAGAATTGCGTCGGGTGATGTGCCTGAGCCATTAAAGGAAAAGCGCGTGGTTGCACTTGACCTTTCTTCAATGGTTGCGGGCGCAAAATACAGAGGCGAGTTTGAGGAGCGCTTAAAGGGTGTCATCGACGAAGTTTTAAAGAACGACAATGTTGTGCTATTTATAGACGAGTTACACACAATAGTCGGTGCAGGCAGTGCAGAGGGCACAATGGACGCGTCGAACATCTTAAAGCCATTCCTTGCACGCGGCGAACTTCAGCTTATTGGCGCTACTACTCTTAAGGAGTATAAGAAATATATCGAAAAGGACGCGGCGTTAGAACGTCGTTTTCAACCCGTAACAGTTGGCGAGCCGACTGTAGACGAAACTATCGAAATTCTAAAGGGAATCCGCGACAAGTACGAGGCACATCACAATGTTACAATTACAGACGAGGCAATAACTGCAGCGGCAAAGCTCTCGGCACGATATATTACGGACAGATTTCTGCCCGACAAGGCAATAGACTTAATAGACGAGGCGTCCTCTAAAAAACGTCTTGGTTCACAGACCGAGCCTCAGGACTTAAAGGAAAAGCAAGAGAAATTAGAAAAGCTTTTAAGCGAAAAGGAAGAGGCTATTACCGCTCAGGACTTCGAGAAAGCGGCAAAAATAAGAGATGAAGAAAAGGCACTCCGCGAGGAAATAGACTCACTTACAAGCGACTGGAAAGGAAGCACCACATCATCGGGACTTGTTGTTTCGGATGATGATATTGCAAAGATTTTGTCTGACTGGACACACATAAGCGCATCTAAGCTAAAGGAGGAGGAGAGCGAAAAGCTCCGTAATCTTGATAAGCTTTTACACGAGCGCGTAATTGGTCAGGACAAAGCGGTAGTTGCAGTTGCAAAAGCAATCAAGCGTGGAAGAGCAGGTCTTAAAGACCCAAAACGTCCTATAGGCTCATTCTTATTCTTAGGTCCTACGGGTGTTGGTAAAACGGAGCTTACAAAGGCACTTGCCCAGACCTTGTTTGACAGCGAGGACTCACTCATTCGTGTTGATATGTCCGAGTATATGGAAAAACATGCGGTTTCCAAGTTTATCGGCTCACCTCCGGGATATGTTGGCTTTGAGGAGGGCGGTCAGCTTACAGAGAAAATCCGTCGTAATCCATATTCGGTAATTCTTTTCGATGAGGTGGAAAAGGCACACCCCGACGTGTTTAATATCCTTTTACAAGTGCTTGACGACGGTGTTTTAACCGACGCACAGGGCAGAAAAATCGACTTTAAGAACACGGTTATTATTATGACATCAAATCTTGGTGCTAAGGATATTCTGGGTACTTCTCATTCAAAGCTTGGTTTTGGAACAGATTCGGGAGATGCTGCAAAAACCGAAAAGGAAAGAATAGAGGCAAAGGTTATGGACGAGGTAAAACGTGCCTTTAAGCCGGAGTTCTTAAACAGAATTGATGAGATAATTGTGTTTGACCGTCTTAGCGAGGACGACACAAAGGAAATTGCCAAGCTTATGCTCTCGTCGTTAAAAAAGCGCCTTGCAGACAACGGAATTACAGTTAATTTCAGCGAAAATGCAATTTCACAGATTGCAAAGGACGGATTTGATAAGCTATACGGTGCAAGACCGCTAAGGCGCGCTATCCAGAGCAAGATTGAGGATATGCTCTCGGAGGAGATTATAGACGGTAAAATCAATAGCGGTGATAGCATAACCGTAGATTATGAAGACGGAAAGTATGTAATAAAGTAACCACAGACGTATTTTAATTTCACCCTCGTAGGGGAGGGGTTTGCTCCTCCCGCAAAAAATCCGCCATTAAGGCGGATTTTTTGTGGTTTGTGTGGCAACAATGAACTCTGAGTTTGCAATTTAAAAAGGTGCATTAACCAAAGTCAATGCACCGAAAAATGCATAACTCCTTACTGCGACGTAATTTTCAACTTATTCATACAAGTATGCGAAAATAGAGTATGCATTTTTACCAAAATGGTAAAAAAATACACACTTATATGAATAAAATATTAAAAATTACATCGCAATAGTATTGTATCACATACAACCATAAATTGTCAAGAAAAATGTGTAATATGTGCTTTTTTATGTAACGACAGAAAAGGCCATCTATATAAATTCTATTGCTCAAACAGACAAATTCTTACGAATTTGAAACTCGCAATATCAAATTTATATAGACAGCCTTTTCTGTTTTTAATTTACGTATAAAAATTCCATTTCTTTGCCACAATATATGGTAAAGGAGTGAGATTATGAGAAAATATTTAGAAATCATGGACATTGTTGCGCGCGAGGTGCTTGACTCTCGCGGAAATCCCACAATTGAGGTCGAGGTCTTTACCGACCGTTCATCAGGTAGTGCAATAGTGCCATCAGGTGCTTCTACAGGTGCATTTGAGGCGGTAGAGCTTAGAGATAACGACAAAAACCGTTATGGCGGCAAGGGCGTAAAGGACGCGGTATACAACGTAAACACTGCTATTGCCGATGAGATTATAGGAATGAATGCACTGTGCCAACGAAAAATTGACGAGGCACTCATTGCTCTTGACGGGACAAGGAACAAAGGCAAGCTTGGTGCAAATGCAATTCTTGGTGTTTCTCTGGCAGTGGCAAAGGCAAGCGCTAATGCTTTGGGTGTACCTCTATACCAATATATCGGCGGTATAAATTCATACATTTTGCCTGTACCTATGATGAATATTCTAAATGGCGGCGCGCATGCTGACAACAACGTAGATATTCAGGAATTTATGATTATGCCCTTTGGTGCAGACAGCTTTGGCGAGGGGTTAAGATGGTGTGCTGAGGTTTTTTACGCCCTTAAAGGCATTTTAAAAAAGCGCGGACTTTCTACCTCTGTGGGTGATGAGGGCGGTTTTGCACCTAACCTTGAAACTGACGAGGATGCATTAAGGCTTATTGTTGAGGCAATTAAAGAGGCAGGCTACACCCCCGGCGAGGATTTTTACATTGCCATTGACGCGGCAAGCACCGAGTGGGTTACCAAAAACGGATATACACTGCCAAAAGCTCAGGAGAAAAAGAGTGCAGATGAGCTTATTGAGTATTGGAAAAATCTGTGTGAGAATTATCCAATCTTCTCTATTGAGGACCCGTTGGGCGAGGAGGACTGGAGCGGTTGGAAAAAGCTTACCGACGAATTGGGCGACCGTGTTCAGCTTGTGGGCGATGACTTGTTTGTAACTAATCCCGAAAGATTGCAAAAGGGCATAGACGAGGAGTGTGCAAATGCAATTTTAATTAAGCTAAACCAGATTGGTACACTTTCCGAAACACTTGATGCAATAGAAATTGCACACAAGAACGGATACAGCGCAATAATTTCGCACCGAAGCGGTGAAAGCGAGGACACCACCATTGCCGATTTGGCAGTAGCACTAAACACAGGTCAGATAAAGACAGGTGCACCATCGCGTACTGACAGAGTAGCAAAATATAATCAGCTTTTAAGAATTGAAGAGGAATTAGGGGATATTGCAGTCTTTGGCGAATAATTTCTCCCACCGTAGGGGAGGGGCTTGCTCCTCCCGAAAATACATACGGACAGATGTGGGCATCTGTCCCTACAATGTGTCATATACAAAAAACGGGACGTTCGTGAACGTCCCCTACAAGCAATACTCAGAATTTATACAGACAAGACTCTGTGCTTTTGTATCCTTTTGAATTACAAAGATTGCCAAAAAAGCCTTGACGAAAGGGGCTTTTTATGTTAAGATATAATGTGAATTATATTATACAAAAGGAATGATTGGCAATGGCTAAAAATGATAATAAATTTGTAAAAGACATTACCTCAATGGACGAGGATTTTGCAAAATGGTATACCGATATTGTTAAAAAAGCTGAGCTTGTGGAATATTCATCAGTCAAAGGCTGTATGATAATCCGTCCCTATGGCTATGCAATCTGGGAAAAAATTCAGGCAAATCTTGATAAGCGCTTTAAGGATTTAGGGCACGAGAATGTGTATATGCCTATGTTTATTCCCGAATCACTACTGCAAAAGGAAAAGGACCACGTAGAGGGTTTTGCTCCTGAGGTTGCATGGGTAACACATGGCGGTTCGGAAAAATTACAAGAGCGTCTTTGTGTAAGACCTACATCTGAAACACTGTTTTGTGAGCACTTTTCTAAGATTGTTCACTCCTACAGAGATTTACCAAAGCTTTATAATCAATGGTGCTCTGTTGTAAGATGGGAAAAGACTACAAGACCTTTCTTAAGAAGCTCGGAATTTTTATGGCAGGAGGGACACACAATCCACGAAACTGCCGAAGAGGCTATTGCCGAAACACGTCAGATGCTTAATGTATATGCAGACTTCTGCGAGGACACTCTTGCTATCCCTGTTGTAAAGGGACAAAAAACCGACAAAGAAAAGTTTGCCGGTGCAGAAGAAACATACACAATCGAAAGCTTAATGCACGATGGTAAGGCTTTGCAATCAGGTACTTCTCACTATTTTGGTGATGGCTTTGCAAAGGCTTTTGATATTCAGTATACAGATAAAAATGGTCAGCTTCAATATGTGCACGAAACATCATGGGGTGTTTCTACAAGACTTATCGGTGCAATTATCATGATGCACGGAGATGATAACGGTCTTGTGTTGCCTCCTAATATTGCACCTATTCAGTGTGTTATAGTTCCTATTGCACAACACAAGGAGGGTGTTCTTGATAAGGCTTATGCGATTTACGAGAACCTCAAAAAGCAATACAGTGTAAAAATTGATGACAGCGATAAATCACCGGGCTGGAAGTTCTCTGAATACGAAATGAAGGGAATTCCTTTAAGAATTGAGCTTGGTCCAAAGGATATAGAGGCGAATCAGGCAGTAATTGCAAGACGTGATAATCACGAAAAGATTGTAGTTTCACTTGACGAGTTAGAAGTAAGGGTGGGCGAAATTCTTGTTAAAATGCAAGCAGATATGCTCGAAAATGCAAGAAAGATAAGAGAAGAGCACACAGTAAGTGTACAAACACTTGACGAAATGGCAGAGTATTCGAAAGATAACAATGGTTTTGTTAAGGCTATGTGGTGCGGCGACCTTGAATGTGAAGAAAAGGTAAAAGAGGTTGCGGGTCTTTCTTCGAGATGTATGCCTTTTGAGCAGGAAGCTATAAGCGACAAGTGTGTATGCTGCGGTAAAAAGCCGAAGGCATTGGTATATTGGGGCAAAGCCTATTAAGGGGATGGCTTGATATTTTTGTGTATCTTGCGTGTTTTCACTCGTTTGCGTATCACATACGCGGCACTCGTGCAAACAACATAATCTACGCAAAAATCTCTGCGCCCGAGACGTTTTTCAAAATAATGTATATTAAAATAGTGAAGAGGTACGGTTCAAATGCATTGCATTTGAATAAAAAAGAAAATCGCAGAGCGATTTTCTACCATACCTATTCACTATTACTTTTTCACTATTACCTCCAATACCTGCACCTGTAGTTTAGCTGGATAAAACGTGAGATTCCGATTCTCAAGACCGCAGGTTCAAGTCCTGTCAGGTGTGTAAAAAAAGACTATTCGTAAGAATAGTCTTTTTTAGTTAAATCCGTCTTGCAACGGAATAAATCTGCTATACAGATGAAATCACTTCGTGATGAAATCTTGCTTCGCAAGGAGAAACAGGCGGATTTAATTTCATCAAAGGTTGTTTGGTTTTCATCAAGAGCAACGCGAATGCTTTCTTTTATTACAGCAATTCTCTCTCTATTTTCTCTATCAGCGATTTTATTGCATGGTTATTATTATCAGCAACAACCCAGTCGGCAATTTCTTTTAGCTCGTCTGTTGCATTTGCGACCGCAACACCAATACCTGCTTGTCTTACAAGCTCATAGTCGTTGCCCGCGTCGCCGATACCTATAACCTTACTCTTTTCTATTCCTAAAATACTTGCCAGATGCAGTACGCCCTCGCCCTTCGAGCAACCGTTTGGCACAACCTCTAAATAACTTGCATTTGATTGCAAATATGTGAAGTCGCTGTATCTCTCGTACTCTTTTAGTGTGTCTACAAGACCCGGCATTTCTTCTGCCTCTACCATAAACACAATCTTCTTCCAGGGAAGTGCAACCGAGTGATAGTCTACATAGTCGCCTGGTATTTCCTCAAAAACTTTGCACTCCTCCGTGAGTCTGTTGGCACGCGAGAAATATATAGTGTATTCGTCATTTACCTCAATTCCTGCACAAGGGTATTTTTCCTCTACATATTCCACGAGCGCAACTGCTCCGTCCTCCAGGAATTTTGACCACAAGAACTTTTTTGCGCTTATATCATATACAGACGCACCATTTGCACATACGATTGGTGCATTAGGCATAATCTCACGTAATACAACCTCTATACCCATTGGCATTCTTCCCGTTGCAAAGGTAAAAAGTCCGCCCTCGCTCATGAAATACTCTATTGCCTCTTTGTTTTCGTCCGATACGTGCTTGTCGTCTGTTAAAAGTGTATCGTCAAGGTCGGTGCATATTAAATATCCGTCGAATTTTCCCATTGTTATTTCCTTTCGTTTTTTGTATGTGCGTTTTTAAATTGTTTAAATTGCCGTTTGAAAAACCGACGGCGTATGTTTGGCGGACCGTCGGGGACGCCGGTCCCTACATTCATTTTGAAAATGGTGAGATGGACAATTTTTATCGCACAGAATATATACAACCACAGTAGTTCTGCCTATACATTCCATATTCCTCGCTAAGCTCACATGAGCGTTTGTATCCGTTTTTCTTTTTAAAATCAGACAGGAGATATTTTACTCCGTATTCCTTTTCTATCTCAAGACCCGTTTCGTTTAAGACCTGTGCATTCTTGAGAGGACTTATAGAAAGCGTGGTTGTAAAATAGTCAAAACCGCCTTTTTTTGCTATCTCGGCACTTTTTTGAAGTCGCATACGATAGCACTTAGAGCAACGCTCGCCACCCTCCGGCTCGTTTTCTAACCCTTTTACAGTTTTATAAAACTCATCATCTTCAAAATCACCTTGTATAAAGCTTATAGGGTGAGTGGTATTTAACATACCTATAAATCGCTCCTGTTCCTCGGCACGTTTAAAGAACTCCTCTGCGGGATAAATGTTAGGGTTATAATAAAAAACAGTAATTTTAAAATACTGACTTAAATACTCCAAAACATAACTGCTGCACGGAGCACAACAACTATGCAGTAAAAGCGTCGGCACAGCAGTGTCAATTTTTTTTATCTCTTTTTCTAATTCTGATTGATAGTTTACTTTCACACCAATTCACCGCCAATGCACTTAAAATTCCGAACACCGCCCCAAAAAACACGTCGCTGGGGAAGTGAACATACATATAAAGTCGTGAAAACGATATTAAAACAGCTAAAATGTAGCTTAATATCCCAATATATTTATGCTTTAAAACTATACATGTTGCAGAAACAAACGAACACACCGCATGTCCGGACGGGAACGAGAATGTATCATACTGCGGAATACCCGCCAGAAACGTATCGACAGACAACGGAACGTCCAATACGGAGTATGGTCTCTCTCGTGCTATAATGTTTTTTACCATAAGTGTAAATATGAGCGAAACAAACGCAATAGATACCATTATTAAAATTCCTGTCTTACGGTAATTTTTTATAAATAACATTATTATGGCTATAAGTATCCATATAAATGCACCGTTACCCAGTCGGGTAAAAAACAAAAATATACTATCCCAAAAAGGACTTTTTATCTGTTGTATGAAATCTAAAATTAAAAATTCAGTTTGCTCTATAAATTCCAAAACAGTTGTTCCTTTCATGAAAAAATCCCGGTAAATTTATTAAATCCACCGAGATTTGAAAAATCAGTTTATAATGCGTCTGCCATAACAGAAGTCGTTTCTGTATTCAAGGCTTGCATATTTTACAACATCACCGGTTCTTGGTGCGTGTATATAAGTATCATCACCAACATATATACCTACGTGGTTTGGTGCCGCAGCACTGCCAAAGAATACTAAGTCTCCTGGTTGTAAGGATTCTTTTGATACATGTGTACCCTCTACACACTGAGTATATGTTGTTCTTGATAATGATATTCCATTCTGTTTATATACATACTGAACAAAGCCACTACAGTCAAAACCCTTTGGTGTTGTTCCACCCCAAACATACGGAACACCTGTATACATATCTGCAGTATTTAATATTGCCTGTGCTAATGGTGTGTTTGCAAGATACTGTGATTCTGATGCCTTTGTGTATGTAAAGTCAACGGGCATACTGTAAACCTCACTGCCATCTGCCAAAACTGCACCTACTGTCAGTGAATATTGGTTTGTACCTCTTAGAATTCCTTTTTTGACACTGCATTTTGTAGCGTTTACAACCTGGTCATAAACTACTCTTGATGATGCGTCTTTTATTATAACTCTGTATGTCTGAGCAGTTTTGATAGATGTCCACTCAACATTAAAGTCCCCGTCTTTTACCTCTCCGTTATTCTGAGGTATTATAATTGTAGGTAAGTCAATAGAATAATTATCTGTTTTGTATGTGTTATATGTACGATTAACACTTGCTATTGCCTGCTCTCTTGTTGTTGAACCCAACGGGTCAAATGTAAGAGCGTCTGTGCCATTCATAAGCGAATTGTTAAGCACTGTAAGAACTGATGTCTGTGCCCAGTCGCTTATCTGATAAGAATCGATAAATGTGCTTATTGCAGATGTATCACTTCCGTCTGATAATACAAAGTTCACCTCACTTGCCGCAAGTGTAGAAACAATCATTTTTGCCATTTCCTGTCTTGTTACAAGTCTTTCGGGGTCAAAAGAACCGTCGCCCGTACCATTTACTATTCCGTAACAGTATGCCTGTGCAACTGCTACGTTATTTGTATCATAAAACGGATTTTGCTGAGGAATGTACATCTCCTCATGTGTAAGCTTGCGGTACAGGTTCATAACCAACTCGCAAAGCTCTTCTCTTGTTATATTAGCTTTTAAATTCTTAGAAACTACGTTATAAGAAACAAGTCCCGACTCATTAGCTGACTGATATTCGCCAAGAGCCCAACCACTCAGGTCCGCCGCCAAAGCTGTTGATGTGAATAACATTGTAAGGGTTATAACGAGCAGGGCAATTCTGTTCACTTGTTTTTTCAAGTTTTTTCTCTCCTTCTTTATTATAGCCATAAATCCTTTTCACAAACCATCTTATTTTTTGCATCCGCACCACGTATATGTAAAACATCTGTGCCAAAATGCAAAATATCAGGCCTTTTTCGTCTACCTTTGTTTTTCTTTTTTCTTTCTCTGAGCAGTTTAGACCCGAAAAAACAATGAGCCTCTCCCACTCTATGCTCATTATTCTAACACTTTTTTAACGATTTGTCAAGTAATTTTTAAGAAATATTTCAAATATGTTAAAAAAACCAGGCCAAAAAGTTAAATATCTTGTAATATTTCTGTAATATTGCGGGTTCGTTTCTGTATAAATTGCTTTAAAAAAGGGTGCATATGTCGTCAAAATAACTATATTTTAGGTGGTTTTTTGTCAACAAGCCGAAAAAAGTGAAAACAATGTTTTAAAAAACTTTTGAATTGTTACAAATTTGTTACAATCCAAAAGTTTTCTTAAAAATCATATAAATTGGTTGCGGTTTTTATCATATTTATAGCCTACCATCTCGAGCTTTGATATAATTTGTGCCTTATCGGCCTCCAAATCGTCGCAAAGCTCATCGAATGAGGCATAGAAATCACGCAGCTTTGTATTTATTACACTCAAAAGTAGTATAGGGTCTTGTGGTAACATAGTTTTTTCCTTTCTTTAAAATACAAGGTTGCGGAAAATCCGCAACCTTAATTTTTATGGTATGTTTAATTTTTTTATCTGCCTGCCGATTTTGTGGAAAATTTTTGCAGATTGCTGCTTTGCAGTTTGGGTGCTGTACGAAGTGTACCGCCCCGAACAAAAAGTGGTAATATGCGAAAATTTAACCAAAATCTTATCCGTTTAGTTGGAGTGTGCCTATTATTGAATTTATATCATCTATATTGTGGCGCTCCATATATTCTAAAATTTCTTTTTTAACATCGAATATCATATCTGGCTTTGTAAACATTCCTGTACCCAAAGCAACAAGCGACGCGCCGGCTATCATAAATTCAATTACATCGTTACCGCGCATAACTCCGCCCATACCGATAAGCGGTATTTTAACCGCATTATACACCTGGTGCACCATTCTTATTGCAACAGGCTTTATTGCAGGACCGCTGAGTCCGCCTGTGTTATTGGCAAGTATTGGTCTTCTTGTGTTAATATCAATCTTCATACCCATAAGAGTATTTATAAGCGAAAGACCGTCTGCACCGCCATCCTCTGCCGCCTTTGCTATTTCTGTTATATCTGTAACATTTGGCGAAAGCTTTACAATAAGCGGTTTTTTGCAGTTCTTTTTAACCTCTTTTGTAAGGAAGTTAACAACATCCTTGTCTGTGCCGAATGCCATGCCGCCATGCTTTACGTTAGGACAGGATATATTCATTTCTATTGCCGCAACCTGTGTTTCGGACAGAATTTGTGCCATTTCGCAATATTCACTTACTGTGTTTCCCGACATATTTGCAATGACGTTTGTATCAAAAGTAGATAAATATGGCATTGTATACTTGGAGAAAAATTCAACACCCGGATTTTGCAGTCCGACACTGTTTAAGATGCCGCTTGCTGTTTCGGCTATTCTTGGTGCTTTATTACCCTCTCTTGGTTGACGTGTAAGTCCCTTTGCACCAAAGCCGCCATATTCACTAAGTGGTGTATATTCGTCAAATTCAAGACCAAAACCAAATGTTCCTGATGCAGTTACTATCGGATTTTTAAAGTCTATACCGCAATAATTAACCTTTAAATTACGCATTTAGTGTTACCTCCGTAGAATAGAATACAGGACCGTTTAAGCACACTCTTTGTTGCTTTTCTGTTCCGCTTTTTGTGGTTTCACATGTACATACAAGGCATGCACCAATTCCGCAGCCCATTCTCTGCTCAAGAGAGAGCTGACATAAAATATTCTTTTCCTCTGCAATCTTTTTAACTGCTCTTAGCATTGGCATTGGTCCGCAGCAATAGATTATATCGCATGGATTATCGTTTAAAAATTCTTCCATTTTCTGTGCGATATATCCGTTGTATCCGTAGCTTCCGTCGTCTGTTCCTACTGTAACAGATTTTGCAATCTCTTTAAATTCCTCCTCCATAACAACTCTTTCGCTGTTACGAAAACCCAGGAACACATCTGCCTTTATTTCCTTTGCAAGCTTATATAGAGGGAATACACCTATTCCGCCGCCGATTATAACTGCATTTTTAAATTCCTCTTTAACTTCAAAGCCATGACCCAACGGTCCCATGATGTTTATGGTATCGCCCACGTTCTTTTTGGATAAAAGCTCTGTACCCTCGCCCTTTACCTCAAAGATAAATCTTACAGTGTTTTCGGTAGTATCACAAATACTTATAGGACGTCTTAAAAATGAGGGCGCACCGCACTCAATGTGCAAAAACTGTCCGCACTCGGTCTCCTTTGCGATTTCCTCGCTCTCGATTGTAAAGTCAAAAATGCCTTTTGCGATTTCTTCTTTTTTTATTAGCTTGCAATCATAGGTTTTTTTCATATTTATATATGTTCCTTTCAGAAAAATGAGTTGTTTTTTGGAAGGCGCCCCTGTGTAAGGGGAGCTGTCGCGATAGCGACTGAGGGGTTGTGTTTGTTTGTTCCTGTTTTAATTACATCAAACAATCCTCCCGTCGCGCTTCGCACGCCACCCTCCTTTACACAAGGAGGGCTTCCGATTGGTTACATTTATTTTATAATAGAGGTTAGCTCTTCCTTCATTCTGATTGCTTCTGCACGTGCTGCTTCTGCAAACTGTTCTTCTTTCCATTCGCCTTTTTTGTATGCGCACATAATTCCTCTTGATGAGTTTACTATTGCACCCAAACCATCGTCATTAAAGCTCTTTGCAACGTCCTTAGCCTTACCACCCTGAGCACCATAACCGGGTACAAGGAAGTATGATTTTGTCATAAGCTTTCTTAAAACCTCTGCCTGCTCGGGATATGTTGCACCTACAACTGCACCTACTGCGCCATAGCCACTCTCGCCGATAGTATCCTCGTTCCATTTGTTTACACACTCAGCAACTCTCTCGTAGAAGTGCTTGTCCTCGTTAAGCAAGTCCTGAAGCTCTCCCGATGACGGATTTGATGTTTTTACAAGTGCAAATATTGCCTTGTCGTACTTTTTACAATCCTCAACAAATGGAGCAATTCCATCTGTGCCAAGATACGGATTTACAGTTACGCAATCAACATCGCAAGGTGATATTTCCTCTCCGCCTATATCTACTTTACCCAGATATGCATTTGAATATGCTTTTGCAGTTGAGCCTATATCATTTCTTTTAACGTCAAGGATTATATACAAGCCTTTTTCTTTTGCATACTCTATTGTTTTGTGTAAAAGCGCCTCGCCCTCAAGACCGTACATTTCGTAAAATGCACTCTGCGGCTTAACTGCAGGCACTACATCATAAAGCGCGTCTATAAGACCTTTGTTGAATTCCCAGATTGCCTCGCACGCACCTTTTAGTGTCTTTCCGTATTTTTTGTATGCTTTTTCCTTTATATATTCCGGAACATAGTCAACTACAGGATCAAGACCTGCAACTGACGGATTGTTCTTTTCTTTTATCTTTTTTACCAATAAATCTACTGACATTATAAAATTACCCCCTGATTAACCATAATTTTTCCGCCAACAATTACATATTGCGGTTTTCCTAAAAGCTTAAATCCGTCAAACGGTGAGTTTTTGCTCTTTGAACTTAACTTTGAAATATCAACAGTCCACTCCTCGTCCGGGTTAAAGATTGTGATATCCGCAATCTTGCCCTCGCCTAAAGTACCCTTTGAAATTCCCAAAATCTTTGACGGGTTATATGACATTTTCTCAATAAGCTCGCTAAGTGTAAGAATACCCTCTTTTACAAGATATCTTAATGATAATCCCAAAGAAGTTTCAAGACCTACAATACCATTTGCCGACGCGGCAAACTCGCACATCTTCTCATCGGGGTGATGTGGTGCATGGTCAGTTACAATACAGTCTATTGTACCGTCTTTTAAGCCATCTTTTATTGCCTCTACATCCTCAGCTGTTCTTAGCGGCGGATTCATTTTAGCTAATGTATTAAAGCCATCGCAAGCCTCATCAGTAAGTGTGAAGTAGTGAGGACATGTCTCGCATGTTACATCTACGCCTCTCGCCTTTGCCTGACGTATTATCTCGACGCCGCCCTTGGTTGATACATGGGCAATATGAACACCCATACTCAACTCCTCAGCAATGAGGATATCTCTTGCAATCTGTACGTCCTCGGCAGAGTTTGGTATTCCCTTAAGTCCGAGCCTTGAGGCAATAAAACCATCGTTCATACAACCGTCGTCTACGAGAGATAGGTCCTCGCAATGAGATATAACCCTCATATCAAACATATCCGCATACTGTATTGCTCTGCGCATAAGTGAGCTGTTGTATACCGGCTTTCCGTCGTCTGAGATAGCAACTGCACCGGCAAACTTCATTTCGCCGATTTCGGAAAGCTCCTTGCCCTCAAGACCTTTGGATACTGCACCGACAGGGTAAACGTTGGCATAGCCTACTTCCTTTGCTCTTTCGATAATATATTTTATAACTGTTTCGTTATCTGTAACAGGCTTGGTGTTTGGCATACATGCAACAGATGTTACTCCGCCCATAAGTGCCGCTCTTGTACCTGTTTCTATATCCTCTTTGTATTCAAAACCCGGCTCGCGTAGATGTACGTGCATATCCACAAGTCCCGGTGCAACAACCATTCCTGTTGCGTCAATTACCTGCATGTCCAGTCCGTCAAGCTCGGTTGATAAGTCCTTGCCGATATCTGTAATCTTGCCATTATCTGCAAGAATATCCAAAACCTCGTCAATGTTGTTGGCAGGGTCTATAATATGTCCGTTTTTTATTAAAATTCTCATTGTTTGTCTCCTCCCAGAAAACTATTGTGGTTCGCCAGTAGATGCATTACTGCCATTCTTATAGCCACACCATTTGTAACTTGTTCGTTTATAACGCTCTGGTCGCAATCTACTACTGATGATGAGAATTCAACACCGCGGTTTACGGGGCCGGGGTGCATAACAAGCGCGTCTGGCTTTGCAAACTTTAAGCGCTTGTCGTCAATTCCGAAGAATCGGTGGTATTCTCTCACACTCGGGAACAGACCTTTCTTTTGACGCTCTAATTGAATTCTTAGTCCCATTACAACGTCTGCATCAACTATCGCCTCGTGAACTGTCTTAAATACCTTTACCCCCATTTGTTCGAGGTCCTTTGGTATAAGTGTCGACGGACCGCCTACTGTTACAGTTGCTCCTAACTTTAAAAGTCCATATATATTACTTCTTACTACTCTGCTATGATAAACGTCGCCGATAATAGCAACCTTTAAGCCCTCAATTTTACCCTTTTTCTCCATCATTGTGAACATATCGAGCAATGCTTGTGTGGGGTGCTCGTGCATACCGTCGCCCGCGTTTATGATATGTGCGTTTACCATAGGCGCAATAAAGTGCGGTGCACCGCTCATATTATGACGCATTACTATTATATCCGCCGCCATTGCGTTTAGGTTTCTTACAGTATCCTCAAGTGTTTCGCCCTTTTCTACAGACGAACCGCTTGCTGTTATATTTGCCGCATTTGCACCAAGGTACTTTGACGCCAATTCAAAAGACATTCTTGTTCTTGTACTGTTTTCATAAAATAGATTTATAACTGTCTTTCCCTGTAAATGCGGTGCTTTCTTTACGGGACTCTCTATTATCTTCTTCATTTCCTTTGCAGTTTCGAGAATTGATAAAATCTCTTCCTTGCTTAAATCTCTCAACCCTAACAGGTCTTGTTTTTTCATCAGGTAGCCTCCCTCATATACAGTAACTCTTTTTTATATACTTATCTTATATATTATATAATAAATTCTTTAAATTGTCTATACGAAAAATATAATTTTTACCATTTTTTGATTTTAAATTAAAAAACGCTTGACAAAGAGTATATAAAATTATTAAAATAATATATAAATAACAGTCAAAGAGAGCTGTCTGTGTAAATTTAATATTGCGAGTTTCAAATTCGTAAGAATTTGTCTGTTAGAGCAATAAAATTTACACAGATTGGTCTCTTTGCCTACAACACAAAAAGGAGGCTCGCTCATGCAAAATCCGTTTAAATATTCAAACGATAACAAACGCTATCATTCGTGGAACTATCATCTTCGGCAAATGTTTGGCACAAAGGTTTTTAAGGTTTCGCTAAACGGTGGCTTTACCTGTCCCAACAAAGACGGAACCAAAGGTACGGGCGGTTGTACCTACTGCTCTACGTCGGGTAGCGGCGATTTTGCAGGCAGTGTGCAAAAATCAGTTTCGGAACAGTTTTTAGAGGTAAAGAGCGCCTTGCACAAAAAATGGAAGAGCGCAAAATATATAGCGTACTTTCAGGCAAACACCAATACATATGCAGGTGTCGAAGTCTTAAAAGAGAAGTTTGAGGCGGCACTTTTAGAGGAGAATGTTGTTGGTCTTAGCATTGCCACACGTGCCGACTGTTTAGAAGATGACGTGGTGGAATATCTTGGCGAGCTTAATAAAAGAACATACCTTATAGTAGAGCTTGGCTTACAGACAATCTTTGATAAAACAGGAGAGCGTATAAACCGTTGCCATACCTATGCGGAGTTTTTAGAGGGGTATAATAAGCTCAAAGAGAAGAACATCAACATCTGCGTACACCTTATAGACGGTCTGCCGGGCGAGACAAAAGAAATGATGATTGAGAGCGCAAAAGCTGTCGCTTCTCTTAATCCGCATTGTGTAAAACTGCATCTTTTGCATATTTTAAAGGATACCCAAATTGCCAAAGAGTATGAAAATGGCAAATTTGAGCTTTTATCCCTTGAGGAGTATGTGGATATTATAGTTTCTCAGCTTGAGGTTTTTCCGCCCGAGACTATTATTCAGCGCCTTACCGGCGATGGCGGACGCGACACCCTTATTGGTCCAAAATGGAGTCTTAAAAAGTTTGTTGTACTAAACGAAATTGATAAGGAAATGATAAGACGAAATACGTATCAGGGAAAGAAATATATGTAATAGTTTTGTTACTTGACATTATCTTACAAATACGATATACTATATATAGTACAAAAAATGCAAATTGCCCTCAAAAATACACCCTTTTGTAGCTAATTACTTTTACTCTGCGAGGGGGCATTTTTAATTATTATACAAAAGACCGTTTTAATGGAGAAAGGTGATTTTATGATACAAAATCCTATGCTTAAGGGCTTTAATCCCTACTCGTGCGCAGTGCGTGTGGGTGATGATTTTTATCTGGCACAGGCATCATACGAATGGTGGCCGGGTGTTACACTGTATCGTTCACGTGATTTGGAAAATTGGGAGATTCATTCGTATCCGCTAAATCGTATGTCTCAGCTCGATTTAACAGGTGTTCCGAGTGGCGGCGGTGTTGTAAGCGCATCATTGTCTTATGACGGAAACAAGTTCTATCTTGTTTATACTAATATGAAGAGCCGCGGCGAATTGGAACAGACGGATAACTATCTTGTTACAACTGACGATATTAACGACGGTATCTGGAGCGAGCCTACATATCTTAACTCGCTTGGTATAAATCCGTTTTTGTTCCATAAAGATGATAAGAAGTATCTTTTATCGGTTGGTTATGACTTCAGGAAAAATACAAACAGTGTATATATCCGTGAATATTCCCCCGAGGAGAAAATGCTCGTGGGTGATTGTACAAAAATCTATTCGGGTAATGCACAGTTCTGCGCGCTGTATTTTAAGGACTCGTATTTTTGCCTTGTAACCGAAAAGGACAGCGACAAAACATCTGTTGCACTAAGCTCAAAGGAGCTTTTTGGTACATATTCGCCCGATGCGGACATACTTACTAATTATGAGCTTTCGTTGCAGGAAACTGCACTATCCTCGTTTGTTAAGGCGCAGATTAAAAAGGCAAACTCACCAAGCTCTGTACATTACGATTTTAAGACAATGGGTAAGTTAAATCTCGATTTTCAGACATTAAGAGGTCCGTTGTATCAGGCACTTACGCTTTGCTCTCAGGGTATGGTATTACGCGGTCAGGACGGATTTTTCAGCCGCTTTGACCAGAGTATTGTTGCAAGAAAAATAGAGAGCGCTAATTGCTATATCGAAACCAAGCTCGAATTTGAGCCTGAAAACGAAAAGCACATGGCGGGTCTTATAATCTATAACAATACAAAGAACTGGATTTACGAGTGTGTTACTAAAAATGACGAAACAAACAAACGTGAAATTGCTCTTTTAGTATGTAAAGAAGGCAAAATTTTACGCGAAAAGAGTGTGTATCGTCAAATAGAGGACAGCGTACCCGTAATCCTGAGTGTTGATATGAATAATAATATGCTGACTTTCTCATATACAACAAACAACAACACATATGAGCTTGACGAAATTCTTGATCTGGACTCTATGTGTATAAATGCATCAGATACATTTATGGCGGCTATATGTGTTCAGGATATGTCAGCAAAAGAAAAAGAAGCAGTATTTGAACATTTTGACTATTGCATCAAGGAGGTATTTTAATGTATTACATAGGAATTGATTTAGGCGGAACAAACATTGCAGTAGGAGTTGTGGATAAAGACGGAAAGCTTATCTATAAGGACTCTACTCCCACCAATGCACCAAGAAGTGCCGAAGAATATGCCGAGGATATGGTACGTATGTGCTATAAGGTTACAGAGGGTGCAAAGCTTACAATGGACGACATTGTTGCAATAGGTCTTGGCAGTCCCGGAAGTGTTGATAACGAAAGAGGACTGATTGTAAGTGCGGGAAATCTCGGAATTAAAAATGCAGAATTCAGAAGACTTATACAAGAAAAAATAGATAAGAGTGTAACAATCGAAAATGACGCAAACGCGGCGGCATATGGCGAATATATGGTATATGGCGACGATGTTGACAGTTTTGTATGCATAACCCTTGGTACAGGTATCGGCAGCGGTATTATTGTAAATAAAAAGCTATATACAGGTTGTAACCATGCCGGCGGTGAGTTTGGACACGTTACAATAGATATGGATGGTCTGCCCTGCCGTTGCGGTCAAAAAGGTTGTTGGGAGAAGTATGCGTCTGCAACTGCTCTTATTAACCAGACAAAAGAGGCAATAGAGAAAAACCCCGATTCTATGATGGTAAAGTGGGTAGAGGAAAATGGCAAGGTTTCGGGCAGAACTGCCTTTGAATGTGCTAAAAAAGGCGACAGTGCCGCACTTATGGTAGTAGAAAACTTCCAGAAGTATCTTGCAACAGGATTGATTTCTGTGGTAAATATCTTCCAACCCGATAAAATTACCGTCGGTGGCGGTATAAGTGCTGAGGGCGAATATTTGCTCGGCCCGGTAAGAGAAATGGTGTTTTATAAGGACTATTACAAGGGCGACAGAAAAAAACCCGTATTAGAAGCTGCAAAATTAGGCAACGATGCGGGAATTATAGGTGCAGCAATGTGTGCGGTAAACTAAGAACGGAGTAATTTTATTTATATTTCTATTGACAAAATTGATTTTTAGATGTATAATGATAATAGAAAAAGGCAAGACCTAAAACGGTTATGCCAAAAGAGAGTTTATATAAAAATAACGCTAACTTTTGTCATGGGCTGGCGTTATTTTTTTATGGTAATTAACATCAATAATAAAATCATCATAAATGATATTATGTATTCATTATCCATAGCAACCACCTCCTTCCGTGGAGATGATGACATAACCGCCCTGCTTTTTACACTGTTTTTTAGTCTTACCTTTAACAACGGATTTCTCTATCGTTTTTTATTATACATCAAAAATCCATATAAATCAACAAAAGTGCAATAATGAAACAATAATGTAAAATATGATCTTGGTGTTTTTGACGGACACTGCTTTATATTCTGCATAATAAAAAGGGCTATCAGCCCTTTTTGTTTTAATTATTTTGCTGCGGCAGGAATATCTCCTACACCATTTAATATCAAACGCGGTCTGTACGGGAACTTGAGACACTCCTCGCGTGTAGTAACGCCTGAGAGCACCAAAACAGTATCAAGACCTGTTTCTATACCGGCAACAATATCTGTATCCATTCTGTCGCCTATCATAACTGCGTCATCTGAATGTACACCCAAAAGACGAAGACCTGTTCTCATCATCAATGGATTAGGCTTGCCTACATAATATGCCTGTTTGCCCGTTGCAAGCTCAATAGGTGCTAAAAATGCACGACACGCGGGCATTATTCCCGACTCTGACGGGCCTGTGAGGTCAAAGTTTGCACCAATAAGCTTTGCGCCATTGTTTACAAGTCGCATTGCTTTTGCAATCATATCGGGATTAAAACCCGATGGCTCACCCATAACAACATAGTCCGGGTCAACATCATTGTATGTGATACCCGCATCAAAGAGGGCATTTTGTATTCCATGCTCGCCCATAATATATGCACTGCAACCGGGCGACTGACTATCTAAAAACTGTGCAGTTGCAAGTGCGCTTGTGTAAAAGTGCGACTCGTCAACATCCAAGCCCATACGGAACAGTTTTTGTTGCAGCTCCTTTGGTGTGTACATACTTGAGTTTGTAAGGAACAGATATTCCTTGTTGTTGTTTTTTAGCCATTCTACAAATTCCTTTACACCGGGAAGAATTTTGTTACCGTGATATATTACACCGTCCATATCACATATAAAGCCTTTTTTATTTAATAGTTTTTCCATAATTGTTTCCTTTCGTAGGTTATTCTGGCTCCCTTGTGTAAAGGGAGCTGTCGCGAATGCGACTGAGGGATTGTTTTTTTACTTGATTATCAATATATATACATACTCCCTCAAAATTTCTTAATACATCAAGATTTGATATTCTAATAACTTTTATCCCGAACTGTTTTAAATAATCCGTTCTTTTTTTATCATTCTCTTTGCCCTCATCTTCATAATGTTGGGAACCATCTAACTCAATAACAAGATTTGCTTTTGCACAATAAAAATCTGCAATGTATTTACCTAATACCTTTTGCCTTAAAAATTTTATAGGATAGTCTTTTAAAAAATCATACCACAGATGCCTTTCCTCTTTTGTCATATTTTTTCTAAGTTCTTTTGCAAATGGCACAATTTTTGTATTGTGTTTTCTATCCAATTACAATCCCTCCGACTCTTCGAGCCACCTCCCGTCTTGCCTCCTTTGATGCATAGCATTAAGGGAGGGGGACCACACGAAGTGTGGTGGAGGGATGAAAGGCTTCCTACCATTAAGGCAAGAACCAATCCCTCAGTCAAACCTTCGGTTTGCCAGCTCCCTTTACACAAGGGAGCCTTCAAGGGAGGCTTTTTTATTATACATTATTATACCATTTTTATTTTGTTTTTTCAAGGGGTTTTGGGAATTTTGTTTTTATGCATTGTAGGGGAGGGTTTCCATGCCCTCCCAAATTTTTTGCACAAAAAAGAGGTACGGTTTAACCGTACCTCTCAATTTATATATTAACTGTTTAAGTTACCTGACTCAATTAGTTAAGTGTGATTGAGTAGATTTCTTGGATGTCGCCATCATATACTCTTGCGATTGCGAATGCAGGAGTATTGTTTGTTGATGACCAGTTAACTGTTGTGCTACCAGGAGCTGTCATACCAGCGCTTGTGATAACTGAAGCTGTAACTTCAGCTGTGCTGTCAAGCTTAGCAACTCTGCTACCAGCTCTAACTGTTGCGTCATAGCTGTAAGCCTTTGCTTCTGCTGCATATGAGTAGAATACGCCTGTGTCAGCTGATTCGTATTGGTCTGGATCTGGTGTTGTGTTAAGAGCTGCATCTGTTGCAAGTGCGATACCTGCTGCATACTTCTTAACTACAGGAGCTACTACGAAGCTAACTGTCTTACCAGCAGCCTCACCCTTGAATACAAGGTCTTGTGTACCTGCTGTTACAGCGTCTTGGTCTGGCTCTGCGATTGCAGTAGCTGTCTTAGCAAGCATTGCTGCATTGTTAACAAAGTCTGTACCAGGAGCAAGTAGTGTCCAGATTTCTGTAACTTCACCAGCTGAGTTTGTTGCAGCTACGAAAGGTGTACCCTCAACAATGTTTGCTGTGTTAAAGTTAGAGAATGTGTTAACGCCACCAACGTTTGCAGCTGAAGTTGAATCCTTAGCTGCTGCATCAAGAATTAGGTCTGTTACTGTACCGTCTTCTGCGTATACAGGGATAGCCTTAACTGTTGAACCGTCAACTGTGATATCCTTAACAGCACCTGCTGCAATCATAAGCTCTGAGCTTACTGTGTAACCGTAGTTACCTGTTAGCATAACAACCATTGGGTATGTACCGTCTGATGTGTTTCTGTCGCCAAGGAATACAGCGATGTAGTTCATGTCATCAACAAGGTTAGCCTTGTCAGCAACTGTGATAGCCTTTGTAGTATCTGTTGCGAATTCAGCAGCGTTTAGGATAACTGATGTATCAGATACGCCGTATGAACCGATTCTTTCTGATCTCTCATCATAAGCATCGCCTGTTGCGTTTGCTGTTGTAGCAATCTTAGCAGGGTTAATAGCCTTTAGTGTAACTTCGCCTGCATTGTTTACTGAGTACTCAACAAATCTGTCGATTGTCTTGATTGCTGTACCAGCTGTTGTTGAAGCGATTAGTTGACCTGAACCATCCAATAGAGGGAATTGGTTGTTAACTGTCATGTTTGTTGTACCAAGGTTTGATGTATCAGCCTTTATAGCGTAGTCAACCTTAGAACCATCCTTAAGGATTAGTCTAACCTTTGTTTCGCCAGCGTTTGTGAAGTATCTGTCAACTATAGCGTAGTTAACTGATGCTGCAAGAACTTCTGACTTAGCAATGTTACCATCTTTATCAAGATATAGTGTGTATGTTGTTAGAGGTGTTAGTGAACCACCAAGTTGAGCGTTGAACTTGTATTCAGCATCGCCAACTGTGTAAACTGTAGCACCTGTAGCATCTGTACCTGAACCTGTAACTTTACCTTCTGCTGTATCTCTTGAAACGATTACGTTATAGAAGCTTGAAGAAGCAAAGTTTGTTGGGTCAGCTTGGATTGAAAGAACGTCGTTCTTTTGAAGTTCTGTAATTTCAATTTCTGTACCATCTGTTAAAGCAAGGTTGTAAACTGTATCTTCGTCGTCTGCGTCAACGTCGATTGTACCATTGTTTGTGATAACCTTAACATCGCCGTCTTTCTTAACGATTACTTCGTCAACAACGCCTGTAACATATGAATCGATTGTGATGTAGTCATATAGACCATCTGTTGATGTTTGACCTGCTTGAGGTGAGTCAATTAGGTAACCATTCTCAAATGAGTTTGTTAGGTAACCTGTTGTTGCGTGGAACAATGTGTTCAATGTAACAGGACCTGTGATTTCAACACCGTTAACAATTAGCTTAACACCAGCTGAAAGGTTATAAGCCTTTGAAGATGTTGTTGTTGCGCTCTTGTATAGGTCGATAACTGTTGCTGCTGATGCACTTGGAGCTGTTGGCTTAAGTGTTTCGTCATCAAATGCAACAACTACGTTCTTACCAGCTGTTTCGATGTAAACGATTGAAGCTTCGTCATCATCATTTACGTTGATTAGAGCATATGTATACTCTAAGTAGTAGCTTTCAGCACCTGAAGCAAGTGATGCAACGTTGTTAACCTGAACTGTGTTATAAACAGGGTTACCAAGTGTATCGTCGCCTACGTACTTACCTGTGTAAGCAGCACCATCAAAGTTGTCTGCCTTTTCAACTAAGTAGTTTACTTCGCCTGGCTTAAGTGTTGAGCCTGTAGCTCTGCTTGTGCCATTTACACGACCGTATACTTCGTATGTATTCCATTCATTTGTAAGAAGTGATTCGAAAGCTCTGCCTTCTTTACCATCCATTTGCTTATATTCTGGAACTCTTACACCGTTATCAACTGTGTACTTAGCAACCTTAAGGATTGGAGCCTTGATAGCGTTAGCGATCATTTGAGCAACTTGGCCTCTTGTAAGCTCTGTATCGTTAGATACACCTGTTACACCCTTGTTTATACCAAGCTCTGAACCCCATGTAAGGTAACCATTTGGCCAGCCACCAGCGATTTGAGCATATTCATCATAACCGCAAGCATTTACAAGCATCTTTGTAGCTTGTGCAAATGTAACTGTAGCTTCTGGGTCAAATGTTGTTTCACTTGTACCGTTGATTATACCTTGTGCAACACCTTCTGCAACGTATCCAACTGCCCAGTGGTCAGCCTTAACGTCGTCGAACTTTTGTGTTGTATTTGACTCTGCAGCTGCTAGAAGATTCTTAGCTCCTACAACTAACTTAGCCATTTGTGCTCTTGTAACCTTTTCTTCTGCTTTGAATGTACCGTCATCAAAACCAGCGATCATGCCTAATGCTGACAACTGTTCAACAGCTGCATAATAGCTTGCATCAGGAGTTACGTCAGGATATGTAGCAGCCATAGCCACGAATGAGCTTGAAGCTATAGCAAGAGCAGCTACTGTAGCAATGATTTTCTTGAAATTCTTTAACATAATTTCAATTCCTCCCTTTAAATTTTCTGAAGAGTAGTTTTCGTGTTCGGCTTTTGCAAATCCTCTTCACAAACCTGCAAAAGCATGCGCCGTCATAATCCGTTTTGCGAACGATTACCTGCTTATCTTCCGCGTAAGATGTATGACTGACTAACAGATTAGCATACTGCTTCTACCCAAATACGGTAATCTGCTATCGTACATTGTACTCTTTTGGGCCAAGAATGTCAACAGTTTTACAACTTTTTTAATAATTTTGTAACATTTTTATAATATTACGATTATGTACTCAAAGTATACTGCAAATATGCATTACTTGCCCTACGATTTATTAGACGTTCGGGGGTTCGGTTTTGTTCCCGTTTTTATAAAAATTTTTTTCGGGACGTTTTACAACCCCTCCACCGCGAGCGGTCCCCCTCCCCTTACACAGGGGAGGCTATTTACGGGAGGAGCAAGCCCCTCTCCTACGAAAAGGCTCCCTTGTGTAAAGGGAGCTGTCGAGCATAGCGAGACTGAGGGATTGTTTTTTGCGGAACGTCGAGGTCAACAATTTACAACGCAAATTGTAGCGACAAAACCAACGGTTTTGGGAGCGTCGCCAAAACGCCCTCCCCTACGAGTGTGGTGTGTATGGCAAAAAAATACCGGGTACCCGTTCGGGATACCCGGCATAAATTATGCTATATATTATTTAAGAATAATCTTACCTGTAAGAGATGTCATATTCTCTTCCCAGATGTATAGCTCAAGTGTTGCACCGCTTGTTGCAAGAGCTGTCTGCATCTGTGGTGTTACTGAAAGGTATGATGCATCATCATAGCCTGTTACAAAGTCAAGGTTTGGTGTAAGCATTGTAGCTGCTTTCATTTCTGTACCAACCTTAACTGCAGCAATCATCATAACTGTCTTAGCGTCGCCATTGTTAACACCGTCAACTCTGATTCTGCCTGCAGACTCATCATATGTTGCATTGAACTCATATGTAGACTTCTTAAAGCTATAAACCTGTGTTGCTCTGTGAGTTGTTTCGTCGATAACTCTTGATTCGTTTATAGCAGTAACTGTCCAGTAATATGTTGTATCATTTGCAAGACCTGTAAGCTCTGCATAGTTTTCTTCAACTACATCTGTATATACAGGTTCGCCTGTAAGGTTTGCATTTGTATATACCTTGTATTCGTACATATCTGCAAAGTCTGACTCTTCCCACTTGATGAAAGTTTTATCTGTCTTAATAGCTGCTTCGTTTGTTGGATAAACAAGGTTAAAGTCCTTTTCGGTTTTAGCCAATACGTCTGCTGATGCACCAACACCATCTGTGATATTCGCCAATGCTTTTGAAATTGTACCCTCAACATCGGTGGTTACAGTGTTGCCTGTTACATTTGCATCAAGTGCAGCAGGAGTATTAACGTGTCCGTCTCTTGGTTCAGGACCGCCTGTGATGTTATTTCTTACTATGTCGGACTTACTGTAAATACCATTAACAAGCTTTTCGTAGTTAGCCATAACCTCAGGATATGCATCTACATATTGAGGAAGCCACTTAGGACCGCCCTCTTCACCTATGTTCATAACTGCAAATCTACGATATTCTTCTCTTTCTGCTACAGCTTTGTTATATGCTGCTAATTCTTCTTCGGTTGGATTTTGTGAAAGTGTCGGTACTTTTTTAGCCTCGTAGTCTGTTGCCTGTAAGAATGTTGCAAATGCAGCATTTGTATAATAGTAGAATTGTCTATGATATTTGCCTGTTGCAGGGTCTGCAAGTGCTTTTTCTTCTGCAAGCTTCTCAGGTGTAAGGCCATTGATATTAGATCTTGTTGTTACACCAATATTTGCACGTATTGCGTTAACAACTACGTTATCTTGTATTGTGTTATCCACACCTGCACAGTTGACGATACCATATGTTTCGTACTCGTCTGCCACGTCGATGATGTTACCTTCTACAATACCACCACTATAAAGGTCATCAAGATAGATACCTGTTATGAAATTGGCTGTTCTATCTACATTAGGACCAACTGTGTGGATGTAGTTGTTCTTTACCTTAAAGCCATAGCCAACGTAGCTTCTTCCCTTATATACAGCGCCCGCGTCAAGGCTTTCTTCACAAACGTTGTAAATTTCGTTGTTAAGAAGTAGGTTTGACGGACCACCATTATCTATAATACCTGTTGTAGGAACATTGCGGACTGTGTTGTTCTTTACAACTGTACCGTATGCGCCCCAGATTGTAACACCGCACATTGCTGATGATGTAATATTCATACCAACATTAGAAATACTGTTGTTTGAAATATTTATTTTGGGGTCATTAAGTGTTTTTACACTATTATCATTCCATACTCTTATACCATCTTCGCTTATATTCTGGATAGTATTGCTTGTGATATTTACTTTTGTACCCATGGCAAAGATACCAATACCGCCAACGTCTTTTATTGTACAGTTTTTAACTGTAAGACCTTCTGAGTCTTTATCCATTGATATTGCAGCATGATATACATTTTCTCCGATAGTTGCATTCTTTGTAAATTCAATACCATCAAAGGTTATGTAGTCACAATCTTTAAGAAATACAAGTTCCTCTTTTAGTGCTGCAATTTCGAATGTATCTGACTCTGTTAGTGTGTATGGCGGATAGTAGTACATTTTTGTTGCTTCTTTGTTTATGAACCATTCACCGGGAACATCAATTTCTTCTAACAGGTTTTTAACAATAATTCTTGTATCTGTTTTAGGTGGGTCTGGTAATGTAATTTCTTCGCCCCAATCGTTAGTGTACTTGTAACATAGCACACCACTCTTTGGTTTTTTTGCAAAAGTGAATTTGTTGCCGCTTATTGATGCAACAGGAACAGACTCGTTGTACCATGCGTGTCTGAACACACCATCAAAATAGAAGTTATCTGCTTTTGCCCACTCTGCTGCCTTTGTGGCATCTACACCCTCAAGAGAAACTGTAAGCTCTGACGGAGTTTGTGCAGGCTCTAACATTTTGTAATCAGACTTCTTGTTTGGCCATTGAGAAATTTGTTGCTTATCTCCGTTAAGATATACACCCATAACTTCCATTCTGTTGCCTGGCTTGTGTGCACCAATAAAGTTTGCAACATCGCTAAGTCCTGCTGCTGCAAGGTCGATTTCTACAACCTTGTCTTCAACTGCATCAGGAAGCTGTGCAAGAATATCTGCATCTGTTACCGGCTTGAATATTGAAGTGTTTGTTACATCAAGCTTTTTAGCACCGGTGATTACAACCTTTGCACCATCTTTTGCTTTGTATGTAACAGGTGCTTCAGCTGTACCGCTGTCTGCTGCTGTAAACTTTAAGCCTGATGTAAATGTGTACTCACCCTCATCAATTATGATATTCTTTGGGTTTGCTTTACTTTGTGTTGCAGCATATGCCTTTGCCTTTTCGATTGTAGCAAAAGGAGCTGCCTCTGTACCGTTACCTGTTGTATCGTTACCTGTTTTTGATACGTATACGTTAATTTCTTTTAATGTTATTGTGTAGGAGTTATCCTTTGTTTTTACATAAAGAACATGTCCCTCACCTGCGATTGTGTCGTTAAGCTCAAATGTGTGCTTAAACAACTTATCGCTGCCTGTATAAACTACGTCTGTATAGTTTACAACTGCATTGAATTCTGCGTCTGTGTCTGCTGCATTAAGGTCTGCAACTGTTTTGCCGGGGTTTAGCAAGAATATGTCTACTGCCTCGTTCTTTTCGCCAATACCTTCTACTGTGATTGTTCCGTTAACATTCTTTACAGATGTTACAAGCTCGCCATTTGCGGCAAACACAGTGGGAAGTGAGCTAAAAAGCATTGTTGCGGCAACCAACAGACTAATGATTTTCTTATTCATTTTGCATTTCTCCTTTCGGGAATTTCTTTTTTGGGTTTTTTTTATCCGTTGCGGGACGATGTGGGCATCGTCCCCTACGGGGGTGTTTATACATTGTAGGGGACGTTCGTGAACGTCCCCTACGGAGATGTTTGTTTATAAATTATTTTCCTACAAGGTCTTTTTCGCCCTCAACGTACTTGATTCTTAGTCGGCTGACGTTAACCTCTCCGTTACCGCTGCCAATAAATCTTATTGAACCTTCTGCTGTACTTGAAGCACTTACCAGCTTGATTCCGCCAAGGTCTACCCAACCTTCTTCGCCCTTTGAAAGGTCGATGGTTGTTTCGTAATTTCCGAAGTAGTTACTCATTACAACCTTAACGTTGTTATCACCATTTGGACTTGGAATATGGTAATAGTAGAACTTAAACGTCTTACCAACGTATTTTCTCTGTCCGAGAACATTCCAGCCGGCTGATGCGCCTGCTTCTTTTGTTGTCATAACATATTCGCCATTTTTACCCTTTAGTGTCGGGTGAGTATTCCATGTACCAATTTCCTTAGTGAATGCTGTATCGAATACGTCGTATGCGATAACACCTTCATCAAGACACATCTGAATTTCTTCGCTTCGCTCGAACAATGTATCAGGAACTTCGTCTGCAGGAGCAAGCTCCATTGTTACTCCGCCCTTTGGAACAAACGTCATAAAGTTACCGGGGTTAACCTTTGGTGTACCTGTTTCGAGATAGTCGAAGATGATTTCGCCATTACACTTCCAGAATACGTGAGCACCGCCGACAGTTGTTATAACTGCCATCTCCATATCGTTCCATTCGCCGAACTTGAAGCAGTCGTTTGGTACGGTTCTGAAGATTTTACTTTGTCTTTGAAGTTCTATAATATTCTTTTTAATAATCAGGTAATAGCAGTCCTGACCATAAGTGTATGTGCTAAAGTTCTCTGTTCTTAAACCATACGATACAAAGCTACCGCCAATATCGCCTGTTATTCTTGACTTGAACTTTAAGACCGCACTGTTTGAAAGAACCTTGTCGTAAACAAGCGAGCCATTTGCATTTGCTGCTGTTGTGTACTTAACAACATTGTCCTCCATAGTCATTTCGCCTGAGCCCATTGCCTCAATCATTTCGGCTTCATCGAAGTCGAGGTTAATATAACCTGCATTGATGTTTGCATCAAGACCTAACAAGAATGCATTTAGTTCGTCTGTTACAGCATCAACGTCTGCTTGAGTACCCTTGCCTGTTGCCTTAAAGTCCTCAGCCTTTTTGATTTCTACCCTTACTGAGTCTATAGTGCCCGGGATGTACTCATCCATCTTGTCGCCTTCTTTGATTTTTTCTATCTTCTGATATGCGGCTACTATCTTACTGTCTAACAAGGTATAGTCAAGCTCATCTTGTGCAGCAGTTGTAAACGACCATGTTTCGCCTCTGTTTGTAAAGCCTATTTGTTTTGAAACGTTCTTTGCAGTAACTCTCCAGTAATAGGTTTTATTATTTTCGAGCTGAGTTGGATATGTTGCACGATAAACTGTATCTTCTTCGTAGACAATATTCTTAAATTCGGGGTCTGTTGCTACCTCTAATTTATACTCGTCTGCTCCGTCGGCTCTGGTCCATGCAAAACATACGTGCTTTGTCTGAATACCCGTCTGACCGTTTGCAGGGTAGAGAAGCTTAAAGTCCTCGCTGCCCTCAGGAAGCTTAAGGTCGTTCTGGAGGCCTATAAGGTCCATATCGAATTCCTCGCCAAGAACCTGTGCGCCAATTCCGTATTTTTCTCTTGCCTCGTCTGTAACTCTCCAGTCGTGATTATCGGGGTCAACAAATATTTCGTAGTTTATGCTTTCGTCTATTTCTCCGCTACCATAGTAGTTTTTAAATCCATTTACTTTTGGATTTGGCTTTTCGGGCTCTTCTACATAGAATATATTAACATTATCCCTTATTTCTGAGTGCTCATATGCATTATCGTTGATGGAGTCCTTACCAATGTTAACCATAAGGTTATCTGTGATTAAGGATTCCATATGCAGGAAGCTGCCCCATTCACCCATAAGTCTATCCATGGTTGATGCCATTTTTGGATATTTATCCTTAAACAAGTCGCTTGTTACAGGAATTCCTGTCCATTCCCACTTCCATGTGTGATTGGTTGTGGAGTTTTTAAGATAATCATAGCCGGGATATGGACGTCTTTGTGAGTAGATAAAGCCACGGTCTGAGTTAACCATGGTGTTACCAACCATTACGTGGTCAAAGCCCGAGAAGTGTACGTTTGCTATATTCTTATATTTATTTGCTACAATAATATTTTGTATTGCACTCTGACCTGTTATTTCGTCGTCCCAGTAAATTCCGATACCCGGGTGGCCTGATGTTGAGCCTGTAATACCAATATCGTGGATGTAGTTTCTGTAAACAACGTTACCGTGGTCAACAAATGAACGTCCTACATACAGCGCACCGCAGTCTGCCGCTGAGTTTACGACTGATGAATATTCGTTATATTCTATGCGGTTACCGTTACCATAATACAAGGTTGTAAGACCCTGTGTGTTGTGGAAGATGTTGTTTGTTACCAGCATATCGACAGTACCTACAAGACCCTCGGCACCTGTTGCAAGCTCTGCCTGGCTCATAAGACCTGTTTCTCTGTGAGCGGCTGATAAGATGTTGTTTTTAATTACAACCTCACTTGGTGTAAGTGTTGGTCTGTCGCCCGCTGTGAATATAAATATGTTAGAAAAACCGATGTTATCTATTATACAATTCTCAACAGTTAAGCCGATACCCGACATCATCTGAATACCATTGTAAGAAATTTCGTTTATTAAACAGTTTCTTACAGCGATGTTTCTTGTGTTTTTTAAAAGGATTGCTGTACCGCCTGTTTCTTTATGAGAGCCGCCTTGTACTGCACCTATTGCTGTTTTGGTAAAGTGGATACCGTCGAATACTATGTTCTTTGCACCCTCGAGCTTAAACATTGGTGTTTCGAGAGTACAGATTTCGAAGTTGCTATCCTCGTTAAGCTCATCTGTAGGATAAATATACAGAGTACGCTTTGGATAATCTATATAGTATTCGCCGGGGATATCTATTTCTTCTATTAGGTTCATAATGTAGTAACGGTGGTCCTTCTGAACAGAATAACGTGATGCGTACTTAAGCCATATTTTATTTTCCTGCATGTCTATTCTTTCTACAGGAATTGATTCCTCTGACCAGAAAACACCGAACTGACCCATTGCAAACACATTACCCTCGTTAACTGCCTCGATCCATCTTGATGGCTCTGAGTTTGTAAAGTGGATTGCACCCGGGTTATCAGGGTCACCTGTTTTTGATGCATTTTTACCCGGTGTTGAGTCTTCGATAATTGCATATGTACCATTTGGCCATCTTGCAAGCTCCTGCTTATTGTTATTTAGGTAAATTGCAGGTGCAGGCATCTTTGATTGAGCACCTGTTCCCTCCTTTGGACCTTTTGTGAAGTTTGTTATAGTTCCGGGAAGCTCGTTATCTGTAAACTTCATCTCATAAACCTTGTCTTTTGCGTTTATGTGAAGTCTTCTTATAACGTTGGGGTCGGTTACAGGCTTAAAGCGTTTTGCGTCAAACTTCTTTGCGCCTGTGAACTCTACGTGTGCACCCTCCTCTGCCTTATAGGTTATTGGTGCATTTACTGTACCCGAGTCTGCATCTGTAAGCTCTATTGTTGCGTCGAATTGGTATCTACCCTCTTTAAAGATGATATCTACCGCAAAGCCACCTCTTTTTGCCTGTTGTGCAGCTACTCTTGCTTGGTCTACACTTGTATACGGTCTTTTTTTTGAACCGTCGCCGCCCATCTCGCCTGTTGGGGCAACATAAATTTCTTTAACAGGTACAGGCTCTTTTGGATATTCTATATCGTATTCAACTGTGCTATATCTGAATACTTCGATATTATCCACTACTGCCTCTGAATTGTAGCAGTCAAAGCCTATTGCACCTGATGCGATTGACGCATCTTCTAAGTTCATTACGTTTTCTCCGTCAACACGGACTATAATTTGTCTGCTTGCAAGGCGGATTCCGACTCTTGATGGTTCATCTGATTTTAGTCTTGCATCGACACTCTGTACATGAACCATGTCGCCGTTTTTAACTCTTTTTAAAAGTGTTGCCTTGCCTGTTTGTTTATAAAATCTTAAAACGTACATCGACTGGTCTGCATCGGCACGGAATACCACGCCGAAATACACACCGTTTTTGAAGTTCACGTCAAATTCTATATCGGCATTTTCTACCGATATATTCTTTGACAATATCAATGACGTTTTTTGTGTTATTCTTTTATTTTTAAATACTAATGCATCATTTTTTATGCTGTAGCCTGAGCCTGAGACAACCTTCCAGTCTGCCATACCCGAGGAAAAGTCCTCTGTTGCAAGAACTGTTTTTTCGGCTTTTGGTAACTCAGGAGCTTCTGATTCCTCTGCTTGCTCTGCCAGGAAGTCGCCAAGTGTTGGTGTTGTATCTTCCTGAACCTCTTCTGCTTGTGTTTGTGAGGATGTTGCCTCTTGCTTAGGCAATTCTTCCTCGGCAAAGGCAACTGCATAAGAAGCTGTAAGTGATGCGGTAATCAATAAAGATATCAGCTTTTTATTCATGTTTTACCTCCTCTCGTATTGTTACCTTATTCCTTGTTTATAAGTACATATGTATCCGGGTCGTATGAAGCCTTAACAAGTATTATTCTTGTACAGTTTTCGCCATATTGTGTATATGGTTTAATGTCTTTAATTGCACCCTTTTCGAAGGTTACAGAGTTCTTTACTCTGCCCATTTCCGGTCTCTTTATCATATAGCTTGCACTTGGGTTATACATAGTTTCCCATACTGCACCTTCTGCCACTGTTTTTGTTGTATCAATAGGACCGCTTGCAGGGTTCTGGTTTGTTATTGTTATAAATCCGTTATCTAAGCTATATACCCAGCCTACAAAAATCTTTGCCTGACCTGGATTATATCTCCAGCCGTTAGGGTTTCCTGAGTTCTGTGGGTTGTATGATGCAGCACCAAACGGGTTAGAAAGTGTATTTGATGGTAGGTAGTCTGTTGTGTAGATGCCCGGTGTCATACCAACTACCTTGCTTCCGTGTGAGTCGGTAGCTTCCTGGTCTGCGTCGAACATTACAGTGGCTTTTACTATGTAGCCCTTGTATGTTACTGCATAAGCACCGTCGCCGGCCGACAGATGTATCGGACTTGTATTACCTGCTGTTATACCAAAGATGCCTGTTTCGTAGAAATCTTTTTCGATGTAATATTTTGCTTTTACATTACTTCTGTTAAGTGTTTCTACCTGATAAACAACCTCACCAGTGTTGGGGTCTGCTGTTTGTCTTACGTTCATTATCCATAACGGACCTCTTTCGAGTTCGTTTGCAGATGCCTTAATATTTGTTGTTACATAGCTTGCCTTAAAGCCTCTGAAGTCTGTTCCGTAAACTCTTACCGGTGTTTTTGTACCTGCTGTGAACAATGCTGTTGAGCCCATTTCGTAGTCCTTGAGGTTTGTTGAAAGCTTATCGTCTGTTGGTGTAATAAATACCTTTGCTTCTGTATCTGCATATGCTAAATTACCAAAGATTGCAGAGTTTCCGCTCTTATACAGATAATAGTCTGCCTTTGCAGCATATTGTCTTGTATCGCCCTCTATTGGTGGGTTTGGAGCTTCTGTTATTGTATCAAGCATGCAGAATAATCTGTCAGGTGTATTTGGCTTTGTTCCAAAGTATAGCGGAAGTTCTATTTTATTTACCTCGCCTGCTTTATTCATCTTATATCTTATAAGACCCTGATATGTAAAGTTTGTAACAAGCTCTGATGGTGAGTACGACATAACACTGTTATCCTGACCTAAAACCTGTACCTTTTCGGCAGGCTTAAGAACTTCCCATATGCCTGCATCGTTATACATTTTTATATAGATGTCGCCGCCCATATCTGCAATAGGTGCTACCCACAAAACAAAGCCTGCAAGCCAGTCATATGAACCAGAAACCTTTTCGATATCTACTATTCTGCCGAATGCGTCGAAAGAGAATTTATAAGTTGAGCCAAGCTCAGGTGTACCGTAGTGTTTTTCGAGCCATGCTGAGAATGAGTATTTGCCGCCCTCTTCTGTTAAAAGGTATCCTCTTTGTGATGGTGTTGATTTTGTAACTGATTTAACTGTTGCTGTGTGGGTTTTGTCAGAAATAATCATCTTGTATGTTTCTCTGTCAAAACTTCTTGTAATAGAAAGAATGTTACCCGGCTTTATTTTATTATAAGGAACTTCTTTACCCTCTGCATCGAATACGGTGTATGTTATTTCGCTAAGGTTTATAACCTCGTTTGTATGTTTCATACACAGGTAAATATCGCCAGTATTATCAAAAGCGGTTGCAACTGCTTCTTCGTAATCTTCTATTCTTATGATGTCCATTATTCCGTCGCCATTGTTATCGTAAAGCTTTACAAATCCGTTATCGGGAATAAAGTCATCCTGAGTGAATGTGTCGGTTAGTTTTAGTGCTTTGTTGTTGTAGATGATTGTTGCGTCTGTCTTAACCTTAGCTTTCTTAAGTTTTGTTGAAAATTCATCTTCGTAATATTCGTATGTATTGTTTGTATATGGTCTTACAATGTTTGCAGAGTTTAAACTAATAACACTGTTTTTGTCTGTTAGTTCGTATACGCAAACAAGCTCATATTCTTCGCCGTCTGCCTTTTTATAAAAACCTGCTACATTTTTACCAACAAGGTCTGCTACTGCTGTGCCATTAAGCATTGCCTCTTTGCCATCTATAGAAATATAGCCTTTTTTGATTGCTGATTCGCCATATAGCGAGAATAAACCGTCGTCTGTTACAATACCCTTTATTTTATAAAGGCCAAGTCTTGACTGCATATACAAAAGCTCTTTATTTGATGAAATATGGTTATATACAAGGCTCATCATATCTGCAACATCTGTGTGAAGCATATTGTAGATAAGGATGTATGCGTTTTGGAATGTAAGCTCTCCGTCTGCTCCTGCAAGACCGTCTGAAAGGTCTTTTTGTGCAGCAAGACGTGCATATTTGCCTTCTTTGAATGTATCTGTTTCGCTATATCCCATTGTTCTTAGTATAAACTCATATGCTGTGTTTATATTAAGGTTTGTATCGGGCAAAAAGCTTCCAAACTTGTTTGTAGAAACATAACCACTGCTTAATAGTGCAGTAATTTCGTTAAAATATGCATGACCTTCTTTTACGTCTGCGGCTCTTTTGCCTGTTGCATACAGTTCGATGTCTGCATCAACACCAAACGCAAATTTCGCAAGCAAGCCTGCAAACTCTGCCTTTGTGATTGTTTTGCTCAAATCCTGAGATTCATCATATACGCCAATATAGCTCAAAAGCGCTGTTTGGTCTTGTGTTAGAGATGGTGTTGTTTCTTCAGCAGAAACAGGCATAACTAACATACTTGCCATACTTGCTATTGTTAATATCAAAGCTAATATCTTTTTCATACTGAAATTTCCTTTCTTTCTCAAATATTGTATGTTGGTTTTTCTTATTTAATAAGGTTTGCCAACTTCATAAGCATTTGTGCTGTCTGTGCTCTTGTTGCTGTTCCCTTTGGTGCAAGCACGCCATCGCCCATACCTGAGATTATCTTTGCACCTGCTAATTTCTTTACTGCTTCTTGTGCATATGCGTTTACCTTGCCGAAGTCTGCAAAGTCTGCATTTTCTGTGCCAAAGCTATAGCCCATTTTTGTTGCCGCTCTGTACATTACTGTGCACAGGTCTTCTCTTGACATTTTTTCGCCAAGACCAAACTCTGTGGCACTCTTACCTGTTAGTAGTCCGCTTGCATATGCCGAGCCGATATATGCTGCTGACCAGTGTCCGCCCGCAACGTCGCCGAATGGTGATGTTGCATTTGGATTATAGCTATTGAACGCTATTGATATTATCTTAGCAACTTGTTCTCTTGTTACTTCTTCGTTTGGCTCGAATGTATTGGCAGATGTTCCCTGCATAATGCCATTCTTAACAACGTATTCTATGGCCTCGACTGCCCATTCTGCCTGTGCAACGTCTCTGTACTGGTTAAGAAGTGCACTGCCTGATGTATTAACTCCGCCAGGTGAAACAGGTGTTGGAGATGTTCCGCCATTACCGCCAATGTCAGTACCGCCTAACTGGCCGAATTGTGGTACACCCGGCTGACCGCCTGTAGCTGAAGTAACCGCTTTATTAAAGTCTATACGGAAATTCTTCATATCTGTATATACATCTTGTATAAATTGGTTACATACCTTCATCTTTTGTGCATCCGTCATAGCAAGGTATGTTGTTGTATCTATCTCTGCAGGAGCATCGTATGTTTCGATAAGTGAGTTAACTGTTGATGCAACCATTGCATTTGGAAGAGCCGCCATAAATTCGAGCTCTGCTTTTGTTAAGTCCATAATGTCGCGGGCTTTATTTACTCTTGCAGTTCTTACGCTCTCGCCTTCAACAGGCTGTGCAAGTTGTATTCTTTCCTTGTAGTCTATCATATTCTGTGCAAGATATGATTGCTTTGTTGCAGCAAATGACGGGTCTGCACCGATTGACGGACCAAACTTAACAAGCTCTGCGTACATTGTTTCTTTTGGAACATTACCTGCTGCAAGCAAATCAACAAAATTGTAAACTGATTCTTTGTCTATAAACAGAAACTTAAACGGTTGTGCACTGTTTGCCGCGTAAACATCGTACATAACACCGGCTACACCGCCCTCTGCACCGGGTGCATTAAACTTAAATACAGCCTCGAATGTTTTTGTTCCGTCCTCTGCCTCTGTTACTGTTGCCGGTTGAACTATTATGTTCTGAAAACCTGGCTGGTTAGCATAGTTCTTACCGTCTGCAATTTCTACACGTGGGTCGGCATATTTTTCCACGTATATATCCGTGCCTGTTTCTCCTGCTGTAAGAGTTCCTGTTACAGTTACTAATGATTTATCAAAATCACTTACTACAACAGAATTTACAGTTGCCGCACTTGCACTTATGCCCATGGCTAAAATGCAAGCACTAATAATTGATAAAAAAAGTTTTTTGTTCATCTTTTTCCCTCTCCTTTTTTATTTATATAATCAGGTATTTGTAAAATCGGCCCGGAATGAAGACTTCTTTCATTCCTCATTCTGCAATCGCCTCATTATATAAATTTGTAATTTTTAAGGTTGGGGGCAGGGCAATGCCTGCCCCTTAGCCTTAATTTGTTTTTGTTATTGTGCCGGTGTTACCGGTGTTTCTTCAGGTGCACAATATGGCATTAGATTTGTCATATTATCCCAAACGAATGCTTTTATTTTTGCAGCTCCGTTTGTTTGTAGATCAAATTCTTTGCTTATTGTGTCTTCTGCCTTAATTGTCTTTGTATCTGATACCCAAGCATCAATCATTCTGTTGTTCGCATCATATGCTGCAACTACAATTACAACCGGCTTTTCAACCGCTGTGATGTTTGTTACTGTTACATTTGATTCGTCAACTGCAACTGTAATTTCATCAATTTCTGTGTAGCTGTATGCAACAAGATTGTCGATTACAACGTATTCTGTGCCCGAAACATCAATACCGAATATACCGTTTTCGTGAACATCTTCCTCGTTACCGATGAATTCGCTCTGTAGCTTGTTATCTAAGAAGTACTTAGCAGCCTTTGAGTTCTTTTCAACTCTTACAGGATATTTAGCAGCCTGATGTGTTGATCTGTCAGGAATATCTGCCATAATTTCTGTGTTCCATGCCAAAGTATTATCCGGATCGAAGCTTTCGCCACTTTCAACTACAGTAAAGCCGTTTTCTTCAAACAGATAATAAGCATCACCGAAGCTGATAGGTGTTGAATCTACTGTCTCGAAAGAAGTCTGAATACCTTCCTTAGTTAGATACTTCTTCTGAACAGTTGCATTCTTGATGTTCCATAGGTATCCGCCCTCGCAGCCTGTGAAGTTGCCTGAGTTATACCACATATTTATGTTTGGAACTGCATCATAGTATGAACTGTTGAATGCTTCATCCTCCCATGTGCGATTTAGCACTGATGTATAAACAGTTGCATCGAACTCTACAATGTAATCATTATAGCTTGAAACTCCCGGTAGAGCAAGTGTTGCATCTCTTAGAAGATATGCTCCGTTACTAATCTCTGCTTTTGCAGTTGGAAGTTCTGTAATGTCGTTTGGTGAATCATCGTACATTACCATGATTTTATCTTCGTCAATACCTGAACCTGAGAAGTCTTCGTTAACAATTTCTGTTACTGAGAATGACTCTGAGTATGCTTTGTCTGTAAGAGCAAATTCTCTTGGCTCAAACTTTTCAGGAATTGTAAGTGTGTAAACCAAACCATTTACATTCATTCCGCCCTTTGGTACGATTGTTATAAGTTCTTCGTCAACTGTAACGTCGAAGTCCTTATCTCTCTTATTTTCTACAAGAGTAATCTGGCTAAAGTCATCATCATCTACAAGAGGCTTGTCAAATTCTACATAGATACCCTCAAGGTCTGCCCAGATATCTTTTACTGTGTAGATTTCTGTTGTCATATCATCAACATCTACTACTGCACAAGTTGTGATTACGATATCATCTACTACTACAACGCTGTATGCGTCAGTTTCGATACCAAGTCTGCCCTTGTTGTCGCCAACAACTGCTTTTCTCTGGTCGATTGTTGTGCCTCTGTATTCCATAGCACCATTACCAAGACCTACAATACCTGCCATAACGTCTGATGCAGCACCTGTACCTGTTGAGTCGTAGTTTCTTAGTGCTACGTTGACTGCTTTTGCAGGAGCAGTTATTGTTGCAGTTGTGTATGGATACTCTACCTTTGCAGTATTGTCGCCAATCTTACCTGTGTATGGATTATTTGCTGTATCCTCGGCAAGCTTAACAACCTTTGAACCTACTGCATAAGTTTTTTGTAGTTCTGTATATTCTGCAGCTCTTGCGGTCCACTTATCTGCAAGCTCTGTGTTGCCTGCTGCTGTTGCTTCTTCAGCTTTCTTGGTTGCCGCTTTTGATAGTAGGTTATAGTATGAATAACCATAGTATTCTAACGGGTTCCAGAAGGTATTTACATTCATACCAAGCTCAATCTTACCGCTTGTGATGTTTAGTCTGTTACCTGAGTGTAGCTGTACTGAAGGAGTTGTGTCTATTATGTGTTCAGGTAAGTTTTCAAGGTCCGGTGTCGGAAGATTTGATGTGCTCCATTGTGAGCCTGCATCTGCCGGTATAGAAACCTCGTTAAGTTTCTTATACAAGTTTACAAATGTTGTTTGTGCACCTGCTGTTGCATCGTAGTTATCATACTTGTTGATTTTTGCACTAATTGTTACATCTGTACCGATTTGGGCTGCTGCATGAGTGTAGATACCACCCTCTGCACCGCCGCCGGCAATAACAAGCTTCTTACCCTCGCCAAAGCGCGCATCGTTTATGATTGCTGTACCTTTACCAAGGTAAAGCTTGCCATCTTGAAGATTCTTTGTACTTGTTGATAATTCGCTGTTTACTTCGTAGCTTTCGAAGTCTTCTTCCAATGCCTTTGTAACCTTAACATACTTCTCAACGTCGCCTACTGTTAACAGATAGTTCTTGTTAAGCTTGATTTGCTCGTCGAATATAAAGTGAAGAATGTTATTTTCTGAATCGAATTCAGTTTTTGCCTTAACCTTTTCGCCACGTGTTGTTGTAAAGGTTGCTTCTAATTGTGTAAATGAAGGAGCACTCTCAAATACAACATCTAAGCCATAAAGGTCTGCATATATGTTTGCAATTTGAGCATCTGCAACATCATCTAATTCTTCTGATGAAGTAATAAGAATGTTATCCACAACAAGCATTGTGTCTGCTGATTCTACAGCTGCACCAAATGTACCTGAGTATGTTGGAGCCAAAACATCAGGAACTGTAAGTGTTCTTGCAAACTTCAGGTTGCCTGCTACACCTGCATAACCGCTGAATTGGTTACCAACTGTTCTTACTGCGTGAGTAAGTGGTGTTGCCTTTGTATTTAGTGTGTATGCACCTGTTGTTGCATTAAATTCTGTAAATGTACCTATTGTTGTTGCTGCTGATGTTTCAACTATATCACCATATGCACTTGTATCTTTATAGTTAAAGCCATAATCCTGCCAGCCTGAATATGAAACGCCCGATGTTGGTAACAATGATGAACCATCTTCTGCTCTGTATCTTGATGTTGTCATAGAAAGCTTTGACTGCTTTGGACCTATTGACATAGCCTTTGCTTTGTATGGAACACCGTGACCGTCGATATATACATATGCATATGACATTGAATTGTCGCTTGTGTCTATACTATATGTTTGTGTTTCGGCGCTGATTGTTACATCCTTATCCTTCCATGGAAGATTTGATGCACTACCTGTTCCAAAACGAGCTGCACTGTCAAACAATACAAGCTTCTGGTCTGCTGCTGTTGCACCAAAGTCTGCGCTGTTTGTGATGTATGCTTTACCGTCTGCTGACCATGTTACACCATTATTTGTGAATGGGAACTTGGTCTTTGTTGTAAAGTCTCCGTCTGTTGCAGTTGTTTTGCCTGTTAAATCTGCGCTGTTGAAGTTTTCTTCAAATTCTTTAACAACTCTTACGTTTCTCTTTTCGCCATCTACGTCTACAACATAAACCTTACCATATTCGATAGCTTCGTTAAAGTGTAGTGTAATTATGTTAGCGTTTGCATCGTATTGAGTTGTTGTTTTTATTACATTACCCTTTAGGTCTGTAACCTTTGAGTTTGTTTGTTGTGCTATAGATGCAGGACCATTAAGTCTTACATCTACACCAAATGTATCGGCATAAACGCCCTTGATTGTTGCAGTTTCAGCATTTTCTACTTCTACGAAAGATGTAACAAGCACATTATCGATTACAAGAATTGTACCAGCATTAGAAACGCCTGCTGCTATTCTGCCCGAATCTGAAGCCGATGGAGCAAGCTCGGTTGGTACAGTTAATGTTCTCGCAAATGCCAGCTCGCCTGCTACACCTGCATAACCACTAAATTGGTTGCCAACTTTTCTAATTGCGTGTGTTAGTGTTGTTGCCTTTGTTGGTGCAGTTGTATATTTTGCTGTTGTTGAATCAAAATCGGTAAATGCACCTGATGTACCTGACGAAACGGTTGGTACAATATCGCCATATGCCTTGTCATCTTTATAAGTAAATCCGTAAGCTTGCCAGCCTGAATATTGTTGTCCTGTTATTGGATTGAAAGATGTTCCGTCTGCCTTTTTCGTTTCGCCTGCTGTCATAGAAAGCTTTGACTGTTTATCGCCTATAGAGAATGCCTTTGCTTTACCACTTGCGACTCTATGGTTGTCAATGTTAACATACGCATATGAAACAATGCTCGATGTATCCATTGTGTAAGTCTGAGTTTCCGCACTGTAGGTTACATCTTTTCCTGACCACGGAACTGTTCCATCTGTTGCAAAGCTTGTATCTCCACCAAACAACACAATCTTTTTGTCGGTTGGTGTTGCTCCAAAGCTTGGGTCATCTGTACTAAATACATAAGTTTTTGCTGTAGCTGACCATGTAACACCATTACTTGTGTAACTTACTGCTTTACAGGTTTCAAAAGTTGGTTCTGTTTTTCCCTCTGGAACTGTTGCAGTTGTAAAGTCTGCATCGTTGAAGTTTGCTTCGTATTCTTTAACAACCTTTACCATCTTCTCGTAACCGTCTACTTCTATTGTGTAAACCTTATTAAGCTCGATTTTTTCGTCAAAGTGTAGGTGAAGGATGTTTTTGTTCTCGTCAAATTGAACTGAGATTTTAACCTCGTTACCATTTACATCTTTAACTGATGCATTTTCTTTCTGGTCAAGAGATGCTTCACCATCAAGTCTTAGGTCAACACCGTAAAGGTCAACATAAATGCTTTCAATCTCTGCATTTTCTGTAGTTGTAAGATTATCTTCTATTGTACATGTTGTAATAAGAAGATTATCTACTACAGTAACACCTGTTGTACCTGCTTCTACACCAAGTCTTCCCTTTGATGCATTATCGCCTGTGTTATCAACAGCTCTTCTTATATCTACAGTTGTGCCGCCATATTGCATTGACTCACCGTTTAAGCCAACAAAGCCTGCCATTGCATCTGATGCGGTATTTGTACCTGTTAAGTCGTAAGTTCTAAGAGCAGCCTTGATGTTGCCTGCTGCAGGAGCTGTTATAGTTGCACCTGTGTATGGATAGTCAATAGCAGTATCGTTAGTGGTTATCATACCTCTGTATGGATTATTTGATGTATCCTTAGCAAGGCTTATAACCTCTGAACCTACAGATGTTGAATCTCTTAGCTCTGCATAGTATGCCGCTCTTTCGGTCCATTGTGCTGCAACTGCTTCGTCTGTTGCATCTTCTGCATTCTTAACTGCTTGCTCATAAAGGAATCTGTAGTTTGTATATGTCCAGTAGTCTTGGATTACATAGTTAGAAGATACTGCGTTACCTACTGATATGCTGCCTTTTTCTATGCTAAGCTTGTTACCTGCACCTACATCCGGACCAATACCTGTTGTCCATTTTGTTGTAGGTTCTTCGGTAAGTGATGCGTATTGTTGTGGCGTATCTTCTTTACCAAATTTTGCATCTGTAGGAGAATATGCAGCAGTCGGTCTGTTTACACCGTTTATTCTCTTAAAGAAGTATGTAACCGGTGTGTCTTTACCGTTACGATATGTTGCAACATCTGCTGTGATTGTTGCTTCTGTACCAATACTTGCTGCTGGTAATGTGTAAACTCCTGCCTTTGCTTTTGTCAAAACAAGCTTTTTGTTTGTTGCGTTTGCACCAAAGCGAGTGTCTGTTGTAATAACTGTATCTGCGCTAAGGTTTAGCTTGCCATCTGCTATAGCTACTGCTGCAGTTGATGGCTCGGTACCTGCTTGTTGATTGTCGAAGTCTTCTTCTACAACTGTATTAACCTTAAAGTATTTAACCTCGCTGCCAATTACAAGCTTGTAGTATTTATCTAATGTAATTTCTTCGTCAAATATTACGTGAACAATGTTTTTGTCTTCATCAAATACACGTGTTGCTTTAACTTCTTCATCACGTGTTGTTGTAACTCTAACCTCTTGTTGTGAGTATGACGGAGTATCGTCAAATACTACATCAACACCATAGATGTCGGCATAAATGGTCTGAATTTCTGCATCAGCAATATTGTCTGATACTTCTGATGAAGTAACAAGAATGTTGTCTACAACAAGCATTGCGTTTGTTGTATTAGGCAAGCCAAAACCAAGCATTCCCTGATTTTTTGACTTTATTGGAGGCTTTATAGTGTGTGCAAACGCCATATCGCCTGCAGTACCTGCATAACCGCTGTATTCACCATCAAACGCTCTTATAGCGTGCTTAACAGTTGTTGCTTTTGTTGTTACGCCTTTGAATGTACCATCTTCTGTATTAAAGTCCAAAAGCTCACCCATTGTTGCATCATTTTCTATAATATCGCCCTTTACACCTGATTTATAAGAAAATGCATACTGCGCCCATTCTTTTGTATCGTATGTTTTGTCTTCAGCATTAGCATACCATGTTTTTGAAAGCTTCGATTTATTTGGACCAATTGAGAAGCCTGCTGATGAATTAGGAACGCTATGCGAATCAACAAACATAAATGCAAGGTCAAACGCATTCTCGTTTAAACTGTATATTTGTGTATCGGCACTGTAGGTAACCTTTTTATCTTTCCATGCACCTACCTCTGTTCTTACTGTTGTACTCTTTGGCTCAGCCGGATAATTTCCTCTGTGGAACAGTACAAGCTTCTGGTCTTCTGGTGAGGCATCCAAATTAACGTCATTTGTAATAAATGAACTACCTGAAAAAGTCCATTTTGTGCCATTTGATGCTACTACCGGAAATGTTTCTTTAAGGGATGTATAATCCTTTGTTGTTCCATTTTCTGTAGCAGTTGTTATTCCTGTAAATGCTGCGCTGTTGAAGTCTTCTTCAAATTCCTTATTAACCTTTATAAGCTTTTCTACACCGTTAACGTTCATCTTATAACGCTTGCCGATTTCGATTGTGTTTACAAAGTGGATGTTAAGAATTTTTTCATTAGAATCGTATTCTGCTGTTACTTCTACATCATTACCTGACATATCTTCAACAGTTACATTTTGTATCTGTTCTAATGATGCAGGTGTTTCGAGTCTTATTTCTATACCATAGTTATCTGCATAGATATCCTCGTTTGTAAATTCTGCGTCAGAAACGTAGTTAGAAACTTCTGATGAAGTAATAACAATGTTGTCTATTACCATCATTGTATCTGTGTCTCCAATGTCCGCACCAAACATTCCTCTGTATGAAAGGTCTACTTCTGATGGCTCAGTTAGTGTATGAGCAAATGCCATGTTACCATATGAGCCTGCATAACCGCTGAATTGGTTACCTATTGTTCTTACAGCATGAGTAAGCTTTGTTGCTTTTTTGTTTACTGCATATGTACCTGTTGTCTTATCAAATGATGTAAATGAACCTGTTGTTGCTGTTGTAGCTGTTGTTACCACATCACCGTATGAGTTTTTGTCGCTGTATGGGAAGTTCCACTTTTGCCAGCCCTTTGATACGCCTATAACCGGAGCAAGTTCATCTACTCCGTTAGTTGTCATAGATAGCTTTGATTGTGTTGGTCCAACAGAGAAGCCCATACTCTTTGCCGCAGCTCTTCCGTCAAAAACAGTACGTGCATATTGTATAGCATTGTTTGTACTTGCCGGATTTGTGCAATATGTTTGTGTTTCCATGCTGAAGGTTACGTCTTTATCCTTCCATGGAATTGTTTTTGTGTTAGAATAGCTCACATAATACTTTGAGTCTGTGTCAAACAACACAAGCTTCTGGTCATCTGATGCCGCATTAAGGTTAGGGTCATTTGTTACAAAAACCTTGCCTCCTACCGCAAATAGTATGCCATCTGTTTTATACTCAAAAGCTGTTTTTGTTTCGAAGCTTCCGTCTGTTGCAGTTGTTTTGCCTGTTAAATCTGCACTTTCGAAGTTTTCTTCGAACTCTTTAACAACTCTTATGTATTTCTTTGTTCCGTTTATATCCAACACATACATTGTTTCGAGGTCTATTGCCTCTGTAAAATGTACATGAATGATATCATTTTCTTTGTCGTATTCTGTTGTAACCTCAACGCCTGTTCCGTCGAGAGCTGTTACTGTTACATTTTCTTTTTGATTATCTGATGCAGGAGTTTCTACTCTTATGTCTACACCATATTGGTCAACGTAGATATTTTCGTTTAGGATATCTGCATCAGGATAGTTGTCTTCTACTGTACAAGTTGTAATAAGAAGGTCATCTACTATTAAAACCGCTTTGGGTGCACTTTGTATGCCAACTCTTCCACCATTAGTAAGCGTGTTATGCTCTTCATTGTTTATAAGTGTACTGATATAAGCAGGTGTTTCTCCTTCATTTGCATAAAGCATTGTAACAACGTCTGCAACATCTTGGTCGTTATATTTTGTGTTTCCTGAAGCATATGCTCTCATTACTGTGTGGTGGTCTTTAACAGTCGGTTGTGTGATTGTAATATCTTCGCCATCAGCATTTTTTGTATATGGATATGCCCATTCTGTACCGCTGTAGGTAGTATAGCCTGTTCCTGCACCACTATCATTAACTGCTTTTTCTCTACCTATCAAACCATGGTAATAGCTTCCTGTACTGGTTGTTTTTGCTCCTGTTGCTGACTCATTATCCTGTGTTTTTTTATCACCATCCAAATCATCCGGATCCAAATAATAGTTAACATATCTTGGAGCTACATAGTTTATATTAAGTGATACGGCATTAAATATGCTCGTATATCCCCAGTCTCCGCTACCTGTATTCATTTGAGCAGGACCAAAGTTTCCCCAGTAGTTTGAACCGTTAAGATATGGGTTTATTACAGCTGATACTGTGGCATCTAATCCAACACCTGCCGCTGCAACAGTCAGTATGCTTGAGTTGTTTGTCAACAAAAGCTTCTTATTATTCGGTTCTGCACCAAAATCAGCTCTTTGTGTTATTGCTGCATTCGCCAACACCTGTACCTTGCCACCCAAAGCAGACGACCAGATTGGTGTAAGACTATCAGGGTCTGGTTTTTGATAAGCTGTAAAGTCTGTTGATCCGTTTCCCTCGAATGTAAAGTTTTCGAAGTTTTCGTCTACAACTGTGTTAACTGTAATCTTCTTTTTTACGTTACCAATTGTAACATAGTACATCTCGTCGAGTACTATTTCTTCACCAAAGTCTATACGAAGAGTTTTTGTTTCTTCTGTAAACTCTGTTGTGAAGTCAACAGCTGAGCCGTCTATCTTTGATGTGATTTCAATATTAGAATATTCAGACTCTTCGGGTATTGAAGAGTAAACCACTTCTATACCAAAGCTGTCGGCATAAATCTTTGCGATTTGTGTTTCTTCTGCAATAGCGGTGAATGTAAATGATGTGAAAATCATTGCTGTTGCTACTATTGCTGATAGAATTCTCTTTTTGAGGTTTTTCATTGTTTTCGCTCCTTTTCTTTATTTTTGTGGTGTGTCTGAGAGAAAAGACACACTGTCCGGCTTAATAATACATGCATTGTGCATCTCGAGGGAGTTGATGCTCTCTGCCTTGATTTTTATTAAATTCTCGACTACCAAGAGGGTGTGAAGCTCCTTGCACATCGGTTATTTACGTTTGAGTTTCTTCCTATATAATATGCAAAAGGGGTTTACATATTTTTTGAGTTTCTTCTTATATAATATATGTCGTTTAAATTACGATGTGGGGAAGTCGTAATTTGCTATCTTAGTCTTGTGTGCCAAGTCATCCCACAAGAACAACTTAATTGTTTTTGTACCTGTGCAGTTGTCGAGGTCAAAGGTTATTGTTCCTCTTTCAGCCTCACCTGCCGGAACTTGTGTAAGTGAAATCATATTTGCACAAAGCATTTCGCTGTCTTCGCCATATGCAACAACTACTGCTCTTACATGCTTTGTTTCGTCTGTGTAGTTTTTGAGGTTAAATGTTCCGCTTAGTGTACTTTGTGATGATGTTCCGCCCTCACCAAGCACAAGATTTGATGTAAGCTCTGTTGCAACAACCTGCGGTTCGTCTATAAGCTTAATTGCGCTTACTCTTATGTTATCCATGGCTGTGTAACAAATACCTACACTGTTCCAACGTATTTTACCTGTTTTACCTGTGTGGTTTGTTGCTGTCATGGTGAATGATTGCGAATTGTCTCTTGTTATTGTGAACACATTGCCGCTCTTTACAACCTCATAATGTGTTGCAGGAAGTACCGGTCTTGTTGAGTTATACACTCTCTCGCCTGCTTTTGTTTTAACTACAACATCTTCGGGGAATGCATCGCCATCATTGAATATGATGTAGTTACCGCCACTCTTGTAAGCATCACCGTGAACTGTGTGTGTGTGGTTTAATTTTGTAACTGATGACGTTGATGTTCCACTACCATATGTTTCGGTAACTGTTATAGCATTTTCTTTGAATGAGAAACTGACCATGTTGTTCTTGTCTGCTGCTGTTGCTGATGGTACGTGGTTAAATTGTATAGAGTTGAAGTAGTAGTAGTTAAAGTCATACTCACCACTATTTGAACCACGTGTGTTGCCTACCGGGTAGAATTCTTGTTGGTCAAATTCGAATGTGTAATTTTCGAGCGCTTCTACTGCCGGTGTTGAAAGCTCCGAGCTACCGCTTAGGAACATTATCTTGTTTGTTGGGTTTAGCGGGTCTGTTACTGCTGAACCGCCAACACTGTCAAGACCGCCTATTGCCTGACCGTCGTTATCAAAGTTCTGGTATAATATTGTTTGTTGTGCGAACTTCTTTAACAACGACTTGCTTGTTGCCATTGTTTCTGTTCCAAAACCTTGCGGAACATATACTTCATAAACTGTATCTCTTACCATAGACGGAATATCAACTCTGAGTTTTCCGTTAACTATTGATGCTGCGCTTGTAACCAAAGCATCTGTCCCTGTTTCTCTTATTGTTATTCCCGAAAGATTGGCTGTAGCGGGAACCTCCTCGCTGAAGCCTATTTCGATAAAGCCTTTGTTACCCCCAAAGCTTACCATCTCAAGAGGAATTGCTGTAAAGGTTTCTTCAAACACTTTTTGTTCTTTAAGATATATATTTGGTGTACCAAAGCCCTGAGGGATTGTTACTTTATATACTTTTCCTACTGCATAGTCAGTTGGAGTGTTTGGCATTATAAGAAGTGTTTTTGCATCTTTTGTTATTGTTCTGTCTGCAGTTGCAACTGCAACACCGTCTATTTCCAATGTGATGCTGTCGAGGTCTGTCTGGTCTGTTATATCTGTAAGGTCTGTATCGAATGTGAACAAAAGACCTTCAAGTGTAAACTCGGCATCTGTAACAACTATCGGTATTGAATTCAAATTAAAAGTTTCGTCCCAAGGAGCATCTGTAGCAAGTGTCGGTGTACCAAAGCCAGCAGGAACTACTACCGTGTATGAGTGGTCTGCTACATAACCTGTTGGAACAATTATAAGCTTTGTATTGTCCTCTGTGTCTACTGATGTTGTGATTGCCATTGCCTCGGTTGATGTGTCCTGATATACTTTTATCTTGTCTCTTGATATAGGACCAACCTCTGCAATACTTTCGTCAAAATCTATAACTATTTTGTCGTAATCATATGTAATATCTTCTACTGATAGTGTGCCGGAAAGTGCACTCTCAACACTTTCTGTGTATGTTGTGATTTTTACATTATCTATAACTGCAACTGTTTGTTTATCTCCATAGATAGCAAAAGCCCCTGCTGATGTTTCTGTAACTGTCGACGAATACACATCATTTTGTATAAATGTTGTTACCTGCTCGTCATTTGCTCTTACAGATATTTTTCTTTCAGAAGAAGAAGCATCTGGATTAAGCGCGCTGTCTATGTTTACTTTTACACCAAGCTCTTCGGCATTTTGATCAACGCTTACAAATTCTCCGAAAGTAAAGGTTTCATCATTTTCATAATTTATTCCTGTTGCTTCTGTGCCGACATAGTATTTATCGTTCTTTAAGTGTATTCCGACACTGTTAGCTGTTTCGGATTTTACTCTTGAATACATATACGCATCTGTTTGGTTGAGTGCAGGTACCTTCCACTGATTTTCGCGAAGTCCGCCCCAATAGTTTTTAGCGTATCCCTTTATATCTGCTGTAAATGTTGAGTTTTTGTAGTCAAGGTTAGTGTCAAGAGCAGTTATCTGGAATGTTCCGTCTGTTACCCAAACCTTGCCATCTTTTATAAATGCACCGTATGTGCCATAGTTTACTTCAAACTCACCATATGAATTTGAGAATGTGGAAGGCTCGGTATCCAAAACATTTGCATCTGCAAAAACATCTGCATCGTCAAAGTTCTCTGCAAACAATGTTTTTACCTGGAAAGTCTTTTCGCTCTCGCCAAACGAAAGCTTATACTTTGTATCGGTATCAAGTGCAACATTGATTGTTCTCTTTGTACCACTTTCGCCTTCTGCCCATATAACAGTTACAGCCTCTTCGCCATCTCCCTTTAACAAGGTAAGATTCTCGAGGTCTGCCTCTTGCGGAACTTCGGCAAAGTCTACCTCTATACCATATACATCGGCATAGACAGTTACATTTGTTTCCGGAGCCTCAGCCTCCTCTGCAACTACTGTGAGCGCCGACAGTGGCTGTAGTGCCATAACTGCCGCAAGTAATAATGCCCATTTTTTCTTCATAGTCTTCTCTCCCTCTGTTTTTGTAATATATTTTTAGTTTTTTTTATTATAAACAACCTTTGAGATTCCTTTTAGCAGAAATGCACAACGTTTTTTGTCATTTTCTTCCTGCTCTGCGGGAATTTTTTATTTTTAATTCAAATATGTTGTTTTTTTGTCAAACCTTTCTACAATGATTATACCATAAAAGTTCTCAAATTAAAGTGTAAAAAATCACACAAATCACATTCTCATTTGTGTTTTTTATTTGCATATTTTACCCGTTTTATTGCGGTTTTTAATGCTCCTGACACACAATATATTGTGGTTCTATGTTCCGATTTTTTCTTCGAGACATAGGGGGTTTACATTTGTGCACTTTTACCCATTGGCAGTGTTTACAAAATTGGTGTTTTTTTTTGTGCAACTTGACGAAGAAAATAAAAGTGCACAAAAAAAACACCCCTTTTTGGAAGAAAAAAAGGGTGGTAAGGTGGCTTGTTAAATCATTGTAGGGGACGGCGTCCTCGACGTCCCGTTTTGCTATTTATAAAACCTTTTTCTTATACTGTGTTGGTGAGATATTAAATTCGCGCTTAAATGCCCTCGAAAAGCTATGTATACACGAAAATCCGAGCATGTCTGATATTTGCGTTATTGAGTATGATTCTTCCCTTAAGAGCTTTTTTGCCTCGGTAAGCTTTTGTGTGTTATAGTATTCCATAACACTGCGTCCGTTATTTGTTTTAAAAATCTCATAAAGCTGCGTTTTGCCCATGATAAAATGCTCACAAATATCATTCAATGTAAGATTTTGGTATACATTATCCTTTAAATAATCTATCATAAGCTCATATATGCTGTTTTGTGCTACATTTCGTGTCTGGTTGTTTGAATAAAGCTTTTTATTGGTGTTATCTCCGTTTCGTATGAGTCTTATCAAAAGCTCGGCAAGATATCCCGTGAGGAGCTGGTACGAGCCAAAGCTTGCAGACGAAAAGTCAAGATCGCTTTTGTCGTTATAGTCATCAGGGATTTTTCTCAGTGCTTTTTTTACTTCGTCAATGAACAAAGAAAACAACATACATACCGTTTTATCCGCAGTGAAGGTTTTTTTTGCAAAGTAGGACATTGCCTCACTCGGGCATGTGAATGACACAACAAGCATATTATTTGATGTTTTGCTGTCGCTCACGTGTGCATGGACTTCGTTTGGCTCATGAAAGATTATCTGACCCTGCCCGAGTTGTGTGCCTATTCCGTCGGTTATGGCGATTATGTTTCCGCCATCAACATATACCATCTCCCAGAAATCGTGCTTTTCGGGTGTATGAGAAAAATCCTTGCCGAATTCAAAGTAATATATACTGTTAAAACCCTTTATGTCTATTTCGGGTTCTTTTGATTTTAATGTGTACATTTTGTCCCTTTCTTTTTACTTTCGCGGAAGAAATGTTAAAAAATAACTATTTAGTGTTAAATACAAATCCTTATAATTATTATATAATATATGTGTTAGAAAGTCAATAGTTTTTGGCTTTTTATTGATACGCGAAAAAAATGATAAATCGAGGAGGAAAAAACTATGGATTTTATGTCAACAGTAAAAGGCTCTTTAATGGAAAACTTTTATCCAAAGGGCTGGGATATGAAAAAAATTGACGAGTGTTGCGAAAAAGGCGTTACTCGTGAGGATTTCTGGCACAAGGATTTTACACCCGTTGAGTGTAACGACCTTGGCGAATTTGATACTTACATGGGCCACGAAATTGCTATGCAGATTAAAACTGCACGCGATAAGGGCGAAAAGCTTGCTATGATTTTGCCTGTTGGTCCTATGGGAATGTATAAGTGGGCAGTATTCTTCTTAAAAGCATGGGACGTAAAGTGCGACCACGTATATACATTTAACATGGACGAATGGTGCGATGAAAACGGTAACACATTACCAAGCGATAACCCTGCATCATTTGAATATAGCATGAAACAGGCGTTCTTTGATAAGCTTGGCGACAATACAATTCCGCCATCACAGCGTAATTTTGCTACAAAAGAAAACTTGCCTACATACCCGGAAAAGATTGCCAAGCTAAAGGCTGCAGGCGTTAAGCTTGTACTTGTATTCGGTATAGGCAGAGCTTGTCATATAGCTTTCTGGGAGCCACATTTTGCAGATGAGTTCGACAGCGTTGAGGAGTGGAAGAAGCAAAACTACAGAATTGCTGCTATTCTTAACCCAATGACAATAGAGCAAAATGCAATCACAAGCTTTAAGAGTCGTACAACACTTGTTCCTTGCAGAGCAAACACAGTAGGCCCCGGCCTTATGTTCCAGGCTGATTATGTAATCGGCGGTTGCGACGGCGCTCTCGGAAGAGGCATGGGCTGGCAGGGAATGAGCTTCTTAACAACTCTTCACTATGGTCCTGATATGTACTTTACATCATCATTTATGCCAACATTCCCCGGCAAATTGTTCTACTTAAAAGAACTTGCCGGTCCATTAGTAGCTGACTGTAACTAATTTTTAATGAAATGAAAAAGGAATTCACAAAGCGTGAATTCCTTTTTTTGCGGTTCGTCGGAAACCGCCGAACCCTACGGTGTTTTTTTAGCCTCGGGGCGTATAGATTTAGATGCAGAATGTTCAAAACACTCCCGAAGTCGTACGATTGTACGTCGAGCGGCGGGTTTTGGACATAGTTTGATTTTATCAAACGTTCTGCGCTAAAGCTATTAGCCCAGATTAGTCGATAACAACCTCGTGGCCCGTCTGCGCAGATTTATAAATTGCGTCTAATATCTTCATAACAACTACACCGTCTTCGGCAGATGCCTGGCATTCTTCCTTACCAAGTATGCAATTTACAAAATGCTGCATTTCGCGCTCAAACATGCTTCCGCCACCCTTTAATCTCTCGATTTTTGGTGTAACGTCTACCATGTAATTGTTAATTTCTGTATAAAGCTTTGGCTCGCCTGCCAATGACAAACCGCCCTTTGTACCATACAAATCCTTTGCGGTTACGCCCTCTGCGTTAAGTGAATAGCTTGTTTCTAAAAGTGTTATTGCTCCGTTATCGTATCTTATAAGTGCAGTTCCCATATCTTCTATATCGCACTTATCCTTGTCGCTTGCGCCTGCAGGCATCCATTCAACATTAGTTTTTAGATTTGCACGATTGCCAAGCTTATCAAATGTTGCGGCATATACCGATACCGGCTTTGGTCCGCCCATAAGGAAACGTGTCTGGTCAATAACGTGAACACCAAGGTCTATTACAGGACCACCGCCCGAACGAGCCTTGTCGCTGAACCAGCCGCCCGGATTACCATGACGTCTTAAGTATGTAGCCTTTGTATAATAAATGTCTCCGACATATCCGCTGTCGATAAAGTCTTGTGCTACTGTTGTTTCGTCACCAAATCTTAAAACAAAGCCTATCATAAGAAGCTTGCCTGTTTCTTTAGAAACTCTTAGCATTTCTTCTGCCTGAGCCACATCATATGCCATTGGCTTTTCACAAAGAACGTTCTTTCCTGCTTTAAGACCTGCAATAGCACACTCAGCATGCGCACAGTTCCATGTACATACGTCTATTGCGTCAAGCTCTTCGCTTTTTAGCATTTCGTTTATATCTGTATATCTTTTTTCGATATTAAATTTGTCTGCTGTTGTATTTAAAACCTCTTCGTTAATATCGCAAAGCGCAACAATTTCTGCTTCTTTTACATTCTGATATGCTCTTAAGTGTATGTTTGCTATTCCGCCGGCACCTACAACACCAATTCTTACCTTTTCCATATATATTACTCCTTATTTGTTAATTATTTCCTTTAAGAAATCCATTGCAAGCTTAATATCTGCTGCAGGATTTTGACCAACTTCTCTTTCAATAGTCAAGAAGCCTTTATAACCAATATCGCAAAGGGCATTTATATATTCAGGGAATTTTACATGTCCTTGTCCTAATGGGACTTCTGAGAATGAGCCGCCGCTTGCCTCCTCCTCGTTCATAGGCTGTCTTACACCATAGATAAGCTCGGGGTCTCTGTCAAAGTTCTTAACTCCGTCCTTTGCATGTGTATGAACTATGTATTTCTGAAGATTATATACCGCCTGTACAGGGTCATCGCCTGTAATCATTACAAGATTTGCAGGGTCTAAGTTAACACCTACACCGGTTGAGCCTAATTCATCCAGAAAGCCTTTTAAAACTGCAGATGTTTCGGGGCCTGTTTCGATTGCAAAGTGTGAATTTATACTGTCTGCATAACGAGAAAGCTCAAAGCATGCCTCTTGCATTATTTTGTATCTGTCGTTGTTTTTGTCGCTTGGAACAACACCGATATGTGTTGTAACAACATCTGATTCGAGCTCTTTTGCAAGGTCTATTATGCGCTTTGATTTTTCAACAAGCACCTTGTTTTGTTCGGGGTCATAAAAGCCTCTGCCAAGGTCTCCGCAAATTGCAGAAAAAACCAATCCGTTTGACTTAACAAAATCCAAAAGCTCTTTTCTTTTTGCTCCTGTTAAGTTTTCGGGTGAATTTTCGCCGGTTGTTGAATACATCTGAAGTCCGTTTGCACCAATTTCTTTTGCTTTAAGTATTGCGCTCTTTGTATCAAGTTTAAAAGAGTCGAGCATTACTCCGATTGGAAAGTTATACATAGTACATTTCCTCGCTTTCTTGTTTTAGCATTATACTTATATTTTTATAAAAGGGAAAAACTACTTGATTTTTCTCCTCCTCTATTGTATAATACAATAAATAACCGAATTTTACAAGAAACAATTCTGCCAAAAATTATAACTATTGTGCTATTTTGAAGGGGGTGCTCTTTTTTGAAATACGAGGTTCATTCGCTGATGGGTAAAAAAATGCCATTTATAATTCATAAAACTAACTTGAATTCCGACTACACTTCTCCCGGAAACTGGCACGAAAACCCCGAATTTCTGTTGTTTACTGACGGTTGCGGGTATGTTATGTTAAACGACGAGCGCGTTTTAGCGAAAAAGGGGGATATTGTTGTTATTAACTCCAACTGCTTTCATAATATTATTACCGACAGCACAGTTACATATTACTGCCTTATTGTTGATATGAGCTTTTTTGAGGAAAATGACATCATTGCCACATCATTAAAAAATCTTTTTAACGACGAAAAAGCATATTTGTTATATTCATCCGTCATAAATATTTTTGAAAACCCCTCCTCTTTGCAGACTCCTAAAATGCGAAATGCGGTACTCGACTTTTTGATTTACATTTGCGAAAACTATAGTCTTGAATCGGACGCACTTTTGTCCCACGCAAAAACTATAGAGCATATAAAGCTTGCTGTTTCTTATATAAATAATAACTTTTGCAACAAGATATCCATAGATGAGATTGCTGCTTTTTCGGGTTATTCGCGTTCACATCTCTCGCGTGAATTTAAAAAGGTAACCGGTTTTTCTATAGTAGATTACATAAATAATTGCCGCTGCGATAAGGCAAGAGGTCTTATTGCAAGCGGAAAACACTCGGTTTTTGAGGCTGCTGTGCTTTGCGGCTTTGATGATGCATCATATTTTGCAAAAACATATAAAAAGCTTTTGGGACGCTCCCCATCAGCAGAGATAAAAAAGGGATAATGTTTCACGTGAAACATTATCCTTTTTTAGAGTATGTAAATGGATTGACATAAAAAGGGCTGTCTGTGTAATTTCGACGTTGCGAGTTTCAATTTCGTAAGAATTTGTCTGTCTGAGCAAAAGAATTTATACAGATTGGCCTTTTTGTGCGGACGGTCGCGGACGCCGGTCCCTACAATGATTTTGAATACAACATAAAATGGGAGGGCATAAAACCCTCCCATATATTTTGTTCGTAACAAAGTGGTCGGCACAAATATTCTTAGCCCTCTATTTTATCGCAGCCCATGTATGGTCTTAACACCTCCGGAACTGTTACCGAGCCATCTTCGTTTTGATAGTTTTCTAAAATTGCGGCAACAGTTCTTCCTACTGCAAGACCTGAACCGTTTAGTGTATGAACAAACTGTGCCTTGTCCTTTGGATTATCCTTGAATTTGATGTTGGCACGTCTTGCCTGATAATCCTCAAAGTTTGAGCATGATGAGATTTCTACGTATCTGTTATAGCTTGGCATCCATACTTCTATGTCGTATGTTTTTGCAGATGAGAAACCTAAATCGCCTGTTGAAAGAGTTACTACTCTGTATGGAAGTCCCAGACCCTCAAGCAAGCTCTCTGCATCTTTTGTAAGAGATTCAAGCTCTTGGTAGCTGTTTTCGGGATGTGCAAACTTAACAAGCTCAACCTTGTTGAATTGGTGTTGTCTTATAAGACCCCTTGTATCTCTGCCTGCGCTGCCTGCCTCTGCTCTGAAGCATGCTGAATATGCGCAGTATTTTATAGGAAGCTTTGCTCCGTCAAGAATTTCGTCTCTATACAGGTTTGTTACGGGAACTTCAGCTGTAGGAATTAAGAAATAGTCATTTACTGTAAGCTTGAATGCATCCTCCTCAAATTTTGGAAGTTGACCTGTGCCTGTCATAGACGCGCGGTTTACGATATATGGCGGTTGAATTTCTGTATAGCCTGATTTATCTGTGTGTGTGTTTAAGAAATACTGAATAACCGCTCTCTCTAATCTTGCACCCTTATCCTTATAAACTGTAAATCTTGTACCTGTAAGCTTTGTTCCGCGCTCGAAGTCTAAAATATCAAGGTCTGTACCGATATCCCAGTGTGCCTTTGGCTCAAAACCAAACTTTCTCGGCTCTCCCAATCGTCTTACCTCGACATTTTCGCTATCATCAACACCAACGGGAACACTCTCATTCGGAATGTTTGGAATTCTCAGCATATAATCTCTGAGCTTTGCGTCTATTTCGCGCACTTCATCATCAAGCACCTTTATGTTATCGCTTAGCTCTTTCATTTCTTTAAAAATAGCAGTTGTGTCCTCGCCCGCCTTCTTCATTTGCGGAATTTGCTTGGATATTGCATTTTGCTTTGCCTTTTTCTCCTCAACATCGCCAAGAATCTGACGTCTCTTTTCGTCAAGTTCAATGGCAGGAGTTATATCAAGGTCATTATTTCTCTTCTTTAGTGCCTCTTTTATTTTTTCTGGTTCCTGACGTAAAACTTTAATGTCTAACATTTTATATATATTCCTTTCGTGTTTTGTATTCTTATGTTTTTATTGTTTGTTAAAAGCTCGCATCCCTACAAAAAGAGCTGTCTGTGTAAATTCGATGTTGCGAGTTTCAAATTCGTAAGAATTTGTCTGTTAGAGCAACAGAATTTATACAGATTGGTCTTTTGTTTGCAACAAGAGCAAGCCCCTCCCCTACGATATTGTTTGTTATTTATTGTACGACACGCCGCAATAGTTGGCGCTAAATCTATTAACCCTGTAGTTCATTATACAACCCTTTTAAATTATTGTCAAGGCTCTCGTAGTCAATTTCTTCTAAAATTCGTGTTGCCGCTTCGATATTTCCTGCCTCTTTTTGCTCCTTTGCACTAAATATCTTTTTGTAGACGTCAAGCTCTGATTTTAGCGTTGTGTTTTCCTCCTTAAGCTTTTTGTTTTCGCCTAAAAGGAGCATATTCTCCTCACTTAGTTCTGCGGCACGCTCCGATATCTTATTCGGGAATGCGGTCTGGGCAGGTGCTTGTGTCGGCTCAATATGAGTTATATTCCTTTGAAGGTTTGTGTCGCCGAAGAATGCTATTAAAATAAGCAACAGTGCCACAACAAATATCAGCGCAGTATACAAAAATAATGATTTTGTGCTCTGTTTATCGTTATTCGTCATCTTTTTTTACCCCGCTTTTTGCCATCTCGAGGCTTTGCTCTTCTTCCTTTAAGAGCTTTACCGACGCCTCGCCGAGTGTTATTTTTCTTACGTAAGTATTATTTGAATTATGTCCGTAAAGAGATGTTATAATAAATCCGTCTCCGCAATCGTCTATTAAAGTAAGCGAAAAGCTCATGTTGCCCTTAACATCATCAAACGCGTCGAAGTTCACTATCCCTACATGCGAGAGATTTGATAATGATTTTGCCTCAAGCTTTTCTATTCTGTCTGTAATTGCGTTATCTGTCCTTGCGTTGATACTGTTTGCAAGCTCGTTTACCTTATTAAAATATTTCTCCATTACTCCGCCGAGGTCTCCATCCTCTGCATAGCTGAGCATATTATTGATTTTTGAGGAATTTGCTCCATTCATTATCATACAGGCAATAACCAGAATAATAAGAATAAGAACAACAATTACAAAATATAAGTTCATTTTTAAAGTCCTTTCGTGTTTGTTTTATATATTAAGTATTCCTAAAATCCGCTCCAAATCGTCGTTTCCGTAATACTCAATCTCTATTTTGCCCTTTTTCTTACCGCCTGTGATTTTCACCTTTGTACCAAAACCCGAGCATAGCCTTTCCTGTATGCGCTCAAGCTCTATCTTGTACACATCATCCGACGCGGGAAGCTTGTCCTTTTTAGGTTTTGCCTTTTTTATTGCATTCGCTATGTTCTCTGTCTGTCTTACGCTTAAATCCTCATCAATTATTCTTTTTGCCAACGATTCGCGGTCTTTTTTACTCTCTACCGACAAAACAGCACGTGCATGTCCGCTCGAAATTTCGCCCGAAACAACAAGCTTTTGCAAAGAATCATCAAGAGATAAAAGTCTTATCGAATTTGCAATGGCACTTCTGCTTTTTCCGCTTACCCTGCTTACCTGCTCCTGTGTAAGCGAATATTCCTCCAAAAGCGACCGATAAGCAAGCGCCTCTTCGATTGGGTTAAGGTCCTCTCTTTGTATATTCTCAATAAGCGCAATCTGTGCAATTTGCGAAGGTGTGTATTCCTTTATTACAACCCCTACCTTTTTTAAGCCTGCGAGCTTGGCAGCACGCCATCTTCTTTCGCCGGCAACTATCATATATCTGCCATTTTCCTGTTTTGTAACAACAATAGGCTGAATAAGTCCCTGCTCCTTTATGGAATCTGCAAGAGCCTGTAATTTCTCTTTATCAAATGTACGTCTTGGCTGACTTTTATTAGGCTCAATTTGTGTAAGTGCAACTTCCATTGCAGGTTGTTGCTCTTTTGTTATTTCTTCGGTTATAGAAGGGATATCCTCACTCTCAAAAAACGAGCCAAGTCCCTTTCCAAGTCCTTTTTTTGCCATTGGTTTTCTCCTTTTTTTCGGGACGTCGAGGACGCCGTCCCCTACGTTGTGATTGGTTAATGGTTTAATTGCACAAAGGTCTGTCTGTATGAATTCGCAAGAATTTGACTGCCTGAGCAAAAGAATTTATACGGATTGACTTTTGTGTTTACGAAAGAGTAATAACCCCTCCGCCTATGTTATTTATTTCTTTCTATTACCTCTTTTGCAAGCGCCATATACGCGTCTGCACCTTTTGACGTTCTGTCATATTTAATTATAGGTTCACCATAGCTTGGCGCCTCGGAAAGACGAATATTTCGCGGAATTACAGTTTTATACACCATTTCGGGGAAGAATCTCTTTATTTCCTCTAAAACCTGAATGGAAAGATTTGTTCTTCCGTCATACATTGTTCCCACAACACCCTCTATGTTTATTTTCGGGTTTAGCTTCTTCTTTACCGACTTTACTGTGCCAATCAGCTGTGAAACACCCTCGAGCGCATAATATTCGCACTGAATGGGTATTAAGATTGTATCGCACGCGGTTAAAATATTTATTGTAATCATTCCTAAAGACGGAGGTGCGTCAATTATTATAAAATCAAAATCATCACGGATTTTGGATATTGCCTTTTTTAAGAAAAACTCGCGGTTTTCTTCGTATACAAGCTCAATCTCCGCTCCGCTCAGATTTGAGGACGAGGGGAGAACATACATATTAAGATACGGTGTCTTTATTATTGCATCCTTTGTTTTTGTTGCATCAACAAGACACTCATAAACGCTCAATTCACACTCACTCTTGTTTATTCCAAATCCGCCCGTGGAGTTTCCCTGCGGGTCGCAGTCTATAAGGAGTGTTTTTTTACCAAGATATGCAAGACACGCGCTTAAATTCACCGCTGTGGTGGTTTTTCCAACACCGCCTTTTTGATTAGTAACAGCAATTACCTTTGCCATTTATCTTCTCCTTTTTGTATATGTTACTGACATGCAAAACCAGCAACCTATATAAATATTGTTCCTAAAACAGACAAATTCTTGTAACACTCGCAACATCAAATTTATATAGGCAGCTGTTTTTTATTATTAAGTATTTTTGGGCGTAGAAAAAATTGATACACAACGGACAAATTGTATCCCGACGTCGTACGAGTGTACGTCAAGAGGTGCAATTTGTTCGTAACGTAAGTGGTGTGCGCAATTTTTATAGCCCAACTCTATTATATCACAAATTTCTGATTTGTAAATGTTTCACGTGAAACATTTTTAAATTTAATTTTTCTGTAATATATCAAAGCGTGAGAATAATTGGTATATTTTTGGAGAAAATAAATCTACAAAATGTTAAAAATGGCATAGGTATCACGTTTTTGAAAGGATTTTCATAAATTATGTTTAATATAAAAAGTCTTTTTTTGTTTAACCCTCAAAAAAAGGAGCAGAAATTTAAGCTTTCCCGGGAGGGCGCACAGATTGTTTATGATATAAGAAACGAAAAAAAGGAAGAAAAAATAAGGTACGTTTCTCCGGATATAGAAGAAAATGAGGCATATATAAAGCAAAGATTTTCCATCCCCTTAAATAACGACTTTGTTCTTCGTTCTATTCGTTTAAAAGGGGACAGAAAAGCTTTTGTGGTTTTTATAGACGGAATGGTGGATACCTCACACGTAAATGAATCTATCATTGGTACTCTCCAAAAACTACCATATATTCAGCAAATTGACGCATATGAGTTTGAAGAGGAGATAATAGAAAACTTTATTTCGCACTCTCAGGCTTTTGCAACAGAGGATATGGATATTATAAGCGAAGAGGTTAATTTTGGCTCTGCGGCGGTGTTTGTGGACGGTTTTTCAAAGGCTTTCATTTTAGATGTGCGTGGCTGGGGAACAAGAAGTATAGATAAACCCGAAAACGAGCAAAGCATTTACGGGCCTCAGGAGGCTTTTGCTGAAATGCTCCGAAACAACACTGCTCTTGTGCGAAAAATAATAAAAACCGAAAAGCTCATTGCAGAGGGTGTAAAACTTGGTAATGTGTCAAAAACACGCGGGGTTTTACTTTATATAAACGACATTGCAAATGAGGCACTCGTAAATGAGGTAAGGCGCAGACTCAATTCTATATCCTGCGACTATATAATTGCCATAGAAGAGGTCGAAATGCTTGTTGAGGATAAAACCTTTATGGCAACAAGTCAGCTTTTGGAAACCGAGCGTCCCGACAGAGTTGCCCGTGCTCTGACACAGGGGAGAGTTGCACTGATACTTAACGGAAGTCCGCGAGCACTTGTATTTCCCACATCTCTCTTTGAGCTTTCGCACTCTGTCTCCGACCCGTATCTTCGCGTGCCTTTTGCCAATATGACAAGGGTTATGCACATTTTTGCGGCGTTTATATCTTTGCTCTTACCCGGTCTTTATCTTGCTACTACTCTTTTTCATCAGGAGCTTATTCCTACGTATTTATTGTATTCTATAAGTGCGGCAAGAGAAAACGTACCTTTCCCGAGTGTACTGGAGCTTATTTTAATGGATATTTCCTTTGAGCTTGTGCGTGAGGCGGGAATACGAATGCCAAGCCCCATCGGCTCGACTTTAGGTATTGTGGGCGGTCTTATTCTTGGTCAGGCAGCGGTAAGCGCAAAGATTGTAAGTCCCTTAATGATAATAATAATTGCACTTACGGGAATCGGTTCGTTTGCTATTTCGGACTATTCGCTTGCCTGGGGATATCGTATTTTGCGTCTTGCTTTTATTGGTTTGGGAACATGTCTTGGTTTTTACGGAATTGCAACGGGAATTGTCTTATATTCTCTTTATCTTGCTTCTCAGACATCTTTCGGTGTTCCGTTTTTATCGCCCATGCCAAAGCGTTCATCTGATTATACCGAAACCGCATTTTTTGAAAATCCCATATGGAAGAGGGAGGAGCGTCCAAGATTTTTAAAAACAAAAAAGCCAAAGAGTGCACCTAAAATAAGCCGAAAATGGCGTTAGAAAGGATTTTTTATGTTATCCCAAAAGGAATTATCGAGTATTTTAATAAATTTAATATGCACCAAGCTTGTATTACTCTATCCAAGAGAGCTTGTTATGAGAAGTGCCAATTCTGCATGGATAGAAATGTTATATGTAACCTTGCTTGCCCTTTTGCTTTTTTATATTACAAAAAGAATATATACAAAAAACAAAAACGTAGTTGAGCTTTCGTTTGCCCATTACGGAAAGAGCGCAAGAATAGTTACAGGGATTTTATGCCTGTTTGTATTGTTTTCTTTGTTTGTATCGGTTACACGGATTTTTCCCGAAAGTGTAAAAACAGTTCTTCTTCAGGATACCGATACAGAGCTGATTCTTGGTGTCTTTATTGTTTCCTCCTGTATTGGTGCAATTTTGGGACTAAAAGCCATCTCTAAAATAACAACCATTATCCTGCCATTTATGGGTGTTTTGTTTATTGGCTTTTTACTCTTGCTTTCGGGTAACTACCGCTCACAAAATCTTGTTCCTGTGTTTGGTGCAGGGATTGGTAAAATTCTTTTAAACGGAATAAGCTCTTTGTATGTCTTTGGTGATATTCTTGCACTTAATCTGCTTATCCCTTACACAAAATCTGTTCCAGACACATGGCGGAGCGGATTTTTGTCAATAGCAATAAGCGGCGGTGCAGGTATTTTAATATGTCTTGCATACGGACTCGTTTTTCCGTATCCCGCATCGGAGGAATTTATAATGCCTGTGTATCAGCTTACAAGAATTATAAATTTATCAAGCTTTTTTAATCGGTTTGAGGCTATATTCCAGTTTGCATGGTCCATACTTATTCTCCTCTACGGTGCAACATATATTTATATAATTTGCTATGTATGGCAAATAACATTCGGATTAAAATACAAAAAACCCCTTATTTTAGGTGTTGCACTATCTTGTGCGGGTTTTGCACTTTTGCCTGACTCAATAATGAGTACAATAAGTGTTCTGCGCATTTTTGAACCATTTGTGTATACTATAGCCTTTGGCTTGCCTATTATTATTGGTTTTTTAAGGTTAAAAGTGTCTGAATAAAATTGCACAAAGTGGCATTTCTTTGACATTTTTAAAAAAGAACAGTCTGTATAATTTCTTTTGCTCTAACAGACAAATTCTTACGAATTTGAAACTCGCAAGTCGAATTTATACAGACTGCCCTTTTTGATAACTTTTTATATAACAATAAGGAGAAATTATGAAAAAATTACTTATTATTACTTTGCTTCTTCTGCTTACCTCGTGCAGTTACAACGAGCCTAACGATATTGCCTACGTTGTGGCAATCGGTCTTGACAGGGCACAACAAAACAGCTACGACATAACAATCCAGTTTGCAAAACCAACACAGATAAGCGGCGGTGCGTCCGAGGAGGGCGGAAAAGGCGGAGATATTGTAGAAAATATCACAATAGAAGCGCCAAATATCTACTCAGGGATAAATGTGGCAAACAACATTTTATCAAAAAAGTTTACTTTGTCGCACGCAAAGCTTGTAGTTTTTTCCGAGGAGGTCGCAAAGGAGGGTATAGAAGAGATAATTGATACCATAATCAGGAGCGAGGCTCTGCGTCCTGATATATACATTGCAGTTTCAAACACCAAAGCCCGTGAATATCTCGAAAATGTAAAGCCTATTATAGAGGTTAACCCTGCAAAATATTATCAGCTTATATATGAGCGCTCCGATGGCGGCGGTGTACCAAAAACAGACCTGCAACAGTTCTATTTTAATACAAAAACGGGTATGGGTTGCTCTGTTGTGCCTATTGCAGGTATTACAAAAGCAAAAGAAAGCAATGAGGAAAAAGGCTCCGATGGCAGTGAAGACGAAAAAAAACCACAAAAAAACGAGAACAATAAAAAAGCCAACACAAACGGAAAGTCCTTTGAAAAATACGTAAAAAACTACCGTGCGGGCGAGGTTGCAATATATAACCCAAACAAAAGCGAGGCAATGGGTCTTGTTATTTTTAAGGACAATAAAATGATTACAGACCTTGGCGGAATAGACAGCGAAATTTATAATATGCTCATTGGCGAGCTTAACAAAAGCTATATAAGCTTCGAAAATTCTCTTACAGACATCCCGATAACACTTAAATTAAATCAAAAACGACGTCCCTCATATGATATTGATACCAAGAAAAAAGAAGTAAAAATAAAATTGTTCTTAGAATCGGATATATATTCAATTCCTACAAAATACGACAGTATATCTCAGATAGACTCACTCGAGAAAGAGGCAATGCAAAGCATAAATACCGCATGTAACGCCTTTATAGAAAAATGTCAGCAAAGCTATAACGCAGATGTGTTGCAGATAGGCAATAAAATAAAGAGTAAGTTTTTAACATTAAAATCGTACGAGGAATATGATTTTAATAAAAAATTCAAGGAATTTAAATTTACTGTAAGCTCGGAGTTGGAAATAAGGCGAAGCGGTATGAAATTGTTAAACGAAAAATAATAGATTTTGGGTTATACAAATGGGGCAGACTATATAAATTTTCTTGATCAAACAGACAAATTCTTGCGAATTTGAAACTCGCAATATCAAATTTATACAGACTTCCCCATTTGTGATACAGAAAGGATATAAAATGATAAGAAACATAGTAGTAATAACCATTTTAATTATCTGTTCTATTCGCACTGTCAGTTTTGCCATTTTTACATGGCAAAATAAAAATATAACAGGTGCAGTAAGTATATTTTTTCTTGTTATAATGTTCTGGGTGGTAAATATTTTCTTTTTGGTGTGATTTTTGTACTTGGTTACAGATGGAATAGTTTGTATAAATTCGTTATTACGAGTTTTAAATCCAAAGGATTTAACTGTTTGAGTAATAGAATTTATACAGACTACTCCGTCTGTTTTTTGGTTACAGCAGGGGTAATCTCTATAAATTCTGTTGCTCACACAAATTCTTACGAATTTGAAACTCGCAATATTCAGAATTTATATATACATCCCCATCTGTTTTTTTCTCTTCCTTTTCTGTTTTATTATAGAAATTTTACAGAATTTTTACATGATTTTTTGTAGAATTTTTTATTTTCTTGTGGTTAATTATTTCTTAATATACCATATATTGTATAAAAATTTTCCTCTATTTTCTTTTTTTAAAAACTGCATAAAACCTAAGGTTTTATGTGTTTTTTATTTCTTGACATTCATATTTTACTATGTTATAATTGTTTGTATATAGCCTGTAAAATAGGGTTTATTTTGGCTATATATAATATTTTACAAAAAAGGAAACTTGATACTATGAATAATAAAATAATTTCAGATTCCGTTTTGTATATTGGCTGTGATGATAAAACTCTCGACCTTTTTGAGGGTCAATACCATATTCCGAACGGAGTTTCATATAACTCATATCTCATTATTGACGAAAAGATTACAATAATGGATACTGTAGATTTACGTATGAGCGAAGAGTGGTTAAAAAATCTTGATACTGCACTTTGCGGTAAATCTCCGCATTATCTTGTTATATCCCATTTAGAGCCTGACCATGCGGGAAGTATTAAAAAATGTATAGACAAATATCCCGACATCAAGCTTGTGGGAAACACAAAAACATTTTCTATGTTACCTCTTTATTTCGATATTACCGACCTCGATAACAAAAAAGTTGTTGTAGGTGAGGGGGACGAGCTTTCTTTAGGAAAAAGAACACTCACCTTCCTTATGGCACCCATGGTTCACTGGCCTGAGGTTATGGTAGCATACGATAGCCTGGAAAAAATACTTTTCTCTGCCGACGGGTTCGGAAAATTCGGTGCACTTGACTGCGACGAGGACTGGGCTTGCGAGGCAAGAAGATACTACTTTAACATAGTAGGCAAATACGGTGCACAGGTACAAGCTCTCTTAAAAAAGCTTTCTGGTGTTGAGGTTTTAACTATATGTCCATTGCACGGACCAATACTTAACGAGAATTTAGGATATTATATAAACTTATATGATACATGGAGTTCATACAACAGTGAAGTTGACGGTATATTCATTGCATATGCTTCAATTCACGGAAACACAAAAAAAGCAGCTCTTAAGCTTAAAGAAATTTTAGAGCAAAAGACCGATAAAAAGATTTCAATAGCAGACGTTGCAAGAGAAGATTTACACGAATGTGTCGAGGACGCTTTTAAATATTCAAAAATGATAGTTGCCTCATCAACATACGATGGTGGAATTTTCTCACCAATGGACGATTTTATATCACACCTTAAGGCAAAAACTTATCAGAACAGAAAAATTGCCATTATCGAAAACGGGTCATGGGCGCCAATGGCTGCAAAGAAAATAAAAGAAGAATTTGAACAGATGAAAAACATTACAATCTGCGAAAATTCAGTTACACTAAAAGGCGCCATGAAGGATGAATATATCCCGTCTTTAGAAATATTAGCAGAAGAAATCATAAACAAATAACACATAAAGGAAGGTAATTAAAAATGAAAAACTCAGAAAAAACAATGGAAAAAATAGTTGCTCTCTGCAAAGGCAGAGGCTATGTTTATGCAGGCAGTGAAATTTACGGAGGTCTTGCAAACACATGGGATTACGGTCCTTTAGGTGTTGAATTTAAAAATAACGTAAAAAGAGCATGGTGGAAGAAGTTTGTTCAGGAATCAAAATATAACGTAGGTCTTGACTGTGCAATTTTGATGAACCCTCAAACATGGGTCGCTTCAGGACACTTAGGCGGTTTTTCTGACCCGCTTATGGACTGTAAGGAATGTAAATCACGTCATAGAGCAGATAAGCTTATCGAGGACTATGCATTCGAAAAGGGCGAGGAAGTAGTTGTTGACGGTTGGTCAAAAGAAAAGATGGAAAATTATATTAAAGAAAATAATATAGTTTGTCCAAAATGCGGAAAGTTAAACTTTACAGAAATAAGAGAATTCAACCTTATGTTTAAAACATTCCAGGGTGTTACAGAGGACTCTTCATCAACTGTTTATCTTCGTCCCGAAACAGCACAGGGTATATTTGTAAACTTTAAAAATGTACAAAGAACATCACGTAAAAAGGTTCCTTTTGGTATTGCACAGGTAGGTAAATCATTCAGAAACGAAATCACACCAGGTAACTTCACATTCAGAACACGTGAATTTGAACAAATGGAGCTTGAATTCTTCTGCGCACCCGGTACTGATTTAGAATGGTTTAATTACTGGAAGAAATATTGTATGGACTTCCTTTTAGCACTTGGTATGAAAGAAGAAAATCTAAGATTCAGAGACCACTCACCTGAGGAATTATCATTCTATTCAAATGCAACTGCAGATATAGAATTTGTATTCCCATTCGGCTGGGGCGAGCTTTGGGGTATTGCCGACAGAACAGACTATGACTTAAAACAGCATATGACACACAGCGGTGTTAATATGGAATATATAGACCCCGTTACTAACGAGAAATATATCCCTTATTGTGTTGAGCCATCACTTGGCGCAGACAGAGTTGCATTGGCATTTTTATGCGAAGCATACGACGAAGAAGAGCTTGGTACACCCGAAAAGAGCGATGTGAGAATAGTTATGCATCTTCATCCTGCACTTGCACCTATAAAGGCTGCAGTTCTGCCTCTTTCTAAAAAGTTAGAGGACGGTGCATTGGAAATTTATGACGCACTATCTAAAAAGTTTATGATAGAATATGACGCAGCAGGCTCAATAGGTAAGAGATACCGTCGTCAAGACGAAATAGGAACACCAATTTGTATAACATACGACTTTGACTCCGAAGAAGATAAGTGTGTTACAGTAAGAGACCGTGATACTATGGAACAAAAGAGAATTCAAATAGCAGAACTTGAAAGCTATATTGAGAAAATGTTGGAGTTCTAAATTTTAATGGAGGAACTTGCTCCTTCAGCAAACACAAAGGCAAATCTTCATAAATTCTTTTGCTCAGACAGACCTTTGTGTAATTAAATAATTAACAAATTACAACGTAGGGGAGGGGCTTGCTCCTCCCGCAAATACGAAAGGAAAAAAAATGAAAAAATTTATAGAAGAATTTAAAGAATTTATATCACGCGGAAACGTTGTGGATATGGCAGTCGGTGTTGTTGTAGGCGGTGCTTTTAAGTCTATAATAGATTCACTTGTTAAAGATATTATTATGCCATGTATTTCTATACTTACAGGCAAAGTAAACATTGCAGATTTAAAAGCTACAATTATAAAACCTTTAGAAGACGGAACAGGCGGACTTATTATTACTTACGGAAGCTTTATTCAACAGATTATAAACTTCCTTATTATTGCTTTTACTATTTTTTGTACTATTAAATTTATTAACACTTTAAAATCTAAATTCGAAAAGAAAGAAGAAATAATAGAAGAAGTTCAGGAAATAAAACCAACTACTGAGGATATCCTGCTTGATATAAAAAATATTTTAGAAAATCAAACTAAATAGTATTAAAAATAAAATAAAAGGAAAAAATTACAATAATTTTAAATACAAAGGAGGTTAGATGTGTGAATATAACAGACATATGGCAACAAACATACAATATTTTACTTCATTCATTATCGGGAAGTAATATTGTAGGCTTTAATGTACATATGAAAGGCATTGTTCCTGTTTCTATGAACGATAAGACTTTTACAGTTTCAGTTCCTCTCGAAATCAACAAAAATATGGTAACCTTCAGATATAAAGAAAGTATAGAATCAGCACTCGAGCGAGTAACAGGTACTAAGCTTGGCTTATCAGTAATATTAGATTCAGATATACATTATACCGAAATGCCGGAAATTGAAGAAGAAATGATAAGACACGAAGAGCTTTTAAAATCAATCAATCCTAAATTTACATTCGAAAACTTCGTAGTCGGCTCATCTAACGAATATGCTTATAACGCTGCATACACTTCTGCACGAAATCCGGGATATTATAATCCGCTATTTATATACGGAAACAGCGGACTTGGTAAAACACACCTTATGCAGGCAATCGGCAACAGAATACTCGATTTTAACAATAATGCAAAAGTAATGTATGTAACAAGTGAAGATTTTACAAACGAATTTATAAAATCCTTATCAGAAAAGACAACAGACAAATTTAGAAAAAAATACCGCGAGGTAGATGTTCTGCTTGTAGACGATATACAATTTATAGAAACAAAAGACGCAACTCAGGAGGAGTTTTTCCATACATTTAATTCACTTTTTAATATGAATAAACAAATCGTTATAACAAGTGATAGAAAGCCTACCGAACTTTTAACATTAGAAGAAAGATTAAGAACACGTTTTTCGGGCGGTTATACAATAGATATTGCACTGCCTAATTTCGAAACAAGAGTTGCAATCCTGCAAAAAAAAGCATCACAGCATAATGTAAAAATAAACGATAATGTTCTTAACTATATAGCACAGAAAATAAAATCAAACGTGAGAGAATTAGAGGGTATTCTTATTAAAATGATATCTATAGCTCAGATTTCAAACATAGAATACGACATTCCTCTTGCAGATGATGTAATAAGAGCATTCTTACCTCATGGGGGAAATGTAAAAATTACACCTGAGCGTATTATCGAAAAGGTAGCAACATTCTACAGTATAAAAAAGGAAGAAATTATAGGTCAATCACGAGTAAAAAATATTTCTCTTCCACGACAGATAGCAATGTATTTATGTGTAGAGCTTGCAGATATGAATTTTTCTATGATAGGTAAAAACTTCGGTAATAAAGACAGAACAACAGTTATGCATAACGTTAAAAAAATAAAATCTACAATTGACTCAAATTCCGATGACAAGCTTAATAACGACATCAGAAAAATCATAAAAGACTTAAAAAATAATGATTGATAAACTGTTAATAACTTATGGATAAGTGATTTATAACATAAAACTGTAAAATTTATTTATCCACAACAATTAACATATTTTAAACAACTTATCAATCCTTACCAATGTTTTAAAAACCGCTTTACAATGCCCACAAATTAACTTATTTAGCAAATTCACCCTACTACTACTATTATTATTATATATAAATATAATATTATATATTTATATAACAAAAATCAAAGGGTGTGGATAATGCGGTTTAAAAAGAAAGGAAAATTATTATGAAACTTAATTGTAATAAGGAATTACTTTTAGATATTGTTAATACTGTTCAAAAAGCAGTTATGACAAAAGGCACAATACCTATTTTAGAATGTATAAAAATAGATGCACACGGAAAGGGAAATATTCTTGTTACATCATACAACACAGATATATGTATAGAATATTACACCGAATGTGATGTTCCAATGGGCGGAGCAGTTGCACTTACATCTAAAATGTTCGGAGAAATTGTAAGAAGACTTCCGGAGGGAAATGTATCTCTAAGTGTAAATGAGGATAACTATGTAACAAAAATAAAATGCGGAGCAAGTGAATTTAACATTCAGGGTTTAAATGCAAATGATTTTCCGTCTCCTCCTCAGATAGAGGAAAAGTACAGATTTACTCTTACTCAGGAAAAGCTTAAGGATTTAACACGTAAAACAATAGCATTTACTGCACAAAATGAGGGAAAAAGACCAATTCTTACAGGAATGCTCTTCGAAATAAAAAATGGATTTTTAAATGTAGTATCTTCTGACGGACACAGACTTGCTTATGTAAAAGAGCCGCTATCCGAAAAATTAGAAGACGCTAAGTTTATAATTCCATCACAAACTATAAGAGAACTGTTAAAGCTCTTAAAAGATGAGGGAAATGTAGATATTATAGTAAGTGAAAGACATATACTTTTTGATTTCGGTTACTTTAAACTTTATACACGTCTTATGGAAGGTGAATTCTTAAAGTACGAATCACTCATGAGTGTTACAAACACAATTATAACAGTTGCAGATAAAAAAGAAATTACCGATTGTTTAGAAAGAGCAATGCTTTTAATAAACGAAGATGCAATAACTTCAACAAATAAAAGAAGTCCCGTAAGATTTAATATAAATAACGGACGAATAGATATTGCATGTATCACAGGCAGAGGTCAGGTAAATGATAATGTAAACCTAAAATCATTCAAGGGAGAAGAGCTGATGATAGGCTTTAACTGCAGATTTATATTAGATGCACTTGCTGCATGTGATGATGAAGATGTAAAATTGGAATTTTCAACAGCTCTTGGCGGTTGTTATGTTAAGCCTACAAATCCTGACGGAATGTATTCATTTATGATTCTACCTGTACGTTTAAATTAAGAAATAATTGTAGGGGAGGATGCCTACATCCTCCCGTAAATACTATAATAAATAAAATAATGAAAATACCTACTATTCATTTAAAAAGGAAAAAAATGAACATAAAAGTTATAAACAGTTATAAAACAGATGAGAATACATATATTGTATATGACGACAACGGAATAGGCTTTGTTATAGACCCGGGAAATTCTCATGAAGAAATAATAAACTTTTGCCAAAATGCAGGAATTATAATAGATAAAATAATTCTTACACATTGCCACTACGACCATATAGAATATCTGGAGGAATTAAGAGAAAATACAAAAGCAGATTTAATTTGCTCAAAAAATTGCTCCGATAATATACAAAATGAAAGAATAAACCTTTCAATTTACGGATTAGGCAAAGAAATAAAAGCAAAAGAAGCACAAATCATATTAAATGACCGGGAAAAAATCAAAATAGGTGATATGGAGGTTTTGTGCATATACACACCCGGCCATACAAATTGCAGTGCCTGCTTTGTTGTGGAAAATAATGTATTTTCGGGGGACACGCTGTTTTTAAGAAACTGCGGAAGATGGGATTTACCCACAGGTAATGAGGATACTCTGATAAAGTCCATAAAACAAAAATTGTATACTTTAAATGAAGATTATATAGTATATCCCGGCCATGGCTCTAAAACAACAATAGGATACGAGAAAAAATATAATTTATATGTTAAATAGAAATCTGTATAAATTTAATTACTAAAACAGACAAATTCATAATATAAAACTTAAAAAGGAGCACGAGTATGATAATAAAAACACCTTTAGGCGAAAAAAAAATACGCGACCTCGCCTGCTCCTTTTTTACAAAAGAAGAAGACGTTACCATAAATATAGAATTTTCAGAAGACGAAAATAAAATAAATTCCACTTGTAAAATTTTATATAATAAAAAAGAATACATAAAAAATTACGAGTTTAAAAAACAAAGTAAATATTATAATAAATATAAAGAAAAGTATAAAGAAAATATAATATTAAAATCCTTTTATAAATGTGCATATGATATAAAAAAAATAAAACTTCCCTGGGGAGTAATGTGCGGAGTAAGACCGGCAAAAAACATAAGTACATTTACAGAAAAGGGAATGAATAAAGAAGAAATATTTGATATGTTTTATGAGCTTTATGAGGCAGACGAAAAAAAGCTCGAATTAGCATACGAGGTTTCTGAAAATGAAAGAGAAATAATAAAAAATACACCAAAAGACAGTGTGAGTATATATATAGGAATTCCGTTTTGTCCTACCCGCTGTCTTTATTGTTCTTTTGTTTCTACCGATATAAGGGTAAGCGGAAAATATGTAAATGAATTTGTAGAAAAATTACTCATAGAGATAGAAAAAACAGCAGCAATACTAAACAAATCCAAAAAAAAATTAGACAGTATATATATAGGCGGAGGAACTCCCACAACACTTGATGAAGAAAATTTAGAAAAGCTTTTAAGTAAAATAAATACAAGCTTTAATATAGATAATATAAATGAATATACCGTAGAAGCAGGCAGAGTAGATACAATAAATAGAAATAAATTAGAAATACTAAAAAATTACGGTGTAAAAAGAATAAGCATAAACCCTCAGACAATGAATAATAAAACACTTTTAAAAATAAACAGAAATCATACTGAGGAAGATATAATAAAAGTATTTAAAATGGCAAAGGAAATGAAATTTTCATGCATAAATGCCGATTTAATAGCAGGCTTGCCTGATGAGAATTCAGAAGATTTTAAATACAGTCTTGATAATTTAATAAAATTAGACCCTCAAAATATAACAATACATACCATGTGTATAAAAAGAGCGTCAGCACTTAACTTTGCAAATATAAACTTAACAACAGCAAATACAGTAGCCGATATGGTGAACTACGGATACGAAAAGCTTAAGGAAAATGATTATATCCCATATTATATGTATCGCCAGAAGTATATGATAGGAAATTTAGAAAATGTGGGATACTCAAAAGAGGGGTATTTTAGTCCGTATAATGTAAATATTATGGAAGAAAATCAGACAATTATAGCATTGGGTGGAGGAGGCTCTTCTAAAATAGTAAAAAAAGACTCAAGCATAGAAAGAATCTTTAATTTTAAAGACCCCGTTGAATATATAAGACGTTTCGATGAAATTCTTAAAAGAAAAGAAGATATTTTTAATATTATAAACGATTAAAAGGAAAAAATTATGGTAAATTCAGAAATAAGAGCAAATATATTTGCTAAGTACGAGGAAAAAAGGCAAAAAGCCGAAACTCAAAGAGATAATTACGTTAACGAAATAAACTTAAAATTTCCGCGCCTTAAGGAAATTGACAGGCAAATAAATATCCTTGGTATGGAAAATATAAAGAAAATTTCAAAAAATCCAAAGGAAGCACCAAATTACATAAAAGAGCTGAAGCAAAAATATAAAGACCTCGAAAAAGAAAGAAAAGAAATACTAAAAGAAAATTCAATAGATAAAAACTATAAAACACCAAAATACGAATGTAAAATGTGTAACGACACAGGTCATCTCGAAGACGGAAAAATGTGTAAGTGTTTTAATCAGAGCTTAACTAATGAATTATATAATATTTCAAATCTCGGCGAGCTTTTAAAAAAGCAGAATTTTGGTAATTTTACGCTCGATTATTATTCAAAGGATAAGGGAGATTACAAAAAATCACCGTACGATAATATGAGGGCAGTATTTGAATATGCAAAGAGTTATTGTAAGAAGAATAAAAAAGAAAGAAAGAATATTTTATTCTATGGCGGAGTAGGACAGGGCAAAACCTTTGTATCGAGCTGTATTGCAAAAGAGATAATGGATAGGGGCGAAACAGTAATATATATAAGAGCAACAAAGCTTTTAAATATGTACGAGGACTATAAATTCAACCGCAGCGACAATAAAGAAATGCTCGATAATATATACAATGCCGACTTGTTGATAATAGACGATTTAGGTACGGAAAATATAACAAGAATGGGTGTTTCGTTTATATTTGATGTTTTAGACGAAAGACTGCTCAGGGAGGGCAGTACAATTATAAATACAAATCTTAAAATAAGTGAACTAAGTAAAAATTATACAACAAGATTTACCTCACGAATTGCCGAAAACTTTACGGTTTTTGAGTTTTATGGAGAAGATATAAGAATAAAAAGGCTAAAAAATTAAAGTAAAAAACGGCATTTAAAAATGCGCCCACCAAACGGGACGTTCGTGAACGTCCCCTACAATATGATTTTATATTATTAAATAAAAAAAATGGCAGTGTTTATAAATTTGATATTGCGAGTTTCAAATCTGTAAAGATTTGTCTGTTTGAGCAATAAAATTTAGACATACTGCCATTTTTTTATACATTAAATATTTTCTTTATAAAAAAGAGTAGCCTGTATAAATTCTATTACTCAGACAGACAAATTCCTACGAATTTGAAACTCGTAATTAAGAATTTATACATACCACTCTTTTTTCTTTTAGAAATTAAAAATTTATTAAAATTGATGCAGAACGGATAAAACTCACCCGAAGTTGTATTTTTATACTACGAGAGGTGAGTTTTTTTCGTAATGAAATGTTCTGCGCAATTTTAATATTTTTTATACACAAAAGCCGCCATCGGAAGTAATTACCTGACCCGTTATAAACGACGCCTTATCCGAGCATAAAAACAGTGCAAGCTCTGCAATGTCATCAGGAGTGCCAAGTCTGCCCATTGGTGTTTCATCGGCAAGCTCAAATAATGTATCCTTATCTAAAATAGCGTTCATATCTGTATCAATTACACCTGGTGCAATGCAGTTTACAGTAATACCTGACGGTCCGACTTCTTTTGCAAGTGCTTTTGTAAAGCCTGTAACAGCTGACTTTGACGCACTGTAATGTACCTCACAGCTTGCACCTCTTATTCCCCATATAGACGAAATATTTATAATTCTTCCCGACTTCTCGCTTATCATATCGCCTATAACACCTTTTGTGGTCAAAAACATTCCGCGTATATTAGTATTAAACATCTTATCCCAATCCTCAATACTTATATCCTGAAACATTTTTTGCTCGGCAATTCCTGCATTATTTATAAGCGCATAGAGCTTACCATATTTACTTATTGTATCAAAAACAATACTGCTATTATCTGCTACATCTGCCTTTATTGAGATTGCCCCGTAATCTTTAACAAGCTCATTTGCCTGAATTTCGCTTTTATTATAAGTAAAAAATACACGATACCCCGCATTTGCAAAGGAAATTACACAAGCTCTGCCAATACCTCGGCTTCCGCCTGTTATAAGTACATTCTTCATATTTTTAACCTTTCGTATTTTACATAAAAAGCATTGATTTATAATAATCAAGACTCTTAAATTCTTTATCAAGATGAGTTTTTACATATTGCTCGCTTATTGTATCCAAAGCCTCATATAACTTATAATTTCCGTTAAATGACAATAATTTTTTATCCTCACAGTTTACAATATACCATAATGCATTATATGTATTTTTTGTAAGAGGCAGTGTGCTAATTGTTTTGCAATTTTGACAAACCACACTGCCCTTATCAACATCAAAACCAAAAATTTTATCAGACGAGCACGGACATACACCGAGATTTGGCATATATCCGCCTATAGTCATAAGCTTTAATTCATAAACAGTTTTAACCTTTTCGCATGGCTCATTTTTATAAGAAAGAGCGTAAATACAGTTTAAAAAAACACTGAGAAGACGTTTGTCGGGATTGTTCATACCCAAAACTGCATATGTTAAATCCGCAAGATAATTACAAAGAGACAGCTTTTTAATATCCTCGCAAACGGGAAAAAAGCTATCCTTTGCCGATATTGAATTTATATTATAAATATCCTTGCCTGAGGGGTATAAGTTAAAATCCCCGTAACATAAAAACTGACTTGACGCACTGTCGCGGTTTTTTGTGCTTTTAGCACCGAATTTTGAAGCCTTTATAATTCCTAAATCCTCAGTAAAAATACTGAGCATTCTGTGCGCTTCGCCATAATCCGACTGACGTATTATAATACCTCTTGCGGTGATATCTGACATTTTATCTCCTCGTTTTCGTTTTCTTTCTCATAAGATTTTTTGTATAAAAGATAAGCTTCTATACTGCCTGTTTGCGAAAAAGCATTCCATAAAGAAATATCATCTTCCATAAAAAATCCACCCCACCAATTTTTTTTGTTATCGGTAGTGTCTGTTTTTTTATCGGTCGTTATTCATCAATTTTATATCCAAAATTTTTAAGTAAAAAATCGCTGTTTCGCCAATCCTCTTTTACTTTTACCCAAAGCTCAAGATAAACCTTTTTATCGAGCATTTCTTCTATATCTTTTCTTGCAAGCGAGCCAATCTGCTTTAACATTGCCCCGTTTTTACCAATTATTATACCCTTGTGCGCTTTCTTTTCGCAAAAGATAGTCGCATATATTTTAGTTACGTGGTCAAGCTCCTGCACCTTTGAAATTTCTATTGCTATTCCGTGCGGAACCTCCTGTTGCAGAAGATAGAGCATTTTCTCTCTTATAATCTCCGACGCAATCTGACGTTCCGGCTGGTCAGTTACCATCTCCTCGTCATAAAGAAGCGGACCCTCAGGAATATAGTCGCGGAGTGTATTAAATAAAATATCAATTCCGTCACCCTCCTTTGCACTTATGGGCACAATAGAATCAAAATCGTACATACTCGAATAGTCTGCTATTTTAGGTAATAAATCCTCTTTCTTAACAAGGTCAACCTTGTTAAGAATAAGTATGCATGGTACACCTGTTTTACTAAGTGATGTTGCAATCTCCCTTTCTATTTCCGCAATAGGTCTTGTAGAATCAACCACAAAAAGAATAACATCTGTATCATTCATTGCGCTGTTTACTGTCCCCAACATAAAATTACCAAGCTTGTTTGCCGGCTTATGAATTCCCGGTGTATCGGTAAATATTATCTGCTCAGTATCTGTTGTGTGTATAGCAAGAATTTTATTTCGTGTTGTTTGAGGTTTTTCCGAAATAATAGCAATTTTCTGCCCTGCAATTTCGTTTAATAGAGTGGATTTGCCCACATTTGGCATACCGATTATTGCGACAAATCCCGATTTGAATTTTCTATTCATTTGTTATATGTCCCTTTCTATAGAATGTTTTAATAATATGTATTATTTTCTGTTTAGGTCTGTAAAAATTTGGTGTAGGGACAGATGCCCACATCTGTCCGTTAACGGGTCGATGTAGGCATCGACCCCTACGACCGTAATATTCCAAGAGAAGTAAGCACCATTTCCTGTTTTTGGCACATAATTTCTTCGCCCTCTTTATCATCTACATGGTCATAACCCAAAAGATGAAGCATAGAATGTGCAACCAAAAAAGCAACCTCACGTGTAAAGCTGTGTCCGAACTCTATTGACTGCTCCCTCGCTCTTTCCAGAGAAATAACAATATCACCGAGCATAATCAAATCATCATCATACTCAAATTCATTATCAATTATCTGTCCCTCTTCGTCAAATTCAAGCATAGGAAAAGAAAGCACATCTGTTGGTGAGTCAATAGAACGGTGCTCTTTGTTTATTTCTCTTATATTTTCGTTATCGGTAAGAGTCAGACTTATCTGTGCGTCAAAATCGCACTCCTCCCCGCTCATAACACGCTCGCAAACGTTCTTGATGAGCAAAGAAAGCTCAGGAGTAAATTCCTCTTTATTCTGTTCGTTTTCTATTATTAGATCTACCATTTCTTCTTTCCTTTTCCTCGTCGTATTTTGCATATGCTTTAATAATCTGTCCAACAAGCGGATGACGTACAACGTCCTTTTCCGTCAGGGTACAAAAAGCAATATCCTCAATATTTTTAAGAACCTTAATTGCCTCTTTAAGACCCGACTTCTTATCGCCCGGCAGGTCAACCTGTGTTATATCACCTGTAATTATGGCGCGTGAGCCAAAACCGATACGTGTTAAAAACATCTTCATCTGTTCGGGAGTTGTATTTTGTGCCTCGTCGAGAATAATAAAGGAATTATCAAGAGTACGTCCTCTCATATATGCGAGCGGTGCAACCTCAATTACACCTTTTTCCTGATACCTTAAAAAACCCTCACCGCCGAGCATTTCGTACATTCCGTCATAAAGAGGTCTTAAATACGGGTCAACCTTGTTTTGTAAATCACCAGGTAAAAAACCAAGCTTTTCTCCTGCCTCAACTGCAGGACGTGTTAAGATAATGCGGTTAACCTCCTTACGTTTTAGAGCAGTAACAGCCATTGCTACCGCAAGGTATGTTTTTCCTGTCCCCGCAGGACCTATTCCGAATACTATTGTATTATCCTTTATTGCGTCGGTGTATTTTTTCTGACCAAGGGTTTTTGTTTTTATAGGTGTTCCCTTTATGTTAATAGCAACAACGTCGTCGCCCATCATTTTAAGGTCTATTCCCCCATTTTCCTGCACCATTGTTATTGCATAGAGAATTTTTTGCGTATCTATTCTCTCGCCCGAAGCAACAATGCGCATAAGAATTGAGATAACCTCCTCAGCCTTTTCTACACTCTCCTCTTCGCCCTTAATCTGCAAAGTATTTTCCCTTGTCGAAACGGTAACGTTAAGGGACTTTTCCACAAGCTTCATGTTAGAGTCAAAGCTTCCGAACAGCATGGATAAATCCACATTCTCTTGTATCTCTATTTGTCTTATCAGCAAAAATTATTCACTCCTCTTTTTGTATTGGTATACTCACACCTATATCCTCTTCTACCGTCATTTTTAAGGATACAGATATGGAATTTTCATTTAATTTTTCATAACTGACCTCGGAGGATAAAAGCTCGGCATTTTTAAGAAGCTCTTTTACTATTTTCTCCTCAAGGTCATTTTTTGCCATTTCCACAGCCACATCGAGCATTAAAGGCTCGCTCTGGATTTCGACCTCCTCGCAAACACGCTTGTTAATGCATATACCGCAATAGCCAAAATACGGGAGCTTAAGCTCGTGGCGTGAATATGTATCGTTACAATTTTCATAGGGACACAAAACATCTTCGAACGAATTAAAAAGCCTGCCGAATGCTTCGAGCGAAAAATGACGCTTTTTACGTCCCGTAGGTAATCTGCTTTCGTAATTTAAACTGTAAATACCGCTTTTCTGGTGCAGTGTAATTGCGCGCACAGTTCCCAAGGAATGAACATACATATAATTCTCTTCCTCATACTGTCTGAAAATGGGTACCTTAGAGCTTATTAAAACATCACCTGCATTAACCGTTTCGCCTATCCGTGCCAAATCGTGTCCTTTAAGGGTGTTAATGCTTGTTATAAAGCCATCACGTGATGCAACAATATCGCAAAGCTCATCACTTGCCACGTTAATCATGGGAAGGTGCTTTTCGTAAATTTCCACCCTCGCCTTTGCGCCCTCTATATATATCCAGCCCCAGGCAATATTATCCGTTTTGTTAATAAGACTTTGCTTTATAATTTGCTTGTCTTTTATGTCCCTCTTTTTTGCGCCAACATATACACCGTCGTCTTTCAGTATCGAAATTATCTCGTCATAATCTGAATCCTTTACCCCGTTTATTTCTATAACCCATATGTACTGAGAGGTTATAGTAAAAAACAGAATAAACAAAACAATTCCCAAAAAGAAGGTGTAGCGTGTTTTATAGTTTTTATAAAGATTATACAAGCCCGCTTTTTTTATTATTTTTACCGATACGCGGGTTTTGTATACAATGGGCCTTATTTTAAAAAAATCACTTTTTTGCATATGCAAAACGAGAGAGTTGTTTTGTGTTTTCAAAAGCTTGTAAATAATAATACCGCGCCTTGCACAAATGCTCAAAAATCGTTCCGATTCGGCCCCGCATATTTCTATTATAACATATCCTTTCAAAAAATGAAATAGTCTATTAAACATTTTTTACCTCTTTTTTTAATTTTCGTATCCGATTTTTTTAAAATAGCCTAAAATGAGCATATCATTGGTGCGGATATGCTCAATTTCCAATTTATCTCCGTAAACACCAAGAATACCCTCCTGAGTTTTTATAAGAATCTCGTTATCGGAGAATTTTATAATACCGCGATGGTTTTCTATATAAATTTCCCGACTTCCTGTAATGATAAGTCGGGGAAGGTCCATTATAATATCCTTGGGTATACCCCACATATCCGAAAAGGTTTCTTTTATAGGTTTAATAATAATCCCCACCTTAAATGTAATATATTTATTTGTATGTTATTTCTTGCGAAATAATAACATACAAATAAATAGTAATTGAATTTATCAAAGGTCTGCAAAAAAAGCCCAAATTACCATTTTGGGAAGCAATGTAGGGGACGGCGTCCTCGACGTCCCGAACATACGCCGTCGCTTTTTGGGGACGGCAAGTGCGAACAATTTTCTTGCGGACAAAATATAGCTTTAACAGAGCAAGGAAAAGGAGAACAAAATGAAAAAATTTCTTTTACAGATAAGCGCAGTATGTATAATCTATTTTATAATCACACATCCCACACAGTCAATTACATATTGTAACGACGCATTGGACATGTGCTTTGGAATTATTGTCCCCACACTGTTTCCGTTTTTTGTGTGCTCGGGACTTTTGATATATTCGGGATTTTGCGAAACGCTCTCAAAGATTTTTCAGTTTTGTATGAGACCGTTATTTTGTGTGTCCCCAATGGGTGCGTCTGCTTTTGTTTTAGGTATTGTAAGCGGATATCCGATAGGCGCAGTTACCGCGGGCGAGCTATATAAAAACAACTACATAACAAAAACAGAAGCCGAACGTCTTCTTGCTTTTTGCAACAATTCAGGACCGCTTTTTATTTTGTGCAGTGTAGGCGTAGCAATGTATTCTAATATAAGATACGGAGTGGCTCTTTATATCTGCCACATCATTGCGTCGGTTATTACGGGAGTAATTTTCAGGTTCTATAAGCACGGAGATTATATGTCCCCCAAAACAATTATGACAAGCGACGAAAAAAGCATGGGCACAATTTTCTCGATATCCTTAAACAATGCAATTTCGAATATGCTTACTGTTTGCGGTGCGGTTGTTTTCTTTAGTGTGGTATCAAGAATTTTAGTCGACCATTTACCGCTTGAGGGTACACTCTATGCAATCACAGTTTCGTTTTTGGAGTTTGTAAGCGGAACAAAGGCGATATCGTTACTTAATATAGATATGGGAACAAAGCTAATACTCAGCGCGTTTGCGGTAGGCTTTGCGGGACTGAGCGTGCATTTACAGGTGCTCTCATCAGTAGCAAAGTACGAGCTTTCGCTTTTGCCATACCTTGTCGGAAAGCTTGTGCACGGACTGTTGTCGGCACTCTTTATGGTGATTTATCTAAAAATAAACCCAATAACCGTATCGGTGTTCTCGTCATCAATAGAAAAATCGTTTGCAGTAAGCGCGTCATACACCGTTGTTGTGGCAATGATTTGTGTTATTATGGTTATGGCGCTAAAGCTTGTAAAAAAACCAACAGCGTAAGTTATAAAGCCAGAAGGCTGCCTATATAAATTCGATATTGCGAGTTTCAAATTCGTAAGAATTTGTCTGTTAGAGCAATAGAATTTATATAGGTTGCCTTCTGTTCTATTTTAAATAAAGAAAGTTATAATAATACAGAGGGGACAATCTGTATAAATTCTGTTACTCAGACAGTTAAATCCGCTGGATTTAAAACTCGTAACATCGAATTTACACAGACAGTCCCCGCTGTTTTAAATAAAAACATTTGACAAAACCGACCAATAATGCTATACTGTAGATACCACATAAACGAATATTTATATATATCATAGGGAAAATAACCTTTGTAAAAAGGTGTTTTCTCTCTTAGTCTTTCTCTATGATGTGTATAGGAAATTCGTTTGTGTGGTGCAAATTGAGGGATTACACTTTTTTGGTGTGTTCCTCAATGGAGCACACTTTTTTATTGGGGGAACTTTTATGAAATTAGCAATCGTAGGCTCAAGGAGTATAAAAAAGCTTGATATTTCGCCGTACATAACTCCTGATGTTAACCTTATAATATCAGGCGGAGCAATGGGAGTAGATACAATAGCAGAGCAATATGCAGACAGAGTGAGAATGTCAAAGCTCATAATAAGACCACAATATAATTTAATGGGAAGAAGAGCACCGCTTGCAAGAAATGAGATTATAGTAAAAATGTGCGATAAAGTTCTGGCTTTCTGGGACGGAACGTCAAGAGGAACAAAGTACACAATAGATTATGCAAGAAAATTAAATAAAGAAGTTCAGGTTGTATATGTAAATCAATAACGCAGAGAGGACTGTCTGTGTAAATTCGATGTTGCGAGTTTTAAATCCAACGGATTTAACTGTCCCTGAACAGAATTTATACAGATTGTCCTCTCTTTTTTATATAAACTTTTATTTGACAATTTGGCAGATTTGTTATATAATGTAAAATGTATAAATATGTTTAAAAAAAGACACAGATAAATCATCGGTTGTACAATGTACAACTCAGAAAGGAAGAGCAAAATGGAAGAAAAGGAATTATCACAGTTATTACAAGTCAGAAGGGATAAGCTCTCCGAGCTTCAAAGCGAGGGCAGAGACCCGTTTACTATAACTAAATTTGACAAAACTCACACATCTGCCGATATCTTAAATGGCGCAACAGAAGAAGAGCGCGAGGTCGAAATGCGTGGCGAAACAAAGACAATTACCGCAAAAATATCACCGCTTGACGGAAAAACAGTTACTGTTGCGGGCAGAATAATGTCCAAGAGAGGTATGGGCAAGGTTGGCTTTGTTCATATAGCAGATATCGAGGGACAAATTCAGCTTTTTGTTAAAAAGGATATCTTAGGAGACGAGGAATACGACCGCTTTAAAAAGCTTGATACAGGTGATATAATCGGTGCAACGGGAGAAGTGTTCACAACACAGACAGGCGAAATTTCGATAAGACCTGATACTATAACACTTCTTTCAAAGTCATTACAGCCTCTTCCCGAAAAATTCCATGGTATGACAAATACAGACTTAAGATACCGTCAAAGATATGTTGACCTTATTATGAATAGAGATGTTAAGGATACATTTATAAAGCGTTCAAAGATTTTGGCAACAATAAGAGATTATCTTAACAAGCAGGGATTTTTGGAGGTAGAAACTCCTATGCTTGTTTCAAATGCAGGCGGTGCTGCAGCGCGTCCGTTCGAGACACATTTTAATGCGCTTGATGAGGACTTTAAGCTAAGAATTTCTCTTGAATTATACTTAAAGCGTCTTATTGTCGGCGGACTTGAGAGAGTATACGAAATCGGCAGAGTTTTTAGAAACGAGGGCTTAGACACCCGTCATAATCCCGAATTCACACTTATGGAGCTATATCAGGCATATACTGATTATCACGGTATGATGGACTTAACAGAAAATCTTTACCGACATGTTGCCACAGAGGTTTTAGGCACAACAAAGATTGTGTATAACGGAATAGAAATGGACCTTGGCAAACCGTTTGAGAGAATAACAATGCTCGACGCAGTTAAAAAATATTCGGGTGTTGACTTTAATGAGATAAACACAATCGAAGAGGCAAGAGCCATTGCAAAAGAAAAGCACGTTGAGTTTGAAGACCATCACAAAAAGGGCGATATATTAAATCTGTTCTTTGAGGAATTTGTAGAGGAGCATTTAATTCAGCCGACATTTGTTATGGACCACCCCGTTGAGATTTCACCGCTTACTAAGAAGAAGCCCGAAAATCCCGACTATGTTGAGAGATTTGAATTCTTTATGAATGGCTGGGAAATGGCAAATGCATACTCCGAGCTTAACGACCCAATAGACCAAAGAGAGCGTTTTAAGGCACAGGAGGCGCTTCTGGCACTTGGTGATGAAGAAGCAAATACAACAGACGAGGACTTTATGAGAGCACTCGAAATCGGTATGCCACCGACAGGCGGTATCGGCTTTGGTATAGACAGAATGTGTATGCTTTTAACCGACTCCGCAGCCATAAGAGATGTATTGCTCTTTCCGACCATGAAAAGTCTGGAAAAATAAATAGGAAATATATAACAAAAAGCCTTGCAAAACCCAAGTTTTGCAAGGCTTTTTCTGTAAATAAAACAAATTCTTAGTCAAATTGCACAAACCTTATACAACAAAGGTGTGCAAAACAACAAAAATACCGAAATATAACACAAAAAATGAAGAACGTAGTAGAACAAAAAACTATAGACAAAGAACCGAAGTTATTGTATAATAATAGTACTACAGGTATTATGTTAAAAAATTTAAAAAAATAAACAAATAATGACTGTTTTGTGCCATTTTTGCACAAAAACAAGAAAAACGGTAAGGTTTACATATATAGGAAAAAAGTGGTATAAAGTGCACAATATACAGTGTTTTTGTACACAAAAAACCGCAAAACCTTGAGCAGTCAAAAACCACTGCAAAAAGAAGTAAAAACAGAGGGAGAGAAGACTATGAAGAAAAAACTGGCATTATTACTTGCAACGGTGATGGCAACAACGCCGCTATCAGCGCTCAACATAAGCGCAAGCGGTGCGGAGCTTGCGGACGTCTATGCCGACGTTTATGGTATAGAGGTAGATTTTAGAGAAGTTCCGCAAGAGGCAGACCTCGAGAATCTTACCTTGTTAAAGGGAGATGGCGAGGAGGAAGTAACTGTTGACTGGGAAGCAGACACGGGTACAAAGAGGACAATCAAGGTTAAGCTTGATACCGACACAAAGTATACGCTTTCTTTTGGCGAAACAGAAAAGACCTTCCAGGTAAAGACTGTCTTTGAAGAAGATTTTAGTGATACCGTTGAATTTGCAGACGCGGACATTGCAAGCGGAACACCCGCTGTATTCTCGAATGACTACGGCAGCTTTGAAATAAGCAACGGCGGCAAAGGCTCTTTTATCAGCGGCGGCAAGGTATATGTAACAAACGGAAAGCTTACAATTAACGGCATTGATACAAATCTTGATTTAGCAGATGCAACCCTTATGGCGGACATAAAGGGCTATGGAAAAAACTGGAAGTTAAATCCTGCAATGCCTACAGTACTTGCTCCAAACGAAGCACAGGTACATATTCATATGTATTCAAGAGAACAAAGTGCAACGGCAGGCGGAATGCGATTGAGCAATGCGACATTCTCGGTCGGCAAGCTGAGCAGTACATATACTGCGATTGGCACCACCGAAACGTACTCCAACGACTCAGGTGCAAAATTTGAATTTGGTAAATTTACGTCAGAATCAGATGATGTAGTAGATTTAAATAATACAGTTGATGTGGAATCCGATGAACGCTCCGTTGCATTAAGAACAAACGGCAATTCAATCACGGGTATTGTCGGAGACGGTGCCTCATCATATATAACTACAACAAGAACATCGGAGGAAATTCCAACAACGGCAGGCAACTTTGTTATTGGTGATGCCCTGAACGGAAATGGTGTTGCAGTAATTGATAACATAAAAATTACAACATATACCGAAAATGTTGCACCGTCCATAAGCGGCGACCTTGCAGTAGAGGGTTTTAATGGCGATTTTGATAAGCTGGTACTTGACTTTGATAATGACATCTCAGAGGTCGGACCGCTATCTCTGGCAAAAATAGAAGTTTACAGAGATTTAGAAACAGAGCCAATGACAATCACATCAATGGCAGTTGACAGTGAAGATAAAACAAAACTTAACATTGTCGTTGACGGATACTCGGCAGGACACATATATAAAGCAGTTGTTCCCGCAGGCTTTGGTACACCGACACTAAAAACAGCAGAGGCCGCAGAGAAGACCTACGAGCTTGTAGCTCAGGCAATCGTAGTAGATAGCGCAAAACTTGAACCTGACGGAATAAAGATAACCTTTGATACAGAAATAGAAACATTAACCGATGCAAGTGATTTATCATCGGTAACCGTAGAAATTGGCGACGCAAATGGCGAAAACTTTGTTGCAGATTCAACTGCAACAGTATCGGTGTCGGAAAAAGTATTAACAGTTGTTCCAACAACATACACAGCAGATAAAACATATAGGGTTACAATCCCCGCAGGTTTTGGTAACGAAAACATTTTATTGCAAAGCGAATATGTATTTACAGAGCTTTTGGAAAAGATTGCAATACACGTAACAAAAATCTCGGGTAATGATGGAAATATACAAGTAGAATTTAACAAACCGTTACCGCCAACAACAAACACAACGGGAGTTACAGTATATAATGCAAACACTGATGAACAGACAATAGCAAAATCAATAACCGCTGACGGAAAGCTAAATATAGAATTTTTGGGAATGGCAGCCGATACTGTTTATGAACTGTTTATTCCGCAAAACTTTGGTACAGACATTATGGGCACAGAGTATAAAGTTCTTAAAAAGTTCGAATTAGATACGATTGCATTCCAGAACTACGAAAATGACGGACAATCATTTGGCAATGTGGGAAATGTTTATCCAAAGGGTACCGACCCCAACGGAAACACACTTGGATACTTTTCGGGCTATGGTGCTACAAAGATATCCAATGATGAAATGGATGCTCTCGAAAATTATACAATCGAATTTGACCACCAGGTTTTATATAATATACGATCAACAAGTACAGACAACAAGTATGGTAAAAACGTAAGAAATAACGGTTCATTCACGTTTAGCTACTTCCGTTTTAATTCAACCGATGCAGGAACCCAGAGAATTACAATAAGAGAATATCAGGCAGTTTACGGTGAGACAAAAAACGGAGCAAGCATATCTATTCCGTCTTCGGAATCAACGGTTGACTTTGGCGAAATTGTAATACATGGTGATGCCGAAAAGAATCCTACAACTGGTGAATTTAAAATATATACCCGAGGCGAGACTTTCTCGGAGGGTGCAACACCAAAAAGAACTGACGGAACGGTTGTAACCGTATCGGAGAAGGATTTTCTTGCACCGTCTCATTATAAAATAGTAAAGAACGGATATAATCTTTCGCTTTACCGAAACGGAAGCCTCTTAAAGCATTTTGCAAACTATGGTTGCACAAACAAAATAGGTGCGTTGGAGTTTTATGAGTCAGGCTATGCAATAACAACATTTGATAATATAAAAGTAAAAACCTTTAAGCTTATAGAGGAAGAAGAAGTTGTTGCAACAAACATAACACTTAACACATACACAGGCACTCTCGCAGAGCAGACAGCTCTTTCGGGAACATTCAAGCTTAAGAATTATACAAACGAAACCAAGAATGTTAAAGCGATTGTTGCGGCATATGACAACACAAATGCAATGATAAGTGCAGACCTTACATCCGTTTCGTCGGTAAACAGAGGCAATACAGAGGATATAACATTCAGTCTTAATAATCTTATCGACGCCAATAACCCCCACGGTGTTTCTAAGTTAAGACTGTTCCTGTGGAACGATATGGCCAACAAAGCTGAAATTGCGGTTTATGAGTTTGGTGAATAATTAAAAGTAAATAACCACTGGTTTTGAAAAATCACACCTTTCTCAATCAGTGATAATTTAAAAAGCAACGGTGCGCCGAATCTCCCTCACAGGCGCACCGGAAAAAGCAAATTAAAAGTGTTCTTTTCTCTCAGGAACACACCCAAAAAAGAAAAGGAGTGAAAAAAATGTTTGACTTCAAAAAGAGATTTCTTTCTTCTGTAGTGGCATTTGCAATGATTTTATCATCATTCACTTTTACAGCTCTTGCAGAAGAGGTGGAAATCACAGATGTTTATGCAGACGTTTATGGTGTAGAAATCCAGTTTAACGAAGCACCTGCATCTCTTGAAAATTACACAATAGAAGTAAAAGACGCACTATTTGACACGGTTGAAATAAAAGAACTAACATTAGATGAAGAAAACGGTCTTGTTAACATTCATTTTACAACCCCAATAGAAACAGGTGAGGAATATACTCTAAAGATAAATGATACATACAAGAGTATTAAGGTTGTAGAAATTTTTAACGAAAACTTTAACAGTTCGGATTTAAGCAATGTAACAACAGCAGCACAAAACGAGGACGGTACTCTTGATTATACAGAAAAAGGAGCAGAGTTCGAATATAAAAAACCAACCCAAAGCTGGAGACTGATAGAAAATTCCAAAGCAGATGGTTTGTTTGTTATAGACAGCACTCTCCTTGGTGATTCACAAGAAAACCAAAAGCTTGCAATCTTTGGTAATGGTGGCAGATTTACAACATATCCAAACAGCAGCTCATGGTCTAATCCGCTCACAAACTACAAAAACAAAATGACAGTAAGTGCAAAAACACAGCAATATATTATTGCTGCAGAGCTGCCTGAGGTTCCAAGCAGCGCCCTTTACGGCGCATATATGTACACAGGCTCTATTGCAATGTCAACAACATCGAAGAGTGCGCAAGTATTGTCAATAAGAAACAATGCAGCAAAATTATCGATGACAACAGGTACAGAAGTAACCGGCTGGGGACGATATGACGTTCAGGTAGGCGATACAAACAACGGTTCAACTGTAACTGTTGGAGAAGATGATGTATATGGTATCATTTCTGATTTTGATGAAGCAACAGGCACATTTGAAACAGTTGATGTAACAGCAATAGAGATGACCCACGTAATAAGGGACCGTAATGGATATGCAAGTGCTTATGCAGGCGTTGGTGAAGACCTTGCTTTTGCAGAGGCAGTTGCAGACCCCGAGGGTGTAACATATGACAGTTATGGCGGTCTTGGATTTGTATTAAAGAATAAAAGTGAGCTTCTTGTTGTAGACGATATCGTTGCAACAACCTGCGAAGTGGCAGAGTCAGACGGAGCAGCTTTTGTAGAGGATGCAGAAATTGTAAATGAAAATATATATGCAGACCTTTATGGTGTACAAATAAAGCTTGAAACACCTGCATCACAAAGCCAGATATCAAACACAACTGTTTCAACTCTTGATGATGAAACAGTTGAGGCAACAGTTAAATTTGACAAAACAAACAACCTTTTGGATGTTCACTTTGCAGATTCAATTAACATGGACACATACTATAAGCTTAATGTAAATGGTATAGAAAAAATATTTATAGTTAATAAGGAAAAGTTCGAAGACTTTGAGGGTGCGGCGTTCGAAGGCATAGATAATATGGCAGGAACAGCCACAGTTTCTAACGTTGAGGGTAATGACTTATTAAAATGGAACTTCCCGGTACAATCATTCATCACAGAAAGTGATGATTTTAATGCAAAGCCGGAGGATAGAAAAGCAGTTGTGTATGGCGGAAACCATACAAGTATTTACGCAAATATCGGAGATATTATAGATACAACAAGCGTAGCAAATACTAAGTTTACATACTATGCCGATACACAGGTGTACAAAACAAATGTGGGAACAAACTCATATTATACATACCTTTTTGCAGGTAATACCACACCTAAAAAGGCAGCAGTTTTCTCAATCGGTTCAAAAATGTCCCGAGTATCGAGAACAACTTTTGGAGCAGCAATAGGGGATCCAAAATTCCCACAATACGACTTTACTGCAACAGAAACAGCAACACGCGGTGTTGCAGCACCACACTCTAATACTGAAACAGTAGGTGAAATAACAGACCTTGCCATTGACAAAGCAGCAGGAACATACTCATATAAATTAGCTACAAAAGCAACTCCCGTAAAGCACGCACTAAGACTTAACGGCACATACCTTAGCGGATATGCAGGCAAAGGCGAAAGCATGGCATTTACAGGAACGCTTCTTGATGATTCAGCGCTTACATACAGCAGTAAGGTAATTGGTATTTCAACATCAAACAGTACAAAGTATATGCTTGTTGCAGATAATATTCTTGTAACAACTTGTGAAGTAACAGACTATATAGCTGATGCAGAAATCGAAAATGAAAACATTTATGCCGATATTTATGGTATAGATATTAAGATAGACAAAATGCCATCAGTAGCACAAATAGTAAACACAACAGTTTCAACATTATCAGGAGAAAGTGTTGAAGCAAGAGCAGAATATGATTCAACAAACAAAGCAATTAACATTCACTTCGAAACACCAATAGAGATTGGTAAATATTATTTGCTCAATATAAACGGAACAGAAAAAACATTTAAAGTTGTAGAGCTAATCCGTGAGGACTTTAACAGCTTAAACCCTGCAACAGAAACAACAGCTACCGTAACAGACGGAGTTGCAGACTTCAGTAAAGCAACAAGCAAAACTTTTGTTGGTAAAGATATAAGATGGGAAATCAAATCTACTGCCGCAAATAGTGGTGCATATGTAACAACCGATACAAACTATGGCGCAAATGCTAACGATAAAAAGCTTGTATTGTTTGGTAATGCTTTTATTTCGTCATATGTTACAACCTCTGACGAATATTTGTTGGATGAATACAGAAACAAGTTGACAGTAACCGCAACAACTCAGCAGTATAAGCTCACAGACAATTCAGGGCTTTATCATGCATATGTATTCTCAGGTTCAAGAAACCTTGCATCAAATCCGACTGTTGCATTTTCAATACAAAACAACAAATCAAAATTGTCTATGACAGACAGTAAGGCAGACAATGCCGATTGGGGACAATATGGTTTTCTTGTTGAAGACACAACAAAAGGCTCAATTATAAAAACATCAGAGAATAATGTATATGGAACAGTAGCAGGCTTTACATCTGCAGCAGGAACATATACCGGCGTAACACAAGCCACAAAACTTACTCATGCAGTAAGAGACCTTGATGGACGTTACAGCGGCTATGCAGGCGTTGGCAACAATCTTGTATTTGCCCAGACACTTGCAGACCCCGAGGGTGTAGCATATTCAGCACATACAGGCGTTGGTTGCTCAACAGGACACGCAGGCACAATGCTTGTAATTGATGATATTTTTGTAACAACCTGTCATGTAACAGACTTTGTAGAAGATGCAGCTATCAAGAAGATATATGCAGACAGCTACGGTGCAGTAGTTATATTCGACGGTGAAATGTCAGGCTATCAGGATGATACTGTTTCACTTGCATCATTAAGTGGAAATGAGGTTAAATTCACATCAGAATATGACGACGAAACAGACACACTTCGCCTTGACTTTGCAGAAGAAATCAAGCGCGATACACGTTACGTTTTAACAATAGGTAACGAAACAAAATATATTAAGGTAAAAACAGAAATCTTTGAAGACTTCCAAGACTTTACAGACTTAGGTGAGCCCGACCCACAAACACTCGAAACAAGAGACAAACATGTTATGGGACAGAAAATGAGACTCATGGGTGGTTATGCAACAGTAACAGAACAGGAGCGTTTTGGCGCATCAAAAGACAACAAGAAGTTTTTAATGCAGGGATCAAAGCTGTTTACACGAGCAAATACAATCGACGAGCTTGATTCTACAATCTCGGCAAAAGTAGAGGCTTTCCATAATGGTGAAGCAGGCGCCTGGAACTATGCTTATTTGTTCAAGAGACCTACAGGCTATTCATCAGAAGGAAAAACTTATGATACAGCAAGCGGCGCAGGTAACAACATTCAGCTCCATGGAGCATATATCACACTTCTCAATAACAAACAAACATATTACGGAAACGAAACCATAGTAGGTGGTGCAGGCTCATACAGTATGGTTAAAGATTATTTGTGGAAGCAATATGGTCAGTTGGGAACAAGAGAGGGAGATTATAACACCACGGGCAGCAATATTTATACCTATCCATACTTAAATGAGGACGGCACAGAGGTTGCAACAGTCCGCAGAACACAACACAACATGGCACTGAGAAACTACGACGGAACTCTTGATGATGAGGTTGCAGCATCAGACACATTCTCAGGATTTTTAGCAACAGGAAACGATATGCCGGTGTATCAAAAAACACTTGTAGATGCAAACAAAGTAGTAACCGGTAATAACTTCCAGGTAGGTTTTGACGCAAGTCAGGACGTAAACACTATTTTTATAGTCGATGACCTGTTAATTACAACTTGTGAAGTAATGGATAGCGACGAAATTGTTATAGATACAATAGAGGCTACAGATGTTTATGCAGACAAAGACGCAATCTACGTTGAATTTGATACAGAGTTCGAGGCAGACAGTTCATTTGATGCAATAGAGGTATTAAAGGACGGAGTAGCTCAGGACTTCGAAGCAAGCGCAGAGGGTAAGGTTGTTACAATCCTGCCTGAGGGCGGTGTAGATGGAGAATCGGGCGCAATCTATTCAGTAATAGTTCCTGCCGGCTATAAGCCTACACTGTTTACACAAACAGAGGAAGAATACCGCGAAAACTTCAGACTTACTATCTTTGCAGATGAAGACTTCACAGACTACACAATAGGCAGTGATAGCGAAAAAGATGTAAAGGTAAGCACAAACGCAGCAAACCAAAAGTCAGCAGCAACTGTATGGGACTTTGAAGACGAAAAAGCTCTTTTACTAAGAGATAACACACTTTCAATTCCGTCAGTAGAAAGGGCAACAGACTATGTTGTAGAATTTGATGCAACTGTTTACAGTGCGGCTATGACAAACGCAGTAGACCAGATGATGAATAGCGGAGAGGTTAGTGCAAGATATGACGATCCAACTCCAAACATCAATATGTGGTATAACTCATCTGCTGAGTTTGGCGCAGAGGATGCATATGTGTGGAACATCAAAAATGCAACAACTCAAAGAAAGTTTGTAGCAGACGGTCAGGATAGAATGAATGAGGATGCACAAGCATCAACTGCAATAGCCTTTGGTGATGCATTGTATTACGATATCGATTTTGATGGTCAGACAGATCTTAATCTGTACAAATACGGCGACAATTTCAACTCTTGGAACCTGACAAACTTCAACCATATAGCGGGTTATGATGGTACAACATCAATCCACAATCCAAAGAATTACTCAGTTAAGGTAGAAAAGAACGGAAGAGCCGCTAAATACTATCTTGACGGTGCGCTTCAAAGTGCATTTGCAGGTAACGAGGTTAGCTCTGCTTCGGAAAAAGGTATATTTGCAATCAATGTATCCGATACAGAGTATGTAGTGATTGATAACATCTTTGTATATAACTATGAAGAAATCAAAGATGTTACAGTAGCTCTTAACGGTGCTCAGGTAAGCGTAACAAACATCAGTGCAGAGTCAAAACCGGTTGTAATAATTGTTGCCGCATATGAGGGTGACAAGATGGTTGATGCATGGGTATCAACTACAACAACAATAGGTGCAGCAGGTACTTCCACAAGTACAATAGAACAAACTGCTACATTTACAACAGCAACAACTGCAACAAAATACAAGGCATTTGTATGGGATACAATGTCAAGTCTGATACCATATTGTGTACCGGCTCAATATAATATCCCAACAGTATAAAAAACAAATAAGGTTCGGGGGCAGAGCACTGCTCCGCCCCCCTGCCTTAAAAATAACAGATTGTATAATGAGGCGATTGCAGAGAGGCTATGTTTTGCAAGAGCCTGATTATATAAAAAGGAGAGTAAAAAATGAAAAAGTTTATAACACCAATTATAAGTGCATGTGTTTTAGCAATGGGAATAAGCGCAAGCGCGGCTACAATAGAATCAGTAGTAGTAAGCGATTTGGATAATTCAAAAGTTACCGTAACAGGAACAGTCGGCGAAAACGAGAAAGGCGTAAGCATTTCTATCGAAAAGCAGACAGGCCTTGGCTGGAGAGAGAATGCCGACATCAGCTACACTGACGTTATAGTTCAACCAACTACAATAACTGTTGAGCCTGACGGCAAAAAGAAATTTTCTGCAACATTCAGATTTAATGCGCCCGGTATCGAAGAAGGTGTGGCAGGTGTATCATATAATGTATTTGCAAGTAACAACACTACTCCGTACAATTTTCTGTTTGTAGACAGGACTTCGGTTTTGGATTTTGTTAACAAGCTTGCTCTAAAACAAATACCCGTTGAGGATATTTATTCAGAGCTTTTAACTTACGGACAAACAATAGGTGTTGATATTTCGTTTGCAGATAATACTGCAAAGCAAGAATATCTTTCGAGAAATGTGCATTATTATTCCGAAAGAATTCTCAAAAACCGAGAAACAAATGCACTAAACACAGATGCCGAAAAAATAGCGGCAACAAAACAAATAGTAAACCTAACAAAAGCAGAAATTGAATTTATGGCAAAGCTTCCGCTTACAGTTGCACAAACAGGTGTACACGACCTTGTAATGGCATATGCAACATCTGCGGAGATAGATATATCAGTTTACAAGAACTTTTTACCGGCTCAGTACACACGGGTATGCTCAAACTTTGTAGGTGCCGAAAAGGGTACATATACAGACATGAAAACATTCAGAATAAACTTTGGAGCGGCAGTTGCATTAGTACAGCAAGGCGGCGGCGTGCCACAAGTTGGTGGCGAACCACAAGGTAGTGCACCAAGCGGCAATGCGACATCATCACCAATGGCAGCGGCACCATCATCGCCATCATCGGGCACAGTCCTTGGCAGATATAACGACCTTGCAGGTACTGCATGGGCAACAGACGCAATTAAATATGTTGTAGAAAAAGGCATTATGCAAGGTACATCACAAAACACATTTGAGCCTGATACCAAGGTAACAAGAGAACAGGTTGCAAAAATAATAACAGAGGCATTCTCAACACATAATGCAAATGCAACAGCATCGTTTGCAGATATTCCGTCCGGACACTGGTCTCTTTCATATATAGGCTCCGTTTTCGAAAACGGTCTTATGAACGGTAAGAGCAATACAAGCTTTGGTATAGGCGAAAAAATGACAAGACAGGATTTATGTACAGTGCTATACAGAGCGGCACAAAAGAAAGGCTATGTATTTAACACACAAAAAACAGATTTTGCGGATTTTGCAAGCATAAACCAGTATGCGCAGGAGGCGGTAAGCTATCTTGCAGGTGTAAAGGTAATAAATGGCATGGGTAACAACATGTTTGCACCATCCGAATCGGCTACAAGAGCACAAACAGCTCAAATGGTGATGAAAATGGCACAGCTATTGGGAATTTAACAACAGGCAAAAATATCAGAGCTTTTTGAATAAGAAAGGATATTAAGTATGAAAAGAGTATTAGCACTAATATTAACACTCGTAAGCACTATAAGTTTACTCAACTGCTCTTACGTATCTGCACAGGATACATACACTCTGTCGCAAGACCAGATGACGCTGTTAAGTTATGTGGGCGTATATGATGCAGAAGAGACAATGGACAAAAAAGTAACAAAGGGAGAATTTGCAGGAATGCTTGCAAAGGTTGCTTTTGGTCTGTATAGCGACCCCGAAATGTACATGACAGGCAAAAAAGCACAGGACGTTGAAGAAGCTCACCTTTATTATGCAGATGTTTGTGCGCTTTTGAGCAACGGTTACATTTCGACAAATAAATTCGGCAACTTTCAGCCTGATATCGAAATTGATATAAATACAGCGTATGAATTTATTTTAAGAACAATGGGTTACACAGGAACCGATTCGTTCAATCAGGGTAAATATGCGCGCATGGCTTCACAAAAGAATATTTCTGACAATCTTGTTGGAAATGCAGAGGGCACACTTACAAGAATAAACGCATATATTCTTATTTACAATATGCTCCTTACAGATATTTCGGATATAATGAGCACAATTTATAACCATGTGTCTGCAGACAAAGAGCTTTTGTATATGGAAAACAGACTAAACCTTTTTAAAACAAAGGGTATTGTAACTGATGACGGAACATCCTCAATGTATGGCGAAACACAAATAAAAGAGGGATATGTTTCGATCGAAAATGACGTTGCAATGATAAACGAAACAGGTGTAGACAATCTTATTGGTAAGAACATTGTTGGCTATTTCACAAAAGCCGATAATGACGAATTAAAGCTTGTTTGTGTGTACGAAAGAGACGACAAAAACACAGTTTATGTTTTAAGATCGCCTAATATAATAAAACCATATCAGAGCAATACATACTCATACTATGATGACGAAGTTTCTACAAAGGTGAAAAAGCTAAAGGTAGATGCAGGCGCAACAATAATCTATAACGACAGAGCGCTAAGAGTAGGTACAGATACAATTACAGCAGACGATTTTATCCCCGAAAACGGTATTGTAAGACTTTACGATAACAATAACGACGGTAAAATGGACGTTGTAAGAATAGAGAACTATCAGGCAGCTATTGCAACAGCGGTAGATAAGAGCACAAACAGACTTGACCTGTGCTTTAAGGATACCGGCAGAGTTCTTGACTTAGAAAACAAAACATACAAAATCTATAATGCCAAGGACCAGAAAATCACATACAACAAAATAAAAGAAGGCGATGTTATTTCTGTTATAGAAAGCCTTGATGGTAACTACTGCAAATTACTTGTATCAAATGATGTTCAGAGAATAACAATCGAAAAGCTTGTAAAATCAACACCGACAACAAGAGGCTATGTTAAAACAACATCAGGCGGTAAGCATGTATTATCAACATATCTTGATGCACATTACAAAGAACTTGAGGTTGGTGCAACCTATAACTTTGGTCTTGATGTATTCGGCAGAGTAGTATATGCCGATAAAATTTCAAGCACAAATGAGTACCTTGGCGGATATCTTGTGTGGATACAAGCACTCGCATCCGATGGCGGAGACGTATTTGCAAGAATATACAACGACTCGGGTGAGTGGGAAACTACAAGAGTGGCAGACAAGGTGTTTGTAAAGGGCGAGGACGACAGCGAAAACCGATTCTCTGCCGCAGAGCTTGCAGACTCAACAAAATTCAACTATACGGGAATTATAAGATACAAGCTCAATAAAGAAAGCAAAATAAATAACATAGAGCTTCCTATGTATTACGGAAGAAAGCCAACAGAGGTAAACAGACTCTATTGTGTGCACGATACTGTTACAACAGCAGCTACAGACCCAAATCCGTATCCGGATAAGAAGTATGTAACAACTACAAGAAATTATATGTCTGCAAGTACTTCGGGTCTTGTTATTGATAATGTGGCTGTTGCGACAACGTCAGCAAAGATCTTTATGGTGCCGGACGACATAACCCAGAAGAATGAATTTGTACTAAGAGACGTGAGCTTTCTTGCACGCGATAACCCGTATGACGTAAAGGTAAAGGTGTATAGTACCGACTACCGTAAATTTACCGCAGACTATGTGGTGCTTCCCGCAGCTTCCCATACGCCGAGCAGTTCAACAACAAACCCTGTTTTTGTAAAGAATGTAACACAAACAGTTGATGAAAAATCCAACGAAGTAGTTTACAAGCTCGAAACAATAGGAAGAAACGGTGAAGCCGGAACCTATTATATGGATAAAGACGTATACGAAACAGGTGTATTCGGTATATCCAGCGCTAAGGTTGATAATATAATTATATCAGCAGGCGACGGAATCTATCCCGCCATTGATAAGGATAGCACTAAGATAGTATCTGCAACTGTATTTTTTGATGCAGACCAGCTCTGCTATGATAGCAACGGAAACACTGTTGAGGGCGGAGTTCCCGGTATTACAACAACAGAATACTTCCCTGCAGCAGGAAATTATGCCAACCCATATGCTGTTTCAGGCACAGGAAAACACCAGGACGGTGTTGCTGACGCGTGGAAGCTATGGCCTAATGGCTCTGTAAAGATTTTCTGTGGCTGGGTATATGACTACACAGACAATGTTCTTACAATAACAAACCAGAATCCTGAGGAAGGAATGGACCTTTACAAGAATGTAAGCGACGGTGTTGTATGGAACTCAATGATGAGAACAAACGACAACTATCTGTTGCATAGACCCGAGCTTGGTAGAATCCGAAACAACGCAAGCCTTGCAAAGGGAACAAGAAACCAGATAAAGCCATATACAAAATATGGAACAAACTGTTCAAGAATAGTTGTAATAAGATCCTCATACATTGAAGGAACAACACTTATAATAAATAAAGACTAAGGCAAATAAGGAGAAAAAGATATGAGCAAAAAGTTAATATCGTTACTCATTACCATATCAGTCGTAGCATCTCATATGGTTGCCTTTGCACAAGCACAAACACCGTCTCTGCAGGAAACAACCGCCTCAGAGACAGAGCAGATACAAAATGAAAGCAAACCCGAAAAAGAAATTCTTTCACAAGAGGATTTCTCAAAAGGACTAAAAGACTGGGAAGTTATATCGGGTAGCGGCTATTCGGTAAAGAATGGCACACTTGTGTTCAAAAACACAAAAAGCGCCGAAAAAACATCTACACTGTTGTCAAAGACAATAAGTGTGGAAAATGCAGATATAGAATTTGACTTAAAGCTCGAAAGCGGTATATACTTCGGTATCGTTTTCAGAGTACAGAACGACAAAACAATGTATGTTCTTAAATTCTATAAAAACCAGGGCAAAGCAGTTCTTTTAAAGAAAGTTGACAGCGGCGAGCTTGTTCAGGTAGAAAGCGTCGATGCAAGAGTAAAAAGCGACGAATTTTCAAGAGTCGGTATAAGACTTGCAGGTGATAATATTATCGTCAGAGTAGACGAAGGAAATATTATGAACATAAAAGACGCGTCTATAAAAGAGGGTGTAATCGGATTTGATGGCTACAGTGCAAAAGCAGTAGTTGATAATCTCGAAGTTTTCAGATATGACGGTGTGGAATATGATATCGAGGTAGTGGACAAAACACAAAAAGCACCGGTAAAGGAAATATATGTTGCGCCGGATGGTACACCCGGCGATGGCTCAAAGGAGAGACCGATTGTAGGTATACAAAGAGCCATAGAAGTTGCAAGACAGTTAAAGAGAGGTAACAATGCAATAAATGTCATCTTTACAGAGGGCAGATACGAAATAGAAGAACCAATAGAATTCACGAGTGTAGATTCGGGTACGGAATATGCACCCGTTACATACAAGGCACAAGAGGGTGCGGATGTAGTATTTACAGGCGCAAAACAGCTTAAAACCTCTAAGTTTGTGCCCGTAACAGACCCAAAAATAATAAGCCGTCTGCACAATAACGCCAAAGGCAAAGTTTTGCAGATGAAATTTACCAAAGCAGAAATTCCCGATGCAATCAAGAACTTTGCAGATTCTCATCGTGAGGGAACTGCATGGTATGCAGACCTGCCGCAACCAAGAATATATTTAAATGGCGAAACGCAGTCGCTTGCAAAGTGGCCAAACGGCGACTTTGAATATATCGAGGACTCAACACCCGGCGGTATAAAGGCAAACAACGTTGGTTCATTTGCAGATGGCGGAGCAATCCACTTTACAAATACAGAACCAATAAGATGGACAACAGCTGAGGATGCATTTATTATGGGTCAGCTTGGTGTTTATTGGGCATCGGAGGCAATTCCTATTAAGGAAATTGACCTCGAAGAAAATAAAATATGGGCAGATTACTGGTCATACCAGGGAATTCAAAAAGACCACAGATACTATATAATAAATCTTTTAGAAGAGATAGATATTCCGGGCGAATATTACATAGACCCCGTAAACAGTATACTGTATCTTTATCCATCACAAGAGCTTAACGAGGACGCAACTCTCGAGATTGCAGTATTAAGAGACCATATGATTAAGTTTATAGGCGCAGAGCATATTAACTTTGAGGGTATTCGCGTTACCAAAACAGCTCAGCCTGATGACGTTTATTCAGTAAACAAAACAGGAACAAGCGGAATTTTCTTAGAAAAATCCAAGCACATTAAAATTAAGGATTGTATAATAGATAACATAAGCTACCATGGAATACATATGTGGTCGGGTACAGATGTTACTATAGAGGGCAACATCATAGACGACTGCGGACATACCGGTATTTTTGTAAAAGAAGCAGGCGTAAGGGCAACACTTACACCAAGTAATCTTGTTATACAAAATAATATCCTTTCAGCTGCACAGATATTTACAGCTATGATGGATAATGCGGGTATTAAGTTATATTCAACAGTAGACGCAGTTGTGCAAAATAACATTTTCCACAACATGTTAAACTCTGCAATAAGTTATAGCGGTAACGGTAACATAATACAACGTAACGAAATATCATCATGCGTACACTCATCAGCCGACGCAGGTGCTACATATATCGGAAGAACCTTTGTTGATCATGGTAATGTACTTAACCAGAATTATCTGCACGACATTGGTATGAAGTACTCCGAATCAGAGCACCCAAGTATTGGTATATACTGGGATGATGAGATTACAGGTCAGATTGCAACACAAAATATTATTGTAATGAATGGTTACGATAATAAAGCAAATATGCATATTTCGGGCTTTGACCACCTTGTAAAGGGTAACACATTAGTAAACTCAGACAAAGGCTTTATGTATTCGCAAAGAACACATACAACAGTAGACTGGGCAGAACGGGCAGCAAGCAGACAAAAATGGAATACTTTGCCGGTAACAAGTGATTTGTTTGTTGAAAAATATCCCGTAATGGCAAAAACCGTAGACAAGGTTGTTAACGAGTGGGAGAACTTTTTACGTCTTGATTCAGATTTAATAGGCAACTTGCTTGTTCATGTAGAAAGAGAAAGTTTCCATGCAAATGTGTATAACTACTCAACTATTGAGGACCATGTACACATTAAAGAAGATATAGAAAACGAAATCTTTGTAGACCCCAAAAATCACGACTATCGTGTCAAGGACGAAGCAAGAGAAAAGTATAATATTTCCAAAGAAGTTCTCGGCGAGGAGTTCGATATGAACTTAATCGGTCTCCAAAACGGAAAAAAACTTCCGGAGGAGAGAAAGCACTTCAGAATGCTTGCTCCCGAAAACAAAACAGTTGGCATCGAAACAAAGGATGTGTGCCTTGCATGGACAAGAGCAGACAGTGCCGACGAATACACTTGTCAGGTTGCAACAGACCCCGACTTTAATAATATTGTTTACGAGGAGTCAACAGTATATCGTGCAGTTTACCCCGAGGGACTCGAAAATAACAAAACCTACTACTGGAGAGTTGCTGCAAGGAACCTTTCCAAACAGATAGGCTTTGAAAATGATGCACAAGACGGAGTATGGTCATTTACAACAGCACCTCAGGATACTCTTATAACAACACTCATCGAGAAAAAGATAGAAGTAGCAGAACAAAAGCTCAAGACTATCAAAGAAGGTCCCGTAATGGACCAATACGAGTCAGGAACAAAGGACAAAATAAAGGTTAAGATAAAGCAGGCACAAAAGTTCATTGAAGAGGGCAAGGGCACACAAAAGGATGTAGAAGCAGTTGCAGAAGATATGAACACATTCCTTATGGGTCTTGACCAGTATATCAACGTTGGTTATGTAACACTTGACGTTGAGAGCAGCGATTTTGTTGACCACTATGCAGACTCACAAATATCAAAGGATGGTAACACCGTAACGAGCCAGGGTGCCTCAAAGGCAACAATGTTCGTAATGGATAAAATCCTGTCAAATGCGGCAGTTGTTAAATTCAAAATGAAGATTGACGACATTCACGGATGGTTCGCATTTGGTCTTAGAGGTAGTTCAACCGATAAAGTAATATGGAATCAGCCATCTTACTATATAATTGTAAAGCCGCATATATTCGAACTTCAAAAGCAAGGCTCAATTCAGAAGACTGCACCGCACAGAGGTCAGTTCAAGACCGGCGAATGGAACGATGTTGAAATTGCGGCAATCACAACAATAAAGGGTGTTCACGTGTTCCTTAAGCTTAACGACGAAGTAATATTCGACTTCCTCGACACAACCACACCAAACTATGAACCGGGCAGATTTATTGCATATGTACCAAAGGGCATGGTAATGACGCTTGCAGACGCAGACGAAGTTCCGACAGGCTTGTTCGAAAGAAGCGATGAAATCCAAGCACAACTAAGCGAGGGCATCGTAACGCTTGATGTTAACAGTACCACTTATGCCGAAACAGGTGAATGGAAGGTTAATTCTACCATCAAGGGTGATAAGGGTACAGACGTAAGAACATCATCCGAGACAGGTGCAACAGCAACCTGGACAATGATAGGCGACAGAGCAGAACTTGGTAAAGTATTTAAGGTTTCTTACTACCATGTTCCGTCAGCAGACGGTGATAAGAACGTCAAGGTAAAAGTAGGTAACTATCGTGGTCTTTACGAAACAACCATCGACCTGTCTAAGGGCGAAGAAGGCTGGGTAGACCTTGGTACAGTTATGTTTATCAACGCAAGCAATGTTACGGAGGGTAGTGTATCCTTCGAGGGCAGCGGCAATGGCTCAGTAAATGTAAACAGAGTCCGCTTTGGTGTGGTAGAAGGAGCAGTAGATATGTCTGCTCAAAAATAATAATATATTCTGTCGGGAGGGCAAAAACGCTTTCCCGACAGAAAAAACCTGTTAAGGAGGAAAAGAATGAAAAAGAAAATTATCAGTTTAATTCTTGCATTTGCTATGTTAATTACATTTGTTCCAACAGTGCTTGGAGCACAGGGCGACGTAATAACATCTCTAACAGCAAAAGATGGCGTTGTAACAATAGACGGTGTGGGTGAAAAGAACGAGGCAATAAGTATATTCTTGCTAAACCCACAAAAAACAGTTGCCGAGCTTAATGCTACAGAGGCAGACACTGCCGACTTTAAGGCGATTGTAAACTACACAGACGTAGTTTATACAGATAAATCAAAGCTTTTCAAAACAACATTCGAAATAAACAACTTTGACGAGGACGAAAAATACGTACTTTATGTCAAAACAGAATCAGAAAAAGAAGAAACTCTTACAATAGGCACAATAAATGTTTACGTAGACCAAAACACAACATCATCTGTTGCTAATGGTACAAAGGAACACCCGTTTGCAACCATTCAGGATGCAAAGGCATATGTAAGAACATTGCCAAGAACAAATCCCATCAATGTAATAATTGCCGGTGGAGAATATAAAGTATACGAGCAGATTACATTTAGAGGCTCTGCTACAGGCTCCACAACAAATGTAGGCGACTCAGGTACAGAATCAGCACCTATCACCTATAAGGCAAAAGATGGCGAAAAGGTAGTTTTAAGCGGTGCAAAAGCACTTGATGTAAGCAAGTTCCGTACAGTAACAAAGGACTCAGCAATATATAACAGACTTCCTGCTGCTGCAAAAGGCAAGGTAGTAGAAATCGACCTGAGAGAACAAGGAATCCCCGAAAGTGTGGCAGATTACATGGGTGCACATGTGGGCAGAAAAAGAGTTGTACCAATGGGCGTATATTTAAACGACGACCAGCAACAGATTTCTCAATGGCCAAACACAGGCGCACTTACCATAGATAAGGCATCTGCAACAAAAGGTCCTTCAGACGAATGTGCAGATAAAGAAACTACTCCAAAAGCAACATTTAAAATTAACGGAGTATCATCTGCAAAAGCGGCACAATGGCAAAATGCAAAGGATATGTATGTTGACGGTAACTTAAAGCGCGGCTGGTCTGCAGAATCTGCGCCGGTAGCGTCAATAAGCGCAGACGGAACATTTACACTAAAAACCTTTACACAGGCAGGTGTAATAAACACAGCGGACACAGAGCCTCAAAACACAAGAGTTGTTATTAAAAACCTCTTAGAGGAAATCGACGTTCCCGGTGAATGGTACGTAGATGCAGATGCAATGAAGATGTACTACTATGCACCATATACACTCACAAGCGAAGACAAATTCGAAATTGCTGTTCTTGAGGGCTCATTTGCATGGCTCGAATATTGTAATAATATCACCTTTGACGGTATCGAATTTACAAAGGGTGTAGCAAATCCGTTCAGCAACGATACATTTGTAGTAAAAGCGGCAATAAATACACTTTTTAACATAGAAAATATCACAATTAAAAACTGTACCTTCAAAAATCTTGGCGGTGCAGGAATGTTCTTAATAAACCTAAAGAATGTAACAATAGATAACAATAAAATTCTTAATACAGGCTGGACAGGACTCGAAGTATATGGTTCAAGTGCAAATGCACCAAAATCCTGCGGTGTTGTAATTTCAAACAACCATATTTCGGATTTTGGTAAGTATAACTTCCATATGGATGCCCCCGGTATAAGAATGAGAACGGGTCATGGAATTGTTGTAAAGAACAACACAATCCATAACGGTGCAATCGGCGGTATTATGCACGAATATTCAGGCCATACAATAAAGAACAACGAAATTTACAATGTTCTTAAAGAAACAACAGATGCCGGTGCAATTTATAACGGAGGAAGCTTTGTAAACTACGGAATAAACGTCGAGAAAAACTTCCTTCACGATATAGGCGGTGTTCATGCCGAAATCCCGGAGAACACAGAAACTATTGCAGGTATCTATCTTGACGATATGTTCTCAGGCGGTAACCTTAAGGGTAACATTATAGATATGAGCAACGACCCATATTCTTATGGTGTAATGGCTTGCGGCGGTACAGACCATATTATTGAGGGTAACATAACAGTTAACGCAAAACGTGGTATAAGTGTAACAAGCAGACCATTAACACAAAATACAAAAAACTACGAAACAGACTTGTATCCAAGCAGATACTTTGCAACATTCCTTGAGGCAACAGACTACAGCTCAACAAAAGACTATGACGGTTCGGGCACAGTAGACAGTGCCGATAGCCTATGGGCAGTTAAGAACATCGGTAAGAGTGGCGGTCCGGTGTGGAAGAGTTACCTTGATGATGAGCCATATTCAAAAATCAAGACAAACTACAATAATCTTATGAATAAGAGCTTTGTAAGAACAACAGCAGTTGTAAACAATGCGTATTCAAATTGTACAGAAGCCGGTGTGAGCGAAAGTGATAATATGATAGATGTTGAGAGCAACAATGTCCCAACAAATGCATTTGTAAATGTAAATGACGGCGATTACAGACTAAAAGCATCAGATGCTCCCGCAGGAACATTTACAGACGAAACACCACTTACATCAGTAGGCTCAACACTTACAATAAGTGAGGAAGAAAAGGAATTCGACCTTGTATATCCTGCAAATGAGTCAAATATCACATCAACAAAAACATACTTAAAGTGGCAGGCATCAGCTTATGCAGACGAGTATGAGTATGCAGTTTACACAAATGCAAATCTTACAGACACACCTGTAATAAAGGGCACAACAGAAGATAACTTTGCTGAAATTACAGGTCTTAGCGCAAATACAACATATTACTGGACAGTAACTGCAAAGAGCAAGTCAAGAATTATCAACAAAGAGTCTAAAATGGCAAATCAAAGCTATTCATTTACAGTAAGCGACTACATCTTTGAAAATGCAAGATACGATGCAGCATCACTTGCAATCAATGTTGATGCAAAGAATATTGGTGCAGATAAGACAATTATGCTTGTAGGCGTAGTAAAGGTTGGTACAGAAATGAAAGCAGCAGCATTGCTGAATAATGTCAACTTTGCAAATGGCTTTGATAACACAATAACTGTTGATGCAATAAGCTTAACAAATGCACTTACATTAGAAGGTGCAACACTTGAGCTATATGTTTGGGAAACAAATATGAAGCCATTAAAAAATAAAATACCAATTAGTTTCTGATAAATAGCAATAATGAGCGGGGATTTTCCCCGCTCCTTTTTTTGAAAAGTATCAGTAGCCTGTCCTACAACAAGAATGTTACAAAAAATTATTAGTTTGTTAATTGACTTTTATTTTTGCATATGATACAATAAAATCGGTTAAATTTGGAAAAAATTAAAATAATACAAACCAAAAACGGAGGCAAATTGTGAACGATAATAAGAACGATAAAAAGAATAATCAAAAACCAACATCACCATTTAAAAATACAGGGTTTTTGATTTTAATAATCTCGCTTGTTGCAACTTTCGGGCTTAATTTTTTAATGAGCTCAATGTCGGCAAGAAACCGCGAGGAAATAAGCTATAACGAATTCTTGCAAATGGTAAAAGACCAAAAGGTCGACGAGGTTGTTTTTGAGAGCGATAAAATAGTTATATACCAAAAGCCTGAAAAAACAGCAGAGAGTTCCGAGCAGACCGACAAGTTCTTAGAAATATTCGGTATAGCAGACAAAGAATCAATAGAAGCATTAAAGCAAAGCACAAGAGAGCAGTTCCTCACAGGCTATATAAGAGACGACCGTCTTTTGGCACTCCTTGACGAGAACAACATAAAATACTACACACCAATTATCTACTCAAATCCAATCTTAAACTTCTTTGTTTCGTGGATTTTACCATTGTTGTTTATGGGAATTTTGTTCTCATTCTTAACACGCTCACTTTCAAAGCGAATGGGCGGAGGTATAATGGGTGTTGGTCAGTCCAATGCGAAGATGTATAATATGGAAAATAAAACAGGTATCACCTTTAAAGATGTTGCCGGTCAGGAGGAGGCAAAGGAGTCGTTAAACGAAATTGTAGACTTTTTGCATAACCCCACAAAATATACCGAAATTGGCGCAAAGCAACCAAAGGGCGCACTTCTGGTAGGCCCTCCCGGAACGGGTAAAACCCTTTTGGCAAAGGCGGTTGCAGGCGAGGCAAATGTTCCATTCTTCTCGCTATCAGGCTCGGAGTTTGTGGAAATGTTTGTGGGTGTGGGCGCAAGTCGTGTAAGAGACCTATTTAAGCAGGCAAATGCAAAAGCACCATGTATTATATTTATAGACGAAATTGATGCCATAGGTAAATCACGAGATAATCAGCTCGGCACAAACGACGAAAGAGAACAGACACTAAATCAGCTTTTATCCGAAATGGATGGGTTCGACTCATCAAAGGGACTTGTAATATTAGCGGCAACAAACCGCCCCGAAATTTTGGATAAGGCACTGTTAAGACCGGGACGTTTCGACAGACGTATAATTGTAGAAAAGCCGGATTTAAAGGGCAGAGAGGATATCTTAAAGGTACACGCCAAAAACGTAAAGCTATCCCCCGACATAGACCTTCACCAAATGGCGCTTGCCACAAGCGGTGCGGTGGGTGCCGACCTTGCAAACATGGTAAACGAGGCGGCACTTCGCGCAGTAAGACTTGGCAGAAAAGTAGTTATTCAGGAAGATTTAATGGAGGCTGTCGAGGTCATAATTGCGGGTAAGGAGAAAAAGGACCGAATCCTGTCTGAATCCGAAAAGAGAATAGTTGCATTCCACGAGGTTGGCCACGCGCTTGCTACTGCACTGCAAAAAAACACTCAGCCGGTGCAGAAAATCACGATTGTTCCGCGTACAATGGGTGCATTGGGCTACACTATGCAAATGCCTGATGAAGAGGAAAAATACCTGATGTCTAAGGCAGAAATCTTAGACCAGGTAACTGTATTCTTAGCAGGTCGTGCGGCGGAGGAGATTGTGTTTGATACGCAGACAACGGGTGCGTCAAATGACATCGAACGCGCAACCGAAATGACAAGAAAAATGATAACCCAGTTCGGTATGTCCGAAAAATTCGGCATGGCGGGCTTAGAGAGCATACAAAGCAAGTATCTCGACGGTCGTGCAGTTTCCAACTGCTCCGAGGAGACAAAAACAGCTGTCGATAACGAGGTTGTTAAAATATTAAAGCAAAGATACGAAATCGCGGTTTCGCTTTTAAAAGAAAACCGCGACGCATTAGATAAAATATCAGAGTTTTTAATTTCAAAAGAAACTATCACAGGCGAGGAGTTTATGAACATCTTTAATGAGGTTATAAAAGAAAGAGAAAAGACTGAGGAAGAATAAATAAAAAAACATATCAAAAGAGAGGGCAGTTCAACACTAAAAAATCCCTCTTTTTTTAATATTTTATCCTTGACACAATGGTGGATATGTAATATAATATAATGTGGGTATTCCTAATTTTACAAAACGAAAAAAACAGGGAAAATGTGTTAAAAAAGGCTATAAAAGAGGTAAAAATATGGCATACGGACTTGTTTTTGACGGTGGAGGAGCAAGAGGAGCTTTCCAGGTTGGTGTTATAAAAGCACTAAAAGAACTGAAAATTGATGTTTGTGCAGTTTGCGGAACGTCGATAGGTGCAATAAATGCCGCACTTTTTATAATGGACGATTATGATTTGGCATACAGAGTATGGACGGATATTGCATTATCGGATATTGTTTCGTTACCGTCAAGGATAAAAGACGCGGAGGATTTGTTTGATATAAAAAATATCTTCGCCCTTGTGCGCACTGTAAAAGAGTCGCACGGTCTTGATATGGAGCCATTAAAAAAACTGCTTCTTACACATTTAGACGAGCAAAAAATACGTGAGTCTGATATAAGCTTTGGTTTTGTAACATACTCACTTACCCAAAAAAAAGAAAGCGCTATATACCTGGAGGATATTGCCCCGGGCGAGCTTGTGGAATTTCTTTTGGCAAGCGCATGCTTTCCCGGATTTAAGCCGAAAGAGATAGATAATTTAAAGTTTGTAGATGGCGGAATAATAAATAATATGCCCGTAAATATGCTTATAGATAAGGGCATAAAAAATATAATAGCAACAGACGTAAAGGGAGTAGGTTTTTATCGGGATTTTGATTATTCGGGTAAAAACATAATAAATATAAGTGCTCAAAAACCGATATTGGGGACAATGGAATTTGACACGGATAAAATAAAAATGAGCATAACAGAGGGGTATTTAAGAACAAAGCAAACCTTTGGTTATCTTAGCGGTGATGACTTTTTTATAACAAACGACAGCTATAAAAGAGCCAAGATAAAATACAGTGCACATATAATTGAGGGTGTACAGTGCGCCGCGCAGATACTTAATATAAACCCGCTCGAGGTATGGGATTTTGATGAGCTTTTAGAAAAAGTAAAGCAAGAGTATATAAAAATAAGGCTTACAAACGAGATAGTTGAAAAACTCAACGGAAAAAAAGCAGATATCCGAAAAATACTGTCGCTTATGAAGGATGAGCAACGTCTTTGTTTTTTAGTAAAGCTTCTGCAAAAAGAGGGATTTGATTTTTTAAAGAGCAAGGCAACCAAGGCAATAGGTGAAATGCAGTATTATAAGGCTGCCTCCGCCATTCTCTATCTTCTTTGAAAAAATCTCGTCATATCTTTTGCGCAAAGCAAAACTCGAAGTATCCACATACGTCGTCGTTTTGTTTGCACAAAACCTATTTAGAGATTTTTCCAAAGTGCAAAGGAAATCTCGTCATATAGCCTCCCCTGTATAAGGGGAGGTGGGTTGCGAAGCAACTCGGAGGGGTTGTAAAATCAACAGAAAAAACAATCCCTCAGTCGCATACGCGACAGCTCCCTTTACACAAGGGAGCCTGCGCATACGTCGTCGTTTTGGAACAACCCCCTAAACGTAGGGGAGGGGCTTGCTCCTCCCGCAAAAAAATCCCGTCATAAAAAAACAGGTTGGTGAAAGGTTCAAATGATAATAAATAAAATAAAAAAAGCACTGCTTTGCGTTTTTGTTTTTATTGTTATAATTGCAACTGCGGCGGCGGTGTACTACGTTTCGGTGCCCGTAAACACGCTCGAGCACTCATACGAAACTGTCAAAAAAAGCATAAACACAAAAAAAGCATATATTATCCGCGACGAGGAAATCTATTTTGCCGACACTGCAGGAACACTCTATAACAATGTCCGCGACGGTGAAAGAATAAAGGCGGATTCGTTGCTCTCAACAATATATCATACAGATATATCATCCGAGACGCTTAAGTCGTTAAGGACTATCGACAACAAAATCGAAAAGCAAAAGGAAAGCGACGGAGAGTTTACCGACTTTCGTTTCGACAGAACCGACACAGAAAGCAGAATTATGGCAATAGTCGATGATATCCCCAACGTTGTAAGACGTAACGACGTTTTAAGAATCGGCAAATACAAAACAATGCTTAACGATATCCGAAAGGGAAAAGATATAAGCGAAGAGGACGTTCTTGAAGAGCTTTATGCACAAAAAGCGGAAATAGAACAAAAAATCAACTCCTCAAAAACCGAGATAAGAACAACAAAACCGGGCGTATTTACCACATATACCGACGGTCTTGAGGCTTTCTTAAAGGCAGAAGATATCAATACGTATACAGTAGAGTATATAGATTCACTCCCTGCCATAATAAATGACAGGCTTACAAATACAACCGTTTCTGAGGGCGAGCCAATCGGAAAGGTGGTAAACAACCATAAATGGTATCTTCTTATGAGTGTACCCGCTCAGGCAATAGAGGGACACAAGAAGGGCGAAACTGTTACTGTTGTACTTGACGCAATCGGCGAGGACAATATAAAAGGAACAATCTACAACATAAGCGAGGACGAGGGCGAAAACAGGCTTGTAGCAATAAAATGTTCAACATATATAGAGGGTGCATTTTCGTACAGAGCGTCAAGTGCCGAGCTTATCTTTGAGAGCTATAGCGGCTACAAAGTGCCGGTCTATGCCATAAGGACAGATAAAAACGGAGAAAAATATGTTCTTGCCTCAAAGGGTGCACAAAACTACAGTTGCTATTGCACAGTTGATTATACAAACACACAGGAGGATTATGTTATAATAAACTCCCTGCCCAATGCTCAGTACAAGCTGGAAAATATGGAGCGTATTATTGTTGGCGAAAAATAAAAAGCGGTGGTGATAGAGTCATAATGAGCACAATCAAACAAAATCTTAATAATGTTCTGGAGAGAATTGACTCTGCCGCAAAACGCGTGGGAAAAGACGGAAAGGACATAACCCTTATTGCAGTAACAAAAACTCACGGAGCAGACTTAATAAACGAGGCAATAGCTCTGGGCGTTAAGGACATCGGCGAAAACCGTCCGCAGGAAATCCGCGATAAGTTTAACGATATTTTACCCGTCAGAATACATCAGATTGGTCAATTACAGACAAACAAGATTAAGTATATAATAGATAAGGTGTCGCTTATTCATTCGGTAGACTCCATAAAGCTAATGAGCGAGATAGATAAGAGCGCAAAAAAACATAATCTTGTTAAGGATATTTTAATTCAGGTAAATATTTCGGGCGAAGAAACAAAGTCGGGAATTGCACCCGAACAATTAGATGACGTTCTTAAATTCAGTTCAGAGTGCGAAAATATAAGAGTAAAAGGACTTATGACAATAGCACCTAAGGGCGAGGCGGAAGAAGTAAGAGTTCATTTTGAGAATATGAACGAGCTATACCTTAAATATAAGCAAAAGGACTATAAAAATGTAAGCTTAGAGTTACTTTCTATGGGAATGAGCTCAGATTTTGAGGTGGCAATCGAGTGCGGTGCAAATATGGTACGTGTAGGAAGTGCCATATTCGGTAAGCGCGAGTATAATATATAAAATTGTTGGTTTTGTAGCAAGGCTACGTTTAAATATATAAAAAGAAAAGGAGAAAAAGGTTATGAAAAACAATGCATGGGCAAGCATAAAAAACTTTATGGGTTTTGGAAGCTTGGAGGATTACGAGGAAGAGGACTTCGAAAACGAGGACTCACTTGACGAGGGTGAAGAAGTCGAGGAGAAAAAGTCAAAGAGCAAGCTTTATACAAGAAAGAAATCCACATCTAATGTTGTACCAATAACTTCGAGAGATAACAGTGCAAATGTTCAGATTTTTAAGCCTCAGGTTTTTGAAGATGCATATAAAATATCAAGCGTTATAACATCTAATCTTGTTGCCATTTTCGACGTTGCAGGAATGAAAGACAGTGCAGTTGCAACAAGAGTAGTAGACTTTGTTTCGGGCACAGTTTATGCAGTTGGCGGAAATATGCGCAAAATAACAGACGGAATTTTTGTAGCAGCACCGCGCAATGTAGACATCTCAGGCGACAACATAAACGAGCACACAAGAAATAACTTCAACTGGAATTATGGAAGCGTCAGATAAGCTTCTTATATCTAAAATAAACGACCTTTTTCGCTTGTGTGAAAAACACGCAACCGCTAAATTTTCACCATTTCTTGACGGCGGCGAAATAGCCACCATACAAGATAATATGGTTTTCCCCTATGGCACTAACACAATGTTCTTTGGCGGATTTGAAGAAAGCGAGAGTAAAATGCTTGGCGTTTTCCCCGAATGGTGCGAGTGTGATGAGAGTGAATTTCCCATAAAGGCTTTAAAAATAAGCCCGCTCTTTACCAAACCGCTCACTCACAGGGATTGTCTTGGCACACTTTTGTCGCTCGGTATTGAGCGTAATAAGCTTGGCGACATTGCAATTACCGAGGACAATGGCGCCATTTGCTTTGTGAGCGGAGATATTGCCGACTATATTTGCGCTAACATTTCCAAAATATCAAACCAGGGTGTACATATCGAGGAAACGGATATGTCATTGGCACAAAAGATAAAGAGGAAATATCAACGTTTAGAGCTTGTATGTGCGTCCATGCGTGCAGACGCGGTTGTTGGCGCAATCACTAAACTCTCAAGGCAAAAGTCGGCAGATTTAATAAGCTCCGACAAGGTAAAAGTAAATCACCGTATAATAAACGATAATTCAAAACCCGTAAAAGAGGGAGATTTACTCTCCATAAGAGGCTTTGGACGGTTTATTATAAGGCAGGAGGGTGCAAAGACCCGAAAAGACAGGCAACACATAAGTGTAGACAAATATCTGTAATGAGTATTGTAGGTCTGAGTAAAATTGCCCATCTTACCATTTTCAAAAGCATTGTAGGGGACGGCGTCCTCGACGTCCCGAAAATAAGTTTGAGGGGTATTGAAAGGAATGTATAAAAATGATAAAACCTATTGACATTCAAAATAAAGATTTCGAGAAAAAAATAAAAGGCTATGACATTGAACAGGTCGATGATTTTTTAGAGGCAATTTTGCACGATTATGAGTTTTTGTGTAACGAAAACAAAGCCTTACGCGATAAAAACTCCGAAATACAAGAGGCACTCGACCGCTACAAGCTTATGGATATTACCCTTAAGCAGTCAGTAACAGTTGCGCAAAAAAATGCAGACGAAATCATAAACGCCGCAAAGCTCGAGGCACAAAATATTATAGAAAAAGCAAAGCTCGATTCAAAAAAGGAGCTTTTAGATGTTGAAGAGGCTCACATGAGAAAGCACCACGAGTTGTTGTCCTTAAAAACACAGATAAACGAATATAAGCTGAAAATGAAAGCATTAAGCGAGGGAATTATAAAAACCTTAGACGAGGAATAACCCAAAACGGAGAAATAGAATTGAAAAAATCAAAAAAACAAACGCATTACGGTATCGATAAACGCTCAATAATGGCTAAGGAATTCGACTATTTTCTTTTTATTATGACAATAGCACTTGCCATTTTCGGTGTAATTGTAATATTTTCTGCCACGCGTTCAATGCAGACAAACACAAACGTAATTGTGCAAAGCATAGGACTTGTGCTCGGCTTAGCAGTGTGTCTTTTTATAAGCTTTTTCGACTATGAGCAGTTTAAAAATCTTATAAAACCTATTTATATTTTCTCTATTATTATTCTTCTTTTCGTTCTGTTTTTTGGTGTAACGGGCGACTGGGGAGCAAGGAGCTGGATACGTTTTGGCTCTGTCGGACTTCAGCCTGCCGAGCTTGCAAAACTGTGTTTTATTATAACCTTTTCGTATCACTTAGAAAAGGTAGGAGATAAGATAAACAAAATCCCTGTAATTTTGGGGTTACTGTTGCATATCGGAGTGCCTGTAGCACTTATTCTGATGCAACCCGATATGGGCAGTACAATGGTTTTTGTATTTATGTTCTTGTGTATGATATTTGTTGCAAAGCTATCATACAAATATATTATACCTGTGGGTATAGCCGGGGTTTTATCGTTGCCATTTATATATAAATATGTACTCTCGGAATATCAGCGAAACAGAATACAGGTATTTTTAAACCCCGAAATGGACCCTCTAAACAAGGGTTATAACGTAATTCAGTCAAAAATAGCAGTTGGCTCGGGACAGATTTTTGGTAAAGGCTACCTTGAGGGAACCCAGAACCAGATGGGGTATCTGCCCACCAAGTCGACCGACTTTATATATAGTGTAATAAGCGAAGAGTTCGGCTTTATCGGCGCAATGGTTGTCGTGATAGTTCTTTTTGCAATAATCTTAAGATGTTTTAAGGCGGCGCAAAGAGCAGACAATGCATTCGGCAGATACATCTGCACGGGTGTGGGAGCGCTGTTTTTGTTCCACGCCTTCGAGAACATCGGAATGTGTATCGGCTTAACTCCCGTAACGGGAATTCCCCTGCCCTTTTTAAGCTATGGCGGAACATCGCTTATAACAAACCTTGCAGCAATCGGCTTGGTTTTGAGTGTGGAGTATCATAATAAGCCACGAAGTTCAATCGACTTATATTAAATTCGGTTAAATTTATTCATCTTACCATAGAGGCGGGACGTCGAGGACGCCGTCCCCTACAACGTACTCGTTGTACGGCTGCGTTCGGAATAACGGCAATCTGAATAAATTTTCCACGAATTTAGGGTCTTTTGTACCCTTTTGCAAAACACAAACAATGTAGGGGAGGGGCTTGCTCCTCCCGCACAAAACACAAACAATGGAGGAAAACAAAATATGCGTATAGTAGGAGTAACCTTTCGTCCTGCGGGAAAAATCTATTATTTTGACCCGTTAGGCTTTTCGATAAAACAAGGCGACAATGTAATTGTCGAAACAAAAAGAGGAATAGAGTACGGAAAAGTTGCATTGGGTATACAAGATATTGAGGAGGAATTAAAGACTCCCCTAAAAGGTGTTATAAGACTTGCAACACCCGAGGATACAGAAATTTATAACCGCCACCGTGAGCAGGAAGCTTCCGCAATGGAAATCTGCAAAAAGAAGATAGAGGAACACGGTCTGGATATGAAGCTTGTAAGTGCAGAGCTTACATTTGACGATACAAAAATCCTATTCTATTTTACGTCGGAGGGACGTGTAGATTTCAGGGATTTGGTAAAGGATTTAGCGCTAATCTTTAAAAAGAGAATAGAACTAAGACAAATCGGTGTAAGAGACGAGTCAAAGACAATGGGCTCAATAGGTGCATGCGGAAGAAAGCTATGCTGTTCAAGCTGGCTCGAAGAGTTTGTTCCCGTATCAATTAAGATGGCAAAGGAGCAAGGTCTGTCCCTTAACCCCACCAAAATAAGCGGTGCATGCGGAAGACTTATGTGTTGTCTTAAATATGAGCAGGATACTTATGAGGAGCTTATAGGTACCATGCCCGGCGTTGGTGTTGAGGTCAACACTCCCGAGGGTAAGGGCACAGTCGAGTATGTTGCACTTTTAAAGGGTAAGGTAACCGTAAGAATAGATAACGAAGAAGAGCAAACCCTCAAGGAATTTAATGCAGACGAAATAGAAGTCATAAAAAGGTAATAAGAATTTAAAATAAACTACTTGAAGAAACAGACAATATATGATATAATAAGACATGGAATATAGGTCAAAAGACTTTTTATTTAATATAAAGATAAGGAGGAAGACGGATATGGCATACAAAATTACAGAAGATTGCATCAGCTGTGGTGCTTGTGCAGGTGAATGTCCTGTAAGCGCAATATCAGAGGGTGATTCTTTATATGTTGTTGACGCAGACACATGCATTGGTTGCGGTGCTTGCGCAGGCGTTTGCCCTGTAGGCGCTCCTGTTGAGGAATAATCAGAAAAACACATCATAAAACTTGCACTCTTGCACTATTGTTTTATGATGTTTTTTTCTGATTAACAAAAAAGTTGGAGGAATATATGAAAAAAGGCATTTTTGCAGTTGTTGTACTATTTATTGTAACACTCCTTTGCGGGTGCGGTGCAACAAAAATAAGCTTTAAAGAAGAAAAAAAATCAAAGCCCACGGGAGACAGTACGTGGACTGTTATGATATATGCCTGCTCCGATAACGGGGGCAAAACCTCGCGTACAATAGAGGAATTAACACAAATAAAATATCCCGCCAACGTAAACGTTGTTGTACAGACAGGCGGCGGCGGTGAATGGGAAAACGACGGTATTGACGGAGAGTATCTTCAGCGTTTTGTAATGCAAAAAGGCTCTATGTACTTAAAGGACCAGAAACAGAGCGCGTCAATGGGAAGCTACGAAACATTCTCTGATTTTATAACGTGGGGAATGGAACAATTCAGTGCCGACAAATATATGCTCATCCTCATGGGCGACGGTAACGGAATGGAAGTGTTAAACGACCAGAATTACCGTGGCGATACGCTGAATATTGAGGAAATGTATTATGCCCTGAGCAAAACAAATACAGTCCTCGACGCAATATGCTTTGACGGTGCATATATGTCATCGCTTGAAATGGCGACCGCGCTTTCTACATATGCAAAGTATATGGTTGCCAGCGAGGAAAGATGCAGTGGTTTTGACTACACAACACTTATAGAATGTATTATGGAATTCCCGGACGCAGGCGTTGGCGAAATGTGTAACGAAATGTGCAATGCATACCTGAGAAAATGTGAAAGAGACGGAAATTCAGATATGGCACAGCTTTCGTGCATCGACCTGTCGCAAATGACAAATCTCAACCTCGCATTCGACGGAATGGCACATGAGCTTTTAACACACTCCAAAGACCTTAGTGCACTCGGTGCAGTTACGAGAATGATGGAGGGCGCACAAAGATGTGCCGGCTCTCAGATGGTGGATATTTTATCACTTGCCAATGCACTAAAGGACGTTGCAGGCGAAACACCCGCCAATATATCCGAGGCCTTATCACTTGCACTAAGACACAGCGTAAAGGGAAAAATGCGTTCACAATCCTACGGAATAAGCGTCTATTATCCCGAAAAGACAGAGGAGTGGACTCTTAACGAGTATATGAAGCACTCCCATTCCGACAACTATAAAACATTCCTTAAAAACACCATTACCGACACACACTTTGAGGACGAGTACATCAGTACCGATTATACAGATACACCATCGTGGGAACAGTATAACCAGTACGAGCTTTTGTGCTCATCGGGGATAGATGGCGAAAAGGCAGTATTGAATATTGCACCCAATATGCAAATTATAAAGAATGTAACTCTTAAGAAATATTTCTATAACAAGAAGTCGCGCACGTATTTTGAGTGTATAAGCACACAGGACCTGGAATGCTTGTGGGAAGAAAATACCTATAAAAGCGAGCTTCGTAAAAAAATTCCCCAAATAAAGGGTGTAGCAGTTGATGCAGACCTTGCATCTAAAAACAGTGAATATACAATTTACAGTGTAAAAACAATATTAAACGACCAAAGCCTTGCAGATTTGTTTATTGCACACAATACGTATAACGATAAATATTCCTATATTGGCTTGTGGAGTAACGGTACATTCACAAAGGGAACATCAAAAGACAGGGTTACACTTCTTCATACCGACGAGAGTACAGGAAAGCTTTTGCCTACCAGAACCGTTAAGGCAAGTTCAATCAGGGTAAAGGGCAAAACTCCACCAAAGGGCAAATATATAGTTGAATATGAGGTCGAGGATATTTATCGCAAAAAATATAACTGCGACAAACTCGAATATGAGATAAATTTTTAAAAAGGGGAATAATGATGATAACAATAATAGCAAAATTCAAAGTAAAACAAGACAGTGTATCCAAGTTTATAAAACTTGCAAATGATGTTACACGCCAGACAAAAAAAGAAAAGGGAAACCTTTCCTACAAGATTTTCCAAAAGCAGGACGACAAAACAAGCTTTACCTTTATAGAAGAATGGTTGCACGAGCAAGCCATTGCTGAGCATAACACAATGCCACATTTTAAGGAGTTTATAGAGGCTATCGGTCCGCACATAGAGGGTGAAGTAATCATCGAAAAGTTAGAGAAGGTACCATCAGTATTCTTTTAAATTATAAAACAGAGAGGGCAATCTATATAAATTCTGTTGCTCAAACAGACAAATTCTCACGAATTTGAAACTCGCAATACTCAGAATTTATATAGACAGCCCTCTCTGTTTTTACTTGTTTTGTGTACAGCAGAAAGGGTAATCTCTATAAATTCTGTTGTTCTTGTAGGGGAGGGGCTTGCTCCTCCCGAAAAATCCCGAGCAGAATTTATATAGATTGCCCTCTCTGTTATTAGGTTAATGTAAAAAAGGAAAATAAAAATGACAGATTATAAAAATTATTACAAAGAGTGCGTGGATAGCGATTTTCAAAAAAGCATACAAGACGCACAAGAAGAGCAAAAATATATAAAATCCTCAACTGCGCAATGCCATGGGTATTTTGTGCATACGCTTTTTATACCTAAAATGTTTTCCGATAAAATGGAGCAATATTTTAAAGAAATTGCCCATACAATGTACACTATTTTAGACAAAGTAATAAAAAAATATGTCAAGGACAGTTCGTACCGCCATCTTTTTGACTTTGATAAACGTCTTGAAGAGCTTATTCTCAGAGATGTGCCATACGATTGCACACTCCCCATTGCAAGAATTGATATTTTCTTTAATGAGGACGATTATTCGTTTAAGTTTTGCGAATTCAATGCAGACGGTGCCTCTGCCATGAACGAGGACAGAGAGCTTAATATTGCACTTTCAAAAACGGGTGCATTTAATGAGTTCAGCAAAAAATACAACGTAAAAACAAACGAGCTTTTTAAGAGTTGGGCAAATGAATTTTTAAAAATTTATCACTCATGCAAGGATGGCGCAAAAAAACCAAACATTGCTATTGTTGACTTTTTAAATAACGAAAGAAATTATGAATTTGAGCAATTCTGCAAAACCTTTACAGACCTTGGCTACAGTTGCGAAATTTGCGAAATAACAAATCTTAAGTACAAAGACGGTGCACTCTATGCCGAGTCGGGCAATAAAATAGACGCAATTTACCGCAGAGCAGTAACGTGCGACATAATGCAAAATTATGATAAGGTTACGGATTTTATTAAAGCAGTAAAGGACAATGCAGTATGCCTTATTGGTGATTTCCGTACTCAGGTTATACACAATAAAAAGGTGTTCGAAATTCTTCACAATACTAAAACATCAGAGTTTTTGACAGAGAACGAGAGGAATTTTATAAAAGAGCATATCCCTTACACAACAAAGCTTACTAAAAAAAGCATAGACGAAAATAACGTTTTACAGAATAAGGATAAGTGGGTAATAAAGCCTGAGGACTCGTATGCGTCCAAGGGTGTATATGCAGGTGTAGAATTTGACAGCGACGAAAAGTGGTGCGAGGCAGTTTTAAAAAATGCCGATAACAGTTACCTGTTGCAGGAATATTGCACACCTTACGAAACAATAAATATAGACCTTTTACACAACAAGGACGCAAAATACCAAAACTACAGTAATATAACAGGGCTTTTTGTATATGGCGGAGAATATGCAGGCACATATTCAAGAATTGCCAAAAACAGTATAATATCGACACAATACAGCGAAATGTCATTGCCGACAATAATAATATCACCAAAAGGCTAATGATTTTTGCACATAACCCCCAAAAACACCAATAGACAACAACAAAAAAGCCTCCCTTGTGTAAAGGGAGGTGGGTTTGCAAGGCAAACCCGGAGGGATTGTAATGGAGCCTTTTATAAATACCATCGGGCGACCACAAAAAAGAAGAGATGGTTGTCTGTATAAATTCGATTTTGCCTGTAGGGGACGGCGGTTTCTGCTAAGTTCTCAAAACCGTTGGTTTTTTCGCTACCAATTGCGTTGCAATTGGTTCACCTCGACGTCCCGCAAATTTGAGCAACAGAATTTATACAGACAATTTGTTTTTGTTGTGTAAAAAAGAGGACTATCTGTACGTTTACAGACAGTCCTCTCTGTTTTTTATTTCACTTTTTCGCCATTTATAAATGTCATCATACATTTTGAATTAAATTCAGTCGGCAACGCGGTAAACACTGCAAAGTCTGCGTCCTTGCCAACCTCTATTGAGCCTACCCTGTCATCAATCCGGCAATTTTTTGCCGCAGTTATTGTTATTCCCTTTAGTGCCAAATCCGTATCCATTCCGTTTTTAACTGCCATTGCGGCACAAAGCGAAAGATTTTCGATTGTAATTTCGGGGTGGTCGGTTATTATTGCAACGTCAATCCCTCTGTCAGAAAGATTTTTGTATGTTGCAAAGCTAAGATTTTTAAGCTCAGGCTTTGAACGGTCAGAAAGAGTCGGGCCAAGCATTACGGGAACATTTTCCCTTTCTAAAATGGTTGCAACTCTGTCCCCATCCGAGCAATGTTCTATTGTAATATCAAGATTAAATTCCTTACCCAAACGGATAGCACTGCAGATATCATCTGCGCGGTGCGCGTGGATTTTAACGGGAATTTCGCGGCGGAGTGCACCTATGAGAGCCTCCGACTTCATATCAAGCTCAGGCTTGTCGTTTTCCTCGGTGTCTTTTTCGTATTCATAAAGGTCGTCGGCATATCTTTGTGCTTTAATAAACATCTCGCGCAATAATGCCATTGTTCCCATTCGGGTTAGCGGTGCGTCTTCTTTTTCGGCATACACCGTCTTTGGATTTTCTCCAAGGGCAAGCTTTATTGCACAGGGAGCTTTCAGAATCATATCATCAATACAGATACCGGAGGTTTTTATAGCCGCAAACTGACCTCCTGCGGGGTTTGCACTGCCCGGACCCGTTACCACACACGTTACACCGGCACGTCTTGCATCATCAAAGCTTCTGTCAAATGGGTTTATTGCGTCGATTGCTCTTAAGTGAGGGGTTATTGGGTCGCTTTGCTCGTTTCCGTCATCACCCTCAAAGCCGAGCGAGTCCTCAAACATTCCCACATGGCAATGTGCGTCAATAAGGCCGGGGGTAACAACAGCGCCCGACACGTCAAAAACCTCGTCGATATCAAATTTATCCGTCTTTTCCCCTACATATATAATCTTTTCATCAAATACAATCATACCGTCTTCGTAGACGTTACCATTCATTGTATAAATTTTTCCGTTTACTATCGCTTTCATAGGTAATTCCTTTCTTTTATATGTTTATATTATAAAACAAGAGCATTAAAAAGTCAACAAGTTGTTAAGGAATATTTTCGGGACGTCGAGGACGCCGTCCCCTACAATGTTAAATACCTTTTCGTAGGGGACAATGCCCACATCGTCCCGCAATAATGAGCAATAGAATTTATACAAATTGCCCTTTTTTTCTTGACAATTTATGGCTGTGTATGGTATACTGTAATTGCAACACAGGTTAATATTAGCCAATTACTAAGGGTGTGTTTTTATTTGGGTAAAAATGCATTCTCTGTTTTCGCATTCCTTAGAATTGGTAGAAAACTTGTGTTGCAGCAATTGGAGTTATGCATTTTTCGGTGCATTGACTTTGGTTAATGCACCTTTTTAAATTTGCAAACTCCGCTCCGCTTGCTGCGACGTAAACTTGTGAAAAATCCGCCATATCGGCGGATTTTTTTCGTGAGGGAACAGACAGTAGTCCTCTCTGTTTTATGTTTTTGTTGAATTTGTACATTATATGTAACAAAAAAGGGTGTTATAATAACAGCAAAGGAGATGATAAGTGTGAAGATAAAAATAGGAGTTATGGGCGCGTACCGCGGAAAGAATATGATAGATATTCTTATGCAATACCACGAGGACGCTGAGGTTGTTGCAATCTGCGACAAATTTGAGCCGGCACTCATAAATGTACGCCATCAGGCAGAGGAAATGGGTATAAAAAACGTTGCCTATTATAATAATTTTGAGGATTTTTTAAAGCACGATATGGATGCAGTCTGCCTTGCAAACTACGCAACCGAGCACGCACCTTTTGCCATAAAGTGCCTTAAGGCAGGCAAACACGTTTTGTCGGAATGTTTACCGTGCGAAACTATGGCACAGGCAGTTGAACTTATAGAAGCAGTGGAGGAAAGCGGAAAGGTTTATGCATATGCAGAAAACTTCTGTTATATGCGCTCTACCTACGAAATGTGGAAAAAATACGAAGAGGGAAAAATCGGTGAGGTTACATATGCCGAGGGCGAATATATCCACGACCTTGCAAGTTGTTGGCCACAGATTACGTATGGCGACAAAACCCACTGGCGAAACAGAATGTACCCCACATTTTATTGCACACACTCTATAGGTCCGCTGCTTACAATTACGGGCAGAAGACCAGTGAGTGTTGTAGGCTTTGAGTGTCGTCCGAGCAGAGTCAACTTCGAAAAAGGCGGTCTTGTGGGCGGTACGGGAATTGAGATGATAACACTCGATAATGGTGCAGTTGTAAAGAGTATTCACGGGTCGCTAAAACGCGAGGGTCAGGGCGAGAACTTTAACTATCAGGTCTATTGCGAAAAGGGTATGATGGAAAGCGGAAGATTTTTATCACTCCCCGACTTTAACTACTATCAGGAGAGCGAAAAGATAGGAGAGGGTAAGTGGCAACAATACACACCCGAGAACGAGTATCTTCCCGAAATGGCAAAAAAATTCCCAGGTCATAACGGCGGAGATTTTTATCCCACATATTTCTTTATTCAAAAGATTCTGGGTAGAGATGCGGGTAAGTACAGTATAGACGTATACACCGCAGTTGAGATGGGTATATGCGGAATTCTTGCGTGGCGCTCGGTGCTTAACGGTAACGTGAGTGTAAAAGTTCCGAATTTGAGGAATAAAGAGGAAAGAGACGCTTTCAGAAACGACAACGCGTGTACCACACCCGAGGTCGCAAGGGAGCAGATAGTGCCTTTAACAACATATACCGATATGGTACCCGACGACGAGATTTACAAAAAGGTCGAAAAGCTATGGAAAGAGGGCAAAAACATCAATGGAGACCCCGACTTAATATATAGCGCAATTCTTGATGTAACAAAGGAAGAAAATCAGGGATGAATAAATATTAAATGAGGTGAAAATAATGAAAACTATAAAATTTGGTATAATTGGATGCGGTTTGATGGGAAAGGAATTTGCAGGTGCAGTTGGCAGATGGCATCATCTTGAAGATATATGTGCAAAACCAGAAATTATTGCAGTTTGTGCCACAAAAGAATCGTCAATGAAGTGGTTTACCGACCGTATGCCAAGCATAAAAAATACATACACAGATTACAAAGAAATGCTCAAAAACGATGAAATTGATGCAATTTATTGTGCAGTGCCGCACGTACTTCACGAACAGTTTTATGTTGATATAATCGAATCGGGCAAGCATTTTATGGGCGAAAAGCCCTTTGGTATGGATATGGAGCAGAACAAAAAAATTGTGGAGGCAATTTCGCGTCATCCCGAGTCTGTTATCCGTTGTGCAAGTGAATTCCCGTTTTATCCCGCATGTCAGAAGCTTATTGAGTATGTTAAACAGGGTAAAACAGGCAGAATATTAGAGGTTAAAGCAGGCTTTTGCCATTCAAGCGATATGAATCCCCAAAAGCCTATTAACTGGAAGAGAATGATAGATATAAACGGCGAATATGGTTGTATGGGAGATTTGGGAATTCATACACAGCACGTTCCTTTCAGACTTGGATGGATTCCCGAGAATGTGTATGCAAAGCTTTCTAACTACATAACAGAGCGTCCTGACGGAAATGGCGGCATAGCTAAATGCGAAACATGGGATAATGCCACGCTTGTTTGTGATACAAAAGATGCTGACGGTAACAAGTTCCCTATTACCTTCGAAATGAAGCGTATGCAACCGGGCGCTACTAACGACTGGTACATTGAGGTATACGGTATGGATATGTCGTTAAAATTTTCCACCTCCGACCCCAATGCGTTCTTCTTTACCGAAGCTATGGGACACGAACAGGCATGGTGCAGACTTGTGGTAGGAAACAAGCCGCAAATTAAAACTGCAACGGGTGCTATATTTGAATTTGGCTTTGTAGACTCCATTTTGCAGATGTGGGCAGCGTTTATACACGAAATAGAGGGTAAGGAAGTTTCGTTTGGTTGTTTCAAGCCCGAAGAAACAGTTATATCTCACAAGCTGCTTAGTGCGGCACTTAAATCGCACAAAGAAAATACAGTTATTACAATATAACTACACAGAAAGGAAGTATAAAAGATGTTAAAAAACATTTCAAGGTCTTTAATGGATATTCTTGGTAGTGAATATATGGAGGCAGTTGTGTCTGTTGCTACTGAAATTGGTGGTATGGATAAGGAGGAGGCATACAGACTTGCAAAAGAAAAGGTGGATTTTTTTCCAGATGAATATATCAAAAAAATGGACTATCTTGCAGAGTGTACGGGTAAACAACTTGTAAATGGCTTTAAAAATGAAGAAAAAGGCGCACCAACCGACTCCTTTGCCAAAGCGGCACACTCAAATATGGCTCCTGTTGGCGGTCTTGGTTGCACGCGTATAGGTGAGGACGGTAAAGCATATCTTATTGCAAAAAGTGAGCATTATCACGCATCTCTGGGACACAGATTCCCCGGTTACAAGCTTATTGACAATGCACGTAAGCTTGGAATTTTAAATGCAACACATAACAACACCCGCGGTTACATAACACGTCTGGCAGAAAGAAGCATTGTAGCAGCTGCAAACGGAACAAGAGACGAGGACAAAATAGATGAAATTTTAAACTCCACTGCACCGCAAGTGCTGAATCGTGTTATAAATCTCGAAACAGGAAGCCTTGCAGTTGAGGCCGGAATAAAAATGATGCTTTCACGCTTTTACAGACTTGACAGTAGTTTTGATGCGCCTGTTTATGAGGGAAAAATTCCTGTATTCCTTGTTATGGAGGATAACAAGGAGGGCCTTGGTGCCAATTATCACGGAACAACGGTTATTGCACAGACCTTTAGAGGTATGTGGCCACAATTCTACCAAAAGTGTGAAGAAAATGACTTGTACCGCGTAGTAAGTGTTAAGAAAAACGATATTGCTGACTTTGAAGAAAAAATCAAAAAATACAATAGCGGTAAATATAAAACAGCAGGATTTCTTCACGAGATTATTCTTATGAACTATGCCGGAATACGTCTTACAAAAGAATTTTTACAAAAAGCACACGAATTGTGCAGAGAAACCGACACATTCACATTAGTAGACGAAATTCAGTCGTGTATGTGGTATGATGGAATGTTCTTATTCCGTAAGTACGACCTCAAACCCGACTTTGCAATAATCGGCAAAGGCTTTCCTGGCGGTGAATATAGTGCAAGTAAGGTTATTACTACTGCACCCGCTGACAGTCTTAATCAGTTTGGTGCCCTGGTTACAAATGGACAAGAAGAGCTTGCAAGTCTGGCTTATCTTATTACTATGGAGTTTTCGTGGGCAAACGGCGAGGAAATCGAAAAGATGGGAAACAAAATAGAAAAGGGTATTTCGGATATTGCAAAAAAATACCCGAATCTGCTTCCGCCGCCTGAGGGATTGGGACATCTTTCATCTATACATTTTAAGAGTGTAGAAAAAGCTGCGGAGTTTACAAAAATAATGAACGACCTTTGTGTAGACATCAGTGCACAGCTATATAAGCCTGACTGTCCGCCGGCAGTTCTTCTTAAGCCTCCGGTTATAACTGATGATAAGGTATTAAAAGTGCTATTGGAAAAGATAGAAGAAGGTCTTAAAAAGCTTGCATAAAAACAGGGGGATATTATATGAAAATAGGTTTTTTACCGCTATACATAAAGCTCTACGATGATATCAATGTATCACGTGCAGTTTTAGAGGATTTTTATAAAAAGGCTACTGAGCTTTTTCAAAAACGCGGTGTTGAGGTTATAACCTCTGATTTTTGTCGCATAAAAAAGGAGTTTGAAAAGGCAGTTTATGAATTTGAAGCTGCAGAGGTTGACGCCATTGTTACGTGGCACGCGGCATATTCTCCGTCTTTGGAGTGTATAGACGCACTTGTTGGGACAAAATTGCCCGTTATAGTAATGGATTCCACACCAACTCTTGATTTTACAACGCAGCAAGACCCTGACGAAATTAATTGGAACCACGGAATACACGGAGTTATGGATATGTGCAGTATGTTAAAGCGTTATGGCAAACCGTATGCCATTGCGGCGGGTCATTACCTTGAATCTGATTGCATTGACCGTGTGTGTGGCTTTGTACGTGCTACCATCGCTGCAAAGCAACTTAAAAATATGAGCGTTGGTCTTGTTGGCGGTGCATTTGACGGAATGGGAGATTTTGCAGTAGACACAAACGAGCTTAAAGAAAGATTTGGAATAACAGTAGAAAATATAAGCGCCAAAACACTAATAAGAGCAAACGAAAGCGTTATGGACAATGAAATTTTGCGGGAAATAGAAGAAGACCGTAAGAGTTATGAATTTGATGATAATGTTGATGATGAGGAATACCGCGTATTTACCAAATCTTGTCTTGCACTCCGTAAGTGTATAGAAAATAGCGGATATAATGCTTTTTCTGTCAACTTTTTAAATGTAGAAGAGCTTGGAACAATGCCTTTTGTTGAGTGCTGCAAGGCTATGGAAAAGGGACTCGGCTACGCGGGCGAGGGCGATGCTCTTACTGCGGCATTTACAGGTGCGTTTATGGCAGGGTATCCGCAAACGAGCTTTGTAGAAATTTTCTGTCCTGACTGGAAGAACAACACACTCTTCCTTAGCCATATGGGCGAGATGAATTATCGCGTAGCAGACGAAAAACCCTTAATAAGCCGCACAAACTCCGATTTTGTTAAGGGTGCTATGCCGTATGCAGGTTATGCAAGAATGAAACAAGGTAAGGGTGTATATGTAAACATCAGTCGTGATAAGGACGACTATCAGTTGCTTATTTGCGAGTGCGAAATGCTTGATGCAAAAAATGACACTATGGAAAGAAAAATCCGCGGATGGATGCGCCCTAAAACAGAAAATACCGCAGAATTTTTGGAAAAACTCAGCAAGAATGGCGCAACACATCATAGTACTTTTATTTACGGAGCTACGGTTGAGCAAATGGAATATTTTGCACAGCTGCTTTCTTTAAAAACTGTTATAATATAAGGGTGAGGTGTGTATGAGTTACGTTATTGGTCTGGATATAGGAACATCATCAGTTAAAGGAATACTGATGACAAAAGGCGGAACAGTTAAAAAAACTGCCCATGCTTCCTTTGTGTACAGAAGACTAAAAAATGGAGGAGTAGAAACAGATGCAGACGAATTTGTTGAAGTATGCTTTTTAGCAATAAGAGAGCTTATGGAGGCGGCAGACGACAAAATTGATGCAATCTGCGCATCTTCTGCAAGCGGAAATCTGCTTATATTAGATAAGGAAAATAAACCGAGCACACCAATTTTTAACTGGCAGGACGAGCGGGTTACTACAGAATCACAAGAAGTTCTCGGACACATTAACCGCGATATGCTTTATGAAAAGGTGGGTTGGCCCTTTATGGAAAGGTCTTTTCCGCTGGCATTGCTTTGTTACATAAAAAAACATTCACCCGAAAAACTCAGAGATTGCGGAATGATTTGTATGAGTACGGAGTATCTTTACTATAAGCTTACAGAAAAATGGGGAATAAGTGCTTCTACGGGAGTGCCGTTTTACCTGATTGACCAAAAAAGCGGCACATATATTCCCGAGCTTTTAGAGATTTTTGGAATTAGTGAGGACAAACTGCCACCAATTATGCCATGTGGAAGTCAGGTGGGTGTGGTGAGTGAAGAGGCATCAAAAAAATGCGGTTTGCCAGAAGGAACTCCTGTGGTTTTAGGCACGTTTGACCATCCCTGCGCGGCGCGCGGCGCGCGAGTAACAAAGGAGGGAGAAATGCTGCTTTCGTGCGGTACGTCGTGGGTTGCGTTTTTGCCGATTAACGACAGAGAAAAAGCACTAAGGGCAAACCTTCTTATAGACCCGTTTTTATCTCACATAGGCGGCCCGTGGGGCGGTATGGTTTCGGTGGCGTCTGTTTCGGAAAGAATAAAGCTCTATACAAACAGATATATCGACTCTTCTCCCAACGCATATAAGATATTATCGGAATTAGCGCAAAAAGGCTCTTTGGGAGCAGGTGGACTTAGCATATCGCTTATGAATGAGCCGAATGATGAAATTATACAAAAGTATCCCGCAAAGGACATTGCCCGTGCCATTATGGAGGGTGCGGTTAATTTGCTTAACAAAAAGCTTAATGAGTTGAGGAGTATAGGCATTTCTCCCAAAAGCGCAATAATGGTAGGCGGTCCGTCGGAGGAGCCAATGTACCCAAAAATGATAGAGGAAATCTGCGGTATAAAGGTAGAAACTCTGCATGGAGCAAATGCAGGCGCAATAGGTGCGGCTATGCTTGCACGTGGACTTATGGATACAGACTGTTAAAAGGAGTAAAAATATGTTTAATTTAACTTATACGGACTATGACCGTCTGGTGTATGAAAAAGAACTACGTAGCTTTCTTCCCGATGAGTTTGTTGATTTTCATACTCATATAAATAAAAGCGAGTTCGAAGTGTCGGGAGAATCAAACGGCGGCTCAACCTGGATTAAGCTCGTTTATGATGAAATGACAACAGAGGACCTCATAGGCGCTTATAAAACAATGTTTCCCAAAAACAAGGTAACACCACTTCTTATGGGGGACTGTTTTTGTGATATTGAAAAGGTAAATGACTATGTGAGAGAGGAAGGCTCTAAATATAATTTTCCGACTCTGTACAGAACATCATACGAAATGGATAGTGATGAGCTCGAAGAAAAAGTAAATAAAGGCGGGTTTAAAGGTCTTAAGCCATACCTCAGTAATTGTCCGCCTTATATCCCGTCTAAAGAAATACGCATTTTTGATTACTTACCGCACGAGCATTTAAAGGTTGCCAACAAAAACGGATGGATTGTAATGCTTCATATTCCGCGTGATGAACGTCTCAAAGACAAGGTTAATATTGCTCAGCTAATGGAAGTTGAGGAAAAATATCCTGATATCAAGCTCATAGTAGCACATATCGGCAGAGCATATTCAAAGGAAGATATAGGTAATGCATTTGATATTTTAGGAAAGACGAAAAATATGTATTTCGACTTTACTGCAAACCTGAGCGATGACGCAATAAAAGCGTGTATTGATGCAGTCGGAACAAAAAGACTGATTTTTGGTTCGGATTTGCCTATTTCGATAATGCGAATGTACAGAATTACCGAAAACGGTGTATATTACAATGTTGTGCCTCGCGGACTCTACGGAAAGGTTGAGGGAGAAGCACATATGAGAGAAACAGACGAAAAAAATGTAACTCTTATGATTTATGAACAGCTTCGAGCAATGAAAAGGGTAGCAGAAGAGCTTAAGTTAAAAGACGGTGATATAGAGGATATCCTCTGCAATAATGCAAAAAGGCTTATAGTGTAAATATTCTTAATATATAATTGACGGGATTTATATTTGTATGATATAATTGGAATATACAGTGTAAAGGGAATTATACTTTTATGAAGCATATTGCAAAAAACATTTCACAACAACTCAATATAAGCAAAGCCACAATAAGCCGTGCATTAAATAACTGTTCGGGCGTGGACTTTTTAACTAAGGAAAAAATAATCGAGGCGGCGCTAAAATACGGATACAAAAGCGTAAAATCCGCAGATGTAGGCATAGTTATGCCATCAACTCCCACGTATTTCTGGAAGCCTTTTTGTGATGGACTCATAAAGAAAATAAAAAGCGAAAACACAAACTGCTCGGCTTTTCTGTATTCGTCCCTCGCGAACGAAAGCGACGCGCTAAAATGCATAAGTGATGCAACAGAGTCGGACATATCGGTTTTGGTTGCTATCGCGCCCTGTACAGAGGAAATTCAAAATCTGTTACAGAAAAATGCAGATAAAATGCTCATTATTCTTCTTGACGAGAGCTTATGTGTTACAAACAGTTTTTATGTTGGTGAAAATTCGTACCAAAGCGGATATATGATGGCAAAAAAATATACAGAGGAATATTCCTACAACAAAAAATTTGCAATTATAAGGCAAACAACAAAAAGCGGTGTTGTTCAAAAAAGAATAGATGGCTTTTTGACAGCACTCAAAGAAGATAGCATAAATGACGTTGTGTTTGTTGACGTTTCGTACACAAAAAATATAATGAGCACTATTATTGCAAGAGAGATAGCAAAATGCGGTAACGACATAAACTGTGTGTTTTGTCCCGACGGAATTACTGCGGAGGCGTGCCTTGCAATATGTAAGCTAAAAGAAAAAAATATACACTGTATCGGATTTGAGAATTCCCCGCAAAATGAGAAGTATGCAAAAATGGGAATTTTAAAAATGGTCTGCTCACAAAACCTTGAGGCACAAACCGAAAAAATTTCGCAGATGGTTGATGATTATCTGAAAACACTCACATATCCCAAAGAAAAGTATACATATGTAAAAAACAATATAGAATAAACAAAAAAGTTCCGCAAAAAATAAAACAAGGGCGACCACGACGTGTCGCCCTTGTTTTATTTTATATTAAATGTAAATATTTTCATAAACACAAAAGTAACAGGAACACCTATTACTGCGGCAATTATATATGCAATAATATCCGGACCGCTTATAAACCTCTCGTATAACCCAACAATAACCGTCTGAATTACAAAGTTTGGGATATATGATATAAAGAATTTTATATATTTTATAATACCAAGCTTTTCTTTAAAGGTAACATAACTGTTTAAAATGTAGGACACAATATTAGCACTTATGTAACCCGGTAAAAATGCAAGAGTAGTGCCTGCTATAAACAATGAATAAAACGCAGAAAAGACAATATTAGAAAGGGTATTTATAACACCTATTACTAAAAACGATAAAAATTCACGTGAGAAAAACATACTCTTCTTTGATGGAGTATAGTCATCCCAGTCAATTAGTGTGTCCCCCTTTATTATCTGCGCCTTTTTTGCTATGCGTGCAAGCGGTGTATCGGAGAGTGAATCGGAATAGAACTCATCGCAATCAACATCGTCAAACTCTTCATTTAACCTCACAACCTTTTCCCCGCCCCAGCAGTTTTCGCCTGTATATTTGCCTGTGAGCTTGTCTACTCTTGAGGCAATAAGATTTTTTATACCAAGTCTTTTGCATATAGGGGACAGTAAAAACTCGGGCGAAGCGCTGATTATTATATCGTTGTCTTTTTTTCGGTCTTTGTACCACTGTTTTATTTTGCCCTCGCTTTTGTCCCAGAAATCCTCAAGAGCACAATCTATATCCGGAATATATTTTAAAAACCCGTACATCTTTTCCTTAAACTGTGTTTTGGTTTTTACTCCAAGAACATAAAGAAAGAAAGCCAACGCCATAGAGGGGACACTAAAAAGCATTTTAGGAAAATTCCTTAAACAGTAAAAATAAAAATCCTTTGTACTGTCGCTGTAATATATGGTTTCGTCAAAATCGTATATATTATACATTATTACTCCTCCAGAAGAACTACTGCCATTGCGCTTATTCCCTCTTGGCGACCCTCAAAGCCAAGCTTTTCGGTTGTTGTTGCTTTTATGTTTATGCGGTCTGTACCAAGCATTAAATCATGTGCAACGTTTTCTCTCATAGTTTCGATATACGGTAACATCTTTGGTTTTTGAGCGATTATGGTAATATCCGCATTCGAAATTTTATAGCCTTTATCCATAACAAGCTTTACAACATGCCTTAAAAGCACGCGACTGTCTGCATCCTTAAACTCAGGGTCAGTATCGGGGAAGTGTCTGCCTATATCGCCAAGCGCAGCCGCACCCAAAAGCGCGTCGGATAATGCGTGGAGTGCCACGTCCGCATCTGAATGACCTAAAAGACCAAGAGTGTGAGGAATTTCCACACCGCATATTACCAGACGTCTGTCCTCAACTAATTTATGAACATCATAGCCTTGTCCTATCCTCATTTTTTAGCTCCTTTTTTGTAAAATTTCTTTAGCAATTATTATATCCTCGGGTGTTGTTATTTTTATGTTCTCGTAACTGCCATGGGTTATTTTTACCTTTATTCCAATAAGAGATGCTACCATGCAATCGTCCGTTGCACTAAAGTTTTGCTCGCGTGCAGCTTTGTGTGCATTTATGATATCCTTTGTTTTAAAAGCCTGCGGTGTCTGAATCTGATACATCATTTCGCGGTCGGGTGTTGATATTATAAAACCACTTTCGTCGGTAACCTTTAGTGTGTCCTTGCATTTTACACCGACTGCCGCCGCACCATGTTCTGTTACATCATTTATCACGCGTGTTATTTCGTCCTGTGTAATTAGAGCACGAGCTGCGTCGTGAATTAAAACAATATCTCCGCTTACAAAAGAAAGACCGTTATATACGCTAATTTGCCTTGTTTCGCCGCCCGTTGTTGAGGCGCGGAACTTTGATATTTTGTATTTATCGGCAATGTCGGCAATTTTTTGGTGTTCGTCCTTGCCGCTTACCACAATAATCTCGTCTATTTGGGGGTGATTTTGAAAGCACTGCATAGTGTGGGCTATAATTTCTTTGTTATTTAGCATAAGAAAAACCTTATTCTCTGCCGCACCCATACGCGTGCCCTTGCCGCCTGCCGCTATTAAAACACTTATCATTTCTGGCTCCTTATATAAAAGTTATATTAAAAATGGCGTAAAAACACCAATATATAAATCGATGTTTTTCCGCCGCCAATGGTGTAATAAACTATAACAGTTCTAAAACCGTATCCTCTATAATACTTTCTATATCGCTTTGCGAAGCAAAAGAGGATAATATAAGCTCACTTATAACAATTTGTTTTGCATTCGAGAGAACCTTTCGTTCGTTTGTGGAAAGGCCTTTCTTTTTTTCGCGGTACATAAGGTCCTTTAAAACCTCCAGAACCTGATATATATTTCCTGATTTAAGCTTACCTATATTTTCGCGTTGTCTTTTGTTCCAGTTCGTGTCGTTTCCCAATGAGATTTTTCTGAAATATTCTATTATTTTTTTTGCCTCATCTGCACTTGCAACTGCTCTTAAACCGACCTTTTCGGAACCCGATACGGGAACGCTTGTTGTCATTCCTCCAACAGCCATCTTAATGGTGTAGTAGTCTTGCTTTTTACCCAAGACTTCGATTGTTCTGATTGTTTCGATGGTACCCGCTCCGTGTAATGGATGGACTACCGTGTCGCCTACCTTATACATAGTTGATGCGCTCCTTCAAACCTGTCATACGGTTTTTCCCTACACTTAAATTATATCACAGAAAATACCAAAAGTCAATTTAATAAACAAAAAAAACAAAAAAATGGGTTGGGAAAATATCTTCCCAACCGGTAATTTTGTACTCTAAAATCAATAACCTTTTATATTGCAAGCATTTTCGCGAGTTCCACAAGATCCTCCGAAACACATTTTGACTGTTCTAAGCCCTCTTCTATATCAACATCAATAATTTTTGAGTCCTTTGAGCAAACAACTCTGTTTTGCTTACCTTCTCTTAAAAGCTCAACCGCTGCTGCACCAAATCTCGAAGCCATTACTCTGTCGCGGACTGTCGGGTTTCCGCCTCTTTGAACATGTCCCAGGATAGTTGTTCTTGACTCAACACCAGTTGCCTTTTCTATTTTGTTAGCCAAATCCATTGCTCCGCCTACACCCTCTGCAACAATAACGATTGCGTGGTGCTTTCTTCTTTGCTTTGCCTCAAGAATAGGACGTATAACATCAGTATCAAAATCCCATTCTCTTTCGGGAATAAGAATAACATCTGCACCTGTAGCAATACCGCTCTCAAGTGCGATATATCCGGCACTGCGGCCCATAACCTCGATAACAGAGCATCTCTCATGTGATTGAGAGGTATCCCTTAGTTTATCGACTGCTTCTATAACAGTGTTAAGACAAGTATCAAAACCGATAGTATAGTCTGTTGAGCTTATGTCGTTATCTATTGTTGCAGGAACTGCGATTGTAGGAAGACCGGCAGCACACAAATCCTTTGCACCCCTGAATGTTCCGTCGCCGCCTATTGCAACAAGACCGTCAAGAGAGAAAACTCTTGCAATGTTTACAGCCTGGTCAACACCCTCCTGTGTTTTAAACTCGGGGCAACGTGCAGTTCTTAGGATTGTACCGCCCATGTTTATAACACCTGACATGTCTCTCGCATGGAGCTCTGTAAGCTCACCGTGAATAAGACCGTTGTAGCCACGCTCAATTCCCATTACCTTGATACCGTAATATGAGGCAACTCTTACAACAGCACGTACTGCCGCATTCATACCCGGTGCGTCGCCGCCGCTTGTAAGAACGCCGATTGTTTTTATCTCTTTGTTCATATATTCATCACCTTTCAGTATGTTTTCAGTTAAACAGATCTTCTTCAAAAATGAGGTTCTGCGCATCTTCTATCTCGCTTTGTGGAACATACACCTCATAAAATATCTCGTCTGATTTTCTGCGGATAACCTTTGTTATAATATTATTTGCTCTAAGAACGGATAAAAGTTTTTTAATTTGTTCCTCGTTATGCGAAACAAACAATGTAAGCCACATATATTAAATCTCCCTTCTTTTTTCAAATATCACTATATACTATTTTAGCTTATTTTGTCAAAAAAAGCAAGCATAATAAAGGCGCAAAAATAAGAGCAAACCGCAATAATTTTTGTGTGTTTTGTATATTATCTATTTTATCTTTACCGAATCAGAGCCAAAAATACGTACTAAATCATCAAAAGCTGACGGGTGGTTATTAAACCACAGATTTCGCGGTACGGAGGCTTGTTTTTTTGTATCCTCAAAGAACAGACGTACTTCCATATCACCATGATACGGAGCAAGAGCATCACTGACCGCTTTTAATGTTTGGGGAGAGTTTGTAGAAAGCTTTATATACAAAATCTGCTTTGCGGGGACAGACGCTATTGCGTCATTTACCTCTTTTGTCTCCTGAACAATTATCTGAACACTTCCGTCTTCCTTTGTGCTTACTTTACCATATATCACAAGGATATTATCCTCATTCATCATATATGAATAGTTTGCAAGAACCTTTGGAAAAACAATACATTCTACAGACCCATAAATATCTTCAACCTCTAAGAAAGCCATTTGTGTGTTGTTTTTGGTTGTTTTGTTTTTACGTGCAGAGACAGACGCACAAACTGTAACATTCATATTGTCTTTTACGGAAGTATTTCCATTTTCATCACTCATAAGGTCAGCTATGGTATGTGTTATTATTCCTCTTACCTTTTCGGAATATTCCTCCATAGGATGCCCCGAAAAATACATGCCTGCTGCAAGCTTTTCGTTTTTTAATAAAACCTTTTTAGGTAGCTCATCAATATCGGGGAACTCCATGTCCTTACCTGATGATACTTCATCATCAAAAAGAGTAATCTGACCTGCAACATTCTCGCGGCTGCTTCTCCATGTTCCGTCAACTGCAGACTCGTATACAGCTAAAAGCTGTGAGCGTTTTATTCCCATAGAATCAAATGCACCGCAGTTTATTAAGCCCTCCAAAGCACGCTTGTTTAAATCAAGACCGACAATTCTGTCTATAAAATCAGAAAAGCTTTTAAATTCTCCGCGTTCATTTCGCTCTCTTACAAGATTTACAATACAGTTTCTGCCTACATTTTTTATGGCAGATAAGCCAAAACGGATTGCACCGTTCTCCACAGTAAAATCCTCCGAGCTCTTGTTTACATCGGGCGGAAGTCTTTTTATACCCATATCGGTACAGTTGGCAATATAATGGTTGATTTTTACACTGTCATCAACACTCGAAATTAAAGACGCCATAAACTCGACGGGATAAAATGTTTTTAAATATGCAGTCTGATATGTTACAAACGCATACGCCGCCGCGTGTGATTTGTTAAATGCATAGTTTGCAAAATCGTTGATTTCGTCAAATATTGCAACAGCAACTGCCTCGCTTATTCCGTTTTTAATACAACCCTTGATTTCGCCATCATCTGAGCCATAGATAAAGTTCTGACGTTCAATCTTCATTGCATCAGCTTTCTTTTTTGAGATGGTTCTTCTCATAGAGTCCGCCTTACCCATAGAGTATCCCGCAAGGTTACGAACAATCTCCATAACCTGCTCCTGATACACCATACAACCGTACGTAACGTCGAGAGTCTTTTCGAGTAGGGGGTGCTTGTATGTTATATTTTCGGGATTTTGCTTGTTTGAGATATATCTTGGAATCTGGTCCATGGGCCCCGGACGGTAAAGAGCAATACCCGCAATAATGTCCTCTAATGAGTCGGGCTTTAGCTCCTGCATAAACGACTGCATTCCCGCGCTTTCCATCTGGAACACACCCTCGGTATTTCCGCTCGATATAAGCTCAAAAACCTCTTTTTTGTTATAGTCAATTTTATCTAAGTCTATTTTTATATTATGTGTTTTTTCGATGATTTTTATTGCATTTTCAATTACAGTTAAGTTTCTCAGGCCCAAAAAGTCCATTTTTAAAAGACCCAAGCTCTCAACAGTATCCTTTGTAAACTGAGTAGTTACAAAACCTTCCTTGTTGAGCGTTAAGGGCAGATAATTTACTATCGGCTCGCTTGTTATAACAACACCTGCCGCGTGGGTTGATGCGTGGCGCGGTAAACCCTCAAGGGCCATAGAAGTATCTATAAGCTCTTTTGTTTTTTCGTCAGTAGCATATGCGCTCTTTAACTCGGGCGAAACCTCGAGCGCCTTTTCGATTGTCATTTTAAGCTCGTTTGGAACAAGCTTTGCAACTCTGTCAACATCACCGTAGGGGACTGCAAGAGCACGTCCTACATCCCTTATTGCAAGGCGCGCTTTCATTGTTCCGAATGTTACAATCTGCGCCACTTGCTCAGAGCCATATTTTGAAACTACGTAGTCTATTACCTTTTGTCTGCCCTCGGGTGCAAAGTCGATATCAATATCGGGCATGGAAACACGCTCGGGATTTAAAATTCTCTCAAAAATAAGCGAATTTTTTATCGGGTCGATGCTTGTTATTTCAAGACAATACGAAACAAGGCTTCCTGCGGCAGAGCCTCTGCCCGGACCCACCATAACGTTATTTTCTCTTGCAAAGTGGATAAAATCCCAAACAATAAGGAAATAATCCACAAAGCCCATATTTTCTATAACGCCGATTTCGTATTCAAGTCGCTCTTTTAGTTCGTCGGTTATGTTTTCGTATCTCTTTTTTAGCCCGTCAAAGCATAGCTCTCTTAAATATTCCGACGCGCTTTTTCCGTCGGGTACGTCAAATTCCGGCAAATGACGTGAGTCAAAATCAAATTCGACATTACACATATCGGCAATTTTTAAAGTATTCTCAATCGCTTGCGGTGCAAACGAAAACAGAGATGACATTTCGTCGTATGATTTTATATAAAACTCCTCAGTTTCAAACTTCATTCTGTCTTCGTCATCAACAGTTTTATCCATTTGTATGCACATTAAAACGTCCTGATATTTTGCGTCGGCTTTTGTTACATAATGCACGTCGTTTGTTGCAACAAGTCCCACGCCAAGCTCGTCGCTAAGACGTAAAAGCTGCGGCATAATCTGTTTTTGCTCGCTAAGACCGTGGTCTTGTATCTCAATAAAATAGTTATCTTTTCCAAAAACACCTATATATCTGTTTGCAACAGTCTTTGCGCCCTCAAAATCCCCGGCAAGAAGTTTTTTGGGAATTTCGCCTGCAATACACGCGCTAAGAGCAATAATCCCCTCTGAGTTCTGGCAAAGTATATCAAAATCAATTCTTGGCTTGTAGTAAAAACCCTCTGTGTGTCCGGCACTAACAAGCTTTATTAGGTTTTTATAACCGGTCTGGTTTTTAGCAAGCAAAATAAGATGGCTTGTTTTGTTATCTATATCATATTCCTTGTCAAATCGGGTTCGTGGTGCTACGTATACTTCGCAGCCGATAATCGGTTTTATACCCTGAGCCTTACATTCTCTGTAAAAATCTATAACCCCGTACATAACTCCGTGGTCGGTTATTGCACAAGACGTCATACCGAGTTCCTTGACATGGCTAACAAGCCTCTTAATCTGGGCTTCCCCGTCAAGAAGACTATATTCGGTATGCACATGTAAATGACAAAAATCCATTTTTTTCCTCCTCGCTTGATAATTTTGCGTATCTTACATTTTTACGGGACGTCGGGTGAACCAATTGCATCGCAATTGGTAGCGACAAAACCAACGGTTTTGGGAGCGTAGCCAAAACGCCATCCCCTACAAATTTTTGTACACTTGTACACGGCAATCGCTTATAGACCCAATCTGCGCAAAATTCTCTGCGCCCCTTTTGCCAGGTTATTTTGTGCATCTTTATATGCGAGACAGACGGCTTAGATGCCCATGTTTTTTGGTAATTGCGACACATAAGGTTTAGATGCAACTCGTTTTTAGCTAAATTTTGCAACAAGTTGCAAAGCTAAATTATTCTGCTTCGCTCCATAGCTAAATAACTCCTTTAGAGTAGCTAAATTAAATTCGCTTTTAGCGTGCAAAGCACATTTAGCTGCCGTAGGCTATTTAGCTGAACTTGTTCAATTTAGCTCGCGATAGCGAATTTAGCTGCATTGCTTTGCAATGCAAAAGTACAAATTAAGTCAGAACTAAAAATTATTTCTTAAATTTATTTATCCATTCTAAAATTGCATCATATTTCATATCACCTGAAGCAACAGATAAACCAAAATTAACAACATCTTCATTGGTACAATTCATTTTTATACCCTCTGCTTCTAAAAAAGTAAGCATAACATAAACACCAATTCTTTTATTCCCGTCAACAAAGGCATGATTAGATATCAATGAAAATCCAAGACTTGCCGCTTTTTCTTCTTTACTCTTATAAAGTTCTTCCCCGCCGAATGTGGCATAAGCATTGTTAAGTGCACTTTCCAACAATCCAACATCTCTTACACCTACACTACCACCAGTTTCTTCCGCTATCAGTTGATGCAAAAGCAAAACTTTTTCCTTACTTAATTTAATCATTTTGCCAACTCCTCAAAAGCAGGTTTGAATCTATTCATAATTCTTCTTGCTGCCACATCAATTTTCTCATCATCTGTAATATCAAAATAAGAATTTGAATCTACATCAATAAGCAAAAATTTTGGTTTGTTGTTTTTAAATATAACTGCCTGACCATTATTCTCTGCCACTTTGGCAACCTTTGAAAAGTTTTGATTTGCTTCCGTCATAGTTGTAATTGTTTCAGTATTTATGTTCATAATTCCCTCCTATTATTTATACAATAAATATATCCTATAATTTATATTATATATAAATTGCAGGATATTGTCAACATATTTATTTTTTTGAGTTTCCCATTTTTTAGAATCAAATTTCTGATATAGGGGATAGACGACTTAGATGCCACCATTTAAGCTAATTTTTGAACTAAAGTTCAAAGCTAAATTATTCCGCTTCGCTTCATAGCGAAATTGTTTTTTTAAACAGCTAAATTTAATTCGCCATTAGCTGACTGCAAGGTCAATTTAGCTACGAAGTAATTTAGCGTACGTTAGTACATTTAGCTCGCAGAATGTGAATTTAGCTGCGGTCTTTAGACCGCATATAAGGGATATACGAATTAGATACCGCACCCAAAAGGCTCCCTTGTGTAAAGGGAGCTGTCAGCATAGCTGACTGAGGGATTGTTTCTTTTGTTTCATTTACAACCCCTCCGAGTTTGCTTTCGCAAACCCACCTCCCCTTACACAGGGGAGGCTTTTTTTACCCTCGTCAAATTTCGACATCCTTACTATAAGGAATGTACGGTTTAGATGCAAAGCCGTCGATACCACGCTGTTTAGTGGCAAGTATGTGTCATGTCAGGATAAAAAAGTTTGTAATAAACAGTTAAGCTGTTATCATTGTCTTTGGTCCGTCTTTATACTGGGATATGAGCCAATACATAGCCATTTCCATATCAATCTCATGATCTCCATCAAATACATCAAGGAAAACTCGTGAATTCGGATACTTTGAGTTTATATCATCATATAATTCTAAGGTTTGTGATAGTGGAACGCTACTGTCAAATTTACCATGGAAAATTTTAAGATTTGCCTTTGCAATGTTATCAATATAGTTCGAAGGCGATCTTTTTATCATTTCATAAATATCATTACTGCAACAAGCAAGCACATGTTCTCTTGCCCGCAGGTTTTGGTCTTTGTATTTTACCAGGTCACAAATCGGTGCATATGCTCCTATCGCCTTAAAGTATTCCGGGCAAAAACCTGCCATCAGTAATGCCATATGTGCACCTCCGCTGAGTCCTAACAAAAATACATTTTCGCTATCTACATTTTCATTTGCTATAACATAATCCATAGCGTCTTTTATGTCTTGTTTTGCATATTCGGAACCACAAGCTTGTGTGCAAATAGGATTTGACATTAAATTAGTCCCCCGAAATTCAGGCAACAACAGATTAAAATCATATTTTTCCGCGTATGGCAACATATTTTCAATTTGATTGAATCTGTTGTAGCTCCATGTGTGAAGACCTACCAATAATGGTCGTTTTTCATTTGATTCTGCTTTATAAAAAAGTGATGGTTGCATCGAACAATCTATAGTTGATTTTATTAAAATTTCTGTTTGTTTCATTTATTTTACTCCTTTTTTCATTATTCTACATCCTTTATAATTTCGTGTCAAGTCAGGAACAAAAACCCTACAGCGTATCTGCAATTTGCAAAATTCTTTCCAGTCTGTGATTTACTCCCGATTTACCAATAGGCGGTTTGGCTTTCTCACCAAGGGCCTTTATGCTATCCTCGGGATAGCGGCAACGCAAATCACCTATCTCCTTTAATGTATCGGGCAGCTCGTGCCATTTTTTTGCTTTCTTTATCATTTTTATTGCAAATATGTGTTTGGAGGCCGCCTTTGCCACCTTGTTGGCATTGGCATTTTCGCAATTAACCTTTCGGTTTATGTTGTTTCGCATATCCTTTTCAATCTGTACACCAAAAAGTTCAAAGGCATCGGTACTGTCGCCCATTATCCCTAAAAGGTCAGCAATCTGGTTTGCCTCTTTTATATATACAATTACATAACTTTTTCGTTGCATAAGCTTTGGTGTAAGTCCGCTTAGGAACAAAAGATTACACAAAAAATCTGCCTCATTGATGTTTTTTGTAATAAACTCAAGGTGATACCCTTTTTGGGGGTCGCTTATTGAGCCATGCCCCAAAAAAGCACCCCGTATATATGCGCTCATGCAGCATGACGATAATTCTCTATTTAATACCATATGGTTTTTACCTGCATTTTCTGCCTTTTTGCAATCCTTGCACTCGGCACAAACAGCTAAAAGCCTGTCCTTTATCTGAGAGGAAAATGACATTATTTTCTCCTTTTGCTTGATTATTTTGCGTATCTTACGCGTTTATGCTCGTTTGCGTATCACACATACGCGGCGCTCGCCTAAACATGCAACCCACACAAAATTCTCTGCGCTTATTTTTGCTTGATTATTTTGCGTATCTTACGCGTTTATGCTCGTTTGCGTATCACACATACGCGGCACTCGCCTAAACATGCAACCCACACAAAATTCTCTGTGCTTATTTTAATTTTCTTATTTATTTATATCGCGGCATATTAAATTAGCGTTATAATCAAGGCTGTTAAGAAAGTTCGTAAGCTCCAAAGCCATGGTAATACTACGGTGCTTTCCGCCTGTACAGCCTATGCCTATTGTAAGAGTGGTTTTTCCCTCCTCTATATATAAAGGCATAAGGAATTTTATCATTTCCTTAAGCTTTTCCATAAACTCAACTGCAGAAGGAAAGCTCATAACATAGTCGCGTACTTCCTTATCCATACCTGTTTTATGCTTTAATTCTTCAATATAAAACGGATTAGGGAAACATCTTACATCATAGGCAAGGTCGCAGTCGAGCGGCAGACCGTGCTTAAACCCAAAGGCAAGAACATTTATAGTAATATACTTTTTGTTTGTTCTTTCTCTGTATAAATCCTTTAGCTTTGTAAAAAGAGCCATAGGAGTAAGATTTGTTGTATCTATAACAGAATCTGCCTCGTTAAGCAGTGATGAAAGCAAATCGCGCTCCTCTTTTATTGATGCCAATAATCCGTCGCTGTTCTCTATGGGGTGCATACGCCTTGTTTCTTTGTATCTGTGGACGAGAGTTTCGTCGGAGGCATTCAAAAACAATAGTTTTACATCAAAATCCTTGTTTCTCAGCGCGTTTACCTGTTCTACAAGCTCGCTTATCATTTCGCCTACGCGGATATCTACAACTATTGCTACATTCTCGAACTTTCCCGAGCCTGACAAAAGCTCGCCAAAGGTGGGTATAAGCATTGGCGGCATATTATCTACACAAAAAAAGCCCATATCCTCCAAAAAACGTATAACTCTTGTTTTGCCCGAGCCGGACATTCCTGTTACTATTGTAAACTGCTTCACCGTCCAAATCCCCTTTTGTTATTTTATTATTTTAACCTCTGGCTCTAATTTTACGTTAAATTTCTCAAAAACAGTGTTTTGTATATGTTCAATCAGCGCCATAACATCCTTTGCGGTTGCATTACCCGTATTTACTACAAAGCCTGCGTGTTTTTCGCTTACCTGTGCACCGCCGATACTTACACCCATAAGGTTGCAGTCCTCAATGAGCTTGCCGGCAAAGTATCCATCAGGACGCTTAAAGGTTGAACCCGCAGATGGCATATTCACAGGCTGTTTGTCATTTCTGCGTTTTGTATATTCGTTAATTTTCTCTTTAATTTCGTCTTTGTTACCCTTTTTAAGCGAAAGTGTTGCACCGAGAATTATTGCACCATTTTGCTGAAAAACACTCTTGCGGTATCCGAAATCTGCCTCACTGGCTGACATAGTTGCAAGATTTCCGTCTTTGTCTAAATAATCTATAGACGTAACTACATTTTTGATTTCACCGCCATATGCGCCCGCATTCATAAATATTGCACCGCCAAGAGTACCGGGAATTCCCGAAAGCTCCTCAAATCCGCTAAGCTCCGCATTTAAAAGCTTAGAAGAAAGAGCGGACAGCAAAATTCCCGACTGTGCATAAACAGTAGTTTCGTTAATTGTGCAATCCGAAAAGCCTTTTGATATCTGTATCACAACGCCTTTTATACCCTCGTCGCTTACAAGCATATTCGAACCGTTACCCATTATCATAAATGGGATACTATTCTCCTTGCAAAAGGCGACGGAGCGTTGTATTTGCTCTGTGTTTTCTACACTTATAAAGCACTGTGCCTCTCCGCCTATGCGAAAGGAGGTGTGCATTTTCATTGGCTCATCAAAGAGCGCATTTGGTATAAGATTTGCTATTTCGTTGATTGTTGGCATTATTAAAACCTCTCCGTTAAATCAAAATAATGAAAATCGTCAGGGACTAAAGTCTTACAAAAAATTGTTCAGGTTGCCGTCCCCCAAAGACGACGATGTATGTTTATACTCCGAGTCTTTGAAAATGGTGAAATGGGCAATTTTGGGTAAGACCTATCTTAGTATAAATAAGCTACATTAGTCCTTTCATCTGTTCTTCCATTTGCTGCATAAGACGATTATTTAACTCTACTGCCGCATTATAACCCATTCGCTTCTGGCGGTTGTTCATTGCCGCAACCTCAATAATAACAGCAAGGTTTCTGCCAAGCTTTACGGGAATAGTAAGCGAAGGAACGTTTATACCCATTATATTCGTAAACTCGTCAACCATACCAAGACGGTCATATTGCTTGCCCTCTTCCCATGGCTCTAAGTGTATTATAAGGTTGATGTTCTCAGTATCCTTAACTGCCCCAATACCGAAAATTTCCTTAACATCTATTATACCTATACCTCTTAACTCCACAAAATGTCTTATAATTTCGGGTGATGAGGCAACGAGAGTTTTATTGGAAACCTTTTTAATCTCAACCGCGTCATCAGCAACAAGACGGTGTCCTCTTTTAACAAGCTCTATTGCCGCCTCGCTCTTGCCTACTCCGCTTTCGCCCAGGATAAGAATACCCTCACCGTATACCTCAACAAGAACACCGTGTCTTGTACGTCTTGGAGCAATCTGCACGTTAAGATAGCTTATGATTGCACTCATAAACGACGAGGTTACATCCTCTGTTCTTAAGAGTGCTATATTGTTCTTTTCTGCATACTCCATCATTTCGGGAAAGAGCTGCAAGCCGCGTGTTATAACAAGTGCGGGGAATTGTAAATCAAAGTATTTACTGAGCGCTGCGTGTCTGTCCTCAACGTTAAAGCCCTCTAAAAAGTTAAATTCCGATTTACCCATAACCTGCAAACGGTTAGAGTCAAAGCTGTCTGAAAATCCCGCAAGCTGCAAGCCCGGACGGTTTATATTCGAGCTGCATATAAGAATTTCTTCGATATTTTCGGGAGCGTATAAAACCTCCATTTCAAAATCATCTATTATCTTTTTAAGAGGTATTGTATAAACATCCTGTATCATTGTTTTTGCAATCCTTTCTGTTATCATAAAAAAATATATACATAATCATTTTACCACATTTTTTTGTTTTTTTCAATAAGAACAGGGCAAAAACTTGCTACTAATTGATATATTTATTGCAAAAATAAGGAATTTTTTGTGAAAAATAAAAAAAACACTAAAAATTAAAAAAATTTTTACTAAACCTATTGCAAAATTGAAATTATTATGTTACAATAATGTGTGTTGTTTTATGAATTGCAGAATTTATTGTCTGCAGGAATTACAAGGAGGTGTATTTAGAATGGCTAAATGCGAAATTTGCGGAAAGGGCGTTTCTTTCGGCATAAAGGTTTCTCACTCACACAGAAGATCAAACAGAACCTGGAAGCCAAACATAAGAAAGGTAAGAGCAGTTGTTAACGGTTCAGTAAAATCACTTAATGTTTGTACTCGCTGCCTTCGTTCAGGAAAGGTTCAACGCGCAGTTTGATTTCATAAGAAATTATTTAGCAGCTTGCAAGCATTTTTTCGCAAGCTGTTTTTTTCTTAATTGTACATATTTGTTACGTGCTCAAAGTCAGCGAGCAGATAAAATGACCGTATAAGCTTCGGTCAGGGGAGGTGTATCGCATGGAAAAGCTCCTTATCAAAGGAGGAAGTAAGCTCAAGGGTGAAGTGGTAATAAGCGGAGCAAAAAATGCAGCAGTAGCAATTTTGCCTGCATGCTTGTTAGTTAAGGCAAATTGCCGCATCGAAAATCTGCCCGATATAAAAGATGTTTCCCTGTATTTAAAAATATTAGAAAATATGGGTGCAAAAATAGAAAAAATAGACCAGTCAACCGTTGACATAGACTGTACGGATGTTGAGTCATGGATACCGAGCGGAGAGCTTACACGTAAAATGCGAGGCTCAAGCTACCTTATGGGCGCACTTTTAGGTCGCTTTAACAAGTTTGAGGTAGACCCGCCGGGCGGTTGTGATTTTGGTACAAGACCTATCGACCAGCACATAAAAAGCTTTAAAATGCTTGGTGCAAAAATAGAAGCCCGAAACGTTATTAAGGGCGAGGCGCAGGAGCTTAAAGGCTCAAATATTTACTTTGACGTAATAACTGTCGGTGCAACAATAAATGCAATCCTGGCAGCCACACTTGCCAAGGGCACTACTACAATAGAAAATGCCGCAAGAGAACCGCACGTTGTTGATTTGGCAAACTTCTTGAATGCAATGGGTGCAAATATACGCGGTGCGGGTACAAATACCATACGAATTCGCGGAGTAGAAAGTCTTCATGGCGGCAGACATACTATAATTCCCGACCAGATAGAAGCGGGTACATTTATGGTAGCGGCGGCAGCAACAAGAGGCGACGTGTTACTGAAGAATGTTATTCCCAAGCACCTGGAGGTAATAAGTGCAAAGCTTATAGAGTCGGGTGTGTGTGTAGAGGAATATGACGATACTGTAAGAGTATGGGTAGAGGATAATGCAGAACTTTGCGGTGTAGACTTTATTGCAACACCATATCCCGGATACCCTACCGACATGCAACCCCAGCTTGTAACATATCTTACAACCGTAAAGGGTGAGTCGTCAGCGCGCGAGGGCGTATGGGACAACCGCTTTAAGTACACAAACGAGCTTATGCGAATGGGTGCAGATATTCATGTTGAGGGTAAGCTTGCCATGATAGACGGTGTAGACACATTAGTTGGTGCACACGTTAAGGCGAACGATTTAAGAGCCGGTGCTGCAATGATAATTGCAGGTCTTATGGCAGAGGGAATAACCGAGATTGTGGATATATACCACATAGACAGAGGCTATGAACGTTTCGAAGAAAAGTTTATAAGCCTTGGTGCAGATATAAAGAGAGTACAGGTTGTAGACGATTTTGAATAGTATTAAATTTTGTTCGCTTATAAGTGGCTCATCAGGAAACTGCTCGTTTTTTACTGACGGTAAAACCAATATACTTATAGATTGCGGTATGAGCGGAAAAAATCTCGAAAAAGCGCTTTTATCAATAGGCACTCATGCACAGGATATTGATGCACTTCTTATTACCCATGAGCATAACGACCACATACGCGGTGCAGGGATAGTATCAAGAAGATATAACATTCCTATATATGCAACGGTAGGGACACATAAGTGTGCAAATATCGGGGACATAAAGGATGAAAACAGAAAGCTTATAAAGCCCAATTCTGATTTTGAGATTGGAACACTTGGCATTCGTGCCTTTGAAATTCCGCACGACAGTGCAGAGCCTGTTGCCTACAGTATGTTTTCACAAGGAAAGAAATATACTTCAGCAACAGATATGGGATATATTTCGAACAATCTTTTTAACGAAATAAAGGGCAGTGATTGCATTTTGCTCGAGTCAAACCATGATATCGAAATGCTCAAGGTCGGTCCGTATCCATACCCGTTAAAGCAAAGAATTTTAAGTAATGTAGGGCACCTCTCAAATGAGGTTGCAGCACAGGCGGCACTTGCTCTTGTAAAGACGGGGACACAAAAAATAATGCTCGGACATCTTAGCGAAAACAACAACCGACCCGAGATTGCACAGCTTGAAACATATAATTATTTAACACAAGCAGGTGTAAAGGTTGGCGAGGATATATCGCTATGTGTAGCGGACAGGTATAAGGTAACATTTTTTAATTGATAGTGGGCAGTTGCTTTTAGCGCAGAGCCACACAAAACTCACCGCTCGACGTACCTTCGTACGACTTCGGGCAAGGTAAAATGCCTTGCATTTTACTGCGTTTCGTGCATTCTGCATCTAAAATCAAGCAGCCCTGAAAAACTCATTTAATGCTATAGAAAGAGGGTAGTCTGTATAAATTTGATATTGCGAGTTTCAAATTCGTAAGAATTTGTCTGTTTGAGCAATAGAATTTATACAGACTGCCCTCTCTTTTTCAAAAGGAAGAGAAAACATATGAAAATAACAGTAATCGGTGTGGGTAAAATAAAAGAAAAGTATTTTACAGACGCTATCAAAGAATATTCAAAACGCCTTTCGAGATTTACTCAGCTTGAGATTGTAGAAATAAACGACGAAAAAATTCCCGAAAATGCCTCCGAAAAAGAAATGGAGAAAATAAAAGAAAAAGAAGGAAAGGGTATATTATCTAAAATAAAAGACGGTGCATACATTGTTGCTCTATGCATAGAGGGTAAGGAAAACTCATCTGAGGAATTGGCAAAGAAAATAGAAGAAATATCAATGCAAAGCTCTCATATAGTATTTGTTATAGGCGGCTCATTAGGACTTAGTGATGAAGTAAAAAATGCTGCGTCATTAAGGCTCAGCTTTGGCAGAATGACACTTCCCCACCAGCTTATGCGCGTGGTGCTTTTAGAGCAGATTTATCGTGCATATAAGATAAATAATAACGAAAGCTACCATAAATAAGGTGGGATTGTTTCTTTTTGCGCATTTTATCAATAAAAAGAGGGCTGTCTGTATAAATTTGATGTTGCGAGTTTCAAATTCGCAAGAATTTGTCTGTCTGAGCAATAGAATTTATACAGATTGCCCTCTTTTTTAGAACATCATTCCCGACAAAAAACCCTCACACAAAGGAGCGCAACCAAAAGCGACAATGCTGAGGCAAACCATATAGGCAACAACACCGACTCGGGTGCAGACGAGTTGGCAGATGCCCTGAGCGCAAGAACGGTTGAGGGAAGAATCGTAAAAGAGGTTGTGTTCATCACCATAAACATACACATTGCCTTTGAGGGCTTTTTTTTGTTTAGGTTTGTTTTTTGCATACTCTCCATTGCCTTAATACCCATTGGCGTTGCTGCATTACCCATTCCCAAAAGATTTGCGCTGATATTCATAGTTATAAATCCTCTTGACTCGTCGCTCTCGTTGGGAAAAAGTTTTTTTACAACAGGCGAAAACAAGCGGTTTATAATATCACCAAGACCGCTTTTTTGAACAACCCGTAAAAGACCGTTCCAGAAGCATATAAGACCGCAAAACGAAAGAAGTACAGTTATACTTTGCGAAGCACCGTCAAAGAGAGCACTCATTGTTTCGTCTACCTTTCCGGTTATAAAGGCACATACAAAGGATATAATTATCATACCACACCATATATAATTCATAAAAAGGCTCCTTTTTATAATTTTTATATTTGTATTATGCTATGATGTATATCTGTTAAAAATTCATCAATTAAGGGGCTGTTGCATTAAGCAACAGCCCCATGTGAACTAATATGTAGTTATATTCTCCGGGTTGCTCTCAATAAGCTTTCGGTCATGTCTGGCGGCAAGGAGTGAGTATTGCATCGCAACAGTTGTTATAATCATCAATATACCAAAAATCAAAAAAGCAATTTTGTAGTCGCCAAACAAGTCATGGCACGCATTTCCCAAAGGAGAACCAAGCGCATAGCCTGCATAATTTGCAGATACAAATACACCAACAACCTTGTCAAAATCTCTGTTACCAAAAAACTCGCTTGCAAACAGCGGAAGCATAACAGTTTCAAGAGGGAGTGCAACTGCAGAAAAAAATGTTCGGCCAAATGCAATAGTTTCACCCAAAGGAGTATTTGTAACCGCAATAAGACAAAACAAAGAAACAAAAGCACAGACATAACAGATATTCATACATAACCGCATACCAAGTCGGTCGTACATATAGCCAACACTAAACTTTGATACTGTAAGTAAAATACTCGATATGCTTGTAACAAGAGCTACAAGCTCTATATTTATACCCACATCATACATATGCGGAACTGTAATGCCGCCAAGTCCCTGAAGCGCCATACCGGTACAGAATATAGAAAAAATAGAAACATAAAAGTATGGCTTTTTTACAACTTTGGAATAATCCATACCAATCCAGCCCGCACCTCTTGCCTTGCGTTTTTTTACTGTATCAAAATTGGAATTTTTGCTGTTGGTTTTTTCTCTGTAAAATATAAGAACAATTAACAAGCCCACCGCCAGAATTGCACTTACCAGGCGATAAGATATGCGGTAACCAAAGGGGTTACCTTCCTGGAATATTATAGGAGACAGAACTTGAACAGCAATAGCGCCGCCGATTCCGTTAGCGGCAAGTGTTACACCGGTGATAGTACCTTTATTCGAGGTGCACCATCTGTTTATTATGGTACTTACCATGGTTGTACTCGTCCATGAAAGACCAATACCCAAAAATACACCTCCTATATAGAACCAGATAAGATTTGTGGCAACTGAGTTAATAATTGCAAAGGATATAAGACATAAAAATCCTGCAACAATAAGTTTTTTTGTACCAAACCGACCCACCAGTCTGCCAAAGAATATATTAACAACTGTTGAAGTAATAAATCTAATGGTATCGTTAATAGAAAAGGCACTTCGCGGAATATGTAATGCCTCGGTTATTGCAGTAAGATACAGCGAACGTCCGCTGCTGCACAGACCAAGTGAAAGTCCTACCATAATAAAGCATACACCAATTATTATCCACGAATAGTCAAACTTTAATTTTTTTACGTTCATTTTTACAACTCCTATTTACATTATACTTTCTAATTTAAATATATCACAAAAAATTTTTTATTAAATGGAAAAAGTATAACAATATGGAATTTTCAGAACAAAATTTTTATTTCTGCTTGTCTTAATGCCTTTTTTATGGTAGAATAAAAAAAACAGTATACGGAGAAATACAATGACAGAAGAAATTAAAAATCTAAAAATAGAGTCGGTAAATCATAAAATAAGTATTCCTCACGGAGGAATGGTCAATAGGAAAATGCATGGCTTAAACGTAAGATTGAGTGGTTGCGTCGAATATTATTTTGAAGATAAAACAATTAGGGTCAATGCAGGTGAAATGATTTTTCTGCCCAAAGGAAGTACATACACATACAAAGTGATTTCCGAAGGAGAAAGTGAGCGTATAGTTATAAATGTTCAAGGTAATATAAACATAAAAGGTGCTAAATGGTATTCTCTTGATGGATATTATGCATACAATTCAATAAGCAGTTTTGCGCATTCATGGAATTTTGGTGATGCGGGAGAGTATTATATGACTCTTTCGCAAATTTACGGGTTGCTTTCCTTTATATGCAATTACGAAAGTATGAATTATGCAGACAGGAGAAAGTATAATATTATTGCTCCGGCGGTTGAATATTTAAAAAAGAATATTTATAAAACAACATTTAAAATTGACAACCTACATTTATTGTGCGGAGTTTCGGATACATATTTTAGGAAAATATTTATATCGAGATTTGGAATAAGTCCTAAAAACTATGTTATAAAAAAGCGAATGTCGTATGCAAAATCAATTATAGACAGCGGTGATTTTTTTAGCGTTAAACAGTTATCACAGTCCGTTGGTTACATAGACCCTTTGTATTTTAGTAAGGTGTTTAAAAAATATTATGGAATTTCCCCAACAACGATGAATTATATGGAGTAAAAATTCTTTATGAAGTATTGTATTTTTGACATATTTGTGGTAAAATAAGTTACATAAAAAGGAGTGGTAAAAATGAGTATCAGAATAGGAATTGTAGGTTACGGAAACCTCGGCAGAGGTGTTGAATGCGGAATAAAGCAAAATAATGACCTTGAGCTTGTTGCAGTTTTTACAAGACGTAACCCAAAAGACGTTAAAATCTTAACTGATGGCGTCGGTGTATATGGTGTTGATGAAATATTAAATTTTAAAGATAAAATTGATGTTTTGGTTCTTTGCGGAGGCTCTGCAACAGATTTACCTGTGCAAACACCCGAATTTGCACAGCATTTTAATGTAGTTGACAGCTTTGATACCCACGCAAGAATTCCTGAGCACTTTGACGCAGTGGATAAAGCCGCAAAAGAGGGGGGAAACATAGGCATAATTTCAGTCGGCTGGGACCCTGGTATGTTCTCGCTAAATCGTCTTTACGGTGAGGCACTTCTTTGCGAGGGAAACACATATACCTTCTGGGGTAAGGGAGTAAGTCAGGGACATTCCGATGCAATAAGAAGAATTGACGGAGTAAAAAATGCAAGACAATATACTGTCCCCGTAGACGCAGCATTAAATGAAGTACGAAACGGCGAAAACCCAACACTTACAACAAGAGAGAAGCACACACGCGAATGTTACGTTGTTGTAGAGGAGGGTGCAGACAAGGCAAGAATAGAAAACGAAATAAAAACTATGCCAAACTACTTTGCAGATTACGATACTACAGTTTATTTTATAAGCGAAGAAGAGCTTATAAGAGACCATAGCGGTATTCCGCACGGAGGCGTGGTAATCCGCAGCGGTAATACAGGCTGGGAGGGTGAAAATAAGCACGTTATAGAATACAAGCTTACACTCGATTCTAACCCCGAATTTACAACATCAGTATTGATTGCATATGCAAGAGCAGCATACAGAATGAGCAAAGAGGGAGCAAAAGGCTGCAAAACCGTATTTGATATTCCGCCTGCATATTTAAGCAGTAAAAGTGGAGAAGAATTACGTAAAGAATTACTATAAGAGAATAGCTCCCTTGTGTAAAGTCAATCAATTTGCAATGCAAATGGTTCACCTCGACGTCCCGTTATTGAGGGATTGTAATGTTATATTCCACAACCCCTCCGGTTTTTGCAAATGCAAAACCCACCTCCCCTTACACAGGGGAGGCTTTTTTGTGGGTTTTTATGCACCATTCCATGCTTTTTTAATTGCTGCCAGAGTTTTGGCATCAACTTCATCCTGCATCATTTGTTTGCCAATGCCATACCATTCTTCTATTGCTTTTTGTACGTCGGCATAGTACGGACTTGGATATGTTCCGTCATCTTTCTTTTTAATGCCTAAAATCTGTGCCTCTTCATCAGTAAAGTAGCCCCTTGAAGTCGCACCATCAAGAGCAAGTTCAATACGTTTACTTTGAATTTCAGTATCCCTTTCGGTTTCGTAAACTGAGGTATCATAATTGTCTTTTTTAAGCTTATTTGCGTTTATATACTTTGTGTATGCCTCGTATAAAGTCCTTTTCTCATCAGCATCAGACGCGTCATTATACAGATTGAATTTAGTCTCATTTTCTCTGTCCAGATTATCATCAAGCTCATTTAATGTAGAAAGATAATCTCTTTTTCCCTTAAGATTATCGGAGTATCGCTCGTATGAATTTTCCATAAGCTCGCCCATTTTATCATTAAGCTTTGAGTTATATAAATTCAACTGACTTGCCGCCACGGCAACTGCGGCACTGCTCTCATAACCGCCTGTAAGAGATGTCATTTTACCAAAGGCATCCTCATATGCACGCTGACCCTCTCTGTGATACATCTCGCTGTATGCCTTGTATGCAGGGTCTTTGTCGGGGTCATAGCTCCACTCGGGTGTGTTTTCTATTTCATCAAGGGTTTTATTGATTTTTTCGTCGTATACATTTTCCTTTATGCCGATGCTATCCTTTGTTTTTTGTATGGCGGTGTCCATTTCGTCTTTATCGACGTGTGCTTTGTTGTCAGCATCAATATAAAAATCCTTTATTTCGGTGCCGCCTACAAACACCTTACCGTCTTTATAATTTACAATATTTTTAAGACCTGAATTTTTGGCATAGTCCGTTGCAAGCACTTTGTTGCTTTTAGAGGTTTCCTGATTTTTTTTGTCAGACTTGTTTTTGGTATCTATTATTGGTAGTGCCATAGTGATTTTCCTTTCTTTTTAGTTTATTTGAGGTTGTTGAGGTTTGAGATTTTTTATATCCTCAATAAGCGTTTCTTTTCCGTCGAACTCCATAAGCTTAAGGAGCATAATTGCCATATCGGGTGTTTGTGGGTTAAATACACCCGATTTCCACAACGACAGTGCCATTTCGTTTGTGCTTTCTCTTGTGTATGGATTTCTCTTTTGCGGAATAACCTCAATATCAATTTCGACCTTTTCGCGTTTTGTTTTTCCGGTATCAAAGTTAAGCGCGTCCTTTAGCGGTGTATCGTGGTACAAGTTTGTATTTGAGAACTCCTCAAAGCTTTTTTCGCCAAGCTCGTTTGTTATTCGGTAAACTCTCGACTGTGTAAAGAACTCGCGCATAAGCTCTATTACCATAACAACAATATCTTTAAAGGTGTCGTACGAGTCGTCAATAACTGCACGCGACTGCTTTTCGCCCGTTTGCTGCAGCGCAGTTATGGCACTTGCGGCAGTAACGCCACCGTTTACCCCGCCTTGCTGGAAGTCGCGGTTGCCTGCAATTTCTTTTAATCTGTCTATTTTGTTATCAAGATGAGAAAGAGCAAATTCTGAAAGTGATGTTGCCTGTTGTGGTACAATGCCGGACGGGTCTCCCTGAACCTTTACCAAATCTTTAGAGAAATCCATAAGCTCGTCCTCATTTACACCAACGCTTTCTTTATAGAACCATCGCTGCTTTGAGCTTACCATAATATTCTTTATAATAGCACTGTCGAGCTTATCTATGTACATTTGCGGATTTTTAATAACATCTATAAGACCAAAGCCAAACGGACAGTTGTCCTCAGGGTAAAGTACATCAAATATTACAGGGTACATTCCATGCTCGTAAAGACCGCCCTCATAACCCTCGGTATCCTCTGTTGCATCTATAATATTGTCGTTTACAAGCTTCATCATATGTAAGCTACCGTCATTCTTTTTGTAGTAGCAGTCAACAACAACTGTTTTTTCGCTTATACTGTTTATTCCGTTGTAGTCCTCCATTGACGCATCACCGCAGAAAAGCTCACGGAATCGCGGATACTTCTCGCACAGGAGGTCATTATCCACCGCATTTACAATAAATAAAAATCGACTGTCCTGAACGTTTGATACGTGCATATCGCAATACACATTTAAAACGTCTACACTTCTTATTTCTATGTCGTTTTTTTCTTCATCGTAGAAAACCCCGTAAATAGCAGTTCCGTATTTAAGCTTTTTTCGCCAGTTCTTTTTGTATACCTTTTTAAAGCCGCTCATATCAAGCTGAACAGGTACAATTTTTGACAATATCTTTGCAGTTTGCTCGTCATCTTCGCACCTTTCCAAAATATTGACAGACGGAAAGTTATCGACCGCGTCTGCATATTTGTTCTCGATTGCACTAAAAACAAACGAGGTAGAAACATCAAGCTCATTTGTTGTGGGCGAGAGTGAGAGCGAGTTTCTTTTTCTGTACCAGTCGGTATTATCGAGTATTCGCCGATACAGCTCTTCTTTGTCTGCTTTGTAGCGCGAAAATGCCGCAAGAGCCTTTGTTTTTAACTGAGGCGATATTTTTCCGCTATATTCATATTCTATCATTCTTATCTCTCCTTTTTGTTTTAGTGTCCCTTTAATCTAAAGGATTCCATATGTTTTTGTGGGTTGCTTTCTCCTTACGCGGCTTTATCGGATTTGCCATCAGAAAATATCTTGCCGCGTCATAGTCGTGGTCCTCCAGAGAACTGTTTACGTCCTCAACATTTATATCGTCATATACCAATAGCGGTAATGTACGTATAAATTGGGAGCAGGTGTTAAAAACATACATCATAGGCAAGCCATCCCCGTCAAATTCAAGACGGTAATGCAGCTGCATTTTTCCGCTGAGACGGTCATTTTTGCCCCTTTCGAAGTATATTCCCTCCTGCTCCATCATTCTTATTATGGTTCCCTCACTGCCTCTTGACTCGTCCCATATAGACGGGTCAGCTATGCCTGTTATTTTGTGTCCCTTTTCGTAAGTATCCTCGATTTCCCTTATCATTTTAGCGATTTCGCGCGGTTGTTTTTTTATGCCTGTGTTGGGTGTATCGGTGCAACCGTATAGCTGACGGTAGAGGTATGCTCTTCCGTCATAATCTATTGCCCACCATTGCACTGCAAAAGGTTTTGCATAGCCAAAGTCAAATGAGCGGTAACGCCTCCAGCCATCAGGAATTTCAAAAGGTTCGATAACGTGGGTATGACGCCTGCTTTTAGCACCGTCGGGATTGTTTCGCCATTCGGTAAAGACCTGTCCCGAAAAGCTGTTCCAATCACCATAAAGGAGTGCCTTTTTCTGTGCCTCGGGCAACATTCCCAAATTCGCAAGATAGTTGGGGTCGTTTTCTAAAAGAGCAGTATTATCAAAAACAGATGAAGGTACAAAACATCTTGTTCGGGATACTTCTATGCTTTTTCCGTCAGGAGCAATAATTTTGCTTTTGTAGGTGTAGGTTTTATCAGGCTCCTTTCCCTCAATAAACCTATCCTTAACCCAGCCATGACCAATCCCTCCCGGGTTTGCGGTTGAGCGTATATATACTCTTAAACCATCTCCGTCGGCACGGTTTCTCGAAATAAGGTATTCATACTCCTCCTGAGTAAAGTGTGTAAGCTCGTCAAAGCCGATAAATGAATAGGAAAGACCCTGATAGTTTATGTAGCTGTCATGATTGGGCATTGACCCGAAATATATTCGCGCACCTGACGGGAATTTCCAGCAATGGTCAGTAGAGTTATATTGTGCCTGAGGATATGCGGGTGTATAATATCTTAATGATTTTAAGATAAGCTCACGGAGCTGAGGAAAGGTTTTTCGGAAGATTATGCCTTTATAGTTTGGGTTTTCGACCTGACGCAGTGCCTCTATGACCATTGCATCTGATTTACCGCCACCTGCCGCACCACCGTAAAGAACCTCATACTCGCTTCTTCTTAAAAACTCCTCCTGCCTTTTTTGTGGAGACCATATTATATGGCTCATTTCCAATTCACCAGCTTTTCGCTGTCGCTTAAAATGTTTTTATCATTAAGCTTGGAAAAGGCAAGGGCAAGCTCCTCAACAAGCGAAACACACCATGACCGCAGCTCAGCAACAGTTGCATTTTCGGGTGGATAATCTATATTTAATATCATAGCAGTGTCCTCCTTTTAAAACCAGTTTCTCAAGACTGTATCGGGCGATGACGGTCTTGTTTTTGCAAGATATAAATCAAGGTCTGCAAGACGTGAGTTGAATAGTGCCATATGTGCGTTATAGTTTTCGTAATCGCGTTGATAGAAACAGTATTTTGCATTCAGGAAGTCAACATAGAGCATATCAAACGGAGCATCAACAACCGTTTTTTCTGTATAAAATCTTGTAATGGTTACTTTTTTTTCGCCATCTTCCTGGAGGTCTATATCAAATTCCACCACTGCTTTTTTGTCGGAAATGTCGGTTATATTGGTAACAAGAACGTAGTAGAAGTTGTCGGGAGTAATAAGCTCTAATTCATCGCCCACCTGAAGCGGAGTATCCTCTATTGTTATGGTGTTTTTACTGATTATCACCGTTTTTTGAACGTTTTCCAAAACACGAATATTTTCGTATTTTTTCTTATAGATTACGTCTATGCTGCCGGTTGGTTGTTTTTTAAATGAAACAGGAACACCGTCGCAACCTTTTTTTGCACTAAGATATGTTATGCCTTTAAATCGTCCGTCTTTTTTTCGTATTACCTTTCCGTTTGCGATAATTCTGTCAACATCAAGAGAATTTATGTAGTCGGGAAGTGTATACGTTCCGTCAGAATTAGGCAACAGCGTTGTTTTTTCAAATATCATCAAATGCTCGCGCATAAGCATTGACCCTAATTCGTCGCACCACATAATCTTTTCCGATGCCCTAAATTCGTTTGGGAACAGGCAATCGGTAATGCTGATTACATCTTCTATTTTAATTTTAATCGCCCCTTTCTTTTATTCTTTGTATTGTCTGCCTCCGTCGGCACTGTGCAGTTCTATTTTGTAAATAATAGTTTCACCGTCTCCGCGGAGCTTTATTTTGTAATTTTTTGCGTTCACCCACCGTACGGGAATGCGGTAGGTTTTTATCCGTCCAGTGCCGATTATTTTATCATGTATATATGTTGTGGACCCGTCAACGTTAGTGGTGATATCTATTTTTTTGTCCCGTGCAATTTTTGCCCTTATCCAGATTTCGTTTATGTAAGAGTTGGAGCAATCGTCCTCAAAGAAGTTAACACTCTCCATGGTCCAGTCTGTGTTATCCTCGCTTCCGAACAGATAAATTGCATTACTTCCTACACCGTAAATATCGCCCGAATCCGAGAAAAATCCATGTAGCGGCTCAGGGGTGCTCATAGTGTGCCATACATTGTAATCCTCATCAAAAACCAACAGTTCCTTTTCTCCGTCATCTTTTATGGCATATGCGTAATATTTATTGGTTGTACCAAAACCGGTGGCGGACACATAGTTGTGATTAAGCTTTTTGGAAATATGCTCAAAGGTAAGACCGTCAAAGCGGTAAAAACCGTTTTGGGAGAGGAAGTAAAGCTTTCCTCCGCATACAGAACAGCTTTTTATATCAATACAGCCAAAACCCTCTATTGTACGTGATATTGTAAAGTTTGTGGGCAGAGTTCCGCTTATTATATAAATACAGTCGCGCTTAAAAGCCAGAACGTAATTTCTGTACGGATATATTCCCACAAAATTACCGCCAGTACCTATTCCTGCATAGTAACTGTCAGAGGAAATTCCCTCAAAGCGATTGAATTCGCGGAAATCACCTGTTTTTGAAGAATAGATATACTCGCCATTGGGATTTACACCCCAAAGTCTGTTATTGTGTATACAAACACTGTTCATAACAGGCATAGCTTTGCGTATAACCGCACCCGAATGGTTTGCAGAAGTTAAACGGTAGCCCATATCGTTATAGCTGAATTCATAATAGCCTTTAGGAGGTACAATTTCTCCGTCAATATTGTATGCAACATAGTCCATTGTGCTCATTTTTCCGTTTGGCTGAACATTTACGTCAGTTACAAGGCACACAACCTCGTCCTCCTTGCCCGCACTCTGAAAACGACTTTCGCGTATGAGGGTTTCTCTTGCGTACTGGTAAGATGTGTGTCCCATAGTTTCGTTATATTTCGAGAGGAGATTATCTATTACAATGCTGTCTCCTACCTTAAAGTTACTGAAATACAGTTTTGCGTCCCCATAAAATCTGTAGGTTGTTCCTGTTGTATTGTTTATGGCTGCGGGCAGAGTTTTAATAGCTGTCTTGCTTGCAGATACAAACTGTGCGCAGTCGCAGCTTACAACATAGCCTATAGATGTTCTCTCGCTTTCTTTTGCAAAGTTGTTGTAGTTGTAGAATAATAAGCAGCGGTCATTAAAATTGTTATAACAACATATTATTATATTTCCGTTGTTTTCGGTAAGAAAAACATCTCCCGTTTCGGGGATGTATGCATCAGAGAAAAACGGTATCTTTTTGTTTTTGTAATAGAAATATGTCCCCGCAACACCTGTAAATGTTCCGTCATATTTTCCGCCCGGTACAATGGCGGCACGTATGTTAGTTATGGTTTTAGAGTCTGTGTCGGTAATGGTGAGCTTTTTTGGAGCCTTCAGTGTTTTTAAGCAGGGATATTCGTCTGCACAGATATTTATGGCTTTTAGCATTTCTCCGTCGAGAGTGCTTTCGCGTCGGTTAAGTCCCAAAAATTTTGAGATTGTTTTTTGTTTATTGTCCCCAGATACAAAACCCATTGTTTTATCTCCTAACAATTACCCAAAAATTTATCAAGAAATCTTGCCGCCGCTTCGTCGGCTTTTGCCATGTTTCTGTCGCTTTCTTCTATTATGAGCGCAACCTTTCGGGGAACCTTTACCTTTTCGCCATAGCGTATCTGGTAATTTACTCCGTTTAGAGTTACAACAAAGGCATTGTCTGCCTCGCCCTCGGGTTTACGTACGTAGACCTCTACAGGTTCATCTAAGTAGTTTTTGTTTGACATAAAATTTTACCTCCATTTATTTAATTGTTTTTAGTGTCCCTTTTTGGGAGGGCAAATGCCCTCCCATATGAAATCCCCCAAATGTATATTTTTAATCTATCTTGATATTATGAATGGAAAAATCAAGACAGGTTAGGTTTTGCTAAATCAGCAGAATTCTTGTGAGGATTTTGCTTTAAGTAGATTGGTATCTGACAAAGCGAAGACGTATTGTAATACTTCGAGCTTTGCTCAGGCGCCAAGATATAATAAGCATTTTTCTCAGGCTGTTGCTAAAGATTCGAGTCTTACCATATACATGTTTGTAAGAATCTTACATAGGTGATAAGACTTCCAACCCATAGTAGCTCTTTGATTTAACGGGTCTCCGCTTCCTGCCGAACCAAGAGCCTTTGTAATATTTTCAAGTGTGCTCTTAGGGTCAGTTACACCGTAAGCATCTGCGCCCAAAACCAAGGTTGCATAAACAGGCTTTGAAGATGCACCGCCGCCTGCGGGATAGATTTTCATATCAGGCTCTATAAACTCGTTCATAATATCCTCTTCAAGGAAAAGCGCAGCGGGACTGTCCGGTGCAGCCTCATTTGATATTGCCATTGCAACTGTGTATGTTTTTCCGCCTATAAGTAAGCTTTTGCCCTCCATAGACGCTGCTTGTTCATCTGTAAGCTTTTCGGCTATAAACAGACCGTTGTTTGCAGATTCTGTTCTTAGAACAGTAAGCTCATCATAGCCTGCAAGCTTTTCACCTCTGAATACTGTGGCAAGAGGTGTTTCGACAAATCTCACACCGTAAAGCTCGCCGACTTCACCCTCAAACAGAGGAGTTCTTGCCTGATATTGCTGAGCGTGAATCCATTTTTCGTCGCTCATAAGGTCATGTGCGATGTCGGGATGTACGATTGCGACGTACTTACCGTCTATTCTCTTTGCCTTGTTGACTTTAAGAGTTCTTACAATTTCTCTTATTGTATCGATTGTTGCAACGTCGCCATCTACAAGCTCTGAACGTGCGCTCTTGCCGCCTGCATAGTGTACATTAAGACCTGTTGCCAAAACATCAGCAGTAAGAGAATCGAGTGTTTCGCCCGCGTTGTTTGCAAGAGTTTCGTTTATTCTTAGTATTTCTGGTGATGGGTCGGGAGTAAAGAAATCGAATTGGTCAGTAGTTGCTATGTATGCACCGTACTGCTTAGGAATTCCTGTAACTCTTGATATGTTCATTGATGTACCCTCAGGTGTGATACCCTCTGTAAGAGGAGTCTTTGCCAAAGGCAACGGACTCATTTTGTCCCAGGCAACAATTTTGCCCTTACCCTTTTCCATCTTTGCTTTTTGACCAAACTGGTGATGTATCATTTCTGTTTTTGCGCTGCATACAAGCTGTCTGTTCAAAACAGGTTGATAAAGTGGTTGTACTCCCAAAGAGGAGGTAGTATTTAGATTAAGAATTGTTTCATTTGCCATATTTTATAACTTCCTTTCTGTTTATCTGTTTTTGAGCTTTTTTAGATATTTTGCAAAATCTTCATCAGACATTCCTGCAATATTCTGCTCGGGAGACCCGTTTGCATTCGATGTGCTTTGTCCGTTCTGGACAATTATTCGTCTTTTTGAGGGCGACTCCTGTTGCTCACCGTTTATCGCAAGATAAGCAATAGGAATAGATTCACCGCTCATGATGAGATTATAAAATTTCTCATTTTGCATTGCCTTTTCAAAGTCAAACTGCGGAACCACGCGTTTAACCGCCTCGGCTTCTTTTTGCCAGTTTTCTCTTATTTGTTTTACTTTTTCATCAAACGCCTGCTTCTCCTGCAGTTGTTCGCGATACTTTTTTGCATCGGCACGAAGAGCGTTTATATCCTCTTCGTCATTGTTCATGTTCTGTACATTTTTCCAGTTCATGTGTAATTTCTCCTTTCTTAGCTCCGTCGTTTACAGACGGTAAAATAATAATTCCTGTTTGGGACTTTTCGTTTTCTTTTTCGCAGTCAAGCCCCAGATGCTTTCCAAGCCATTCGAGTGCCTTCATTTTATCGTAGAAATTCACCTTCCAGCCTGTTTTTGAGTTCGAAATGCTCGAAATTGCTACCGCGTCAAAATCCTCACCGCATTCGTTTTTAAGATTTATTTCGTTTGTTATGGTTTCGTTACCGTTTTCGTCAAGCGTTGTTTTTTTGCCAAACTCAATAAAGTCAGCCACATCTGCGAAAGCAATTTTTATGTACATACCTATAACATCATCTGCATCTATCATTTCTCTTTCAAACCGTGCAGTTTTTATTTGTTTTATTCGCTCTCTTATGTGCTCGTTTTCCAAAAGAGTTAATGTCTTGGTTTTTGCGGTGTTAATATCGCACTCATATGCTTTTGAATAGGCTTTAGGTGCGTCAAAGCATTTTGCATAAATTGTGCAAAAGAGCTCTTCTTTGTCGGAAAGCGTTTTTGTGGTGTCTTGCTCTATCTTTGGTGCACCTCCTCTCTTTTTTTGCTATGTCCCCTCCTTTATGCGTAAATCTGCCGAAAACTCCTCAAAAAGAAGTTCTTTAAGGCAGTTGGCGCATACGCACCGCTCCTCGTACATATAGCGGTCATCAAAAAATTCAATACGTTCGTTACAATCGTCGCAAAAGTTGTTTTCGTATTCTTCGTTGTATTCTTCGTCGAAATATTCTCCGCCAATGTGATGCTCCTCCATAGCCCGCAGTGCCCCCGTATCTGTACATTTATGCATGGTTTTCACCCCCTCTCTTGTGGGTTATTATATTTTGTGCGTTTGTTTTTTTCAAAGACGGTGTTTGTGAAATTTAACTTTTTTTAAAAAAGGCTTGTCTTTAAGGTACTTTTATGATATAATCAATATGACGCGGTGTGATTTCCACATTTTTTAAATGTGGAGCAGTCCATGTGGAATCTGGCGGAGGCAACACAGAAAATAAAAAGTCCTTCTTGCATTTCCGGAATTTAGGGTTTTTTGTTTCGGTGGTAAACTAATCTTTTTATTGTCTGTGAACACGTACGGTGTGTTGATGATGACATTATTTCTCTCTTTTGTCAGTTGCATTGATGGAGTTCTCTCTTGTACCATCTCTAAAACATATCACAAAGCTTACACGACCCGAGCTTACAAGGGAGTGATATGGCAAAATGCAGTAAGGGTGGGGACCCTTACATGATTTGTCTTGCCGAAACAGATTCTACCTGGAATGCCTTTATAACGCGTCAGTCGCCCGGTAATGGGCGATTTTTTTGCACATATTATTAAAATTTTTGCTTTTCTTCCGTTTTTGTTGACAAAAAGGCGTTTATATGGTATGATTTTTTCAACAAAACTACATAAAAAGGAGCGATTTATCATGAAACAGATAAGAGCCATGATGATAGGTGCGCACCCTGATGATAATGATTTCAGATGCGGAGGATTGGCACTAAAATACGCAAGAGCGGGACATAAAGTAAAGTTTTTGTCTCTATGTAACGGAGACGGAGGACACCAGACAATGGGTCCTGAGGAGATAAGAGTACGTCGCCGTAAGGAGTCGCTTGCAGTTGCAGAATTTGCAGGTATTACTTATGATGTATGGGAAGATTCACATGATTGCGAGCTTATGGCAACATTAGAAAACAGAGCAAGACTTGTCCGTGAAATAAGAGAGTTTAATCCTGATATTATATTTACATGCAGACCTAACGATTATCATGCAGACCACCGTAACACTGCTATTCTTGTTCAGGATGCATCATATCTTTTAACAGTTCCAAACTACTGTCCTGAGGTTGAGGCAATGAGAAAAATGCCTACAATTCTTTATGTGTATGACAGATTTAAGAACCCATCTTTTTATGGTGATATAATGGTTGATATTGATGATGTTATAGACGATAAGTTCAAGATGTTCGACCTTCACGAATCACAGGTTTATGAGTGGCTTCCATATACTGCATTTAATCACGAAAATGTTCCGGCGGGTAAAGAGGAAAGACTTGAATGGTTACACGGAACACGTGTTCTGCGTGATGGCTCACCAATTGATGAAGATGCTATCATAAATACAAAGATACCCGGTCAGTCTGAGTACAGACAGGCACAACCGGCAATTCTTTTCCGTGATGCACTTATAAAGAGATACGGTAAGGAAAGAGGAACCAAGGTTATATTTGCAGAAGCATACAGTGTTTGCGAATATGGCAATCCTATGAACGACGAATTGATACCGTTCTAATAAAAATACAGGAGAGTGTTATATGAACAGATATGAATCAGCAAAAGAAATGTACGCAAAAATCGGAGTTGATACTGATTTAGCTATAAAAAAACTAAAGGATATTCCGGTATCGCTTCATTGCTGGCAAGGTGATGATGTTAAGGGCTTTGACACAGACGGTCCTTTAACAGGCGGAATACAAACAACAGGAAATTATCCGGGAAGAGCAAGAACTCCACAAGAGCTTATGGCAGATATGGATAAGGTTATGTCGCTTTGTCCGGGTAAGAAAAAGCTTAATGTTCATGCCTGCTACGCTATTTTTGAAGATGGCAAAGCAGTTGACAGAGACAAATTAAAGCCTGAGCACTTTAAAAAATGGGTAGATTTTGCAAAAGAAAGAGACATGGGAATTGATTTTAACCCAACATTCTTCTCACACCCAATGGTAAAAGACGGTCTGACACTTTCAAGCCCATGTGAAGAAACAAGAAAATTCTGGATTGAGCACGGTAAGGCATGTATCAGAATATCACAGTATTTTGCACAACAGACAGGTGTTCCGTGTGTTATGAATATCTGGACAGGCGACGGATACAAAGATATCCCTGCCGACAGAATGGGCCCGAGAATGAGATATAAAGAGTCAATAGAGGAAATTCTCTCAGAGCCTTATGACACAAATCTTGTTAAGCCTTGTGTTGAGTCAAAGGTCTTTGGTATAGGTGTAGAGGCATTTACAGCAGGAAGTGCAGAGTTCTCGCTTACATTTGCGGCAACTCACAATGGTTGTCTTCCTTTGATGGATAACGGACATTACCACCCAACAGAAATGGTTTCTGATAAAATCCCGGCACTTTTATGCTTCTTCCCCGAGATTGCTCTACATATAACAAGACCAATCCGCTGGGACAGCGACCACGTAGTTTTATTTGATGATGAAACACGTGAGATGGCAAAAGAAATTGTAAGATGTGATGCTTTAGGCAGAGTTTATATGGCACTCGACTACTTTGATGCAAGTATAAACAGAATATCTGCATGGACAATGGGCTTCAGAAACTGGCAAAAGGCACTTTTGAATGCTCTTTGTACACCAAACGATATGCTTACAAAGCTACAGGATAATAATGAGCTTACAGAGTTACAGGTTATGCAGGACGAGATAAAAACTGCACCGTTTGGCGATATATGGGATGAGTATTGCAGACAATGCGGAGTAAAGTGCGACAGAGAATGGTTCGACGAAGTAAAGCTTTACGAAAAGGAAGTTTTAAGCAAAAGATAAACAGGGCGGTGTTGCGTTTGAAGCAACACCCCTTTTTATTTATGTATTTTTTTTTAATTTTTGCTTGTTTTGGTTGAAATTAGATGATTGATGTGGTAGAATAGATTTAACAGGGTTAAATCTATTCAGCTAAATTCGCTGTCTTGAGACAAATAACACGCTAAAAGCGAATTTAATAGCAGGACCCACTCCCCCCGGACGGTCCGATTAAACAAAATATATAAGGGAGACTTGATGATGAAAAAGACGTTTTTCTATTTTGATGATGTAATCTGGTTATTTCGTGATTTAACAAGGCAAAGGCCAAAATCAATATTTGACCATTTTTATTTAAAAACGTTTAAAGAGGCACACGAAAAATATGGCATGAAGGTGCAGATGAATGTGTTTTACCGTACCGACTACTTTTATGGTATGGATGAATATACGATTTCGGAAATGCCAGATATTTACAAAGAAGAATTTATGGCAAATTCTGACTGGCTCAGGTTCGGGTTCCACTCAAAACAGGAATTTCCTGACTATCCGCTTATAAATATGACATATGATGATATGATAAAGGACTTTAATGCAATCAAAAACGAGGTAGTCCGCTTTGCCGGTGAGGAGTGTTTTTCAAAAACAGTATGCTCACACTGGCGGCCTATAAGTAAGGCAGGCTGCAAAGCGCTTGCGGATTGCGGTATCAGGATGATAAACTGTACGGGAGGAGATGTCCGCGAGTATGATGGCGACCCGTCAAAGCTTCCGTATGGTCATGCGCAAAGACTTTTGCATAACAGACAGCCCGAAACAAAAATCTTTACAAGAATAAGCAATAATAACGCTATATCAAGCTCCATATGTGCATATAACCACTTAACTGCAAAGCAACTAAAAGATACAAACGAAACCACAGCTGTTATATTTGACGAAGAAACAGGAGTACATTTTAAACAGCTTTTGACTCACGGAGTGGTTGTAAACCTTAGCAAGCTTGAGGACATGGAAGAGGAATACAAAAAAATGCTTTCGTGTGAGTTTGCAACCTTCGGAGGTCATGAACAATATTTTTATCCTGAGTATTTCGCATATCAGAAAGACCATGGCGAAAAGCTTTTAAAGGCTTGTGAGATTATGAACAAAAACGGATTTGAATTTATATTTGCAGAAGATTTAATTTAAATAAAAAACATATAAAAAAGGAGAAAAAACAATGAACAACCTAAAAGAAACATTTTTTGAGATAGTTGAAAAGGATAAGCAAGAGCTTTTTGAAATCTTAAGTGATTTGGTAAAAATCAACTCTGAGAATTTCGGCTCACACGGAAACGAAACAGAGTGTGCAGAGTATATTGGCGAATGGTTTAAAAAGATAGGCTATGAGGCAGAGGTATATTCACCGCTCGAAATTGAGGGAATAGAAAACCACCCCGACTATTATCCGGGCAGAAACTTAGAGACCAGAAAAAACTGTTCAGTTGTAATACCCGGAAAGAATCACAACAGAAGACTTATGATAGCGGCACATCACGATACTGTTGAAATAGGCGACCCCAAAAATTGGAAGTTTGACCCTCTCTGTGGCGAAATAAGAGACGGAAACATCTATGGCAGAGGTGCTTGTGATGATAAATACGGTTGCGCACTTGGAATGTTCCTGATAAAGAAAATGAAGGAGCAGGGAATTGTTCTTGACTACGATTTGGTATTCAGTGCATACTGTGATGAGGAACATGGCGGCTCAAACGGTGCATTGGCTGCATGCCTTAAATATCCGTGTGATGACTGTCTTAATATTGATGGTGCAAAAGGCGAGCTGTGGGACAGCGGATGCGGCGGTGCAGAGCTTAAATTCAGCGCAAGCTCAAAAACCTCGGAAAGTAACTGTTCAAAGGCGCTGAAGGGATTGAATCTTCTTGCAGACGAGCTTGAAAAATTCGGACAAAGAAGAAAAGCGGAATTAGAGGCAAATCCGTTATTTACAGGAACAGACGTTGTTACAAATGCAACAAGAATTATGACCTTTGAAGTTGGTGAGTCGGGCGGAGTTAATATGGATAAAGGCTCATTTAAGGTTACTTTCTATACCGATAAAGACGAAGCGCAAATAAACAAAGAGCTTGACGATATTAAAAATGCAGTAGCAGATAAATTCGAAGAGATTGGCTTAAATCCGCCTGTAATAGAAAGAAAAACAAGATTCTTTAAATATGTACAAGGTAAGGACAACGACTTTGCAAAGGACACCATATGTGAGCTTGGCGAGGAAGTTGGTATGCCAATGAAGAAATGCGGAGCATGTCTTTCAGACTTACCAATGTTCACACTATATGGCTCACCAAGGACAATAATGTTTGGTGCGGGCAGAGGCTTTGGCGAAGAGGGCAGCTCTCATCAAATTAACGAATATATTATTTGCGAAGATTTTGTAAACCTTACAAAAATGGTTGCTGGATTTATGGCAAAATATTAAAAAGGACGTGAAAAAATGGCAGAAAAATACGGAGAAATACCCCCCTTATTTACTAAAAAATGGTGGGAGTTTTTCTGGGATTACTATAAAATACATACTATAGTTGTTGTTTGTATATTACTTGCGATTGGTATTACAATACATCAGGTTTCTACACGTGTGGAATATGATATAAATGTTGTAATAGGTACATACTCACATATAACTGACGAGTCGCTTGCAACGCTCAGGTCAGGCATAGAGGAGCATATGGAGGATGTCGACAACAATGGCGAAAAAAATGCACTTGTGGTGTATAATGGTTTCTCCGATGAGGTTGAGCAAGGAGAGTATACACGTGTATTAGAGGCAAGATTTATGCTTAACCTGCAGGAAGATAATTCATTTGTATTTATAGTAGATAAAAAAGCATCGTCCATGCTTTTAGACCTCGACTATTGTGATGAAATGTACTTAAATGCCGGGGAGTTGGGACAAGCAGATGTTGAAGGCCTAAAGGACCGTAATGGCATATGCTACGGAATTCCGTTAAAGGACAGTACAATACTAAAAGAGAGTAACATAAACTGTGATGATTTGTATTTAGTTTTACGTAAAAACTTTAAGGAAGATCAGCTTACAAAGAAAGCATTTGATACTTCCTTGAACTTGGCTAAGGAGCTGATAAAATAATGGCAACAAAGGTTTTAGAGCCTATAACTGCCGAATACGAGCTTTTTTCGCAATATAAAAACACCCGCGACAAAACCCTGCGTGATAAAATTGTAGAGAACTATATCTATATAGCCGAAATTTTATCGCGCAGATTTATAAACCGCGGAATAGAATATGATGACATATATCAAGTTGCATGTATAGGACTTTTAAATGCAGTAGAGAGATTTGACCCCGACAGAGGCGTCAAATTTGCTACGTTTGCAACACCAACGGTTTTTGGCGAAATACGCAAGTATTTCAGAGACAAGGGAAGCTTTATAAAAATACCCAGACGTCTTTATGAGGTTTTTTACAGAGCGGAGAAAATAAAACGTGCACAAGCCACAATATCAACATCAGAGGTTGCACGAATTCTCGACCTGTCTGAAAAAACCATAGAGGATGCATATCGTGCAGGAGGAGCAGCCTTTGTAACTTCATTGGAAAACGAGGCATTTGCTGACGGACATCTTACACTCTCAAATGTTATTGGTGTTGAGGATAATAATCTTCTAATGCTCGAAAACCGTGATTTTATTAAGTATTGTATGAATAAATTAGACGACGATGAACGCGAATTTATAATACTTCGATACTATAACGAAAAAAGCCAGACGGTTATTGCCGAGTATTTTGGTGTGTCGCAAATGCAGATTTCGAGAATGGAAAAAAGAGTTTTAAAAAAGCTCAGGGATTTATATTTTAAAAATTAAAAAGGGAAGGATTTTAGTTATGTTAACACAAACAAAAAAAGAATTTATAGAATTTATGATGAGTGCAGATGTTTTGCGTTTTGGCTCATTCACAACAAAAAGCGGCAGAAACACACCATATTTTGTAAACACAGGCAACTACAAAACAGGTGCGCAAATTGCAACCTTGGGTAAATTTTACGCAAAACTTATAAAAGAAACAATCGGCGATGATTTTAGTGCAATGTTCGGTCCTGCATACAAGGGAATCCCGCTTGCGGCAGCAGGTGCGGCAGCACTTTACAATGAGTTTGGTATAGACAAGCCATACTTCTTTAACAGAAAAGAAGAAAAAGACCACGGAGAGGGCGGTTCTCTTGTTGGCTACAAACCCCAGGACGGTGATAAAATCATAATAATCGAAGACGTTATAACTGCAGGCACAGCAGTTCGCGAAACTATGCCTGTTGTTCTTGGCGCGGCAGATGTAACAGTAAGCGATATGTTCATTTCGGTAAATCGTTGCGAAATAGGAGCAACAGCGGGTAAAACTGCCATTACAGAAGTAATGGAGGAGTTTGGCATAAGAGTACACGCACTTGTAACTGTTAAGGATATATACGAGTATTTAAAAGAGAGCGGAAACTATAACGAAGTTCTTGTGCCAATGGAAGAATATATGGCAAAATACTGCGTTTTTTAAGATATGCGAAAACTTTTAAAAATTATATTTATTGTTGTATTTATAGCGGCAATTATAAATTTTTTCTGGGACAATACAAATGACGTTTCCGACTATGTTGTAGACCCCCAGGAAAATATGACCATAAGCGAGGCACAAAATAACGAAAACAAGGTATACACTATAAGCAGCGAGGATATATTCGAGAGCAAAAAAGAGCGGTTTGTAGCACACAGAGGCTTTTCTGACCATGCTCCCGAAAACAGTATCCCGTCCTTTGAGCGTGCCGGTAAGGCGGGCTTTTGGGGAATAGAAACCGATATTATAGAATCGGCAGACGGTGTTTTTATGTGTATGCATGATGAAACGCTCGAGCGTACTACAACAGGTACGGGAAATCTTAATGACTACACATATAGCGAGCTTATGAATTTTCGTATAGATTTCGGGAATGATGTAAGTGATTTTGAATCGTTAAAAATTCCTACAATGATTGAATTTTTAAATAATTGCGTAATATATGATTGTGTGCCTATAATAGAAATAAAAGAGATTACCGACTACGAGGGTTTTTTAGAGACTGTAAAAAACAGCGGTTTATACAATCGCTCAATTATAACAGGCTCTCTTGCAGATTTAAAAGAAATACGTAAAATAGATAAAAACGTACTTGTAATGCTTGTTGCATATGCAACTCTGGACTATTCTGCATACGAGCCGCTCCTGCCTGAGCTTGGTGAGAATTCGGGTATTTTATTAAATGCACCGCTTATTACAAGGGCGGTTGCGGACGATTTACACAAAAGAGGCTATCGCATAGGGGCATGGACTCTTGATACTCCTGATGATGCAAGAAAATATATGGACCTTGGCGCGGATTTTGTGGTAACAAACAATATTCCTGGTCTTAAGCATATGATTAACGAAAACGAGTAATCCGTAACGAAAGGGGATTTTAACCATAAAAATGGAATTATGTGCAAAATGCAAAAAGAATGTGGCAGTCCTGTTTATAACAAAAATGGAAGGCGACAAAACAACAAATGAAGGACTTTGCCTCGCGTGCGCAAAAAAGCTGGGAATTGCACCTCTTAATAATATGATAGAAAGTCTTGGTATAAACGAAGAGGAAATGGAGGCAATGAATGCCCAGATGGCAGAGTTTATGGAGAACATGGACGAATCGGGTATGGATATGGAGCAAATGCTCGGAAGCCTTACGGGTGAAGACGAGTCGAATCCGTTTACCGATAACGAAGAGGGCGGTGCGCATACAGGCTCATTGTCCGATTTTATGAAGGGTGCATTCTCCAATATGCCCCTTATGTTTGGTATGCAAAAAGGCGAAAAGGACACAAATCACGAGAGCAATACAAAAGAAGACGATACAAAAAAAGAAAACAAAGAGGATAAAAAGAGCAAAAAGCAGAAAAAGTCAAAAATGCTCGATACCTATGGAACAAACCTTACCAAAAAGGCTTCTGAGGGCAAGGTTGACAGAGTAGTAAACCGAAATAATGAGATAGAGAGAGTTGTACAAATATTAAACAGACGCTCCAAAAACAACCCCGTTCTTTTGGGTGAGCCGGGCGTTGGTAAAACTGCAGTAGCAGAGGGTCTTGCGTGCAGAATTATAGAAAAACAAGTCCCGCCAAAGCTATTTAACTATCAGCTCTATCTTATAGATTTTACTGCCCTTGTTGCCGGAACACAGTTTAGAGGTCAGTTTGAGGCACGTCTTAAGAGTCTTTTAAAAGAGGCGGAGGAGATTGGCAAGGTTATTCTTGTTATAGACGAAATTCATAACATTGTTGCTGCGGGTGATGCCGAGGGCGCAATGAGTGCGGCAAATATCTTAAAGCCTGCACTTGCAAGAGGCGAAATACAGATAATAGGTGCAACAACCTTAAACGAATACAGAAAACACATCGAAAAGGATACTGCTTTAGAGCGTCGTTTTCAGCCTGTTATAATTGACGAACCGTCAGTAGAAGAAAGTATAGAAATCTTAAAGGGAATAAAAGATTATTACGAAACATTCCACCATGTAAAGATATCGGATAACATAATAGAATCTGCGGTAAGGCTGTCGGAGAGATATATAACAGACCGCTTTTTGCCCGATAAGGCAATAGACGTTATAGACGAGGCGGGCTCACGTGTAAACCTAAAAAACAAGGCGCTATATGATGCTGAGCTTTTAGAAGAAAATATAGTAACCACCGATTTACAAATAGAGGAAGCCACCGAAAAAGCAGACTTTGAGGCGGTTGCAAACTTAAAATCCGAAAAGCTAAGATTAGAAGAAAAGCTCGAAAAAGCAAAAGAGGAATCATCAAAGTCGGAGATAACATTTGATGATATTGCATCAGTAATAGAGAGCTGGACAAAAATACCCGTTCACAGACTAACCGAGGACGAAACAAAGCGTCTTTTGGAGCTTGAGGAGCGAATTCATCAAAGAGTAATAGGTCAGGACGAGGCAGTAGGTGCAGTAGCTAAGGCTATAAGACGCGGCAGAGCTGATATAACAACAAAAAAACGCCCTGTTTCGTTCATATTTGCAGGACCTACAGGAGTGGGAAAAACCGAGCTTGTAAAGACCATTGCAGAGGTAATGTTTAATAACGAGGAAGCGCTTATAAGAATAGACATGTCCGAGTATATGGAAAAACACTCAGTATCCAAGCTTATAGGCTCACCGCCGGGATATGTCGGCTATGATGATGCGGGTCAGCTTACCGAAAAGGTACGCAGAAATCCGTACTCTGTAATATTGCTCGACGAAATAGAAAAAGCACATCCCGAAGTATTTAATGTGTTTTTGCAGATTTTGGATGACGGACGTATTTCGGACAGCCATGGCAAGATTATAAACTTTGAGAACACAATAATTATAATGACAACAAATGCAGGCTCGGAGTATCGTTCAAGCGCACCGGGATTTATGTCCGATGGCGAAGTAACTCTTGCAGACAACGTTCAAAAGAGCTTAAAGCAGTTCTTTAAGCCTGAGTTTATAAACAGAATAGACGAGATTGTTACCTTTAAGCCTCTAAAGAAAGAGGAGCTAAGAAAAATTATAGACCTGCTTTTAAAGAATATAACCAAAAAGCTTGCTGAAAAGGGCGCAACTCTCACAGTTACCGATTCTGCAAAGGAGATTATACTCGAAAAAGGCTATGACGTAAAATATGGAGCAAGACCGCTAAAGCGTGCAATACAAAGAACACTCGAGGACACTCTTGCAAAAATGTCGCTTACGGGTAAAATTACAGAGGGCGCAAATCTCTGTGCCGATGCAAAAGACGGGCAGATAGTAATTGACACACTTTAAGGATTAACATTATAAATATGAATAGGCCTTATATCTACGTAACTGTATGTGGATAAAGGCCTGTTTTTTGCATTAAACGTATGTGCAGCAACAAGAATAGTTTCGGGAGTTCTTAACCCCACATCCGTTACAACGGGTGTATGGTCAAAAGAACCGTCGTACGAGAAGCTTAGCTGAATAATATCACCAGGTTCTATCTCCAAAAGACTTACAACCTCGCCCTGAGGTCCGCTTGAGGTGTTTGTTACTAAAAACTGATACAGTTCATTTACACCTGTCCATGAGGGGGCACGGTTGTTTAAATTGATGTAGTACCAGCCAAATGTGGGTGTATAGTTCATAACACCGCTGCCTGCGTAAATACATTGCGATGCAAAGTTGGTGCAATCACCGCCAAGGTTTTCGAAATTATAAAAAGCAGGATTCGGTGATAGGGCATATCTGTTTGCATATTCAACTGCTAAGGCTCTGTTATATTGCATAATTTTCACACTCCTTTTTATATCATATGCAAACAGGCAGAAAAATGCTCAAAAACCTTGACACAGTGTCGATTTTATGCTAAAATTAAGGTAATTGTAAATAATATTCAGACTGTGAACGTGTGTAAGTAGCACCTGTTTACCACAAAAGAGAGCGGATATCGTAGGCTGTGAGTGTCTGCGGTGGTGTCAGGAGAGTGAATTTCAGCACGGGAGTTTCTTGCGAAAGCCTTAAATTTGAGGTATAAGCAAGGTGTTGGCACAACACGGTAGATTGTGCAAAAAAGTGCAGAGCATATGCTCTGAAATTGGGTGGTACCGCGGATTTTTAACCCGTCCCTTTAAGGAGGGTTTTTTTTGTTCTTTAAAAACACCCCAAAAATATACCGAAAGGATTTTAAATTATGTTAGAAAAAACAACCACGTTAAAACAGGAATTCCAAAAAAAGGTATTATCTGCCAAAACATCAGTTGATGCAGAAAATTTAAGAGTAGAATTTCTTGGTAAAAAAGGCTCGGTTTCAAATTTAATGAGCGAGCTAAAGAATGTTCCCAACGAACAGAAGAAAGAAGCAGGTCAGATTATAAACGACCTCAAAAAATATATAAATGACGAGCTTGTTACCTTGCAAAAACGAATCGAAGAGCAAGAAGAACAAGCAATGATAGACGCTGTAGAAAGCTATGACGACTCACTTCCCACATCAGGTGAGTCAGGCTCATATCACCCCATAACACTTGTTCAAAGGGAGCTTGAAGATATATTCTTAAGCATGGGCTTTAATATCGAAGATTACGTAGAAGTTGTTGACGATTATCACTGCTTTGAGGCACTAAACATTCCAAAGCACCACCCTGCAAGAGATATGCAGGATACTTATTATCTTTCAAACGGACAGCTTTTAAAGACCCATACATCTGCGGCACAAAATGCTATTATGAAAAAGTATGGTGCACCACTACGTGCAATATTCCCGGGCCGTTGCTTCCGTAACGAGTCAACAGACGCGTGCCACGAAAACACATTCTTCCAGATGGAAGGCATTATGATAGATAAGGATATTTCGATATCAAACCTTATCTATTTTATGAAAACTATGCTTTCCGAGGTGTTTAAAAAGGATATAAATGTACGATTAAGACCTGGATTTTTCCCATTCGTAGAACCTGGCTTTGAGCTTGATATCGAATGTCTTATCTGTGGCGGCAAGGGTTGCCCTTCATGTAAGAACAGTGGTTGGCTTGAGCTTTGCCCCTGCGGTATGATTCACCCCAACGTACTAAAGCATGGCGGAATAGACCCCGAAGAATATACAGGCTTTGCTTTTGGATTAGGACTTACAAGACTTGCTATGATGAAGTATGGAATAAAAGATATTCGTACATTCAATAGCGGCTCACTAAAGGCACTAAAGCAATTCAAGAATAAATAAGGTTTTTCAAAAATTGCGCATCAAAACGGACCGTCGAGGACGCCGGTCCCTACAATGTGAAATATAACCAAAACGTTATTGTAAAGCACCAATCTGCACAATTTTTGAGAAAACCTGAGGGATATAAAACAATCATTTAACAATGAAAGGAATAGAAAAATGCTCGTTTCAATGAACTGGATAAACGACTATGTCGATTTATCAAACGAAAATATAGAAGATTTAATACATCGCTTTACTCTCTCAACTGCAGAGGTAGAGGATATTATATATAAAGGCGCAGATATATCAAACGTGGTTGCGGCAAAGATTTTATCTGTCGAAAACCACCCTGAATCAAAAAAGCTTCACCTTTTAAAGGTTGATGCAGGCGACAGAGTATATGACTGCGTATGCGGCGCACCAAATGTAAGAGAGGGTATGGTTGTTGCATTTGCAAAATGCGGCGGAAAAGTCGGCGGTATGGAAATTGGCAAGGCTATGCTTGCGGGATATCCGTCAGAGGGTATGTGCTGCTCAGAAAAAGAGCTTGGCATAAGCGATGACCATAGTGGACTTATGGAGCTTTGCGGGGACACTAAAATCGGAACAGATGTAAAGGACATATTCCCTATAGATGATATAATTTTTGAGGTAGATAACAAATCACTTACAAACCGTCCTGACCTTTGGGGACACTACGGTATTGCAAGAGAGTTCTCCGCACTAACAGGTAAGGAGCTAAAACCCTTAAAGCTTGGCAAAAGTAACGAGGGACACACAAATAAAATCCCTGTTGAAGTAAAAAGAGACGATTTAGTGTACAGATACTCCTGCATTAAGATGGATAATATCACAAAGAATGTATCACCTATGGATATTAAAATACGTCTTACCTATTGCGGAATGAGACCGATAAACTTGCTCGCTGACGTAACAAACTACATTATGCTCGAATTGGGTCAGCCAACTCATGCATTTGATGCAACAAAAATTGATAAAATAGTTATAGACACACCAAAAGAGGAGTGCAAGTTCGAAACTCTTGACGGAATTGAAAGAGAAATTGATACAAATACACTTCTAATCCACAATAACGATACTCCCGTTGCCATTGCAGGTATTATGGGCGGACTTGATTCCGAGATTGTTGATAATACAACATCTGTTGTTTTGGAGAGTGCAAACTTCGACGGAGTAAGTGTAAGAAAATCATCAACAATGCTTGGCCTAAGAACAGATGCAAGTATGAGATACGAAAAAATTCTTGACCCTGAGCTTACAATTAAGGCGGTAGAGAGATTTATCTATCTTGTAAAAAGCATAGACGAGGGTGCAGTTGTTGCTTCAGCTCTAACGGATGAATATGTTAAAAAGTATCCTACAATCAATCTTGTAATAGATAAAAATTACGTAGACAGATATACAGGAATAGATATCAGCGATGAGGAAATTCTAACAACACTTACAGCTCTTGGCTTTAAGTGTGAGCATACAGGTAACGAATTTAAGGTAGAAGTACCGTCATGGAGAGCAACAAAGGACGTTACCATAAAGGCAGACCTTATCGAAGAAATCACAAGAATTTACGGATATGACAACTTTGCCATAAAAACAACAAAGAGTGCACTAAAACCAATAAGACAGAGTATGACAAAGTCGGACGAGGCACAAATTAAGGATATCTTAGTAAAGAAATTCGGTATGCACGAGGTACATTCGTACATCTGGTATGATGGCAAGAAGATGAAAAAGCTTGGTCTTGACATCGATGAAAATGTGCGTATTCTTAATATGACAACACCCGAGAACGGAACACTAAGAAGTACAATGCTCCCAACACTTTTGGGCTTTGCATATGATAATCGTAGCTTTGCGAAGAGCTTTGGTATATTTGAGGTTGGCAGAGTTGTTGAGGGTATAAAAGAGGGTAATGAATGTAACGAAAGGAAAAAGCTTGGCTTTATAATGTTCTCAAAAGAGGATAGCGAAAAAGAGCTTTACTTTAAGACTTTAGACGTTGTAAGATGTCTGTTCGACCATATAAAGCATGGTGCGGTTACATTTAAAAAGACAGAACCTAAATTTAATTACCAACACCCCAAAAACACATCGGATATTTTATATGATGGCATAAAGGTTGGTACAATAAACACACTTCATCCTAAAAATCTTGCAAAGATAGATAAAAACAGTGCAGTTGTATGTGTTGAATTAGACCTTATGATAGTAGAGGAATCAGAAGTTAAGGCGGTTAATTTTGAAGAGCCGTCAAAGTTCCCGTCAATAGACTATGACTTATCATTTGTTATAAACGACTCTATAAGATATGAGCAGATTGCGTCTGCATGGGAGAGCCAGAATGTAGCAGAGCTGTCATGTGCACAGGTAATAGACCTTTATGAGGCAGACGGTGTAAAAAGTATGGCAGTAAGACTTACATTCTCATCAGACGAGAGAACACTTTCTATGGAGGAAGTTCAATCAGTTGTAGACAAGGCAGTAGAAAATCTTGCTAAAATGGGCGTAACATTGAAAGCGAAAGGATAATAAAATGGATTTAGAGCTAAAAGAAATAGAAAAAGCGGTCAAACGTCTCGAAAATACAATCCACAAGACCGACATAGAAAAATCCACCACTTTTTCGGATATGACGGGTGGAGAAATCTATTTAAAATACGAAAACCAGCAAAAGACAGGTTCGTTTAAGCTAAGAGGTGCACTAAATAAAATTGCGGCACTTGTTGAAAGAGGCGAAATTAAGGCGGCAGTTGCGTCAAGTGCGGGAAACCACGCACAGGGCGTAGCATATGCATCTAAGGTATTTAATATTCCGGCTACAATTTGTATGCCAAAATCCACACCTATTGCAAAGGTAAGTGCAACAGAAGGGTATGGTGCAAATGTTGTATTGCATGGCGATTGCTATGATGATGCATACAACAAGGCAGTCGAAATTCAGGAAAAAGAGGGCGCAACATTTTTGCACCCGTTTGATGATATCGAGGTAATGGCAGGTCAGGGTACAATAGGTATCGAAATCTTAGAGGCATTGCCGACAGTTGATATGGTAATTGTTCCTGCGGGTGGCGGCGGACTTCTTGCAGGAGTGAGTGCTTGCATAAAGCATATAAATCCAAGAGTTCAGATAATAGGCGTTCAGGCAGAGGGAGCAAATGCAATAGCACAGTCATTTGCAAAAAAAGGCTATGTTGTTACAGACTCATCATCAACTATTGCAGACGGTATCTCGGTAAAAGCACCGGGAAAAAACACCATGGAAATCATAAATAAATATGCAGATGATGTTGTTACTGTTTCTGATGCAGAAATAAGCTCGGCAATTCTTTTGTTGCTTGAGCGCAACAAGCAGGTTGTTGAGCCTGCAGGTGCAACACCGCTTGCGGCAGTATTAAACAACAAGGTTGATGTTAAGGGCAAAAAGGTACTATGCCTTATGTCGGGCGGTAACATAGACGTTAGCTTTATTCAGAGAATAATAGATATGGGTCTTGTTTCGAGAAAGAGAAAGCTTAAGTTTAAGACAAAGCTTCTTGATATCCCCGGCTCCCTTACACATCTTTCGAGCGTGTTGTCAAAGGCAAATGCTAATGTTACAATGGTACAGTATGACCGTTTCAGCGAGGAGCTTGACCCTAACGAAACAATCATACATATTGGTTGTGATGTGGGTGGCGAAGAGCACGGACAAAAGGTTATGCAAAAGCTAAGAGAAAGCGGTTATAATCCTGTAGTAGAATAAAGGAGAGCTTATATGATAACAAAAGCCATAATTGAACTCATTTATGAAACAGCATCTATTCAGCGATGGAATGACCATATCCGTCCATGGACGGGCTTTACCGAGCTTGATAAGCAGGCGCACAAGATGTTTTATGCATACGTCCTTGCAAAATGCGAGGGCGATAGCGTAGATATGCAAAAGCTTGTTGAGGGCGGAATATTTGAGTTTTTCCACCGTTCAATTTTAACAGATATAAAGCCGCCTATTTATCATCAGCTTGTAAAAGAAAAGGGTGAGCAGATAGATAAATGGGTATTAGAGCAGTTAAAAGACGATTTAAGTAAGGTTGGCGGCGGCTTTTTTGAAAGAATGGAAAAGTATTTTAAGGATAAGGACTATAGTGCCTTAGAGAAGAAAATACTAAAAGCCGCACATTATCAGGCAAGTTATTGGGAATTTGATATTGTATATAAAATGAACCATGCCACATATGGCATAGAGCAGGTAAAACAGGAGATGAGGTCCGGCCTTGCCTCATGCGACACCTTTGATGGCTTCAGGGTATTCTCGGGTAGCAGATATTTACAGGATTTTCTATCCCTTATAGGCAAATTAAGATATCAGCAAAGATGGGCAAAGGCAGTAAGAATGCCCGCAACATTCGTAATGGGACATATGCTTGTTGTTGCAATACTTTCGTACTTTGCAACTCTTGAGACACCATCACCATGTTCAAAAAGACTTGTTAATAACTTCTTTGCAGGTCTTTTCCACGACCTACCCGAGGTATTAACGCGAGATATTGTTTCGCCCGTAAAGGCATCGGTAGAGGGATTAGGACATATTATAACTGAAATCGAAACAGAGCAGATGGAAAAGATTATATATCCATTACTTCCGCCTGCATGGCATGAGGAACTAAGATACTTCACCACTGATGAATTCGATTCTAAAATAGTATTAAATAACGAGATAAAAACACTCACTTCTGACGAAATCAATAAAACCTATAACGATAACTACTTTAACCCCATAGACGGACAGATAATACGCGCATGCGACCATTTAAGCGCATACCTTGAGGCGTATTTATCACTAAGCTATGGCATAAAGTCCGAGCAGATTGCAGGGGGTTATGCACATCTTGGTCCAAAATATGAGGGCAAGGTAATAGGCGGAGTTGATTTTGGCGAGATGTTTGGCTATTTTAAACTATGAAAAATCAAAAACCATTAAACACCTACGACGAGGCAAAGGAAAAGGCACTAAGACTTCTCGAGTTTCGTTCGCACTCAGAAAAAGAGCTTAGTGATAAGCTAAAAATGCGTGGTGCGTCGTGCGATATAATTTCAGACGTGCTTGACTTTTGCCGAAATTACGGGTTTGTAAACGATAAGGAATTTGCAAAAAGAAAGGCAAAGGACCTATATAACCTTAAAAAATACGGAAAACGAAGAATTGAGCAGGAGCTTAAAGTAAAAGGCATAGCCTCCGACTTGATATATGAGGCACTAAGCGAGATAGATTTTAGTGAAAACGACTTAGAGTCATTAGTAATAAAAAAGCTTAATAACAACTTCGAAAAAAAGAACATCGACAGATGCATACGTTATTTTTTATACAGAGGCTACGATTTTTGTGAAATAAAATCGTGTATAGACAAGGTTTTGACGGAGGAAGAATATGACCTATAACATTGGTATGGTTTCGCTCGGTTGTGCAAAAAATCAGACCGACGCGGAAATTATGCTCGGATTACTCTCTGAGGACGGATACGCTATTGTAGAGGACCCCGCAGATGCAGATATAATAATTGTAAACACCTGCGGATTTATTGAGTCGGCAAAGCAGGAGTCAATAAATGCAATATTGGAGATGGCAGAGTATAAAGAGGACAGGTGTAAGCTTTTAATTGCAACGGGTTGTCTTAGCGAGCGATACAGTAACGAAATCCTGATAGAAATTCCCGAGGTAGATGCCATAATAGGTACGGGAGATTTTGATAGTATATGCAAGGTAATAAAAGACGCATTCAACGGTAAAAAGCCTGTAATTTGCGGCAATAAGGACAGAACGCCTGACGATAATCTGCCAAGAATTCTTACAACACCCTCTTATAGTGCATATTTAAAAATTTCAGACGGTTGCGATAATAATTGTACGTATTGTGCAATTCCGAAAATAAGAGGCAAATACAGAAGCAGAACAAAGGAAAGCATTGTAGAAGAGGCAAAGGCACTTGCTAAAAACGGAGTAAAAGAGCTTATTCTTATTGCTCAGGACACTACAAGATACGGAATTGATTTGTACGGAAAATACTGTCTTGACGAATTGCTCAGCGAGCTTGTAGAAATAGATGGTATACATTGGATAAGGGTACACTATTACTATGCCGAGGCAATAACAAAAGAGCTTATTGATACCATGGCAAAGCACGATAAAATATGCAAGTATATAGACATGCCAATTCAACATGCAAATGACGAAATCTTAAGGCGAATGGCAAGAAGAACCAACAAAGCACAGATGTTGGAAAAAATAGACTACATCCGCGAAAAAATGCCCGATGCGGTTATAAGAACATCTATAATTGTAGGCTTCCCCGGTGAGAGCGATGAGCAGTTTAATGAGCTTTGCGACTTTGTTAAGGAAGTAAAGTTCGACAGAATGGGTGTCTTTGCATACTCGCAGGAGGAGGACACCGCGGCGGCAGACTTTGACGGTCAGATAAATGAAAAGACAAAGCAAACCCGTCTTGATAAGCTTATGAAAATACAACAACAGATTTCTCTTGAGTTGAATACAAAGAAAATAGGCACAAAAACAGAGGTGCTTGTTGAGGGATATGACGAGGAAAATTATCTGTTCTACGGAAGAAGTCAGGGCGATAGCATAGAAGTAGACTCTCTTGTGTACTTTGCAACGGAAAACGAAGTACAAGCAGGAGATTTCATACAGGTGGAGATACTTAATAGTGATGAGTACGACTTAGTAGGAAAGGAAGTTTAAAATATGAATACAGCCAACAAACTAACAATATTAAGAATAATTTTTGTTCCTATTTTTATGATTTTTGCGCTTATGGAGTCAGCATCAATGCACTTTGTGGCATTGGCGGTGTTTATAATTGCATCAATTACAGACACGCTTGACGGACAAATTGCCAGAAAATATAACCAAATAACCGATTTTGGAAAGTTTATGGACCCGTTGGCAGATAAAATGCTTACAACAGCGGCATTTTTGGTGTTTATGGAGCAGGGAATAATAAACTCATGGGCAATTTTGATAATTCTTGTAAGAGAGTTTGCAGTTTCGGGAATTCGTCTTAGTGCCGCAAGCGAGGGAACAGTAATTGCTGCATCGTTCTGGGGTAAGTTTAAGACGGTTTCGCAAATGGTTGCAATTATAATTACAATGCTTATTACAAATCTTGTATTTATTCCGCAGATTACGGGCGTTATAATATCGGCAATATGCATATGGATAAGTATAATATTCACCGTAATTTCGGGAGTGGAATATGTAGCAAAGAATATAGGCTGTATAAAGATGAAATAAATACATAAAAGGGAGAATGGCAATGAATATAAAGTTTGATGAAAAGGGTCTTGTAAGTGCAGTTGTACAGCACGCAAAAACAGGCGAGGTTTTAATGGTTGCATACATGAATCAGGAAACTCTTGATATGACAATAAAAACAAAAAAAGCAACATTCTGGTCAAGAAGCAGACAAGAAGTATGGGTTAAGGGAGCAACATCGGGAAATTATCTTAATGTTACAAAAATACTTGTCGACTGTGATGAGGATTGTCTTTTGATAAAGGCTATTCCTGATGGACCTGCGTGCCATACAGGAAAGAGAACCTGTTTCTACCGCGAATTAGAAAACGGTGAAGAAATTGACCTGACCGAGGATTTATCCTACATAGTAAAAGAAGAACAACAAACAATAATAGACAGAAAAAAAGACCCGCAAGCAGGCAGCTACACAAACTACCTGTTTGAAAAGGGTGATGATAAAATCTTAAAAAAGGTAGGCGAAGAGGCCGCCGAAGTAGTCATAGCAGGTAAAAACCGCGACAAAGACGAAATAAAGTACGAAGTTGCAGACCTTATGTATCATCTTAGTGTTATGCTTGTGCATAATGATATGACATGGGAAGATATATATGAAGAAATGATAAAAAGAGGCTAAAGGGCTGGTAAAAATGCGCAGACCACCTTGTTACGAACAAATTGCACCACTCGACGTACACTTGTACGACTTCGGGATGCAAGTTGTCCGTTCTGCATCATTTTTAATGCACCCCATAGGCTAAGCAAAAACTTTATAAATAAACAAAAACGCACTCTTGCAGTATAAACATACGGCGTCGGGTGCGTTTTATTTGATGTGCAACATTTTCTCTACGCCCCAAGGGGCTGTTAAAAATGCGCCGACCACACAAAAAAGAGGCTAAGCCTCTTTTTTATTTGCAAGTTCTGAAAATCTTTTTATAAATCTCGAATATTTACCCTTTGAGTTTTCTTTAAACTCAACACCATAAGTTTTTAACTCATCTAAAAGCTCGGTGGGTAAATCGCCCTCATATTCTATTTCTATTTCGCAATCGTCTGTATCAAAATATGTTGTATAGTCAAGGCATATTTCGGTGGCGTTATTCCACATAAGAGAGTGCCTAAGAGTTGTGGCGCTGCCTATAAAAAACACATCACCTGCGTCAACTTCGGTTAGTTCAAGAACTGTTTTTTCGTCAAAGAAGTCGGGCGCATTTTCGATTTCTCTTTCATATTCCTCGCAAATCTGCAGAGGGCTGCCTGAGTTTTTATGCTTTTTTATCTGCAGTTTAAATTTATTTTCTATTTCGCGAACGCGAAAGGTAATTCCGTTTTGTTTCAAAATGGGAGTAAGTCCGCGGTAGTAGTGGTTTGTTTGCTTAATAATTTTATCCCATTTATATGCATTTCTTACCTTTTCGAAAATCTCTTTGCTAATAATGCATTTTAGTTCTGTTTCAAGCATTTTTTCTTCCTTTCAGCAATAAAACAATAAGAGTAATTACACCTAACAGCACAATAGTTCCGCCGGGTCTTAAATCGAGATAGAACGAAAGTACAAGTCCTATAAGTGTGAAAGCTATTGCAAAAACAATCGAAATTTTAAGCATAGAAGAATAGCTTTTTGCAATAGTCATTGCACAGGCAACGGGAATTACTAATAATGATGAAACCATGAGCGCACCAACTGCACGCGATGCTGCCGCGACAGTAAGGGCGCTAAGTAGCATAATTACAAAATTTATAGCCTTAACGGGCAATCCCGAAATATGAGCCGCCTCCTCGTCAAACGAAATAAAGAACAGTTCCTTATATAACAGATAGGATACTATTATAACGATAATTCCCAAAACCAAGGTTATGTAAAGCTCAAAATCTGAGATAGAAACTATAGAGCCAAACAAAAATCCGTTTAAATCGGAGGCACTTTTTACAAAGCCCGAAAGCACTGCACTAAGACCAATACCTGCCGACATTACAACAACGGGAGCAATTTCCGAATATGATTTTAACAGTTTTCTAAGCCATTCTATACCCAAAACTGCTATGACAGAGAACACCACTGCACCAAGTATGGGGTTGATGTTAAGAAGAAGTCCTGTGCATATTCCCGCAAGGGCAAAGTGTGATGTTGCATCACCTATTGAGCTTAGCCTCTTTAAAACAACACTTGCACCGATACATGGTGTTATTATACCTATTATGATTGCAACAATAAAGGCCCTTATCATAAAGGAATAGGAAAATATATCAATCATGGTGATGTGCTCTCCTTCCTGCATATATTTCGTTTACCTGCTCTAATGAAAGCTCGCTGCGGTGCAAAAATTCACCATTACCATGTGAGCAGAAAATTAAAAGACTTGACGCGGCACGTACCAAAGACGGAGTATCGTGGTTTGTCATAACTATTGTTATACCGCTCTTATTAAGCTTTTGTATTAAAGACATTATTTCTTCTGCGCTTGGTGCGTCTATCCCCGATAGTGGCTCATCCATAAAAATAAGACGCGGTTTACAAATAAGAGCGCGTGCAATAAAAACTCTCTGTTGCTGACCGCCCGAGAGTCTGCCTATAAGGTTGTTGGCATATTCTTTCATTCCAACCTGTTCTAAAACCTCATCACAAAGCTTATAATCTTCCTTTGTATACTTCTTAAATAAACCGATTTTAGAATACAGATTAGCCATTACAACCTCGCGTACAGTTGCGGGGAATGCGGTGTTAAACGAGTTTGCCTTTTGTGAAACATAGCCTATTTTATCGCGTGCAATACCCTCTCTTATGTTTTTGCCAAAAAGAGAAATTGTGCCGCTCTGCATAGGCAGCATACCCAAAATAAGCTTTATAAGCGTGGATTTTCCTGCTCCGTTTGTGCCTATAATGCCTAAAAAATCTCCCTCATCAAGCGAGAAGTTTACATTTCTTAAAATTGGCGTATCGTTATTGTGATATTTAAACGACACATCACTGACTCTAAGTATTTCCATCTGTTTTCTCCGATTCAGTTACTTGTAATTGAGTTTAAAATTTCATTTATATTTTTTTCCATAGCATTAAAGTATCCGCCATTTTGGTTATTGACCTCTAATGAATCAAGATAAACAATTTCGGCACCAACTTCGTTTGCTACACCTTGTGCGGACTTTGAGTTTTCGTTTGGCGATACAAAAATGTGTTTAATGCTGTTTTCTCTTGCAAAGTCTATGATTTTTGCCATTTGTGCGGCTGTGGGGTCGCCCTCTGAGTGTATTCCCTCAACGGATAGCTGAGTAACGTGCAATAAATCTAAAAGATGTGCATATGCACCATGCGCAGTTATTATTGTATGCGAGCTTGTTACGGGTTTTGCCAAAGCAATTTGTTCCTTTAGCATATTGCACTTTTCTTTTGCGCGGTTTAGATTATTGGTGTAAAAATCTTTATTTTTTTCATCAATCTCGCAAAGTGAGTTGCAAATTTGCTCCATTTGCGCGATTGCAGTATCGGGATTTAGCCATATATGCGGGTCATCTTCGTTATTTAAATCGATATTTCCGTCTGCTTTAACAGTTCTTACGGAGCCTGTGCTATCGCTTATATCCTGTGCCCAGCTATCAATTCCGCCGCTGTATATAAATAAATCACTATCCAAAAGCTTTGCCATTTGTGTTGCACTTATCTCAAAATCGTGCGGTTCTCCGTTTTGTACAAGGTTTGTAATATCGATTTTGTCGCCGCCGATTTCTCTTGCAAAATCCTCCAATGCATAAAAAGAAACATACACTTGTAATTTATCGCTCCGCTCTTGTGTGCAGGACGGTAAAACAGAAAGAACAAAAAATATTGATATTATAAGCGACAGAAATTTTTTCATTTTTTATGTTCCTTTCTTTTTTGTGGGTATTTTTCTAACATAACAGAGATGGCTGTCTGTAAAAAGTCGGATTCTTGGCGGGACGTCGAGGACGCCGTCCCCTACTTTGTATCGTACCAAGAATGACCTTGCGCCATATCAATCGTTAGGGGCACTTTTAACTCCATTGCGCCCTCCATTTCTTCTTTAAGTATAGCTTTTACTTTTTCTACCTCGTCAAGAGCCGCCTCAATAATAAGTTCGTCGTGTACCTGAAGAATAAGACGCGATTTTAAGCCCTCTTTAATAAGGCGATTATCCACCCTTACCATTGCAAGCTTAATAATATCGGCAGCACTGCCCTGGATGGGGGTATTTAATGCAACTCTTTCACCAAAGCTTCGTACCTGGAAATTAGATGACTTTAACTCGGGAATATAACGGACTCTGTTCATAAGAGTTGTTACCTTGCCCTCATTTTTTGCCTGTTCCTTTATATTGGTCATATATTCTTTTACACCGCTGTATTTGTCAAGATAGCTGTTTATATATTCATCTGCCTGTTTAACACTTATTTTTAAGTCCTGAGATAGCGAAAAGCTCCCCATACCATAGACAATACCAAAATTTATTGCCTTTGCACTTCGTCTTTGCAGGCTTGTTACTTCGCTTGTTGGTACATTAAACACCTTTGCGGCAGTTACGGTATGAATATCCTCACCCTCTAAAAACGCATTTATCATATTTTCGTCGTTTGCAATAGATGCAAGAACCCTTAGCTCTATTTGAGAGTAGTCCGCGCCAACAAGGGTATAACCCTCCTTAGCAACAAACATCTTGCGGATTTCTCTGCCGATTTCGGTACGTACGGGAATGTTTTGAAGATTTGGCTCAGTTGACGAAATTCTGCCCGTTGCGGTTACTGTCTGGTTAAAGACAGAATGTATGCGGTTTGTATCCTTGTTGATTAGCGGTAATAAACCGTCGCAGTATGTGTTTTTTAGCTTTGCGAGGTGTCGGTACTCTAAAATTTTATTTATAATCGGGTGCGTATCTCTAAGCTTTTCCAATACATCTACACTTGTAGAATATCCCGACTTTGTTTTTTTGCCATTTTTAAGACCAAGCTTTGTAAACAAAATCTCGCCAAGTTGTTTAGGTGAATTTACATTAAACTCCTCGCCTGCATCAGAATAAATATCCTTTATAAGTGCCTGGAGCTGTCCGTCGAGCATTTGAGAAAACTCCGAAAGCGCAGATGAGTCCACCAAAAAGCCGCGAAGCTGCATATTAGCTAAAACGCGGATAAGCTTAAGCTCAACGTTTTTGTATAATTCCTCCTGATTGTTTTTCAAAATTCGTTCCTTTAATTCCTTGTTAAGCAAAAACAATGCCGCAGTGCTTTTTGCTAAAAATTCGTCTACGTCAGTTTCCTCCTCATCAAAAAGAGAAAGCTGATTTTCGCCTCGGTTTACAAGCTCTGCCTTTAGGTATTCCATACAAAGCTTTTCGATTGTATATTCGCTCTTTGACGGGTCTGCAAGGTATGCACTTATGCACACATCATCACAGACATTATCTAAATTTGCAATTTGGTTAAGATTTATAATATCGGTTTTAATATCAAAGCCGACAAGATTTTTATGCAAAAAAAGCTTTTTTGCCTCGTTTAGTATGTTATCTCTTAAAATGTATGATGTTTCTCCATCCGAAACACAAAGAGAAACAAGTACATTATCATCATTGTACTTTGTTATATATGCAAAATTATCGCAATTTGGCAAAGTATCAACTACCTGTATTTTAAGGTCTTTAAAAATATCAACAACTTCGCTTTTTGCTGTTGTTGGCTCTATTCCAAATCTTTTTATTATAGAATTAAGCTCAAGACTTTTTAAGAGCGTATAAAACTCATCTGATGATTGCTCCTTAACAGAAGTAAAAGTACAATCCTCCACATTAAATAAAATGGGTACATTACGGTCTATTGTTGCAAGAGTTTTTGAGAGGAAAGCACTGTCCTTTCCGTCTTTTAGCTTTTGTAGGGTCGCGCCTTTCTGACCGCAGTTATCGATATTTTCGTATAAGGTTTCGATAGAGCCATTGTCTATAATTATTTTAGAGGCAGTTTTTTCGCCAATACCCTTAACACCGGGAATGTTGTCCGAAGCATCGCCCATAAGAGCCTTTAGGTCTATAAACTGCTCGGGTGTAACACCATACTTCTCAAAAACTGCTGTCTTATCGTAAATAACAGTTTCGTTAAAGCCTTGCTTTGTTATGGTAAGCACAACCTTTGTTTTGTCCGAGGCAAGTTGTAAATCGTCCTTGTCGCCTGTTGCAATAAGACACTCTATATCATTTTCTTCACAAAGTCTTGATACTGTGCCTATTATATCGTCTGCCTCATACCCCGGGGTTTCGAAAAGCGGAATATTCATGGCACGTACCACATCACGCGCGATTGGCATTTGTGCAACGAGTCCCTCAGGCATTGGTTTTCGCTGTGCTTTGTAGCCATCATACAATTTATGGCGAAATGTCGGTGCCTTTAAGTCAAATGCCGCACATACATAATCGGGGGTGTAGGTATCTATAAGCTTTGCAAACATAGAAAGAAAGCCATAAATGGCATTTGTTTGTGTACCGTCAGATGTTGAGAGGTATCTAACACCATAGTAGGCACGGTTTATTATACTGTTTGAATCGAGAATCAGTAATCTTTTCATTTATGAATTCCTTTCGGTTTTTTAGTCCCTTATATATGCCTTTTTGTAGTAGTGATGTGTAGTATCAGTGTCATCATCACGAATATATGAAAGCGCCTTTGCCGCGCCCTTTACAACACAGTTAATAATATCATCGGCTCTTTTTACCTTAACGCCTACTGAGTGCGCAATACGCTCGTCAAGACCCGATATCAACGACCCGCCGCCTGTTAATAAAATTCCGTTATCTATTATATCGCGGTGCAGCTCGGGTGGTGTTTTTTCTAAAACCTCGCGGATACGCTCGGTTATGTTATATACCAAATCATCAAAAATCGAATAAATATCACTTGAGGAGATGGTTACAGCCTGAGGTAACCCCTCAACTATACTTACACCCTTGACGGTGCATATATTATCCGAGTCGGAGGGAACAACAGTTCCTATTTCGTGCTTTATCCTCTGCGCGCTTACATAGCCTATGTTAAGATTATGAGATTTTTTAATATATCTTATAATTGCCTCGGTAAATTCATCGCCTGCAATTTTTAAAGAGCGGCTTATAACCACTCCGCCAAGAGCAATAACTGCAATATCGGTAGTGCCTCCGCCAATATCCACAACCAGAGTGCCTGATGGCTTTGAGATGTCAATTCCCGCACCTAAAGCAGCTGCAACAGGCTCTTCTATTATAAAAATATCCTTTGCACCAACCTCGCGTGCCGCCTCAATTACTGCACGCTGTTCTACATTTGTAACGCCTGACGGTACGCACATCATGATACGCGGTCTGCCTACACTTCGTGAGAGGATTTTTGCCAAAAATGCCTTAATCATCTCCATACAAAAAGTAAAGCTTGATATTACACCGTCGCCAAGAGGTCTTATGGCGTCTATAAATGGCGGTGTTTTGCCAAGCATCTCCAGAGCTTGCGAGCCGACAGCGCAGACTTTGTTTTTCTTTTTGTCTACTGCAATTACTGTAGGCTCACTCAGAATTATTCCTTTGTTTTTTACATAGACCTGCATTGTTGCAGTGCCCAGGTCTATACTTATGTCGGTGCCGAACATATATTATTCTCCAATCATTCTAAATAATTCTTTTGCATTTTTGTAAAAAATATTGTCCTTTTCCTCGCCTGATAAAGGCAGGGCATTTATCATAGAAATCGTATCTGACGGATTTTCCCATGGTGAGTCTGTACCAAAAAGGATTTTTTCGGTTCCGTGGTTTTTTATTATACGCATAATTTGTTCGTTGCTCATTTCGGATAAGGAATAGGCGGTATCAAAATAGTACGGAGTACCAACTAAAAACTCCTCAACCTCGTCCCAGCATTGCCAGCTGCCCATATGTGCCAATACCACCTTTTTACCGCTTATGTAATCTAACAAATCTTTAAACATTTGCGGTGTACTGTGCAAAGGCGGCTCAATGCCTACATCCTTACCTGCATGGAAATATACTGCAAGGTCAAGCTCCTCACATTTTTTTAATACGCGTACACACTCGGGTGAATTTACAAAAAACTGCTGATATTCGGGGTGGAGCTTTATTCCCGCAAGACCAAGCTCCTTAACCTCAAAAAGAGCAGACTCCCAATCCTCCTGCATTGGATGAAGAGAGCCTAAGGAATATATATTATCCTTACCGCTGATTTGTGCAGCATAGGTATTTATTGTGTGTGATTGTTTGACGGTTGTTGCAATAGGCAAAACAACACAGGCATTTACACCATGCTCTGCCATTGATTTTTTTATTCCGTCAAGCTTTCCGTCGGTTTGAGGTGTAACATCTCTTTTTCCGACGCGTTTTGCGTTCCCCGACAGAATTTCGAGTGTCCTGTCGGCAATTTTGTCGGGGAAGATGTGTGTATGTGAGTCTATAATCATAAGTTCTCCAGATAATCAAAAAGTCTGTTTGTTGTTGCTATTGCCTGTTCAATGGTGTAATATGCTCTTGGTGTGAATTCATTGAGGTCAGTACCTGTCATAATACCGCTTTCGGATACCCATTGTACATAGAATTTTGCCCAGGCAGAAATTCGCCATGTATCGTTATAGTTTAATGGCTTGTTCGCTGCAATGTACGTAAACTGCTCTGCAACACGTGTTATGACCGCTGCTGCCTCCTCACGTGTAATTGCACCCTCGGGGTCAAAAGTGGTTTCACTCTTTCCTGAGATTATACCAAGTGCATATAGCATATCAATAGAGTCGCTCTTTCCCGCGCAATCGGAGAAAATGCCTTGAAGATATGCACCCTTTGTATCCTGTACATATTTATCGAGATTTGCATAGCCTGTGTATACAGTTATAAGCTGACCAATAAGAATACAGAATTCCTCTCTCGAAATATATGCACTGTAACGCTGGGCAACTTCGTATGGTAAAAGCGACTTGCTTGCGGAAGCCTTAACCTCGGAAATGGCCCATTCTGCCTCAGGAAGCTTTAAAAAATCATGAATAGTTACGCGGTTTAGTGTTGCACCGCCATGCTTTATGGTACTGTCCTTATACATTGTATCTAAATATGTTAAGCGTACCGCATCTTCGTCCTTTGCGTTGTAGCATACATAGTTATTATCACCATAAAGTCCTATTTGTACACCTGAACCAACATTATAACTTACAGTATCTGTTTTTGTTTTTAGATTGATTGCAGTACCGCGAAACGGTGTAGGATTTATTGTACGGTGCAAAATAACGTTGCACGAGGAATAATAAAAGTCGTTTATTTCTTCTCTTGTCATTTCTATATACATATCATCCTCGAAGTTGACGATAGTTGCACTTACTATTTCATCAGCCGCAAATATACCCAGCGCGTCTGCCATAGACATTGTTTGTGGTAAGTCTACCACGTTATAGGCAAGTGCCGATGACGATATTGTTATAATTGTTGCAAGTAATAGAAAAAGTGAGATAATTTTTTTCATAAAGTAAGTTTCCTTTCAACAAAATGAAGTTTATTATTGTAATTATATAAGGTATGTAAGAAAATTGTTTAGATTGCCGTTTTGAAGTTCGGGTGCTGTACGTATTTGTACCGCCCCGAACGAAAAATGGTGAGATAAGCAATTTTATTCATACCTGACGATATTATACGCAATAGGGCATCAATACAAACTTCTCACCATCAGGAGTTTCTACAAAAAACTCAATATATGACGGGTCAACCTTATCTACATATATATCAAGTAATGTAAAGCTTGTCAGCTGTGATGAGTTTATCAAATCAAACCTCTCAAGTGCTCCGTATGTGCCCTCAACGTATGTGTCTGTAGAAATAAGTCTAAAGAGCATATCATCACTGTGAACAACATTTAATACTGTGGGAATTATGTCCTTTACAGTTGAAAGTCTGTAGAAGTTCATAGTGTTATCGTTAAACTGGAAATAACTTCCCGTTATCATAATATCTGTACAGCAAATTCCGTAGAGGTCTGAAATTGCAAATTTAACCTCGTCGAACAACAGGTCTTTTTTATACATTATTGATGCGTCCTTGCCTGAAGAATCCTTTACGGGAGAAAGAGTCATACCATCAAATGTATAAAAATGTGCAATTTTAACGTCTGTATTTTCGATTATAACAAAAAGCTTTTTGTTGCTGTTCGTTGCCTTTACAACTGCAATAGCGCCAACGCTCTCCATTCTGGTGGATAAATCCTCGGTGTAGTCAATACCATCTATTGAAAGAACGCTATAATTTGCAGCAGAAATACTTAATGTGTTCATAAAATCTACTGCTTCGTTTTTGCCATCACCGTTTATATCTACTTCAAGATTTACACATTCTCCGTCGATGTAATACTCGGCAACGTCGGAAAGTGTACGGAAGCCTCTGTTTATACCCACAAATGCACGGTATGGCTTGTTGTTGGTTGCAATGAGGACTGTGCGCTTATAACCATTCCATGTAACACCAAAATCCATTGCCTCGGAAATTGCTCTTACGGGAATAAGAGTTCTGTCGTTTATAACAGTTGCGGGAACATCAAGCGGAATTGACTTTCCGTCTTTGAACATATAGCTGTTTCCCACACCAATCTGGACAATGTGTCCCTTACCTGTAATAATGGCTGTATGTGTATCACCGTTCCAGTCGACTGTTGCGCCTGCCTTTTCGAAGACTGCACGGATAGGAACGAGAGTTCTGTCGTTTAAAATAACGGGCGGTTGGTCGAATGTAACCTCCTCATTATCTACCATAACACTTATGTCGTTTTGCGCATATACTGCACTGCCGGCAAAAAGTGCCAGCATAACGAGCAATGTACCTATAATTCTGCGTGTTTTCATAGTCATATACCTCCTGTGATTTTTATATGTATTTGGATTAAATTTATTTTATCTGATGTTTGTTGTTTTTGTGGGGAATGGCGATTGCCGACATTCCGTTCCTACTTTATATTATATACACAATAATTCTATCACAAAAGGCGCAATTATTCAAGTATTATTTTGTAATTTGGGATTATATAAAAATTTTTTGAAGATTTAAAAAAAATCATATAAATCATGTATTGATTTTAGGATAATTTTATGATATTATATATGATGAGATGATTTTGCTTTTGGTCAGGAAAGGAGCAGATTATATAAATCATGAATATAATAAAATTGCTTACGCCCAAAAGTGATACTGCATATCTTTATGATGACTATTCGTTAAGACAAGGTTTGGAGAAAATGAAGTATCACGGATACAGGTCAATACCTGTTATCTCGAGGGAGGGTAAGTATACAGGCACAATATCCGAGGGTGATTTTCTGTGGTTTTTACTCATAGAAAACCAGAATGAGGTAATACACATAGACATAAAAAATATAGAAAATTTATGTGTAAAGGATATAATAGACGCAAATAAATATCCGTCGGTTCCGGTTACAGCTACAAGGGACAAGGTGTTTGAAATGGCAATGCAGCAAAACTTTATTCCCGTAGTAGACGACAGAGGATATTTTATGGGAATTATAACACGTCAGGCGATAATGACAGAGATGAGAGATAAATAAAAATAAACGAAAGGACACAATACACAAAATGGCATACAAAATAGTAAGAAAAAACGTACTTAATCCGCAGATTTTCTTAATGGAGATTGAAGCAGAGCTTGTTGCAAAAAAAGCAGAGCCGGGTCAGTTTATAATTTTAAGAATTGATGAGTACGGCGAAAGAGTACCGTTTACAATCGCAGATTTTGACCGTGAAAAAGGAACAGTTACAATTATAGTTCAAATTGTAGGTAAAACAACCAAGGATTTAGCAAAAATAGAAGAGGGCGAAACAATCCTCGACTTTGCAGGACCTCTCGGACAACCCACACCGCTTGATAACTTAAAAAAGGTTGCCGTTATCGGTGGCGGACTTGGTACTGCCATTGCATATCCTCAGGCTAAAAAGCTATTTAACCTTGGCGCAGATGTTACTGTTATTACGGGCTTTCGTAACAAGGACCTTGTGATTTTAGAGGACGAGCTTAAAAAAGTTTCAAATAGGCTTATAGTAACAACAGATGATGGCTCAAATGGTATGCAGGGATTTGTTACAGACCGCTTAAAGGAACTGCTCGATAGCGGAGAAAAATTTGACGAGGTAATTGCAATAGGTCCGCTTCCGATGATGAAGTTTGTATGTAATGTAACAAAGGAGTATAACATTCCCACAACTGTAAGCATGAACCCCGTTATGATAGACGGAACGGGAATGTGCGGAGGCTGTCGTGTTGTTGTCGGCGGCGAAACCAAGTTTGCGTGTGTTGACGGTCCCGACTTTGACGGGCACAAGATTGACTGGGATATTGCAATGAGGAGAGGACAAATGTACAAAAAGCACGAGGAATTATCGTGTTCGGAAGGAAAATGCAGAATCGGGAGGGGAAAATAATGCCTAATATGAGAATGGATAAAAATCCTATGCCGGAGCAATGCCCCAACGTAAGAAACAAAAACTTTTTAGAGGTAACAACGGGATATACTCCCGAAATGGCAATAGATGAAGCGCAAAGATGCCTTAACTGTAAGAACAAACCATGTATGCAGGGTTGTCCTGTATCGGTAAAAATCCCCGAATTTTTAGCACTTGTTGCCGAGGGAGATTTTGAGGGTGCATATCAGAAGATAAAGGAGACAAATGCACTACCTGCAGTTTGCGGAAGAGTATGTCCGCAAGAAAAGCAGTGCGAGTCAAAATGCGTAAGAGGAATAAAGGGCGAGAGTGTGGGAATTGGCAGAATAGAACGTTTTTGTGCCGATTACCACATGGCAAATATAGAGGAAAATATACAAAAGCCCGAGCCTAATGGTAAAAAGGTTGCAGTAGTAGGCTCAGGCCCTGCAGGACTAACCGTTGCAGGTGAGTTGGCAAAAAAAGGCTATGCAGTAACGGTGTATGAGGCATTTCATACCCCGGGCGGTGTTCTGATGTATGGCATACCTGAATTCCGACTTCCCAAGGACATTGTGCAAAAAGAAATATCTACACTCAAAAAGATGGGTGTGGATATACAGACAAATGTCATTATAGGCAGAACAATCCTTGTAGACGAGCTTTTGGAGGATATGGGCTACGATGCTGTATTTATCGGTTCGGGTGCAGGTCTTCCGTCGTTTATGGGTATAGAGGGCGAAAGCCTTAACGGTGTTTATTCGGCAAATGAGTTTTTAACAAGAATAAATCTTATGAAGGGCTACAAATTCCCTGAATATGATACACCCGTGTATGTTGGTAAAAAGGTAGCGGTGCTTGGCGGCGGTAATGTTGCTATGGACGCCGCGAGAAGTGCAAAGCGTCTTGGCGCAGACAATGTATACATAGTCTACAGACGTGGCAGAGAGGAGCTTCCTGCAAGATTGGAAGAAGTTATGCATGCCGAGGAAGAGGGCATAGAATTCAAGCTTTTGCAGAACCCCACTAAGATTATCGGTAATGATGAGGGCTGGGTTGCCGGTATGGAGGTTATCAAGATGGAGCTTGGTGAGCCTGATGAGGGCGGCAGACGCCGACCTGTTGCAATAGAGGGCAGTGAAGAAATACTTGATATTGATACTGTGGTTGTTGCAATCGGTCAGACACCAAATCCGCTTATAAGACAAACAACAAAGGGTCTTGAAACAAACAAAAAAGGTTGTATTGTTGCAGACGAAGCAACGGGAAAAACATCAAAGGCAAAAGTATTTGCCGGCGGTGATGTTGTTACAGGTGCGGCAACTGTTATTCTTGCAATGGGTGCAGGTAAGGCTGCAGCAGAGCAGATAGATAAAGAATTAAGTTAATGAAAATTGGTGTTGCCTAAGCAACACCAATTTTTTTGAATGAACATAAAAGAGGGTACTTTGTATAAATTTGATATTGCTTGTAGGGGACGGCGTCCTCGACGTCCCGCAAATTTAAGCAATAAAATTTACACAGACAACCCTCTTTGTTTTATTTTTCTTATTTTTTTGTAAATTTTGTCCATCTTGGCGTAACAATTATACACAATACGCCGCAAAAAGCGATGGATATAAGCCAGCTTAGTACAACGCCTGACCATGGCATAATTTCTGCCATTTTAGCAAAAACGTACGATGCAAGAATGTTTCCTACACTTGCGGCGGCATTCAAAATTCCCGATGCAGTAGCAATTCTGTCGTACTTTTCGAAATGCAGAGCTACAAATGACTGACAAAAAGGAGCCGCACCATGAATAAGCATATTGCCGATGGCTAATGCGGCAAGTATCCATATATAGTGGATACGTCCCAAAAAGCACGAAACAAAGAGCGGTACTAAGCTTACTATGTAAAAGAGCAACTGAGCTTTTGGTTCGTTTTGTGTTACCTTCTTTTTTACTATTCCGGCAATTAGTGTTCCAAGCAACAGGAATATAATTAAAACAGTGCTTAGTCTTGTTGATATTGCCGCTGGCAGATTTTCGTATGATTCCATAAGCATAACGGGAGTCATCATCTTTATAGCGTTATCAATTGCATTTCGCAAAAGAGAATTTATCATCAGTATAAAAAATCCTGAGGATAACATCAACGGAAGCATAGGTACCTTTTTTTGTTCGTTGTTATTGCTATCCTGCTTGTTGTATTCTATCTCCTCCACTGTCATCCTTTTTTCTAAAAAAGAGTTAAAAAAGAAATATAGTACAGACATTAGCATAAGACTTAGTGCCGATACAAGAAAATTATATCTCCAATTTGGAACAAAAGAGGCTATAAACATACTCATACCCAGACCAAGACTGGTGGCAAACAGCATCCAGAAAACTGCTGTTGGTCGTATTTTTGGCGCAAGGTGAGTGGATGTAATCTTAAAAACTGAGGGCCATATTCCAAACTGAACAATGGCACACGATACCCACGTTATCAACATTACGTAGTAGTTCTGGTTAAAATAAATAATTAAATTTGCAACTACCGAACCAACAAGACCAATCATTATGAGTTTATATGGTGAATATTTATCTGCTGCAATACCGCCTACTACCTGGAGCGGTGCGTAAACAAACCAGAATGCTGCGGTAATAAATCCCGTCTGAGATTTTGTCATAAACCCTTCTTCTACTATAAAAGCCAGTGCAGCCGAAAACATATTTTTTGTCATAAACACTACTGAATATAGTACAAACATAAAGATAAAGAAAATAATGCTTAGCTTTTCATCTTTAAGATATTTTTGTTCTTTCATAATAACACTACCCGCCTTTTTATTCGAATTTTCGTATGTCTTTATTATATCACATTTACATTTAAAAACCAATATATAATTTGCCCTAAAATCAATATAAAATCACCCAATTTTGCGGCTACATGCTTAATTTTGTAATCAATTACCTAAATTTGTAACTAATGGTTCATTTGCTTGACATTTATGCTTGCCCATGATACAATACGTTTGTTTATTTAAGCAAATAATTATGTGGTATAACGGAGGTTTTTATGAAAAGAAAAGCATGCTTTTTAATTGATGATGTTATATGGGTGTTCCGCGACCTTACACGTCAGGCACCAAAATCGTTATTTGACAATCCCTTTCTGAAGCTTATGAAGGAAGGGCACGATAAATATGGAATGAAGGTTCAGCTTAATGCATTTTATCGTACAGATTTTTTCTATGGCGATGATGAGTTTTCGCTATCAGAAATGACAGATGCCTACAAAAGCGAATGGGAGGCGGCATCCGACTGGCTTAAGATAGGTTTTCATGCAAAGCAGGAGTTTCCCGACTATCCGTACATCAATGCAAATTACGATGCAATAAAAAAGGATATTGACAGTATTAAAAACGAAGTCATTCGTTTTGCGGGCAAAAACACCTTTGCTGTTGGCGCAATTCCGCACTGGGTGCCAGTAAGCAAGGAATCGGTAAGTGCTTTTTACGATAGCGGTGTAAGAGTGCTTTCATGCTCGTGGGGAGACAAGCACGAATATAACGGAGACCCAAACTCACTTCCATATGGGCACGCTGCGCGTCTTTTACATAACAGAAAGCCAGAAACAATGCTCTTTAAAAGAGGAGGTCTTGATAAAGCCATTGATAGTTCAATCTGTGGCTATAATCATCTTACACAAGAGCAGATTGACGAAGTTCTGTTTAATACAAAAACAATACTTGATGCGGAAACAGGTATGAAATTTAAGAGAATTTCAAACTCACCATGTCCAAACTTGTGTAATGAGGAGTATCTTGTGGCGGGTATCATGAAAAACGTCGGAAAAGAATATATTGCCTACGTTACTCACGAACAGTATTTTTATAAAGACTATTATGCATATCAACCCGACTATCCTGCTAAAATTCTTGCAGCGGCAAGAACTCTTTGGGAAAATGGTTATGAATTTATGTTTATTGAAAATCTCGATTAACATAAAATAGGACAGTTTATACAAACTGTCCTATTTATTTTTAGCCTTGTTTTCTTAAAGCCTTACATCTGTAATAGAGCGCATTTAACTGTGAACGCTTTAGTGAGTTATTCACCATCGTTTCGATATTTGTTTCGGAATTTACATACTGCATAGGAACATAATAATGTATCATTTCTGTTGCAAGAGTGTCAATTTTTTTCCACAACTCGTCGGTGTCTTTTCCATTATACAAATCGTCGTGATACTGTGTGAACATGGTTATTATATTCATCATATTAACACCGTATCTTAAAGAGGCAAGGTCCTCTTCAAAAATGCCGAGTGTTTTTGAATCTAATGCATTACGTACCATCATCGGATTAAGTGCAGTTTTAAACTCAGTCGGAATTTCCATATTTTTAATTTCGTCTTTCCAACAGTCAAAGGTAATGTCATATGCCTTTTTCAGATTTTCTGCAGCTTCGTAGCCGATATTTATTGCGTCCTTTTCTAAATGGTCATCTTTTTTTAGTAAGCTCTTTGGCTTTCTTCCGTCCCATCTTAAGAGTTGAGTTAAAATACTTCTTTCGCCCCATGCACGCCAGCTCTGTATGTAGTATGTTGCGTCCTCAATAAGCTCATATGCTTTTTTCATTTTTGGAGCATGCTCGTTGTACATATCTTTAAAGTATTGCTCAACAAATGCGTCCATATCGGTATTTATATCCCATTGCAGTTGTGCATAAATGCTTTGTGTAAGTGCACGCACACTCCAGTTTATCATAGGAACGTGCAGATATGTCATACCCTTTACACCAAGCTCGTGATATTTTCTTATATCAGAAATCATGGACTTGGTGAATACAAGAGGCATATCCTCCATTTTTGATACGTTATAGTATTCGCCTGCTATAATTCCGACATCATGCCAGTTTTTTAAGCGCTCGTGGTAGAAGGTGTTATATGAGCAGTTTTTATCGTCAAAAGTATGCTTATAGCAACGCATTATAGACCAGAAGATTATTGCATCTCCCGACTGTTTTACATTTTCGGGAACAGGGTTTAGCGGTGGGTCGATTGTATCTGTACCCTCGTATGAGGTAAGAACAAGACGGACATTGTGGTCTACACGTCCGGTAGCAAGCGCTTTGTCAAATCGCTCTCTTATCTGGGATACAAGGTGTAAAGCTCTGTCTGTACCATTACCTAATTTTGAGCAGTTTTTACACATACACGATTTGCCCCATGTATCAAAGGTTGCAAACTGAATTCGGTCGCACTCATACCACTCGTTGTTTATGCGATCTATAAGCCTGTCTGCAAGATAATCCAAAACACCCTCATTGGTCATACAGAATTGAAGCATAAGAGCGTTTTCTTTTGTAACCTCATTTTCGCTATCTGTCCCGTACCAGTCGCGGTGCTCCTCCCAGAAGGTTTTTCCGTTTTCGGTTTTGTTATCGGGGTCAAGCATTGCTTCAAATATGTGTCCCCCGTTGTCAAAAACCATTCCAAGTTTCTTCTGGAATTTACCTGTATAGGGACGGTAAACCGAGAGGTTCATTCTGTTTCGTGCCATCCATAGCCATAACTTTGTAGACTCCTTGTGTGCACCCTCAAACATAAAACCACGACCTAATGGCATTGAGGCGCTAAAGGTTTTTTCTTTTTCGATATTGTTAAGTGCTTGCGGCTTATCTTCGGGCACAACCTCAACTTCAAGACTTGGCCATCTTATACCCTGGAGTCTTAAAAATTCGTATGCTCCGTACAGTGCACCTGTACGGCTTTTTCCTAAAATTTTTATTCCGTCATTTAACGGGGTCAGTGTAAATTCGCTGTTTTCAAAATCCTCGTCAAGTGCGTCTATGTATATATTAAAGCAGTCTGATTGCGGTTCGTTTCCAAATGTTGTGGTAATGCCAAGTTTTTTTAAGTAGGCTATTATTTCTGTTGCACCAAAAGATATGGTGCATCTTTTGGCTTCAAAAGGGTCTTTTCTGAAATCTATATTTCTTTCGTCGTTTGCCCACAGATACATATGTTCTGCGGTGTTTTCGTAAGATAGTACAATATTTGCAATCATAATTTAACCAGTCCTTTCAAAACATTCATAATTCTGTTAATCATATTATACCAAAACCAGAGAAAAAATCAAGTGCATATATTGACATTAAATGTTGCATATGTTGATGTTTTCCATTATAAACAAAAAAAGACAGCCAAAAGCTGTCCTTTAAAGTACCGTAAAAATATTATATCATACTAAATACTGCTTTGTATATATCCACGCGCGATTTGGCAGCCTCGCCTGATGAATTAAGCATGGTAACGACGCCAATGCCCTTGCCCTTATCAACAAAGAAGGATGAATTATATGGCTCATAATTACCCGTATGTCCGTATATGTAACCATCACCAAACGGACGTACAAAAATTCCAAGCCCGTAATACTCGCCTGGCATGTCAGGCTTTTCTATGTGTTTTGAGAGCATATCATCAAAGCTTTTTTTATTAAGAATTACTTCGCCCGAATCTGCTATACCATCATTTAAAAACATTCGTGAGAGCTTGCACATATCCTCTGTGTTGGAGTAAAGCCCCGCGCCTGCATGGTATGCGGTGTTTATTCTTTGACGGTGAATAACCGAGAAATTACCGTCCTTAAAAATATGCGGAAGACTTAGAGGGTATGTAGATGCAACAAAGTAATCGAATGTTGATGTATTCATGCCCAAAGGTTTTAGCACATACTCATATACAAGCTCTGTATATGGTCTTTGTGTTACTTTTGAGGCAACCATACCTATAATGTTATAGCCCCAGCTTGTATAGCGGTATTGTCTATCGCTCGGGTGAGACAGAATTTCGAACCCCTTTACAGTGTTTAAAATAACATCATTCATTGTACTTTCATCACGTGAGCCTTCTGCAAGTGGCGTTTCGGGCGGCAGACCCGAAATATGACACATTAAATGTCTCAGAGTTACAGCTTCTGTTACATCATGTCTTAAAAGCTCAAACTCGCTCACATAGTTCTTAATAGGTGTATCGAGGTCTAAAATACCCTCTTCGCAAAGGCGCAAAATCATAATCGATGTAAATGTTTTTGTCATAGACGCAATTTTATAAAGTGCGTCGGGGTGAGAGGGAACGTCAGGTCTTATGGCACTATCAAAGCCAAAGCTTTTTTTATAGATTATTTCTTTGGAGTTTGTTACTGCAACAGACATTCCCGCAAGTTTACTCTCCAAAAAAAGTTCGTTTATTTTCTTATCAAACATATATTAAACACTCCTATTTCTTTTTAATATCATCAAGGCTCGACATCATTACTGCCGCAACACCAAGTATAGCACCGAATACAAGGTTGAGATTAAGAACATCACTGCCTGTAAGCACAGATAAAATACCTGTAACTACTGCTGAAAACGGCATTATAATTGCTACTGCGGTGGGGTCTATATGCTTCATGGAATTTGTTCGTATAATCCAGCAAAAAGCAACTGCAATTATGGAATAGACTATAGTAAAGAGAATAAGACCAAAATCCATGGTAAAAAGTATTTTTTCTATTGGTACAACAACGCCCTCGGCATTTGTCATAGTAATAAAATTCAGAGATATCGCAAAGGCCAACGAAACGGTTATACCAACTACCGACTGAGTTGCAAGGTACATCGGTGCATGGAATTTTTTTGCAAATACACCCGTAAGTGCAATGTTAAATCCATATAAAAGTCCCGATGCCGCACACAGAATTTCGCCTATTCCCCACGAGGAGTCAGAAAAAGAAATTCCGTTTAAAACAAACACACCAACAAGGCATGTTATACAAGATAAAATTGTCATAAATCCGGGCTTTTTCTTTGCAATAAAAAACATCAGAACAGGAACTGTAATGCACGATAAATTTTCTAAAAATGCATAACGTGCAGGTGTTGTATACATAAGACCTATTTTTTGGGTTATGTTTGCAAGTGCAAGAAAGAAGCCCGTAGGTATTCCGACCTTTATGTATTCGCGATTAAAATTTTTAAGGTGCTTTGCCGATAAAGCAAGATACGTAAAAAACAAAATCGTTTCGGTAAAAGCAAGACGTATGCTTGGCGAATAATATTTATAAAAATATTGTGTTATAAGCGGAGCAGTACCCCACATAAAAACTACAAAAAACAATCCCAAATATGCCATTGTTTTTTTGTTTGAGAAAAATTTTGTATACATAATACAAATCCTTTCCAAAAATATTGTGTACTCATAAATACTAACACAGTTCTTGACATTTTACAATATTACATATATAATAAGGGTGTGAAAAAAATTCAACACTGTTTTGGGGGAAGCTTATGGACACAAAAAAAATAGAAGTCCTTTTAAGAGCAATAGAGCTTGGGAGTTTGTCTAAGGCGGCGCATGAGTATCTGTATACTCCGTCTGCGGTTTCGCATATTCTTGATTCTGTCGAAAGTGAGATAGGCACAAGAATAATAAAACGTACCTACAAGGGTATTGAGGCAGAGGAGAGCGCAAGGGACATAATTTTCGAGCTGGAAAAGCTGATAGAAACAGAAAAACGCATTGTAAAAATGGCTTCTGCAGCAAAAAAGGGAAAAGAAACAATAAATATTGCAACATATTCGAGTATATCAAAGTATATTCTGCCGCGAATTATTAAGGGCTTTAAGAAAATGTATCAACACATTGATATCAATATTATTGTAGTTGACAGACTAAAAGAGATCTATGACAATAATAATGCCGACATTCTCTTTGGCGAAAGGTACGAAGATGCAAGAAGCGTGTGGGAGGAATTGATAAACGACCCGTATGTAGCAGTTTTACCGTCATCATACAAATGTACAGATAAAATTATAAAACGCGAGACATTATATAAAACCCCGTTTATTATGGCAGCGGACACGAGTATTACAAACTATATGGATGAGAGTAAAATGGAGGATATTATCCGCATAAATTCGCATGATGACAGCTCGGTGTTCGAAATGGTAAGGGAGGGAATGGGCACAGCCATTCTTCCGTCTTTGTCTGTTGAGGAGGGCAAGGATGTAATTTTAAGAGAGCTTGACCCTAAAATAAATCGTATTCTCGGTATAGTTTATCGCACGGATGATTTTAAACACAACGAGCATATAAGAAGTTTTGTTAAGTATATAAGAGAATTTATAAAAACGAGAAATCAAAGATTTAATAGCCAGGATTGAGGTTATAATAATAACAGTTTTTGGAAAAACACAATTAAAAGGAGAGATTATAATGCATAAATTATCAGGTGTTGAGCCGCAAAAAGTTTTTAAATATTTTGAGGAAATATCCCAAATCCCAAGAGGTTCGGGCAATATGGAAAAAATATCGGGATACTGTGTCACATTTGCAAAGGAGCATAATTTAAAATATATAAAAGATGATGCGAATAACGTTATCATATATAAAGACGCAACACAAGGCTTTGAGAATGCCGATGCTGTGATATTGCAAGGACATATGGATATGGTATGCCAAAAAACTGACGAGTCTATGGCAGACTTCGAAAAAGACGGTATTGATATTTTTATTGACGGTGATTTTATAAAGGCACGGGGCACAACGCTCGGTGCGGATAATGGTATTGCAGTAGCAATGATGCTCTCTGTTTTAGCGGATAAAAATCTTGAGCACCCGCCTATTGAGGCAGTGTTTACAACTGACGAGGAAATTGGCATGATAGGTGCATCAAAGCTTGATGTGAGCGTGTTAAAAGGCAAGAGAATGATAAATCTCGACTCAGAGGAGGAAAATGCCCTTACAGTATCGTGTGCGGGCGGAAGTGATGTAAAAATCACATTGCCGATAACGAAAGAAACAAAAAAGGGTACAAGAATAAAAGTCCAAATAAATGGTCTTAAGGGCGGTCATTCGGGAGTTGAGATTGATAAGGGCAGAGTAAATGCAAATGTTCTTATGGGCAGAGTGCTAAATAAAATAAAACAGGTTGCCGATTTTGACATAATCGCTATAGATGGCGGTACAAAACGAAATGCAATTCCCCTTGACTCTGTGGCAGAGATTTTAGCTTATGACGAAAGTAAAGTAACAAATGCCATAGAAGAATATTTTGGTATTATAAAGGACGAATTTAAGGACAGGGAACCAGGTTGCAATATTGAGGTGTCTGTTGGAAGTTCGGGAGAGTTTGAGATTTTTGATGAAAAGTCGACAGAAAAAATAATATATATGCTCATAACAACGCCAAACGGAGTTACAGATATGAGTAAATCAATAGAGGGACTTGTGGAAACCTCGCTTAATCTTGGGATTTTAAAAACAGAGCAATGCGGAGTGGTAATGCAATATGCTCTTAGGAGTAACAAAAAAAGCGCACTTGACTTTTTAGAGGAAAGGCTCTTATGCTTTGGAAAGAACAATGGATGTGAGACACTGCTATCGGGAAGATATGAGCCATGGGAATACAGAGGAAATTCGCCCATGAGAGATATGTATATAAAAACATACAGCGAGAGAGTAGGCAAAGAACCGAATGTTGAGGCAATACACGCAGGTCTTGAATGTGCGGTGTTCTCGGGAAATATAAAAGACCTTGACTCCATTGCAATAGGTCCTGATATGTTTGATGTGCATACAGTAAAAGAACGGTTAAGCATTCCCTCAACCAAGCTTATTTATGAGATTTTATGTGATATACTCAAAAAACTCAAATAATACCATTGCACTTTTCTATAATTTATGATACAATAGTTAAGAAAAATAAGTAGAGTAATGAGGTGTATTATGTACGAACAGATTAAAAAGAACAATGTTTCTTCGAGAAATCAACTTAAGGAAAGCAGCTGTGTAAGATTTTACAATGCTGATGGCAAGGGTGTGAGAGTTTTGTTTATGGGAAATTCAATTACCCTTCACGGAAAGAGAGAGGAAATCGGCTGGTATAACGAGTGTGGCATGGCAGCCTCGGAAGAATCGAAGGATTATGTGCATCTTCTTATGAGCAAAATGTCGCAAGAAAATCAGGACGCTGCATTTTGTGTGTGTCAGGTTTCTGCGTGGGAGAGCGAATATAAAGCAGGCAGAGAATTATATGCAAAATATGAGAATGCAAGTAATTTTGAAGCAGATATAATTGTTGCCCGTTATATAGAAAATTGCTCACATACCGATTTTGAGCCGGAAATATTTAAAACAGAGTATTTATCTCTTTTGGACTATATAAATAGTACCGGCAAAGCAAAGGTGGTATTTACGGGCAGTTTCTGGAAACATCCGGGCGAGCCGATAATTCAAGAAATTGCAGAAGAAAGAAATTGTCCCTATGTTAAGCTCAGCGATTTGGGCGAAAGAGATGATATGAAGGCAAAAGGTCTGTTCGAACACGGGGGAGTGGCAGCACATCCCGGTGATAAGGGCATGCAGACTATTGCGGACAGAATCTGGGAAGCGATTTGCTCACTATAAAAAAGTAATAAACAAAGGAGATAAAAATGGAAAATAAAGAATTTAAACCATATGTCAGTGCACAGAAAATAACACCTGAAATTACGGTAACATCAATGGTTATTGGTATAATTTTGGCGGTTGTATTCGGTGCAGCAAATGCATATTTAGGATTACGTGTGGGAATGACTGTATCAGCGTCAATCCCCGCAGCAGTTATTGCAATGGGAGTAATCCGTGTTATTATGCGAAGAAATTCAATTTTAGAAAGTAATATTGTACAGACAGTAGGCTCTGCCGGTGAATCCTTGGCGGCGGGAGCTATATTTACAATCCCTGCGCTGTTTTTATGGGCAGCAGAGGGAAAGACTGCAAAACCCGATATAGTGGAGATTACACTTATTGCACTAATTGGTGGTTTGTTGGGTGTGTTCTTTATGATACCTCTGAGAAATGCACTTATTGTAAAAGAGCATAACACACTTCCATATCCTGAGGGAACTGCATGTGCAGAGGTACTTTTAGCAGGTGAAAAGGGCGGTGCAAATGCATCTACAGTTTTTGCCGGAATGGGCTTTGCGGCACTGTTCAAGTTCATAATTGACGGACTAAAACTTGTTGCAGGTGAGGTTTCTGTAAGCGTCAAGGGCTTTGCGGGACAAATTGGTACCCAGATTTACCCTGCAGTAATGAGTGTGGGTTATATATGCGGTGCAAGAATTGCGTCATATATGTTTGCCGGTGGTATCCTGAGCTGGCTTGTAATTATACCTCTTATAGTTCTGTTTGGTTCAAACATGGTGCTTTATCCTCAGACAGTGCCAATAAACGAGTTGTACCAATCAGGTGGTGCGTCGGCAATATGGAGTTCATATATAAGATATATCGGTGCAGGTGCATTGGCAGCAGGCGGTATTATAAGTCTTATTAAATCATTACCGCTTATAATAAGAACATTTGGCGGTGCAATAAAGAGTATGTCGGGCGCAAAAGAGGGCAATACCCAGGAAAGAACAGCAAGAGATATGAACATCAGGGTTGTATTGATTGCTATTGCTATTCTTACTCTTGCAGTATGGCTTGTGCCGGCAATTCCCGTAACACTTATAGGTGCGGTTATAATTGTAGTATTCGGCTTCTTCTTTGCCACAGTATCATCACGTATGGTTGGTCTTGTAGGAAGCTCGAATAACCCTGTTTCGGGTATGGCTATTGCAACACTTTTAATAGCAACTCTCATATTAAAGTTTACAGGTGCAACCGGTATTGAGGGTATGTGCAGTGCTATTGCAATAGGCTCGGTTATATGTATAGTATCGGCCATTGCAGGCGATACATCACAAGACTTAAAAACAGGTTATCTTTTGGGTGCAACACCTAAAAAGCAACAAATAGGTGAGTTGGTAGGTGTTACGGTGGCAGCTCTTGCAATAGGCGGAACGCTTTATCTTTTAGACAGTGCATGGGGCTTTGGTACAGACCAGCTTGCAGCACCTCAGGCAACTTTGATGAAGCTTATTATAGAGGGTGTTATGGAGGGTAATCTTCCGTGGGCGCTTGTATTTATAGGTGTGTTCATTGCAGTGCTTGTAGAAATTGTAGGTATACCCGTACTTCCGTTTGCGATAGGTGTTTATCTTCCTGTTCAGCTTAATGCATGTATTATGGCAGGCGGTCTTATAAGACTTGCACTTGATAAGCTTAACCGCAAAAAAGAAGAAAAAGAGAAGATTGTAAGCGACGGTATTCTCTTCTGCTCAGGTATGATTGCAGGCGAGGGCTTAGTGGGAATAATTCTTGCACTTCTTGCAGTTGTTGGTGTCGATAAGGCAATAGACCTTAGCGGAAAGCTTAACATATCACCAATGTTTTCGAATATCGGAAGTATAGTATTGTTTGCAATTATAATACTTACAGTTCTTAAATTCTCTGTATGGAAGAAGAGAAAGTAATGAAGAAAAATAAAGAACCACAAAATTATCTCGATAGAGTACCAAAACGAAATGAAAGCATTTCGTGGTCGGTCGAAAATGATATAGTTACGTTGGAAATCGAAAACACCGGAGTTTTTAACACCATAGCACAAAAGCTTTTTAAAAAGCCGAGAATAAGTTATATACATCTTGAGGAAATGGGCAGTTTTTTGTGGCAGTTAATTGACGGAAAAAAGTCGGTATTCGATTTTGGCAAAGACGTAAAAGAGAAGTTCGCAGATAAGGCAGAGCCTTTGTATGAGCGAATTTGTAAGTATTTTGAGATTTTGGAAAGCTATAATTTTATAAAGTGGAAAGACTAAAAAAATGGGATGTTTTAAACATCCCATTTTTATTTCTTATGACTTTTTATAATTTTTACTATACTCTCGGCACATTCCTTTGGTGTGCACATTGTATCTATAATTGAGCAGTTTTTGTAGCTTGCAAGCTCGCTCTCGTCAAAATCCTCCTCATCTGCAAGAAAACGACGACAAACCTCTTTGTAATTGGGAACATCCTGCACAGATTCCCTTGCAATGCAACGCTCTAATCTTTCCTTGTCGTCGAGCTTTAAGTAAAATACATAAATTCTCTCCTGACCGAATTTATCAAAAAACTTTTGCAATGCCTTTTGTGTGGTAATTATACCATAGTCTGTGTAATCATTTAATTCCTGTGTTGATGTAAAATATGTCCATTCACCATATACCGTGTTATATGTACGTTTTTCTATAACCTGACCATCGTTCTCCATGCGGAGCAGCTCTTCGTTACTCACAAAATGATACTGAACACCATCATGCTCGTTTTCACGTTTGGGTCGTGTGGTGTGTGGAACTATTTTTGTTATATCAATATCATCAGAGTGGAGCAGATTTTCCAAAACAGTATCCTTGCCTGTTCCGCTTTTGCCGATAATGCAATAAATATAACCCATTAAATATTCCTCCGTAAGTATCCTATAAAACATTAAGAGGCTGTAAAATTCTTACAGCCCACTTAAAAGATACAATTAGTTTTTATTGTAACACTCCTGAACAATTTTGTTCATTTGCTCCATTTTTTCGCTCATATCTTTAACAAGCTTTAATTGAGTTCTTGCACGGTCGAGATTGTGTCCGTCATAATGGATTCTGAAGTACACATCACCGTTTAAGTAGTCGCCAAGAAAACGTATTCCGCACTCATATGTAAGGAGCTTTGCCGAAAATGCAAGCAACTCAACCTCTTTTTCTGTAATAGACGGAGCTAATTCCTCTAAGAAACCCTCTGTAAATGCCTTGAACTTTTCGAGGTCAAAATATATCTTGGAAAGGTCCTTTTCGTCCTCTGTTCCGCTTGATGCACCAAAGCGTAATGCGTCGCCATAATCGTATAACAATGACCCCGGCATTACGGTATCGAGGTCAATTACGCATTGTGCAGTGTCTGTTTTAGTGTCAAAAAGTACGTTGTTGAGCTTAGTATCGTTATGAGTAACTCTTAGCGGTAATTTGCCCGACTCAAGTAAATCTACAACTATACCCATTTCATCAACCAAAGAAAGTGCGTAGTTTACTTCGTCTTCAACATTTTTTAATCTGTCAAATTTATCGGCAGATACAATTTCTTTAAATGTTTCAATTCTCTTTTTTGTGTTATGAAAATCGGGAATTGTTTCGTGTAAAGTCTCAGCGGGAAAATCCGAGAGCATATTCTGGAACTTACCAAAAGCCTTTGCCGCCTGATACAAATCATTTGGAGTTTCGGCAGTTTCCTTTGTTGCAGTGTCGTCTACAAACACATACATTCTGAAATACTCACCGTCAGCTGATTTATAATAGCTTTCGCCATCAATTGTTTTTACAATCTGAAGAGTTTCCTTGTTGGGGTCTCCGCCTGATTGGGCTATTTTTTTAACAAGGTGCTCTGTAACAGCCGCTATATTTTCCATAACCTGAGGTGGATTCTTAAACACGTCTTTATTTATTCTCTGTAAGATATACTTAGGGTCGCAATCGCATAAAAAAGTGTCGTTTATATGTCCGTTTCCATAAGATGTAACATCTAACTCAATATTAAAATGTTTTAAGATATCATTTAAATCAGAATTCATTACAAACCTATCCTTTTACATTATATTACTAACATATCATATCATATAATTTGTAAAAAATCAAGGCTTTTATACTAAAATTATTTAATCTGTAACCTTATTCTGTCCGCAACCATTGCAATAAACTCTGAGTTTGTCGGCTTACCCTTACCTGTATGAACAGTATAGCCAAAAACATTATTCATTGTTTCGGGTTTACCTCTGACCCACGCAACCTCTATAGCATGGCGTATTGCTCTTTCAACTCTGCTCGATGTGGTGCTGTACGACTTTGCAATTTCGGGATACAGCTGCTTTGTTATAAAATTGAGCATATCCATATTATCTACAACCATCATTATTGCACGTCTTATATAATGATAGCCTTTTATATGTGCGGGAACGCCAAGCTCGTGCAGATTTTGCGTAACAAGAGTTTCGAGATCGGGTTTTACAAATTCTGACTTTGATATAACGCCGTCAGCACCAATCCTTGCTTTGTGCTGACCTGTAAGCTCACCTATAAGAGCATAAATCTCATCATATGGTTGAGGCTTTATAATGTAATAGTCTGCGCCAAGGCTTAGTGTTGCGTCGATTGTTCTTGAGGTTGACGATACCGAATATACTATAATTATCGGCTTTTTTCCGGCTGCGCTTGAATACAGGCGCTTTAGGAGTCCAAGCCCGTCGAGCTTGGGCATAACCAAATCGAGAATAACAACGTCGGGCGAGAGGTCGCATATCAACTCATATGCCTCTATTCCATTGCATGCAATCGGTAAAACCTGCATGTCCGCTTTTGTGTTAAAATACTGTGATAAATCCTTTGCTGCCTCCTCGTTGTCGTCTACTATTAAAAGTGAAGTCTTTTTTGACATAAATAACATCCCCTCTGGTAAAATTTTTATAGTTAATATTTTTGTTGTAAAACAACAATATGAAAATTCTCACAAACCTATATTACCATATTTTGGGAATTAAATCAATACAAAAAAGGAAAAAATTCCCATATTTTGCAAAATTGGGAATTTTTTACTAATATTTGTTATTATTCGTTAAAATTTGTATAAAAGTATACAAGAAATGATGTCATATATTGTCAATCAAGTTTAAGAACCGACATAAATGCCTCTTGCGGAACCTCTACACTGCCGACCTGACGCATACGTTTCTTACCTTCTTTTTGTTTTTCCAGAAGTTTTTTCTTTCTTGTTATATCACCACCGTAGCATTTTGCCAATACGTCTTTACGCATTGCTCTTACGGTCTCACGTGCTATTATTTTTGAGCCTATTGCAGCCTGAATTGGTACTTCAAAAAGCTGACGCGGAATAGCTTCTTTTAATTTTTCTGCCATTCTTCTGCCTCTTGCATACGCGTTGTCCTTATGGACAATAAACGAAAGTGCGTCTACCATTTCGCCATTTAGCAAAATATCAAGCTTTACAAGGTTACTGCGTGTGTAGCCAAACAGTTCATAGTCGAATGAAGCATAACCTTTTGTACGTGATTTAAGCGCGTCGAAAAAGTCGTAAATTATTTCATTCAATGGTAATTCGTAAAAGATTTCAGCCCTCGTTTCGTCCATATAAGTCATATCCTTATATATACCGCGTCTTTCCTGACACAAATCCATAACATTACCCACGTAATCTTTTGGTACCATTATATTTGCCTTAACCATAGGCTCTTCCATATACTCAATCTCCACAGGGTCGGGGAGGTTTGTAGGGTTATCGCACCAAATCATTTCTCCGTTGGTCTTATACACTTTATATATAACGCTTGGAGCTGTTGTTACAAGGTCGAGATTATATTCGCGCTCTAATCTTTCCTGAATTATCTCCATATGAAGAAGTCCCAAAAATCCGCACCTGAATCCAAAGCCTAATGCAACAGAGGTTTCGGGCTCAAACATAAGTGCCGCATCGTTTAACTGCAGCTTTAAAAGTGCTTCCTTTAAGTCCTCATAATGTGCACCGTCAGCAGGGTAAATTCCGCAGTAAACCATAGGATTTACCTTTTTATAGCCGGGTAATGGCTCTTTTGCGGGATTTGTTACACAAGTTACAGTATCACCGACGTTGGTATCGCGTATATTTTTAATACTTGCCGCAATATAGCCAACATCACCTGCGGACAGATTATCGGTAGGAATTAGTCCCGACGGGTGCATAACACCAACTTCAACAACGTCAAACTGTGCGTTTGTTGCCATCATTTTTATTCTATCCCCTACTTTTAGTGAGCCTTCCTTAATTCTTACATATACTATAACACCCTTGTAGCTGTCATAATATGAGTCGAAAATAAGTGCTCTTAGCGGTGCATTTTCATCACCGTCGGGTGCGGGGATTTTATTTACAATTTCCTCTAATACATCAGCAACATTAAGACCTGTTTTTGCACTTACAAGCGGTGCGTCCTCAGCAGGAATTCCTATTATATCCTCTATTTCTGTTTTAACAACATCGGGTTGTGCAGACGGTAGGTCAATTTTATTTATAACAGGTACTACCTCAAGGTCGTGGTCTATTGCAAGATATGTGTTTGCAAGAGTTTGTGCCTCAATACCCTGTGAGGCGTCAACGATAAGAATTGCACCCTCACATGCGGCAAGACTTCGGGATACCTCGTAGTTAAAATCGACGTGTCCGGGTGTATCAATAAGATTTAGCGTATAGACCTCGCCATCATCACGCTTGTATCTTAAACGGACTGCATGCGCCTTTATGGTGATACCTCTTTCTCTTTCGAGGTCCATACTGTCAAGCAGTTGTTCTTCCATATCGCGGTCTGCCACTTCGCCCGTAAGCTCTAAAAGACGGTCTGCAAGAGTGGATTTTCCGTGGTCTATATGTGCTATTATACTGAAATTTCGTATTTTTTCTTGTCTTGGGGTCGGCATTTAAATTCTCCTATTTACTATATTTGCTGAGTAGTTTTCTTCTTCTTGGTTGTTTTCTGGCACGTTTGTACCTTGCAACCGGGATATATATGTCCCACACCTACTTCAAAGCATTCCGAAAGCTCGGCTAAATCGTTAAGGCTATAGTCATACATAATCCTAAGAAGTGCCATTGCACAGGCATAGGCATCATCACACGCATCATGGTGCGAAAAGCATATATTAAGTGCACTGCAAAGATTATTAAGCTTATGGCTTTCAAGCTCGGGGTAAGCCTTTTGCGAAAGCTTTACGGTGCATATGTAATCAAAAACGGGATAGGTGATATTGAGTAAGTCCAGCGTTGCACAAAGTGCATTTATATCAAAAGAGGTGTTATGTGCCACAACAAGCTGACCCTCAAGATACGGGCGTATCTGTGGCCAAAGCTCTTCAAACGTTGGTGCATCTTCTACCATATCGGGAGTTATTCCGTGTATTTTTATGTTGTAGCTGTTAAACTCCAACGGTACGGGACGAATAGCAAAGGATTTACGCTCAACAATTTTCGAATTTTTAACGACGCATATGCCCATACTGCATATGCTGGTATATTTAGATGTTGCAGTCTCAAAATCAATAGCAACAAAATTCATCTTATATCACCCCTGACTACAGATTATTATACAATTTTATTGGTGTTTTGTCAAGTAGAATAAGGGAAGAGGATTTGTTGCTACAACAACAAATCCTCTTCCTTTACACTGCTTATATATGCTTTTCTTCTTTTTACTTTTCTTTTAAAGATATCATATTCAAATTTTTTGCACCCGTCATTATCTGTGGGGAATGTTTTTCCCTTCAGCTCGCAAAGCAGAATTTCGCCCTCATCACCATTTAAGAGCTTTGCCTTACGACACAGGGCGCATTTTTTATTTATATCGGGACTGTAAATCATTTTGCCTCCAATTCGCCAAGGCTTAGTGATTTTAAATATGCATTTATAAACCCGTCTATTTCACCGTCCATAACTGCGCCTATATTACCTACTTCGTAACCTGTTCTTAAATCCTTTGCCATTGTATACGGCTGGAATACGTAAGAACGTATTTGTGAGCCCCAGCCATTATCCTTTTGCTCGCCCTGGATTTCGGAAATCTTTTCCTTTTGCTGTTGCTCGGCAAGCTCTACAAGCTTAGCCTTTAACATCTTCATAGCATAGTCCTTGTTCTGATGTTGTGAACGTTGTGTCTGGCACGATACAACAACACCTGTAGGCAAGTGAGTAAGTCTTACTGCAGAGTCGGTTTTGTTGATGTGCTGACCGCCCGCACCCGAGGCACGGAATGTATCCATCTTTATATCCTCGGCACGAATATCAACCTCAACATTATCGTCAAGCTCGGGCATAACACCTATTGATGCAAACGAGGTCATTCTCTTACCCGCACTGTTAAATGGTGAAATTCTGACTAAACGGTGTACGCCCTTTTCGGATTTTAAGTATCCGTATGCATTAAGACCCGTAACCTCCATTGTACAGCTCTTTATACCTGCCTCATCACCGTCAAGACTGTCGATAATCTCGGTGGTATAGCCATTTTTTTGCGCCCACATCTGATACATTCTTATAAGCATTGAACACCAGTCCTGTGCCTCTGTTCCGCCCGCACCTGCATGGAATTCTATAATGGCATTTGAACTGTCGTATTTTCCGCTTAAAAGTGTTTCGAGAGTCATAGTCTCTATAGTCTTGTTTATACTCTTTACCGACTCGGTAATCTCATCAAGCATTGATTCGTCATTTTCCTCGTTTGCGAGGTCAATCATCATCAAAGTATCCTCCCACAATGAGTAGAGAGAATTATAACCTGCAACCTTGTCTTTTAGTTGCTTTGTTTTTTGCAAAACCTTTTGCGACTCCTGCATATTATCCCAGAAGCCTTCCTGCATTGCCTGATTTTCGAGCTCTTGTATTTCACTTAATGCGCCTGCAATGTTAAAGTGAATCCCTCAATTCTATTATGTTTTTTTCGAGTCCTGTAAGCTCTAATCTGTACTGATCGTACTCTAACATTTTTTCACGTCCTTTAAATTATATTTTTTAGTATTTCAAAAAGAAAAATCTTATAAGTGCGAGTGTTTCGTGCATATATGTAACAGGCAAATGCAACAGGTCGGATTTTACGCCTACAATAGTAGTTCTTAGTCCGCAACGTCTTGACATAAGCTGAGTACGTAAGGCTCTGCTTGCATTAGTTATTGTTACACACCTGTATTCACCGTCTATGCGCGAATCTATAATCTTTTTAATTTGTTTTGTTTTTTCGTATAAATTATCCGCTTTTGTAGTTGTTATTATTCGCGACTGGTCAATTTCGTGGTCGCGCAGGTACTTTGCCATAACATCCGCCTCAGTAACAACACCTATTGTACTTCCACCTGATATTACAACGTATGCATACGGATTTGTTTTAAGATATTCAATAGCAACATCCATTCTTTTTTCGATAGCCTTTGTTGGCTTGGAATTGTCGCTGCCGCCCATTATGATAAGAACGTCCTCTGTGTATGAGGGTCTGCCTGTGTTACCGTATATTAAAAGACCAAGGCATACCAAAAGCCACAGGCATGTTCCTAAAACTACAATATACCTAAGTATCCGCAAGGGTGTTCCTTCGGAGTTAATGAACAAGTCGTAAAACAATGCACCTGCAACAAATATTGCACCCAGAACAACACAGGCAAAAGCACTTATGTTCCTTGTCTCAAACATTGTAAACACGCCCGAACCAAGCAGACAAATACCTACAATAAAAAAGAGGTATTTTATAATGGGTAAGTTCTTGTAAAAATCTTTCATATATTTATCTCATCTCTGTATTTTTTGGTGCATTTAATAAATTGTGATAATCATATTTCCATTATATAATAATATTACCATTTTTGCAAGTGTTTTTTTATTTTATCTTACATTTGGGTATAAAAACCACCTACAAGCATTTAAAAACTGACAAGAAAATGTTTTCAGGAACAAATTTTTTGGTAGATTTTAAATAAAAATACATATAACTATTGAAAAACATAAAAATATTATATATAATATAAGTTATGAGAATATGCCCTCGGGCAGAAATAAAAAAGGAGATAAAGACTATGACTTATAACAAGGTATCAGTAGAGGATATTGAAGTTAATGGCAAGAGAGTTCTTGTAAGATGCGACTTTAATGTTCCATTGGACAGCGATGGTAATATCACAGACGAAAACAGAATTGTAGGTGCACTTCCCACAATTAAGTATCTTATAGAAAACGGAGCAAAAGTAATACTATGCTCACACATGGGTAAACCAAAGGGCGAGCCAAAGCCTGAGCTTTCACTTGCACCTGTTGCAAAGAGCCTTAGTGCTAAGCTTGGTAAAGAGGTTATATTTGCAGCTGATGACAACGTTGTCGGCGAAAATGCAAAGGCAGCAGTAGCAGCTATGCAAAACGGTGATGTTGTTCTTTTGGAAAACACACGTTACAGAAAAGAAGAAACAAAGAACGAAGAGAGCTTCTCAAAAGAGCTTGCATCACTTGCAGACGTATTCGTAAACGATGCATTCGGTACAGCACACAGAGCACACTGCTCAAACGTTGGTGTAAGTGCAATTCTTCCTGTTGCAGCAGCAGGCTACCTTATCCAGAAAGAAATCGAGTTCTTGGGTAACGCAGTAAACGACCCTGTAAGACCTCTTGTTGCAGTACTTGGCGGTTCAAAGGTATCTTCAAAGATTTCTGTTATAGAAAATCTTTTAGATAAGGTTGATACACTTATAATCGGCGGCGGTATGGCTTATACATTTAAAGCTGCTATGGGTCAGACAACAGGTACTTCACTATTAGAACCTGACTTTATAGACTATGCAAAGAAAATGCTTGATAAAGCACAAGGTAAGATTCTTCTTCCTGTTGATACAGTTATTACAAAGGAATTTGATAACGACTCAGAGTCTAAGGTGGTTGAGGGCGACATTCCTGAGGGATGGATGGGTCTTGATATCGGTCCGAAGTCAATCGATAAGTTCAGCGAAGCGCTAAAAGACGCAAAGACAGTTGTATGGAATGGCCCTATGGGTGTATTCGAAATGCCTAACTTTGCAAAGGGTACAAATGCAATCGCAAGCGTTCTTGCAAACATTGACGCTACAACAATCATTGGCGGCGGCGACAGCGTTGCAGCAGTAAACCAGGCAGGTCTTGGTGATAAGATGAGCCACGTTTCAACAGGCGGCGGTGCTTCTATGGAATTCTTAGAGGGTAAAGTATTACCAGGTATCGCAGCACTAAACGATAAATAAGATTTGAGTAAATTTGCCCATATTACCGCTTTTAAAAGCTCGGAGTATCTTCATACGCCGTCGCTTTTTCAAGCGGAAATCTGAACAAATTTCTTTCAAATCTGCTATATAAGAAAAAAAGGAGAAAAATAAAATGGGAAAATATATAATTGCTGGTAACTGGAAGATGAACAAGCTTCCATCACAAACTTATGATTATGTTAAAGAAGTTGTAGAGGCAACAAAGGGAGCAACTTGCGAAGTAGTATGCTGCACACCTTATGTATGTCTTGCTCCTGCTATTGAAGCAGCAAAGGGCACACATGTATCAATCGGTGCAGAAAATCTTCACTTCGAAGATAAGGGTGCATTCACAGGCGAAATCAGTGCAGACATGCTTGTTGATTTAGGTGTTAAATATGTTATTATAGGTCATAGCGAAAGACGTGAATATAACAACGAAACTGACGAAACAGTTAACTTAAAGGCTATAAAGGCATTAGAAAAAGGTCTTGTTCCAATCGTTTGTTGCGGTGAGTCATTAGAGCAAAGAGAAGCAGGCATCACAATGGACCTTATTGCAATCCAGATTAAAAAGGCATTTGCAAACATCAGTGCAGAAGATGCAAAAAAGGTTGTTGTAGCGTACGAGCCAATCTGGGCAATCGGTACAGGTAAGACTGCAACAGACGACCAGGCAGAAGAAGTTTGCGCAGGTATAAGAAACATCTTGGCAGACCTTTACGATGCTGCTACTGCTAAGGAAGTTACAATCCAATACGGTGGAAGCATGAACGCTAAAAACTGTGCAGGTCTTTTGGCAAAGCCAAACATTGATGGTGGCTTAATCGGCGGTGCATCATTGGTTGCAGCTGATTTTGCAGTAATAACAGCTGCTGCGAAGTAATAAAAAATATTTCATATAACAATTCTGTTTGTAGGGGCGGATGCCCTCATCCGCCCGATAATATTGTTAAATTTCGGGTCGATGTAGGCATCGACCCCTACAATTTTAGAATGTTTTAGTACAGAAAGGAAAAACAATGTCAAAACAACCAATCGCCTTAGTCATTATGGATGGCTACGGCTTAACAGATATAACAGAGGGTAACGCAATAGAAGCCGCAAATACCCCAAATCTTGATAAATACTTTGCACAGTATCCTCACTCAAAGCTAAGCGCCTCAGGTCTTGATGTAGGTCTCCCTGACGGTCAGATGGGTAACAGTGAGGTTGGTCATACCAATATAGGTGCAGGCAGAGTAGTTTATCAACAACTTGTTAAAATTTCAAAATCTATAACTGACGGGGACTTCTTTGAGAACGAGGCACTTATGGGTGCAGTCGAAAACTGCAAAAAGAACAATAGTGCACTTCATCTTATAGGTCTTTTGTCTGACGGTGGTGTTCATTCACATAATGAGCACTTGTACGGACTTCTCGAAATGGCAAAGAGAGAGGGTCTTACAAAGGTATATATTCACGCATTCCTTGACGGACGTGATGTTCCGCCAACATCAGGTGCAGACTTTATGGCAGACTTGTGCGAAAAAACAAACAAAATCGGTGTAGGCTCAGTTGCTACAGTTATGGGACGTTTTTATGCAATGGACAGAGATAACGCATGGGACAGAGTCGAAAAGGCTTACAGAGCAATGGTGTTTGGCGAGGGTAATCAGGAAGAGCACCCTGTAGACGCTATTAAAAAATCATACACCAACGACGTTACAGACGAATTTGTTATTCCGACTGTTACCGATAAGAGCGGTATGATAAAGGAGAACGATTCAGTTGTATGCTTTAACTTCCGTCCTGACAGAGCAAGACAGATTACAAGAGCATACGTTGATGAGAGCTTTGACGGTTTCAAGAGAGATTACCAAAAGCTGTATTATGTGTGTATGGCGCAATATGACGCTACAATGCCAAACGTATCAGTTGCATTCCCTCCTGAGGAATTAACTATGACATTTGGCGAATACATTTCTAAAAAAGGACTTACTCAGTTAAGAATTGCCGAAACACAAAAATATGCACACGTAACATTCTTCTTTAATGGCGGTGAGGAAACTCAATTTGAGGGTGAGGACAGAATACTTATTAAATCACCTGATGTTGAGACATTCGACTTAAAGCCCGAAATGAGCGCATACGAAGTGTGCGATGCGGCTATTGAGGCGGTAAATGACGATAAGTTCGACGTTATTATCCTAAACTATGCAAACTGCGACATGGTAGGCCACACAGGCTTTATGGACGCGGCAGTTAAGGCAGTTGAGGCAATTGACGAGTGCGTTGGCAAATTCAGCGAAGCAGTTTTAGCAAAGGGCGGTAAGGTTATTATAACTGCCGACCACGGAAACGCGGACTGTCTTGTTGACCCCGAGACAAAGGCAACCTTTACTGCACATACAACAAACCCTGTTCCTATGATAGTTTTAGGCGCTGGTGATGTAAAAGTAAAGGACGGAAGACTTTGCGACCTTTGTCCTACAATGCTCGATTTAATGAATTTAGAAAAACCTGCTGAAATGTCAGGCGAAAGCTTAATAGTAAAATAAAAAAGTTATTGACAAATTTTGAAATTTGTTATATAATAAAAATACAAAAAAGGCAAGACCTCAAACGGTTATGCCCAAACTTAGTTATTTTTTAGAATAACCGTCGGACTAGGGCGGTTATTCTGCTTTTATGGAAAAGATTACTAATATAATTATAATCTCTAAAATTGCAAATAACAATTTTCTTGCCATATGTAGCAAAGTGCTTACTTTTCATAAGCATACCCCCTTTCATAAACTCGGAAAAATCCTGTAAATGTAAAGGCGGGCATAACCGTCGGTGAAAACACCGTTAAGAAATCTTGCCTTATGTCGATTTATATCGACATTTTTTAGTATACACCAAAACCCCCTCAAAATCAACAATAACAACAATAATGAAATAATAATGTAAAAAATAATTTTGCTAAAACCTTGCAAAAATAAGGAAAATATTATATAATGAATATAACTAAGCATTTTTACGCAAAAAGGAGTTTTTATTGTGAATAAAAAATATATTGTAATCTTAGGCGACGGTATGGCAGACTACGGAGTGGATTACTTTGGAGGTAAAACAATCTTAGAGGTTGCTAAAAAGCCAACCATAGACTATATGTCAAAAAACGGTGAGCTTGGCATGGTAAAAACAGTTCAGGAGGGTATGAAGCCCGGCTCGGACGTTGCAAATCTTTCCGTTATGGGCTATGACACAACAAAGTGTTATACAGGTCGTTCACCGCTCGAGGCGGCATCAATAGGTGTTGAGCTTTTAGATACAGATGTAACTTTCAGATGTAATCTTGTTACACTAAGCGACGAAGAAAATTACGAAGATAAAACAATGCTCGACTACAGTGCAGGCGAAATCTCAACAGAGGAAGCCGCAGAGCTTATACGTGCAGTTGCAAAGGAGCTTGATACCGATTTAATTAAGTTCTATTCGGGTGTAAGCTATCGTCATCTTACTGTGTGGAATGGCGGCTCAACAAATATAAGCCTCACCCCTCCGCACGATATCTCCGATAAAAAAGTAGGCGACTATCTTCCTAAAGGCGACGGAGACGCCACTCTTTTGGAAATGATGAAAAAGAGCGAAAAAATCCTAAAAGAGCACCCCGTAAACAAAGCAAGAAAAGAAGCAGGCAAGAATATGGCAACTTCAATATGGCTTTGGGGTGAGGGAACAAAACCGCAGATTGATAATTTCTACGAAAAGTATGGCATAAAAGCATCAGTCATAAGCGCGGTTGACCTTATAAAAGGTATTGCTATATGTGCAGATATGAAGTCAATAGACGTTGATGGCGCAACAGGAAACTGCGAAACCAACTGGGACGGAAAGGCACAAGCTGCGCTTGATACACTTTTAAACGACAGCGATTTTGTGTATGTACATATGGAGGCGCCTGACGAAATGGGACATCAGGGACTTCCCGATAAAAAGAAGCTTGCAGTAGAACTCATAGACGAAAAAGTGGTTAAGTTCTTAAAGAATGAGTTAGAAAAACGAGGCATTGACTATCGTATGCTTATCTTACCTGACCACCCGACACCAATAAAGCTAAAAACACACGTTAGCGACCCGGTACCATATATAATATACGACACTACAGATACAAGCTGTGCAAGCGGTATGCAATATACAGAAGAAAACGCAAAGAAAACAGGTGTATTTATAGAAAAGGGTTATACCCTTATGGACAGATTCCTGCAAAAGTAAAATTGCAGAGGTGCTTTAAAATATGAGAATAAAAAATAATTGGCTTAGAATTTTAATATTCTTGGTAATAACTGCGATAGTGGTTAGTGCAGTCTGGTTATCGCTATCCAAGATTTTAGACCTTTTGGGATTTGTGGTAAGTCTGTTTTTACCATTCCTCTTAGGGTTTGTGTTTGCCTCGGCGGTAAAACCGCTTGCAGGATTTTTACAGAAAAAACTATCCATTCCGCGCGGTTTGAGTGCGATATTGGTTATAATACTCACAATAGGTATTATAGGCGGTGCGCTCACATGGGGTATATGGAAGATCGTAGAGCAGGGCAGACAAATATACGAGCAGTTTCCGCAGATATATGCCTCAATCACACAAAGCTTTTACAGATTTATGGCGGTGTGGGAGGATTTGTATATAACATTACCGCAAAGCGTACAGACCCTTATAACAGAGATTGGCGAAGATATTTCGGGCAAGGCATCGGGCTTTATCAATAACACGTCCGAGCCTGTGGTAGACTGGGCGTCGCGATTTGCAAAAGCTATTCCCCGTGTCTTTGTAGGTGTGATAGTTTTCATTTTGTCGGGATATTTTATGATTACCGACGATGGCAGGGTTAATGATTTTACTGCAAAAATTGTAGGCGAAAAGATACGCTACAGATTTTCGCTTGTTGGTAAGCAACTAAAAACATACCTTGGCGGATATATCAGAACACAGGCAATTCTGATGATTATAGCCTTTGTTATAATATTTACCGCACTGTCAATTCTTGGAGTGCGTTATGCACTGCTGATTGCGTTGGGAATTGCATTTTTAGACGCTTTGCCATTCTTCGGGAGTGGTTTTGTGCTATGGCCATGGACAGTTGTGGACTTTGCAATGGGCGACATAAAAATGGGCGTGGGTCTTATTCTTACCTATGTAGCACTTGTAATTATGCGTAGAATTACAGAGCCGAAGCTGTTAAGCTCAAGAGTGGGACTTCATCCGCTTATAACGCTTATGTCCATGTATGTGGGATATAGAGTATTAAGCATTGGCGGTCTTATATTCGGCCCCGCAATAGCAATGCTTATAATAAGCTTCTATAAGGCAGGGTTATTCGACCCTATTATAACATTTATAAAGCTTGTGTTTAAATTTATAAAAGAACAACTTGTTTTACTAAAAGACTTTTTCATAAAATTAGCAGGGAGTGAATGGAATGAATAATAAATTTTATATTACAACAGCGATTGCATATACGTCAAAAACCCCTCATATCGGTAACACATATGAGCTTATTTTAACAGATGCTATTGCAAGATTTAACCGCTTTATCGGTAAGGACGTTTACTTTTTAACAGGTACGGACGAGCATGGTCAGAAAATTCAGCAAATTGCCGAGGAACAGGGCATTACACCGCAAGAGCACGTGGACAAGATTGCGGGCGAGATACGTGATATTGCCGATATGCTCAATATCAGCTACGATGGATTTATAAGAACAACCGACGATTATCACGTAAAAGCAGTACAACAGATATTTAAAAAGTTATACGAGCAGGGCGATATATATAAGGGTGCATATGAGGGTCTATATTGTACTCCTTGCGAATCGTTCTGGACACAATCTCAGTTAAAGGACGGAAAGTGTCCCGACTGCGGACGTGAAGTGCAAAAGACAAAGGAAGAAGCATACTTCTTTAAAATGAGTAAGTACGGTCAAAAACTTATGGAGCATATCGAGAATAATCCTGAGTTTATTCAACCTGAATCACGTAAAAAGGAAATGGTAAATAACTTCCTAAAACCAGGTCTTCAGGACTTGTGTGTTTCAAGAAGCTCATTTAACTGGGGTGTACCTGTCGATTTTGATGATGAGCACGTTATATATGTGTGGATAGATGCACTTTCAAACTACATCACCGCTCTTGGCTACACACCCGAAGAAAAGGGCGAGTTATACAATAAATACTGGCCTGCAGATGTTCATGTAATAGGTAAGGATATTTTACGTTTCCATACAATTTACTGGCCAATTATATTGATGGCTCTTGGCGAGGAGTTGCCAAAGCAAGTGTTTGGACATCCGTGGATGCTTGTTGGTGAGGAAAAGATGTCAAAATCACGCGGTAATGTTATTTATGCACAAGACCTTGTACGTCATTTTGGTACAGATGCGGTAAGATATTACTCATTGCACGAGATGCCATTTGCTCAGGACGGAACAATCACATATGATGTGTTTATGACACGTTTTAACTCTGACCTGGCAAATACATTGGGTAACCTTGTAAACAGAACAATCGCAATGGTTAATAAGTATTTTGACGGAATAATCCAACCTGGCGATGTATCAGGCGAGTTTGATGATGACTTAAAGGCGGTAGCAACAGGCGCTATTGCAAAAATCACCGAGAAAATGAAGAGTCTGCACGTTGCCGACAGCTTAGACGAAATCTGGGCAGTGGTAAACCGTGCAAACAAGTATATAGACGAAACAACACCATGGATACTTGCTAAGGATGAGGCAACAAAACCGCGTCTTGGTACAGTGTTGTATAATCTTGTAGAAACTATAAGAATTATCGCGTCATTGCTTTCTTCGTTTATTCCCGAAACTGCCGAAAAGATAAAAGAACAGCTTTGTGCTGAGGATTTAAGCTTTGAAAGTGCCGATAAGTTTGGTATAACAAAGCCGGGAACAAAAGTTGGCGAGGCAGTTGCACTCTTTGCAAGACTTGATATCGAAAAGAAAATGGAGGAAATTATGGCAGAGGTTGCACAGAACACAGAAGAAAAGATAGAAATTGCACCATATAAAGATTTTGTTGAGTTTGATGATTTCGAAAAGCTTGATATAAGAGTTGGTAAGGTGCTTGAGTGTGAAAGAGTACCAAAATCTAAAAAGCTTTTGAGATTTACTCTTGAGGTGGGAAGTGAAAAAAGACAGATTCTTTCGGGAATATCGCAATTCCACGAGCCTGAGGAGTTGATTGGTAAGAATGTGCTCTTTATAGCAAACTTCAAGCCAAGAACAATGATGGGACTCGAATCTAACGGAATGATTTTGTCAGCAGAGCATGACGGAAATCTAACAGTTTTAACAACGCTGAAGGATATACAGAGCGGTGCGGAAATAGTGTAATATAAAGAGGGGGATGTTTAAAAATATCCCCTGATTATCGTAGGGAACGGATTTATCCGTTCCTTTTTTGTGTAGTTTTTATGTACATCGTAGGGGAGGGGCTTGCTCCTCCCGTTTTTCATCGTAGGGGAGGGTTTTGGCTACGCTCTCAAAACCGTTGGTTTTGTCGCTACAAATTGCAATGCAATTTGTTTGTCTGTGCTCATTCCGTTTTTTCATCGTAGGGACCGGCGTCCCCGACGGTCCGAAAAAAAGAGGACGGAAAATTCCGTCCTCTTAAATTTTTAATTGCATCAATTATGCTTGTGTCCAGCTTTCCCAGTCAGTAGCTGTTGTTACATCTACCTGAGCTGCACCTGCAGATTCAAGTGCTTTCTTAGCAAGGTCTGC
>JAZKZV010000007.1:0-61863 GCA_045612845.1 Clostridia bacterium
AGAAGGTGCAGCTGTTACAACAACAAAAGAAGATATAGCTAAAAAGCTTGAAGCAGAAGGTTATGTTGTAGAAAAAGTAGGCGATGCTTACACAGTAACAGGCTTACCTACATCAATAACAGTTGCAGGAACAACAGCAAATGTTTACCTTGTAGAAGAAGCTGCAACAGCATATGTAGTAACATATGCAACAGACGGCTCATTAGCAAGCGTTAGAATTGAAACACTTGTTGCAGGTGACAATTCATTCGACGCAACAGGCGTAAGCGCAATATTCGTATGGGATGCTAACAATGTAGCACTTTGCAACGCTTGGAGAAAGTAATTAAATAATTTTTCCAATCAAAGAGGAGAGGTTTTAACCTCTCCTTTTTTGCGTGGATATAATATAAAAGTAATTTGTTCTTGATTTTTTTAATATAAGGTGGTATAATAAAATCACCACATGTTACACTTTAATAATGAATTTCGGATATTTTTATTATATCCTTATTTTGTGTTACCTTTTTGGGTATCATAAAACAAATTTGTGTTTTGTAAAAAACGCAGGCTTCAATATGATATTTGTTTTATGATATTCATATTTAGGGTGTAATGTGTGGTAACATGAATTCTAAGCCGCGTTTTTATGCGTGGTACAGAATTCTCTTGCCACGCATTTTTTAATGTGTGAGTATTAAAAAAGGGGAACTGTGTTGTGCTGTCAAAAAAATGGTTTGTATATGTATTAGCGTGTATTTTTTGTTTTTGTTTTGGTTATATAGTGTCTGTTTTTATACATGGTGGTTCTTATGTGCATTTGGGTGCATCTCTGCTTTTGCTTTTGATAAGTGGGGTTTTTCTTCTGATTGGCATTCACAAGCTTGAAAAAGAAGAGGAAAAACAACAAAAACGGGAGGGCATGGAAACCCTCCCCTACGATTGATTATAAAAAACTAAACAAGCTTTTCTAATTGTTTTAAAAGTATGGGTAATTCTTCAAATACAACATCAGCAATTATATTCCAATTGGTACCATCATAATCATGAACTAATCTATGTCTGAGACCAGATATCATAGACCAAGGGATTGTACTGTGAGTGGTTTTATATTCATCGGACAAGGCATACACCTGTTCGCCAATATTATATAGAGGTGTAGTAACTAACCACTGTAAAGAATAATCACCAAGTAGTTTATCTTTTGTTATACTATTTTCACTAATATGAGTTAAAAGTTTTTTTGCATATTCGCATATTTTTTGAACACGTTGTTTGTCAGAATATTTCATGCTACATATAACCTCTCATTCATAATAGTCAAATAAAAATCACTATCGCTATTTATTTCGCTGATTTCAAACACATCAACTTGTCTTTTAAATGCTTTTCTCAAATCTTCAGCAAGAGCAAAAATATTAGTTAATTTGAAGTTATCCCCACCAAAAACCAAAAAGTCTAAATCGCTATTTTCATTTGCTTCTCCGCGGGCATAAGAACCAAACAAGTATATTGATTGTACATTATACTTGTTTGCAATAGGCATTACTACATCTTTTATGTTTTCTATGGTATAAATAGTATTGGACATATATACTTGCTCCCTTCAAATTTAGCTTTGTAATTATTATATCAAAATATTGTTAAAAAATCAATACTTTTTAATTTACAACATCAAAAAAGTTAGACACATCATTGGTAAAAATCCCAAAATGATGTGTCCAACTAAAAAGTTCTATATTTTTAAATTTTAGAAATTTTCAAAAGTCCAAAAACCCTTGTAATTCCTTATTTATTCATTGCTTCTTCGATAGCAACTGCAACTGCAACAGTCATACCAACCATTGGGTTGTTACCCGCGCCGATAAGTCCCATCATTTCAACGTGAGCAGGAACTGATGAAGAGCCTGCAAACTGAGCATCACTATGCATTCTTCCCATTGTATCTGTCATACCATAAGAAGCAGGACCTGCAGCCATGTTATCAGGGTGAAGTGTACGTCCTGTACCGCCGCCTGATGCAACTGAGAAGTACTTCTTACCTTGCTCGATACATTCTTTCTTATATGTACCTGCAACAGGGTGTTGGAATCTTGTTGGGTTAGTTGAGTTACCTGTAATAGAAACGTCAACGCCCTCCATGTGCATGATAGCAACGCCTTCACGAACATCGTCTGCACCATAGCATCTTACCTTTGCTCTTTCTCCGTTTGAGTATGCAGTTTCTGATACAACTGCAACTTTACCTGTGTGGTAGTCAAACTGAGTTTGTACATATGTGAATCCGTTAATTCTTGAAATAATCTTTGCAGCGTCCTTACCAAGACCGTTAAGAATAACTCTTAGTGGTTCTTTACGTGCCTTGTTAGCTGAACGTGCAAGACCGATTGCACCTTCTGCAGCAGCGAATGATTCGTGGCCTGCAAGGAATGCAAAACATTTTGTTTCTTCTCTTAAAAGCATAGCGCCAAGATTACCGTGGCCTATACCAACCTTTCTGTCGTCTGCAACAGAGCCGGGGATACAGAATGACTGTAAGCCAAGACCTATCTTTTCTGCAGCGTCTGCAGCCTTTGTAACACCGTCTTTGATTGCGATTGCAGCACCTACAACGTATGCCCATGCAGCATTTTCAAAACAGATTGGTTGTATGCCTTTTACTATATTATACGCGTCAACGCCCTTTTCATCACAGATAGCCTTAGCTTCTTCGATTGATGAAATACCGTGCTTATTAAGCTCAGCGTTGATTTGGTCTATTCTTCTTTCATAGCTTTCAAACAATGCCATTATCGTCTACCTCCTTTAATTATTCGTTTCTTGGGTCGATAAGCTTAGCGGCATCATCAACTCTACCGTATTGACCGCTTGCTTTTGCCAATGCTTCGTTTGCGTCCATACCCTTTTTAATCATTTCCATCATTTTGCCAAGGTGTACGAACTTGTAGCCGATTATCTGGTCATCATTATCAACTGCAATTTCTGTTATGTAACCCTCTGCAAGCTCAAGATATCTTGGGCCCTTTGCAAGTGTTGCATAAGTTGTACCAACTTGTGAACGAAGACCCTTACCCAAGTCCTCAAGACCTGCACCTACAGGAAGACCGTCCTCTGAGAATGCAGTCTGTGTTCTACCATAAGCAATCTGTAAGAATAACTCTCTCATAGCTGTATTTATAGCATCACAAACAAGGTCTGTATTTAATGCTTCTAAAAGAGTTTTTCCAATAAGGATTTCTGATGCCATAGCAGCTGAGTGAGTCATACCGCTGCAGCCAACAGTTTCAACAAGAGCTTCCTGAATAATACCCTCTTTTACGTTAAGAGTTAATTTACATGTACCTTGTTGAGGTGCACACCAGCCAATACCGTGTGTAAGACCCGAAATGTCTTTTACTTCTTTTACCTGTGTCCACTTTCCTTCTTGAGGAATTGGCGCAGGACCGTGATATGTACCCTTTGCTAAAGGACACATTTCTTCTACTTCACGTGAATATTTCATAATGATACTCCTTTCGTTAAGTGCGAAAATTCGCAATACTAATATATAGTATACCACAAAATTCTAATAAGTGCAATGCTAAAAACTACAAAAATCACACTTTTTTTCACAATTTTTCACTGCACTTTTTTGGGTTATAAATATGTTGACAATATTTTTTGTTTATGATAAAATAAAAATAGAAAAATATTACATAATCACACCCCCCGCGTATTGTAGGGCAGGGGCTTGCTCCTGCCGCAGACAAAAGGGGTATTTTAATTGAAAGGACCCATAAAAATGGCAAAATTTATATATAATAATCAGGCAATAAGTGTACCATCTGATTTTATAAAGAATAAAATGAAAGACATAAACGGAGCGTTTGTAAAGGTGTATTTGTATGCACTCTACCTCGCAACAACCGCGAAGGAATGCGATTTTGCATATATTGCCTCCGAGCTTGGTCTTTTGGAGAGTGAGGTCATTAAGGCATTTGAAGCGCTTGATGGCGTGGGTGCGCTTGTTTTTAATAATGACGAAATTTCATTTTCCGTACAGGGACATTCTCTTGAATTTTCAGACGAAATGCCACAAACGCACAGTGAGGTTTCTGATATAAAACAAGCACTTGTGCAAAACACTGCACTCTCGGAGCTTTGTCTGGTTGCTGAGGCAACATATGGAAAAACTCTTTCCGATAATGAGCTCCAAATCCTTTATTGGCTGCACGAGGAGCTTGGTCTTGGTGCAGAGGTAATACTTATGGTTATAGAATACTGCATATCTATTAACAAGAGCAATATGAAGTATGTAGAGCGGGTTGCAATAACCTGGAAGGAAAATGGCATCGACACAATAGAAAAGGCTAACGAATATATAAATTCTGAAATTGAGAAAAAAACGGTGTTCTATAATATAAGGAAAACTTTTGGCATTCTTAACAGACCGCTTACAGAGCTTGAGGAACAATATCTTGTTAAGTGGCACAACGAATGGAACATGAGCGAGGCTATGATTTTGCTTGCATATAACTATTGCATAATGCAGACAAATAAGCTTTCGTATCAGTATATGGATACAATAATAAAAAATTGGTTCGACAGTAAAATCATGACTGTTGAGGACGCAAAGGCACAAAACGAAACGTACAAAGATGGTAAATCACCAATGGTGTTTGAAGCAAAAAAAGAGCCTCTTAAAAACGATAACGGAGAATATGACGACCTTGCAGAACTGACGCAAAACAGTTAAAAATGTACAAGTTATCAACCCTATGAAATAACACTTGTCCACGTCAAAAAGCAAGGTATTATGTGGGTTTTTAAAAAAGTTATCCACTTTTTCCACGAATTTATCCACTATAGTGAAAAAGTTCTTGACACCCCAAAACACCGCATAAACACAAGGGTTTTTAGGTGTTGAGAAAAAATTGGAAAAGTTATCCACCCCTTTTGTAACAGAATTGTTGCAAAGTTGTTAGGAAACGACAAAAACCCCGATATTATGAGAAATTTGTAAAATTACGAGTTATCCACCCCCTGTTGATAACTCAGGAAAGGCACAAAAATGATTACTCCAAGACTGCGGTGCATAGTAGATTGCACACGAGCAAAAACGGTTGCGGATATTGGCTGCGACCACGCATATGTTCCCATTGCGTTAATTGATGAGGGACGCGCTCAAAATGTTATTGCCTGTGATATAAATAAAGGCCCTGTTATGATTGCAGAGGAAAATATAAAAAAACACAATAAGGAAGCATTTATTAAAACGCGGATAGGTAACGGTCTTTCGCCGATAGACGAGGGTGAGGCAGATACAATAATAATTGCTGGAATGGGCGGAGAGCTTATTTGTTCTATTTTAAATAGTGATATAAAAAAAGCACAAGCCGCAACACTTATTTTGCAGCCTATGAACGACCAGGATGTTGTACGTGAATTTCTTATAAATAACGGATTTGAAATTATAAGCGAGGATATTGCCCTTGAGGGCTTTAAGGTTTACAACATAATTGTTGCAAAAAGCGGTGTTGGGAAAAGGTTTGAAAAGAGAATACACTATCATATTCCGCCATATTTAAAGGGACAAAAAAACTATAGTGCATTATATGACAAGAAAAAAAGAGAATTTACAAAGGTTATCAGTGGCATAGAAAAGGCACAAAACCCAGACATACAAAAATTAAACGAGTATAAAAGCTTGTTGGAGGAGTTAATAAATGAAGATAAATGATTTATTAAACAAAATTGAAGAATTTGCACCGCTATCCCTTGCATATGAGTGGGACAACTGCGGACTTATCTGCGGAAGTAAAGAGGACACAATAAGCGGTGTTTGTGTGTGTCTTGATATGTCTTTGGAGGTAATAAAAAAGGCGGTAGAAAATGGTTGTAACACAATTTTGTCGCATCATCCGTTTATCTTTGGAAAAATCAACAGAGTAGATACCAATACGTATTTTGGAAAAATGCTCAAAGAGGTTATAAAGAATGATATTAACGTTATAAGTATGCACACAAATATTGACAAGGCAAAAGATGGTATTAACCAAAGACTTGCAAACATATTAAAACTGCAAAACATAGAAGTTTTAGAAAAAGATACACGGTTTGAGAGTGCAGGTCTTGGAAGAATGGGGACACTAAAAGAAGGCATGAGCCTTGCAGAGTTTTGCGGAGTTGTTGAAAAGAATCTGGGTACTCAGGTACGCGTTGTCGGAGATATGAATACACAGATATCAAAGGTTGCGGTAGGCGGCGGAAGTTGTATTGAGCTTGCCGACCTTGCAATCATGAACGGTTGCGATGTATTTGTTACAGGGGACACAAAATATCACAATGCAATGGATGCGCAAAGAGAGGGTATATGTATAATTGATGCAGGTCATTATGCAACCGAAATATGTGTTGTGGATATTTTTAAAGAAATATTAAAGGATTGCGAAGTTAAGGTTGTAGAAGAATTAAACAAAGAATTATTTGTCTGGAGGTGATAAAAATGAAACCACCAAAACAAAAAGTAGGCATAACACTGGATGAGGATATAATAGAAAAAGCAAAAATTTTAGCGGAGGATTGCGACCGTTCGTTATCACAATATATAAATTTAGTTCTAAAAAATCACATAAAAGAAACAGAGCAGAATAATTAAAAACAGGGAAAATCCGATTTTTCGGATAACCCCTGTTTTTTCATGTTAGCCGAGTTTTGTTTGTGCCATTTTTATAAAGAAAAAGAGAGTTATTGCTATATAACAACAACTCCCTTTTTAATAAATAGATTAAAGGTTATCTGATTTTGTTTTCGTAATCTTCAATCATTTTTTTAACCATTTGACCACCTATTGAGCCTGCTTGCTTAGATGTCAAATCGCCATTGTAACCTTGCTTTAGGTTTACGCCTACTTCGCTTGCAGCTTCCATCTTGAACTTTTCCATTGCTGCTTTAGCTTCTGGTACAGAAATCTTGTTCTTACTCATTGTTGTTTCCTCCTCAAAGAATTTAAATAAAAATTTATATAAATTGTGTCGAATTGTATCGACTACATTTTCTATTGTGTACTCTTTTTTGTTTTATATTCAAATTTTAATTTGGTAATTTTTTTTATGTTTTATATTGCAAAACAACTTTGTATATGATAGAATAGATTTAACTTTATTGAATCTATTTAGTTAGATTATTAAGATAACAGATATCTAAGGAGAATTTTAAAAATGAAAATTTTATCAATAGGAAACAGTTTTTCGCAGGACGCTCAAAGATATTTGCACCAGATTGCAAGAGCTGACGGAGTTAATATTGAAGCGGTTAATCTTTACATACCGGGTTGTCTGCTTTCGCATCATTACAGAAATATGCTAAGCGAAGAAGAGGCATATAAAATCGAAATAAACGGAATGCATTCAGGATTTGATGTCTCAATGAAAGAGGCGCTTTTAAATCGTGATTGGGATGTTGTAACTATTCAGCAGGGAAGTCTTAAGTCGGCATGTTATGAAGCTTATCAGCCATATCTTAATAAAATTGTTGAGTACATAAGATTATGTGCTCCGCAGGCAAAAGTTGCAATTCATCAGACATGGGCATACGAAAAGGACTCAAAAATGTTAACCGAATGGGTGGGATATACAGACCATATTAAAATGTTTGAAGATATAAAAGAAGCGTATCAGAAAGCATTTGAAGATTCAAAAGCGGATATACTCCTGCCATCAGGTGAGCTTATGCAAAAAATGCTTGCGTCAGGAATTGAAAAGGTACACAGAGACGGATTCCACTTGGGTCTTGGCAGATATGCAGTGGGATTGCTTTGGTACAGTATGTTAACAGGTAACGATATAATGAACAATACGTTTTCTGATTTTTATGAGGAAGTTTCCGAAGAAGAAATTAAAATAACAAAAAAATGCGTAAGCGAAATGTGCAATAATTAAAACAAATACATAACCCGTCTCTATGGCGGGTTTTTTTATAAATATTTTGTGTAAATTTTCTGTAAAAAACAATTTAAATAAAATTTATTGTACTTTAACCTTATTTTAACATTTATATTATATAATATATAATAGATACATATAGTTTAATTTTGCGATTTTAACCCAAAAAGAAAGGAACACAAAAATGAAAGAAACGGTAATGGATAAAATTACTATAGATAAAATAAAAAAAATACCCAATAAATCGGGAAAATTTTCTAAGAAGAAGAAAATTATTTTTCTTGTTCTTTTACTTGTTATAATAGCCGCGGTTGCTTTTGCATTAAAAAGTAAAAAACCTGAGATTATAATAGAAGCGGATGAGGCAACTGTACAAAGACAGGATATAACATCATCTGTTACCGGTTCGGCGGTTGTAATGCCAAAGGATAAATATTCTATTACCGCACTTGTTTCGGGCGATGTTTTGTCGGCAGACTTCGAGCAGGGCGATGTTGTAAAAGAGGGCGATGTTTTATATAAAATTGACGCCTCGGACGCGCAAACCTCAATAGAAAATGCAAATATTTCATATGAGCGCTCACAAATGGACTACAACAAAGCTCTTGATGACTACAACAATCTTACAGTAACATCTGATGTTACGGGAGTTGTTAAAACACTGTATGTAAAAAAGGGCGACTCGGTAAATGCGGGTACAAAAATCGCAGATATATATGATGATTCATATTTAATACTTACTCTTACATTTAACGATTTTGATGCGCAAAACATATACATAGGTCAAAGTGCACTTGTAAGAGTTTCCTCAAACGGTGAAACGATTGACGGTACTGTAACAAATGTAAACCAGACAGGCTATGCAGCTGCAGGCAATACTCTGGTAAGAACAGTAAAAATAAAAGTAAAGAACCCCGGAGCTTTGTCAAACACCGAAACAGCAACCGCAACAGTAGGTGAATATGCATGTGCATCGGCAGGTACATTTGAATACATATCCGAAAAGACAATCATGGCAGAGGCAACGGGAGAAATAGATGCAGTTTATGTATACGAGGGCTCACGTGTTGTAAATGGTACAAAGCTTGTACATATAGACAGTACATCAGTTTCTAACAATTTAAAATCCTCGTCGCTGTCTTTAAAATCGTCTGAGCTATCGCGTAACAATGCACAGAAAAAGCTTGAGGATTACACCATTACTGCGCCTATTTCGGGAACGGTTATCACAAAAAATGTAAAAGCGGGCGATAAGCTCGACAACTCTACTATGTCTACTGAAATGGCAATAATTTACGATATGTCAAGTCTGGAATGTGAGTTGTCGGTTGACGAGCTGGACATTAAAAACATAAAAACAAAGCAAAAAGCCACTATAAAATCAGACGCAATAGAGGGTAAAGTATATAATGGTATAGTTTCCAACGTTTCGGTAAACGGTACAACCTCGGGCGGTGTAACAACATACCCTGTAACAATTATTATTACCGATTTTGATGAGGCACTTCTTCCGGGTATGAATATTGACGTCGAAATTATAACCTCCAAGGCAACAGACGTTTTATGTGTTCCCGTAACAGCCCTAAACAGAGGTAACACAGTTTATGTTAAAGGCGAAAAAGAAAACGAAGAAGACAAAGCACCCGAGGGCTTTAAGACTGTAAGAGTACAAACGGGCGCGTATAACAATGAGTATATAGAAATCAAATCAGGACTTAACGAGGGCGATAGTGTCTACATTCCGAAGATAAAATCATCAGGTGAAAAAATGCAGGGAATGTTTGGTCAGGGTATGCCGGGCAGAGGAATGCCCGGTGGTATGTCTGGCGGTATGCCTGGTGGAATGTCCGGAGGTGGCATGCAACGTGGCTCTATGCCGAGCGGAGGTATGCAACGTGGCTCTATGCCGAGCGGAGGTATGCGATAATGTATACTTCCCAAAACTCCTTGCCTTTGGTTGAATTCAGAGATGTCTATAAAATATATACAATGGGCGACAGTGAGGTTCGCGCGTTGGACGGTGTGTCGTTCTCGATTTATGATAATGAGTTTGTTGCAATCATAGGTCAGTCGGGAAGCGGAAAGTCCACGTGTATGAACATAATAGGATGTCTTGATGTTCCAACAAGCGGCGAATATCTTTTAAAAGGCACAGACGTCAGCAATCTTACAGATGACGAGCAAGCCGAAATACGAAATAAAACATTAGGCTTTATTTTTCAGCAATATAATCTTCTGCCAAAGCTCAGTATTTTAGATAATGTAAAGCTCCCCCTTTTATATAAAGGCTTACCCGAAAAAGAACAGACTGAGCGTGCTATGGATGCACTAAAACGTGTGGGTATTGACGATAAAAGCCATCATAAACCATCCCAGCTTTCGGGCGGACAACAACAAAGAGCCTCTATTGCACGTGCATTGGCAGGCTCTCCGTCTGTGATTTTGGCAGACGAGCCTACAGGTGCACTCGATTCGAAAACAAGTAAAGAGGTTATAGATTTTTTAATTGAGTTAAATGCTCAGGGTAACACAATAATACTGATAACTCACGACAACACCATTGCCTCAAGGGCAAAGCGCGTAATACGTATACACGACGGTAAAATAATATATGACGGAGATGCATTGGGCGACGAAATAATAAAAACAACTGTCCTTGCCTCGCAAAAGGAGGGAAGCACCATATGAGCCTTTCAAAGACAATAGCAATGGCTATATCGAGTATTCTTTCCAATAAACTGCGTTCGGCACTTACAATGCTTGGAATTATCATAGGTGTTGCTGCAGTAATTATTTTAGTCAGCATAATGGACGGTATAACAGGTCAGGTATCGGACGCGTTCGAGAGCTTTGGTATGAACAACATCACGGTTTCCATAACATCAAGAGGAAGCACAAGATACGTAGAGCCTGATAATTTATACGAGCTTATAGATAAAAACCCCGAGTTGTTTGCATACTGCTCGCCAAAGGTAAGTGTAACTGCAAACATAAAATCTCCCGATAGCTCGGATGGTGCATACAGTTCGGTAACAGGTGTTGACGAAACGTATGACGAAATAGAAAAATTAGCAACAGCAGACGGACGTTTTCTGCAGTTTGTAGATATTGATAAGATCTTAAAGGTATGCGTAATAGGTTCATACTACGAAAAAGAATATTATTCAAATGGCGGAGCACTCGGCAAAACCATAAAAATAAACGGAGAGCCATACACAATAGTAGGTGTTTTAGAGGAAAAGGCAGACTCCTCGGAGGGCTCATCCGACCAGTGTTTGTATATCCCATACACAAAAGCAGCTAAAATGATGCGAAATGCCACGATAGGCTCGTATGTGGTTTCCATGAAGGATGCAAACAAAATGGACATATCAAAAAGAGTTCTTGAGAACAAGCTCACAGAAATTTTGGGCAGCAGTGATTATTACTCTTTAATTGCAACACAGGAAATATTAAACGAAATGAATAAGATTATGGATACGCTAAAAGGCTCGCTTGTGCTTATTGCGGGTATTTCGCTTTTAGTCGGCGGAATAGGTATTATGAATATTATGCTTGTATCTGTTACTGAACGTACAAAGGAAATAGGTATACGAAAATCACTTGGTGCTAAAAAGAAAAACATAATGCAGCAGTTTGTAATAGAAGCGGGCACTGTAAGCGGTATCGGCGGAATAATAGGAATAATATTGGGCGGTATAGTTGCCTTTGCCTTAGGAAGGCTTTTGGATATTACGGTAATTCCGTCTGTATCTGCAACAATAGTTGCCTTTAGTGTTTCGGTGGGAATTGGAGTTATATTCGGATTTTTACCTGCCAAAAATGCGGCAAATCTGAATCCAATAGATGCATTACGTTTTGAATAAAAAAATGGGAGGATTTTTATGAAAAAGATATCATATATGTTGCCTGTTATATTTATGCTTTTATTTACAAGTGTAAATGCGGCACCGACATATTCTGACAATGTTACATCACTTCTTAGCGAGCTTTCCATAATGCAGGGCGACCCTGACGGAAACATGCGCTTTGATGCACTTGTTTCGCGTGCAGAGTGTACAAAAATTGCAGTTACGGCATCATCGTACAGAAACTCGGTGGCAATGCTGAGTAAAACATCACCATTTAAAGATGTTCCATACACACACTGGTCCTCGCCATATGTTACGGTAGGTGTTAAAAACGGTCTTTGTACAGGATACTTAGACGCAACATTCCGTCCTCAGAACACGGTTCTTTACGAGGAGGCGGCAACAATGTTTTTGCGTGTTTTAGGCTACACAAACGAGGACTTTGGTGCAAGCTGGCCAGACGGTCAGTTAGGCATAGCAAAAAATATAGGCTTGTTGGATAATATCCAAAAGTCTGCAGGGCAAACACTAAGTCGCCGCGATGTTGCAACAATGGTGTATAACACATTAAATGCAAAGCAAAAGGGTTCGCAGAGTACATATCTTTCTACCTTTAACCGTGCAATTATAGATGATGTTGTTTTAATTTCCACATCAAATGAGGACCCGTCTGTTGCGGAGGGTAAAATATTCACCTCGTCGGGTACATACAATTATACCAGCACACTTGATTTATCCAAAATCGGTATGCAGGGAAGCATGGTACTGAGAAACAACGATACTGTTGTTGCGTTTATAGGCGACGACCGTAACGATGGCAGTGATAAGCAAATGGTTTATTCTGTTCTTGGTAACGGAATTGTTACATACAAAAATGGCTCGTTTAACCAGATAGATGTACAAAACAACACAGTATTCTACAAAAACTCGTCTAAGACAGATGCCATGTCGGCACTTTCATCCCTGAAGATGGGTGATATCGTGCGTATAAGCTATGCTAAAAACGGAGAGATTGACTATGTTCTATGCACTTCGGGAAAAACTGTCGGACCAAGAACAGTTAAAACGTCTGACTGGTATACAGGCTTTGGTGCAACATCCTCTGTTACAGTTATGAGAGACGGAGTAAAAAGTACAATCACAGACGTTAAAACGAACGATATTGCATATTACCTAAAAGAGCTTGATATTGCGCTCGTATACTCCAAAAAGGTAACAGGTGTTTATGAGAGCGCAACACCAAACACCGATACACCGACTTCGGTTACTGTTTCGGGCAATACATATCAGCTAGAGGGACTTGATGCATTCTCCAAGCTTTCGTCAAATGGTACTTATAAGCTTGGTGATACAGTTACACTTCTGTTAGGAAAAGACGGAGGAGTTGCAGATGTTGCCAATAACGCCCAGATAAGCACTCGTGTGTACGGATTCCTTGCGGGAGTAGGAACAAAGCAGACGACCGTATCAGGAGCATCAGTTACAAAGAACTATGTTAAAATAGTAACACCATCGGGAGAGGTGTACGAATATATCACAAACAAGGATTACAGCTCATTACAAAATGCTATTGTTTCGGTATCATTAAAGGACGGGGTTGCAACACTTTCGAGAATTACGCAAGACAGCAACGTCTACGGAAAATTTGTATGGACCGATACATCTAAAAAGATTGGCAATGTTAATCTTGCAGATGATGTAAAAATTCTTGAGGTATTAGGAACACAAGCAACCGAAACTGCACTTTTTGGAACAGTTTACCCACAACGACTAAACTCGCTTACACTTCTTGAGAGCAACATTTTATACGTATCAAAGAACGGTGATGGCGAAATTTATGAGCTTATCTTAAAAGATGTAACAGGTGATATGTACACCTACGGAATAATAACACGTGCAACATCAAACAGCGGTACAATGTCGCTTTCGGGCAGTTATTCGTACATTTCAAACGGAGTTGAGCAGAGTGTATCAACACAGGGCAAAACATTTGGAGTGTCGTCATCTCAGGCGGTAAAGATTATTACCGACGGAAGAAGTGTATCCTCGATATCAGCGCTCGGCAAGGTTGGGTCGGGCAGAATTTCAAACATAAGCGGTTCCCGGATTACAGTGGGTAACGAAGTATGTACAATGTCCGATAAAGTACAGATTTATATTAAAAAATCGCATACATCTATATACGATATGATTACCATAGATGAATTAAAGGACGTATATACAAATTACAGTGCACAGGTATATACAGAGAAGAACAGAGTACGAATTATAGTATTATCGTAGGGGAGTGCCTTTGTGCCCTCCCGTTTTTTCTTGACTAAAATTTAAAAAAATGGTATAATAAAAGAAAAACAATATCGGGAGACACTGATGAATACAAAATTTAACATAGTAGGAATGACGTGCTCTGCATGCTCTGCCCATGTGGACAAATGTGTGCGCGAGATAGACGGAGTAGAAGAGGTAAACGTAAACCTTTTAAAAAATACTATGACAGTAGAATATAATAACAATGTAACCGAAGAGGACATCATAAAGGCAGTTCGGAATGGCGGTTACGGAGCAAGTGTTTTTGGTAAAAAGCAGGAGTTACCTAAAACGACCGATACAATAAGCGAAAAGAAAAGGCTTATAATATCAGTTGCATTTTTAATACCGCTTATGTATATATCAATGGGACATATGTGGCATTTTCCGTTTCTTAGCTTTTTTGATAATGTAGAGAATGCAGGAATTTTTGCACTTACACAGCTTTTACTCACAACACCTGTAATAATAGTAAACAGAAAGTTTTTCACAAATGGATTTAAATCGCTCTTTCGCGGTGCACCCAATATGGATACACTCATTGCAATCGGCTCGCTTGCCTCTTTTGTGTATGGTGTAGTTACATTGTATGCCATAGTATATGCACTTGGACATCAAAATACCGAAATGGCACACACTCATATGATGAATCTGTATTTTGAGGGCGCAGCCATGATTTTAACGCTTATAACACTCGGAAAATTCCTGGAGGCGCGTGCAAAGGGCAAAACCACAGACGCTATAGAAAAGCTTATGGATTTGGCACCGAAAACTGCAACCGTTATGCGTGAGGGAAAAGAGCAGATAATATCAACAGACGAAATCGTAAAGGGTGATATAGTTGTTGTAAAATCGGGTCAGACAATTCCCGTTGACGGAAGCATTGCAGAGGGTAGCGGTGCAGTTGATGAGAGCGCAATAACAGGCGAGAGCATGAGTGTGCATAAGATTGTCGGCGATACGGTTATCGGTGCAACAATTCTGCAAAGCGGATATATAAAAATACGTGTGGAAAAAACGGGCGAGGATACAACGCTTTCTCAGATTATAAAGCTTGTTGAGGATGCTGCATCATCAAAGGCACCAATCGCAAGACTTGCAGATAAGGTAAGTGGAGTTTTTGTACCCGTTGTTATATCAATTTCAATAATAACGCTCATTGTATGGCTTATTGCGGGATATGGTATAAGCCATGCGCTTTCGATGGCAATTTCGGTGCTTGTTATTTCGTGTCCGTGTGCGTTGGGTCTTGCTACGCCCACTGCCATAATGGTAGGAACGGGAAGCGGTGCAAGAGCGGGAATTTTAATAAAAAATGCCGAAGCGCTCGAAACAACGCATAAAATAACAACCGTTGTATTTGATAAAACGGGCACAATAACGGAGGGTAATCCATCCGTAACAGATATAATTCCCGAGGGTGTTTCCAAAGACGAGTTACTTGTAATAGCCGCATCGTTGGAGTCAAAATCCTCGCACCCTTTATCCGTTGCAATATGCAAAAAAGCACATGGTCTTGATTTGGTCGAAGTAACCGACTTTTGTCAGATTGAGGGTCAAGGCATAACGGGTAAGATAAATAATCGGAAAATACTTGCCGGCAACTGCAAAATGATGAGGGAAAACAATATATCCGTACAAGAAAATACGGAGCTTGCAAAAGCAGGAAAAACTGCACTTTACTTTGCAAGGGATAATGAGTTTATAGGTACAATCGCCATAAGAGACACAATAAAATCGGGCAGTAAGCGGGCAATCGGTGAGCTTTTAAAAATGGGAATAAAAATAATAATGCTCACAGGCGACAATAAGACCACTGCAAAGGCAATAGCTGACGAGGTGGGAATTTCCGATGTAATTTCAGAGGTATTACCGCAGGATAAAGAGGCACAAATCCGCAAATTGCAGCAACAAAGCAAGGTTGCAATGGTAGGCGACGGAATAAACGATTCGCCATCGCTTGCACGTGCAGATGTTGGAATAGCAATAGGCAATGGTACAGATATCGCAATAGATTCGGCAGATATAGTTCTTATGAATAATGACCTTATTTCTGTTGTAAATGCAATAAAGCTATCAAAGGCAGTTATAAGGAATATAAAACAAAATCTGTTCTGGGCATTTTTCTATAACATCCTGGGAATTCCTGTTGCCGCAGGCGTTTTGTACGTGTCTTTGGGACTAAAACTAAACCCAATGCTTGCCGCGGCGGCAATGAGTGTAAGCTCGGTGTTTGTGGTATCAAATGCGTTGAGATTACGACTGTTTAATAATAAATCAACAATAAAAAAAGAGGAGGACAAGAAAATGACAATTAAAATCAAAGGAATGATGTGCACCCATTGCACAGGCAGAGTTGAGGCGGCGCTTAACGCAATAGACGGAGTAAGTGCAAAAGTAAGCCTCGAAAATGGCGGCGAGGCGGTTGTGGAAATGCGTGAAAATATTACACGTGAGGATATTGTAAAGGTTATTACAGACGCAGGCTACGAGGTACTGTAAGTTAGGATACTCCCGCAAATATCAACACACCCTGTTAAAAGGGTGTGTTTTTATGTGTAGGCATTTTAATCATAAAAAATAATATTTCTAAAAAACACAGTAATATTAAGTATTTAATTTATTGAGCGTAAATGTTATAATAACTATATAAAAGTTTTATTTTTTGCACATTTTTTGTTTTTTTTGGTAATTTGCACAAAAAAAAACGCAAAATTTGTGCACTAATTCAAGTATATGGAAAGACTAAAATGCAACATCGTAAAAATTCCCAAAAACCACTATATATGGTGGTTTTTAGATGTTTTTAGAAAAAAAAATACAAGCACAAAAACAAAAACGGAATATAGTGCAAAAAAAACGGAAGATAGTATATTGTGCGTTTTGTAAAAATCTTGTAAAATAAGAATACATAGAGGATATATATCACAAAAAGCATTTTTTATAAAACCGTGCTTTTTGAGGCTTTTGCCCAAAAACCGCATAATAGCTGGGATTTTTGAGATATATATAACAAAAAATTTGTTAAAAAACAAGTAAACAAAAAAAGCAAAAAATCAAACTTAAAGACAATTTTTGAGCAAAAAAGAACACAAAAACTTGCAAATATTACACAAAAAATATTTTATATAATATTTTAGAATAGTATTTGGTGATTTTTACTAATTTTAAGAAAAGAGTAAAAACAGAACGTAGACTGCGCTCTATACCAAATGTTATAATATTGTTTAATGTGTTAAATAATTATTTATTTTATATACAAAATATAGTAATCAAAGCAGAGGGAGAGAAGACTATGAAGAAAAAATTGGCATTATTATTAGCAACAGTGATGGCGGCAACACCGCTCTCAGCGTTAAATGTCAGCGTAGGAGCGGCGGAGGAACCAGATATCTATGCCGACGTTTACGGAATAGAAGTTGAATTTGGTGATGTGCCGGAGGATGCTGATATTGCAGACCTTACACTTACAAAGGTCGATGGCGAGGAAAATGTTGCGGTAACATGGGCATCGAGTGGCACAAAAAGAACTATCAAGACAGTTGATGGCAGTGCCCTTGAGGTTGACGAGCCTTACAGACTGTCATTTGGTACAACCGAAAGAGAATTTATGATAAAAACAATTTTCTTTGAGGACTTTAATGACACATCTGTATTTGCAACTCAGGACGTTTTGGATACTACACCATTCGAGTACACAAACAGCTATGGTGATATCGAAGTATCCTACGGTACAAAGGGTGCGTTCATAAAAGACGGTAAGGTGTGGGTAACAGACGGTGCGCTTACCATCAGTAATCTTGATACGTTTGATGATTTAACAAACACAACCCTTATGGCAGATGTGGCGGGCTATGCGAAGTATTATAAGCAAGGAACAGCTTGGAGACGTTTGCCGAGTTCAGTATCGGTTCGTATGTTATCACGTGCACAGGATGCAAATGCCGGTGCAAGCGGAGTACAGTTTAACCAGGAAAACTTCGAGCTGGTATCGGTACAGGATGGTGGAGCAGTTGCAGAGATAGCAAACACTCTTGCAACATATCCTAACGATGAGAACTATGACTTTGGTCAGATTGCAGAGCTGACAGGCTCTGCGAGAACACAAATCGTCAACAAGGATACTGATATAACAGGTACAGATTCAGCGGCATCGGATGAGCGAGCAGTTGCATTAAGAACAAACAAAAAATCAATAACTGCTTTTGCAGACACAGCATCAACAACATATTCAGATGACTCTGTTTCTGATGTTGCAGGTAATTATGTTCTTGGTTTAACTTTTTCAGGTCGTGGTATAGCAGTGCTTGATAATGTAAAAATTACTGCATACACAGAAGATGTTGAAGATATTACAGGCGAGCTTGAACCTGTTTCTCTCGAAAACGACAATTACGAAAAGCTCGTTCTTACATTCAACAAAAGATTAAGAGATTTAGCTCCGTCAGCATTTGAAACACTTCAAGTACTAAAAGACGGAGTTGACATAACAGCTACAACAACAATTGCAGTAGACACAGAGGACGACACAAAATTAAATATCACACCTGCCGCTTACAGTGCGGGATATACATACACAGTAGTTGTACCTGAGGGATTTGGTATAGGCTCACTTTTAGCAACACAGGAGTATACACCGTCAGTAAACGTAGAGGCAACACCAATTGCGGTACAAAACTTCGAATTCAAACCATCGGGAATTGAAATCACATTCGATACTGACCTTACAGATATAACAGACGATGCAGACCTTGCCTCGGTAAGTGTACAAATCGGCGATGCAAACTGCGAAAACTTTGCAGCAGATGCGGGCGCAACTGTTACAAAGGATGGCACAACACTTACAATAGTGCCATCAACATACGCAGTTAACCGCTCATATAAAGTAGTAATTCCGCAAGGCTTTGGTGATACAATTACACAACTTACACAAGAGTACGAACACACACAGTTATTCGAAAGAATTCCTGTGGAGGTAAAGAAAATATATGGTAACGCTCAGCGAATTGACGTTGAATTAACATCACCTATTGATAAGGATGACCCAACACTTAATTTAGATAATATTAAAATCTGCGAAATTGTAGACGGTGTAACAGGAGCTCCTGAGACAATTGCTCCGTCAATCACAACAGAGGGTAATATCCATATCCAATTCCCTGCAATGGAACTGGATAAGATATACGAGGTATATATTCCGTCAACTGTGGGTACAGAAACAGTAGGTCTTGCACATAGCATAAGAAAGAAGTTTACACAAACAACCATAGCGTTCGAAAACTACGAAAATGACGGTCAGTCATTCGGTGCGGTTGGTGCAGCATTTACAAAATCACCAGACCCTGACGGAAATGATTATGCAGGCTACACTCAACCCGATTACTGGAATACATTGGTTAAAATATCAAATGACGAAATAGACAAAACCGAAAACTATACAATGGAATTTGATTATCAGGTATTCTTCCGTGCAGAGTTGCTTACAGGTAATACTGCAAACGCCTATGGTAATGAATACAACAAAGCAACCCGAAGTGCACAGACTTTCTACTTCAACAAACAGGGCGGACACAATCCGCAGTATCAACAATGTCCGGGCGATTATGTTTCGATGACATTCAGAGAAGATGGCTCGGCATTCGGAAGTAAGTGCTCAGAGGAGGCAAAGGGTACAGTGGGTTCAAACTCACTTGCGAAAGTTACATATACAAACACACGTAATGGTGATGCTGTAAAACGTGGCGACTCGTTCCACGTATATAGCTTAGGCGAACCTTTTGATAACGAAATAACATTCAGAACCACTTCGGGCGAAACCGTATCAACATGTCAGAGAGCACCACAGCCATCACGTCTTATAAGAATTATAAAGACAGGTGCACACTTTACAATATATCGTGAAGACGAAAACGGTCAGATGGCACTTATTCGTGATGTTGATTCACCATATTTAAAAGCAAAAACAGGCCACGTAGAAGTTGGTGGCGACGGTATCGAAATTCTATCGTTTGATAATATCCGCTTTAGCGTAGTTAAGTTTATAGAAGAAACAGAAGTTGGAGCGTCAGACCTTGTAATAACAACACCGGGAGATATAAGCACACAAACTACAATACATGGTACATACACAATCAAAAACGCTACAAATTCGGATAAAGATATATGTGCAGTTGTAGTAGGCTACAATGCAGACGGTTCAATGCTTTGTGCCGACCTTGATGCGACAACATCTATTGCTCCGGGTGAGGAAATACCTCTTGACTTTGATTTAATCAACTTAACAGGTACAACAAGCATAAAACTTTTCTTGTGGGATAACCTCACAAACAAAGCACTAAGCGGTGTATTTGACTTTCCAATAGCACCGTAACAAATGTAAATAACCGCAAGGCTTAAAGCTTCACACCCTTTGGGCATTGCGTGAATTTAAAAAAGTGCAATCTTGTGTGCGCCCCATCCCTTTCCCTCAAGGGCGCACACCAAATGCATTATAATAAGTAGAAAGTGTGTTATTCTCTCAAACACACCAAAAATAAAAAATGTGTGCCAATGTTCTCTCTAAGGCACACACAAAAAAAAGAAAAGGAGCGAAAAAAATGAAAAACTTCAAAAAGAGATTTCTTTCTTCTGTAGTAGCTTTAGCAATGATTCTTTCATCATTCACATTCACAGCTATGGCAGAGGCAGTAGAAATTACAAATGATATGATTTATGCCGATAAATATGGTATAGAAATTTCATTTACCGAAGTGCCATCAGCCGATGATTATGAAATCGCGGTAAAAGACTCTTTGGGTAACATAGTTGAAACAAGTGATGTAACAGCAGACGAAGAAAATAAACTTCTTAATGTTCACTTTATAACTCCTATAACAGCGGGCGAAACTTATACCGTTAAAATAAACGACACTTATAAAGACATCACAGTTACAGAAGCAGTTTACGAAGATTTTGAAGATGCAGCATTTGATGGATTCTCAAATGTAGGTACTGATACTGCTAAGGTTAAAAGTGGTGCAACAAATGTAGAATATTCAACTACTGCCGGTAGAGTATTTGCAACAGAGGATGAAATATTTAACGCATCTGAAAATGACAGAAAGATGGTTATTATCGGTGATTCAGGTTCAGCATCACATATAAGAGCAACAGGTCTTGGCGGTGTAACAAATGCCTTAACAGAGCGTTTTACATATTCTATGGAAATACAACGCTATAAAAAAGCAGGCGAAAACGACTACGCATATGCATATATGTGGGTTGGCGGAAACAGCCCTGCAACCAAGTCAAGAGCATTTTCGTTTGCCGGCGGAAAATCAAGACTTTCAGCAACAACCTATACAGAAAAGGTAGAAGCAACAGAAGATTCTAAGGGCTGGCCATCTATGAACTTCGGAACAAGTGATTCCGAAACAGAATATGGTTACTCTGTAACGTCACCATTAAAATATGGTAACATTCAGGATTTTGATTCAACAACCGGTAAGTATACCACAGATGACGAAGCAACAGTTGCCGGTGCACCTGCAACACACGCAATCAGAGTGGTTGATACAAAGTTTGCCGGTTACGTTGGTAACGACGAGGGAATGACATTCACAGGCACACTTGCAGAGCCGGCGGTAAACCTTGACGAAACAACATACAACAGAAAACAATTTGGTATTCTTGCAAGTTATTGCGGAAAATCTCTCCTTGTAGTTGATGATATTACAGTAACAAAATGTACAGTTGAAAACTCAGCAGGCGATATTTTCATAACAGAACCTGCAACTTTTACAAAAGAAGATGTTTATGCCGACCTTTACGGTGTACAAATTCAGTTTGAATCGCATCCTATGCTTTCTCAGAGAGAAAATGTTATGGTAACAACTCTTGTAGGTGATGAAGTTCAAGCAGAGCCTGTATACGATGCAGATAACAAGATTTTGAACGTTCATTTTGCAGCACCAATTACAGCAGGCGAATACTACAACCTTGATGTAGATGGTGAAAAGGTAACATTTAAGGTAAAGAAAATATTAAACATTGACTTTGAAGGCTCAGAGTTTGATGGTTTTAATACCACAGGAGAAGATGCAAACAAAGATGTTACAACAAGTGGTTTGAAATTTACTGCAACAGCAGGTAAAACAACAACTGCAAATTGTGTAGATGGCGGTGTGTTTGTAACAGACAGTGCAGACTTTAATGCATCTGCAACAGACCGTAAGCTTGTTTTGTTTGGTCATCAAAAGACATTTAAGTCAAATGGTATCCCAAGTGGAATGACAATGGGTGCAGATGATAGCCGCTTTACATACTATCTTGAAACACAACGTTATAAGTTGGGCACCTACTCAATGGACAGAGCATTTATGTTCCTTGGTGCAAACAATATATATAACGGAACAAAGGCATTTGTTTTGGGTGCAGGTAATAAATCAAGACTTTCTGCATCAACAGCAACTGCAGTTGATGGCTGGCCAAAGAACGATGTTTCGTTTACAGAGGCCGACAAGAACGGAAATCCATATTACGGTACTACGTTAACTACAACAGCAACAACCGGAAAACTTACAGATTTTGAGAATTTTACAACAGGCGAATATACATCTGCAAATCCTGTAGCAGGAAAGGTAAATCACTCAATCAGAGTTGTAGACAGAAAGTTCAGTGGTTATGCAGGCGTTGGTAACGATTTACAATTCACAGGTACATTTGATGAGCCTGAAACAGATGATGTACCAACATTTGGTGTAGTTGGTGCATATGCTGCAACGGATATGACAGTAATCGATAATATGATGATTACAATATCAGAAGTAATTGACTTTATCGACAATGCAGAAGTTATAAAGTACTATGCAGATATGTATGGTCTTGACGTAGTATTCAACGCTCCTCTTTCGCTTGAACAACAAGAAACAGAGGTGGAATTTACTACTGCAACAGGCGCTGCTGTTGAATTTGAAAAAGAATATGACGCGGATAACCAAATAGTTCGACTTATCTTTGATGAGCCAATCGAAAGAGACACACCATATATCTTCGAAATGGGCGATGTAAAGAGAATTATAACAGTAGAAACAGTCTTTGAAGATGACTTTAACGATCTTAAAAAGACAGATGGCACAAATCCAACACTTGAAGATAGTGCTTCATTTAGAAACAAATACTATGCAAGCGGCGACTTCGTTGCACAGTTCTTTGCACATAGTGTAGGAACCAGTATGTGGACAGCAGATGCAAAATATGGTGCATCACAAGCTGATAAAAAGGTTGTTGTAAGCGGTGGCGACTATGGCGCAATGGCTTGGATCGAAAATGTACCAAAGGATTCAACAGTAACCGCTAAGCTTGACAGATATGCTCCAAGCGGCTGGACATTTATTCAGATGACCAAAACAGATGCAGGCGTTAAGGATAAAGGTATTGCAACAACTATTGAATCGGGCTTAGTAAGATTTGCTCCTCAAAACGCAACATCAGTTGACCCTAACAATACAATAACAGCAAATACAGGTGCAGCCGGAAAAATCGATGCAGAGGGCACATTTACACAACCAACATATCATCCGCACGTAGCACAAAGATCATATGCATCAGAGGGCGAAGTTGTTGATATGATGGCAGGCTTTGTTGCAGACGGTAATGCAACTCCTGAATATCAGGGAACAATAGACATTTCAGACAGTGCTGATGTAGTTAACCCAAGCACAGGTAAAAATTCATTTAACAAATATGTTCTTACAGGTGAAACAACAAAGGTTGGTTTTGCAACACATACAACAGCAGCGAACCTTGTTGTTAATGATGTTATTATTACAACATCAAGAGACGATGCGTATGTAGCAGATGCAACATTTACAAATGATGATATCTATGTTGACCTTTACGGTGCACAAATTCAGCTTGATGCACCTCCATCACTTTCACAAAGAGAAAATACAGTTGTAACAAATCTTAAAGGTGAAGAGGTTGAACTAAAAACTTCATATGATGAAACAAATAAGATTTTCAACATCCACTTTGCACAACCAATTCAACCGGATACATTCTATAATATTAATGTAGACGGTCAAAAGGCAGCATTTAAAGTAGAATATGTTCTAAATGAAGGTTTCGACGGCGCTGCATTTGACGGTTTCAACACATTCAATGCAGACAAAGCCACAATAACAAAGCAATCTAATGGTCAGACGTTTGCGGTATCAAAGGGTGGTATCTTTGTAACAGACAGTGCAGACTTTAATGCATCACAAACAGACCGTAAGCTTGTAATCAGCGGAAGCTATGCTAACAAGAAGAGTTTCAGAACATATCAGGGTCTTGACGGTATCACAATGGGTGAGGACAATAGCCGCTTCACATACTATGCAGAAGTGCAACGTTATAAGAAAAACGACACATCATTGTCATACGCACATATGTTGGTTGGTAGTACTGACATTTTCTATGGTGCAAAGGCATTTGTAGTAGGCGAAAAAGCATCAAGACTATCTGCATCAACAGGAAATAGCACTACAATACCAGGATGGCCTACAACAGATATGACGTTTGCTACTGCATCAAAAGATGGAGTACCATTTAATGGTACAACATTAAATACATCACTAACAGCACTAAACGGTACAATAACAGGCTATGTTGAAGAAACAGGCGAATATACATCTGCAACAAAAGCAACTCCTGTAAACCACTCAATCAGAGTTGTAGACAGAAAGTTCAGTGGTTATGCAGGTATTGGTAATGACCTTCAATTCACAGGCACATTTGCAGAGCCTGTAAGTGATAGAACAGGCACAGAGAAGACTCTTGGCTTTGGAACATCATACGAGGGTGCAACACTTGTAGTAGATAATATGCGTGTTACAAAGTGTACGGTAGTAGAACCTGTTGCTGATGCAACATTTACAAATGATGATATTTATGCAGACCTTTACGGTGCACAAATTCAGCTAGATACTCCTGCATCGCTTGAACAACAGTCAAATACAGTTGTAACTACACTAAGAGGTGCAAAGGTTGAAGCAACAACAAAGTTTGATGCAGAGAACAAGATTTTGAATGTTCACTTTGCAGAGCCAATTTCGGCAAACACAAGCTATGTTCTTGATGTAAACGGTCAAAAGGCGGCATTCAAGGTAGAATACGTTCTTAATGAAGATTTTGAAGGTGCTGCATTTGACGGACTTAACACAACAACTGCAACATCTACAACATCAATTACATCTAACGGAATCAAGTATGATGTAACGGCAGGTACAGTAACAGACCAGGCAGGTGGTGTGTTTATAACAGACAGTGCAGACTTTAACGCATCTGCAACAGACCGTAAGATAGCAGTATTCGGATTCCAGAAGACAATTAAAACATCAGGAAGCCTTGGTGATTCACTAATGCTAAATGATGACAGCCGCTTTACATACTATCTTGAAACACAACGTTATAAGTTGGATTCTAACTCAGTTGATGATGTATACATGTTCCTTGGTGCAAACAATATGTATAATGGTGCAAAGGCATTTGCAATACAAACAAACAAATCAAAGCTTTCTGCAACAACAGGTCCAAATACTTCCGTAGAGGGCTGGCCCGGCACAAGCTTTAGCACATCTTCTTCAAATATAGGCGGAGCCACATTAACAGCTCCAAATTATAATAGCGGAACAGTAACAGGTTTTGATTTCACAACAAGTACATATACATCTGCAACAAAAGCAACACCTGTTAATCATGCAATCAGACAGGTAGACAGAAAGTTCAGTGGTTATGCAGGCGTTGGTAACGATTTACAGTTTACAGGCACATTTGCAGAACCAATAGCAAATACAGTAGCAACACTTGGTATTGTAACATCATGGGCAGGCAAGGCAATGGTAGTAATCGACGATATGCGTGTTACAAAGTGTAGTGTTGAAAGCTACGAGGATGTAGGCCCACAGGTAATCGCAGTAGAAAGCATCACAGCTGACAAGAATGCAATCTACGTTGAATTTGATGCAGACGTATTCGAAGAAGGCGACAACTTCTCACAAATCAAGGTTATGAGCAACGGTGATGAGGTAGATTACGAAATAACAGTAGACGGCAAGATTGCAACAATCGTTCCTGATGGCGGAGTTAAGTCAGGCACAAAGTACACAGTAATTGTTCCTGAGGGATTTGCACCAAGTTCAGTTGCTACAACAGAAGAAGAATTTACAAAGACATTCAGACTTACTGTATATGCAGACGAAAACTTTGCAGATACTGACCTTAAAGTTGAAGTATCAGACAATGCAATGTTTGATAACGGCAGACTTGTACTAAGAGATGCTACACTTTCTATTCCGTCAGTTGCAGCTGCAACAGACTATGTTGTAGAATTTGATGCACAAATCTATTCAGCAGCTATTAACAAGGCTAATGAAGAACTTCTTGAAAATGATACACTTGACTATCCTGTAAATGCAGACTATTATAAGTCAGTACCAAGCATCAATATGTGGTACAATGCAGACTCAGAAAACAAGGGTGGCTATAACTGGTTTATTAATGAACAACAAGTTAAGTCGCAGTTTGTAGATGCAGACGGTCAGGTAACAACATACGAAACTGTAAGCACAACACCGCTTACATTCGGTGATGCATTCTATATTGAAGAAGACTACAACGATTTCGTTAAAGAAGGTATAAACTTCTTCAACTCTCACAGTTTTGAAGATCTGGAACTATGGATGTGGTCAGGTTCAAAGTCAACTACAAGACCAACACCTGATGTATATTCAGTTAAGGTAAACAAGACAGGTAAAGCCGCAGGTTACTACGTAGACGGCGAGCTTGTAAGCGCTATTGCAGGCGACGAAAACAACGCAGCAACAGCATCAGGCGTATTTGGTATTACAGTATCAGACGATGAGTTTGTTGTAATTGATAACCTGTTTGTATACTGCTACGAAGAGTTCGAAGACATTGCAGTATCAGTTGACGCTTCTGATGTTACAGTAGAAAACATCAGCGCATCAGAAAAACCGGTAGTAATAGTTGTTGCAGCATATGATAAAGACGGCGCAATGGTTGATGCGTGGGTTGATCCAAAGACAACATTGTCAGCTGGCGAAACCTACAATGCTCCAACTTCATTGAGCGCAGCATCAGCAGTAACATACAAGGCATTTGTTTGGGATAACATGACAAACCTAGTGCCATATTGCGTACCTGGTCAATATAACGTACAATAATCTAAAATTTTAACCCGTACGGGCGGGGCGAAAGCTCCGCCCGCAAGGGAAAACTAAATATTATATAATGAGGTGATTGCAGAATGAGGAATGAAAAACGTCTTCATTCCGGGATAATTTTACAAAAACCTGATTATATAAAAAAGGAGAGGGAAAAATGATTAAAAAACTTACTTTATCAACAATAAGCGCATGTATTTTGGCAATGGGTATAAGTGCAGGTGCGGCAACAGTAACATTTACCGGAGTAACCGATCTTGAGAATACAAAGGTTGTAGTATCGGGCACAGTTGACAGAGGAGAAAATGCTGTAAGCGTATACATCAAAAGAGTGGGCGCGGACTTAACAGTGGGCTCAAACAATGCACCAACAGATGTAATGATAATGCCTACAACAGTTACGACTGCTGAAGACGGTACAAAAACCTTTGCAACAGAGGAGTTTGTATTTAATGCTTCGGGTGTAACTACAGGTGAAATCCCCGGTGTTGAATATTACGTGTATGCAAGTAATCAGTCTTCGCCATATCCATTCAGATTTGTCCAAAAGAGTGAGGTGCTTGCCTTTGTCAACAGACTTGCAGACAGACAGATTAGTGTTTCGAACATATTTGCCGACCTGCAAAACTATGCAGCATCATTTGGTGCAGACATAGCGTTTGCAAATACCCAGGCAAAGCAGGATTACCTTGCGCAGAATATGTGGCATTATTCATCAAAAATTGCCCAACACCCATCTGACTCAATAGCAAGAGTTGATGAGGTTAAAAAGTTAGTTGACCTTACAAAAGCAGAGCTTGAATTTATGGAAGCACTTGCTACAACAGTTGTACAGACAGGTGTGGACCGTTATGTAGGACTCTACGCAACATCTGCAAACATTGATATAACTTCTTATTCGTTATTGGGTGTTGATGCAAAAAATGTTGTCTGCGGTAAATTTGTAGGAAAAACATATACAAATATGGTAACATTCCGTAACGAGTGGTTAGTTGCAGTTAGAAACGTAAAACCTGGTGTAATACAACCGGGCGGAGTTGTGGACACACCAACAGTTAATGCCGACAAATCCCCATCAGGCGCAGTTCCGTCATCACCATCAGGCGGTGTAAATACATCGGGCAGTGCACTTCTTGGCAAGTACAAAGACGTCGCACAAGCTGAATGGGCAGTTGAGGCTATGGAATACGTTGTTAAAAACGGCATTATGCAAGGAACTTCTCAAAACTCTTTTGAACCAAACACAAAGGTTACAAGAGAACAGGTAGCAAAAATAATATCAATAGCATTTAACAGCTACAATCAAAATGCAACATCACAATTTAAAGACGTTCCTAACGGACACTGGTCAGCTTCGTATGTTGGCTCGGCATTTGCAAGTGGTCTTTTAACAGGTAAGAGCGATACAGAGTTTGGTCTTGGAGAGGAAATGACAAGAGAAGATTTATGTACGGTAATGTACAGAGCAGCAATAAAGATGGGCTACAACTTTGTAAACGAAAACTCAAACTTTACAGATTTTGAAAATGTAAATTCATATGCACAACAGGCAGTAAAGAGTCTGGCAGGCGCTAAGATTATCTCAGGTATGGGTGATGGCATGCTTGCACCAAAGGGAACTGCAACAAGAGCACAAACAGCTCAAATGTTAATGAAGTTAGCAGAGCTTATTAAATAAGCAGAAACTCATCACATAATATTTGAGAAAAAAGGAGAATTTCAGTATGAAAAAGATATTAGCATTGATATTAGCAATGGCAAGTATAGCAAGTATGTTAGTTATGCCTGTTTTCGCTGAAGAAACATCAACACTTTCGCAGGACCAGACAGAACTGCTAACATATGTTGGTGTATATGATGCAGAACGCGACATGAGCGAAACAATTACAAAAGGTGAATTTGCAGGCTTGCTTGCAAAGGTTGCATTTGGTCTTAATAAAGACTCCGAGATGTATGCAACAGGTCAGAGAGCGGCAGATGTAAAAGAAGACCATTTGTATTATACAGAAATATGCGCGCTATTAAGCAGCGGCTATATTGCAACAAATAAATTCGGAAGCTTTTTACCGGATACTGCACTTAATATAAACACTGCATATGAGTTTATACTAAGAACAATGGGTTACAGCGAAACAGAAGACTTTAAGGCAGGTAAATATGCACGTCTTGCTGCACAAAAAGACTTGTCAGACGGTCTTGTAGGCGCAGACAAAGATGTAACATTCAAAAATGCATACATTCTTATATATAATATGCTCTTTACCGACATTTCGGATATGATGAGCCTTGTATATAACCATATTTCATCTAACAAAAAGTTATTGTATATGGAAAACAAGCTCGACCTCTTCCAGGCAAAGGGTATTGTAACAGATGATGGCTTAACATCAATGCATGGCGAAAGCAAAATCAAAAACGGATATATCTCAATCGAAAATGACGAGGCTATGCTAAATAGCACAGGCCTTGGCAACCTGATTGGTAAAAATGTTGTTGCATACTTTACTCCGTCAGAAACAGAAGACGGATACGAAATAGTATGCCTTTACGAGAGAGCAGATAAGAGTGCAGTTTATGTTTTAAAATCAGAAAACATCATAGCACCATATCAGAACAGAACATATTCATACTACGATGATGAATTCTCAGCAAAGGTTAAAAAGCTTAAGGTAGATTCAAGTGCAACAGTTATCTACAACGAAAGAGCACTAAGACTTGGCGTAGACACGTTTGATGCATCAGACTTTATTCCTCAGAATGGTATTGTTCGTCTTTACGATAACAATAACGACGGAATAATGGATATTGTAAGAATAGAAGATTACCAGATAGCCATTGCGTCTGTTGTAGATAAGGCATCAGGCAGAATTGATTTGTGCTTTAAGGATACAGGCAAAATCTATGACCTTACAGAAATCTCGTACCAGATTTATGATGAAAAGGGTAACCAAAAAACATATGACCAGATAAGAGAAGGTGCAGTAGTTTCAATCTTAGAAAGCTTAGACGGTAACAGTGCAAAGATGCTTCTCTGCACCGAGAATGAAACAACAACAATCAAATCATCAACACCTTCAACATCAACACAAAGAGGTTATATAACAACTGCAGATGGCGGCAAGTATTTTGTTTCGGACTACTTGGTTGCACAGTATGGCCCGCTTGTACTTGGCGGAAACTACAAATTCTACTTTGATGTGTTCGGCGCAGTTGTATATGTAGAAAAGCTTGCAGGCCCAAACGATTATCTTGCAGGTATGCTTATCTGGATTAAGCGCTTTGAAGATATGGGCGGCGAAATTTACGCAAAAATATACAACGATGGCGGCAAGGACGAACTTGTTAAGCTTGCAGATAAGGTTCTTGTTATCGGCGAGGATGATTCAAAAAATCAATATTCAGCAGCAGAGGCGATGGCAAACGTAACATATCAGGGTGTTATGCGTTATAAAATAAATAAAAATGACGAAATACACACAATAGAGCTTCCTTTGTATTACGGTACAAAGCCAACGGTTGCAGACAGACTGTTCTGTCTGTTCGATACAATAACAGAAGAACCTGAAAATCCAATCCCGAACGACCCCAGAAAGTACGAAGCTCCTGCAAACCACTATCTGGTTTACACAGGTAGTAATATAAATATCAGTGGCGCTGCGACTACAACAGACACAACAAAGATATTCCTTGTTCCTAATGATAAAAACGACTATAAGGAATACAGAATGACAACTCCAAAGCTATATACTTCGGGCAGCGAAGCAAAATCAAGTCCTAAGATAAAGGCTTATTCAACAAACTTCCGTAGCTTTAAGGCAGAGTATATAGAAGTACCAAAGCCAAATTCAAGCGACAACGTAAGTGCATACTCGCTACGTCACGTAAAGAGCGTTAAAAAGACAATTAACCCGTCAAATGGTGATGTTGCATATTACATAGAAACACTTACACGTACAGGTACGGCAGAAAACTTCTACGTAGAACCCGACCTTTACGAAACAGGTATACCAAGTATATATGACGGATACACAACTCCTATTCAGTTAGCACCGGGTGATGCATTCTATCACGCGGCAGAAGACGGATACATCAAAACTGCATTTGTTGCCTACGATGCCGACCAGGAATGTTCAGACTCAAACGGTAACAAGGTAGAGGGCGGCGTTCCGGGTGTATTCACAACAGAATACTGGGGTAGCAGAGCCACAGGAGCACACAACAACGGTAATCCGTTTGCATTCAAAACAAACAGCTCTAACGGTCCTGCAATAGGCGCAGGTCAGGCAAACGGCAGTGCAAGCCATAAAACAGGTGTTTTTGTGGGCTGGGTATATAGCTACGAAGACGGACTCTTAACAGTTACAAACCAGAACCCCGCAAGCGGAATTGACATTACAAAAACAAAAGAAGACGGCGCAGTATTCAGAACCTTGTATAAAGCTGATGCTACAAACGTTATTGCAAGACCTGAGCTTGGCAGAGTCCGTAACTATGCAGACTTTTCAAAAGGTACTACAGGAAACATCAAGCCATATACAAAATATGGCGCAAACTGTTCAAGAATACTTGTATTCAACAGATCATACGCGATTGACGTTATTGTTCTTATAAACAAAAACTAACCTGACACAGAAAGGAGACATAATATGAATAAACGAGTTTTATCGATGTTTCTTGCAGTTGTTCTGGCGTCGTCACAGTTAGTTGCTATTGCTAAGGAAGATACAGCGTCTTCCTTATCACAAGCAGAAGCAAGTGAGGTTTTAGCAGTTGATAACACAAACAAAACCGTACAGGAATCCAAAAAAGTGCTATCAAGCGAAAACTTCGACAAAGCTGATATGTCAGACTGGGAGATTGCGTCAGGAAGCGGTTATAAAATAAAAGACAAAGCACTTTTGTTCAAAAACAAAAAAACCTCTGAAACAACTTCAATTTTATTGTCAAAAAAGATGAGTATCAGCAATGGTGATATTCTGTTTGACCTTAAATTTGAAAGCGGAATGTATTTTGGTATAGTTTTCAGAGCAGATGATGACAAAACACTATATACACTAAGATTTTATAAAAACGCAGGTATGGTAAAGCTCTTAAAAAGAGTTAAAAACGGAGCGCTTATCGAGATTAAGAGCGCCCCGGCACGTGTTAAGAGCGATGAGTTCTCAAACATAGGAATCAGACTTGCAGAAAGCAACATAATGGTTATGGTTGACGGTGTTGTTGCTATGAACGCTGTTGATTCATCACTCACGGGCGGCGTAATCGGCTTTGACGGCTACAACGCTCAGGCAGTGGTAGATAACGTTGAAATTGTTAAATTCGACGACGTAAACTACACACCTTCAATCAATCCTGAAACAGGAGAAGTAATTCAAAAAACAGAAAAAGAAGAACTTTTAAGAGAAATATACGTAAAACCAACAGGCGATACTATCGGCGACGGTTCAAAGGAAAAACCTATTGTTGGTGTTCAAAAGGCTATTGAGGCTGCTAAAAACGCAAAAAGAGGCGGCCGTCCCGTAAACATTATCTTCACAGAAGGTGTATACGAGGTCAGAGAAACAATAGAACTTGATGGTACAATTTCAGGTACAGAGGATGCACCTGTACGATTTATGGCAGAAGAAGGTTCAGAGGTAGTATTTACCGGCTCAAAGGAGCTTAACCCAACAAAGTTCAAGCCTGTTACCGGTAAAATGGAAAAGAGAATTCACTCTGCTGCAAAAGGCAATGTAAGAATGATGAAATTTTCTGCAAGCGAAATACCTGCAGAGCTTAAAAACTTCTCGCAACGTAACTGGACATACAGCCAGAGAAATAAAATTCTACAAGAGCCAATGATATTCATAAACGATGAGCTTCAGACTCTTGCAGAATGGCCAAACGGCGATTACGAAATAATTCTTGATTCTGTCCCCGGCGGTACAGTCAGCGGAGGCGACCTTACCAAAGGCGGTTCAATAATGTTCTCAAACACAGAGCCTGTAAACTGGTTAAAGGCAGAAAGACCGTTTGTACAAGGACACCTTGGCGTTTTCTGGCACGGTGAAGCAATCGCGGTTAAGAATATAGACTTAACAACAAACCAGATAAATCTTCAATATGCGGCACAATATGCACCGCAAAAAGACCATAGATGGAAGATGGTTAACCTTATCGAGGAGCTTGATGTTCCGGGCGAATATTACATAGACGAAGAAGAAAGCGTACTTTATATTTACCCTACACACGAGCTTACAAAAGAGGATAAGGTAGAAATTGGTATTCTTCAAACACCAATATTTGCTCTCGACGGCGTACAAAACGTAATAATTGAGGGCTTGGAGTTTAAAAACACCTTCTGCCGTATAAACGATAATAATGGTTGGTATATGGACAGAGGCATCGGCCATGGTATTCAGCTTAATAATATTAAGAATGTAACAATACGTGGTTGTGAATTCCACCATATCGGAGTTAATGCAATTCATATGCACAGTGGCTCGGGCCTTATAGTTGAGGAAAACTACATTCACGATATCGGACACTCGGGCGTTATGCTCTATGCAACCGGTAACAGAACAACTCTTACACCAAGTAACACAATTATACGAAACAACGTAATTGCAAAGCTTGGCATACAGAGCGAAAACAACTCACACGGTTGTGTTGAATTTTACGATAACGTTGTAGACGTAGAAATTTATAATAACCTGTTCCATTCTACAAAGAACTCTGCAATAAGATACAGAGGTAACGGACACCGCATTTACCGTAACGAATTTTCGTCAGTATGTAACGAGATGGCTGACGCGGGAAGTATATATTGCGGTCGTTCAGTAATTGAGTGGGGTACAAAAATTTACGAAAACTACTTCCACGATATTGGTATGAAGGTCAACACAGGTGAACACCCATCATGGGGCGTTTTCTGGGACGACGAGCTTAGTGGTCAGGAGTTAACACGTAACATATTTGTAGTAAACAACTTTGGTATGGCAGGTGCTTTGCATATGTCAGGCTGGGATCACGTTGTTGAAAACAACACCTGCGTAAATTCCGATAAAGACTGGGTTTACTCACAAAGATCAACAGTAACAAGAGACTGGTTAGACCGTTGGAGAAACTGGACATATACAGGCTGGGACAACAAAACATACAAGGTAAATAGCGAAGCATACTTAGAAAAGTATCCCGATATGATTAAACAGCTCGACAAAGCAAAAGCATGGGATAACTTTATGCACCTCGATTCAGTTGTATCAAATAACCTTGCAGTTAATACAAGATCATCACAGTTCTTAAAGGATGCACTTGAATACGGTACAATCGAAAACAATGTTACATTAAGAGAAGACCTTGTTGACGAAATATTTGTTGACCCACAAAATCAGGACTATCGTGTAAAGAATGAGGCAAGAGTAAAATATAACATCCCAGAGGGTGTTATAGGCGAAGAATTTGACCTTGACCTTATAGGTCTTCAAACACCTTTTGAGTATAAGGATAAGCATAAAGAGTTCAGACTACTTGCTCCGGCAAACAACTTAGAAGGTATTCAGACCAGAGATGTTTGCTTAACATGGTCACCTGCTGCTGCGGTAGATGTATACAGATACCAGATAGCAACAGACCCTGAATTTAAAAACATAATCGAAGAAGACGATACAATATTTAAGAGCATATATCCAAAGGGTCTTGCAAACAATATGACCTACTACTGGAGAGTTTATGGTATAAACACATCAAGAACTCATGGCTTTGAGGTAGAATCCGTAAGCGGAACCTTTAAGTTTACAACAATAGCTCAGGATACATTGTATATGAAGATGCTCGAAGATAAGATAGACCAGGGTAATGCACTTATCAAGACAATCAAAGAAGGTACAAAAACCGGTGAATTTGCAGTAGGTACAAAAGACTCTATAAGAGCACAAATCAAGGAAGCACAAAACTTTATTGCGGCAGGCAAGGGTACACAAAAAGACGTTGAACAGGTTGCTTATGACCTTAACGCGTACTACAAGGGTGTTGACCAGTTCAGAAATGTCGGCTACGAAACACTCGACCTTGCACGAAGAGGAATACGTACAGGTCAGGGCTTCCCGATTGTTACTCATATGGCAGACGGCAGTGTATTGCTTGATATTGAACCTAAAAAGACAGCAACATTTATGCTAGATGAGATTCTTTCTAACTACAATGTTATGAAGTTCCGTGCAAAGCTAAAAGAGCCACTACCCGAAAATTCAGGTTGGTTCACAATGGGCTTAAGAGGTGAAACTGCCGAAAAGGTAACATATTCACAGGATATGTACTACGTAATTGTTAAGAACAAGATATTCGAGCTTCAGAAGAAGGGTGTAATTTATCAGACTGCACCAAACGAAGGAAAATTCAAGCAAGACGACTGGAACGATGTTGAGCTTGCGGCAATCACAACCTCAAAGGGTATTCATATGTACTTTAAGCTTAATGGTGAAGTAATATTCGACTACCTTGATACTTCTACACCAAATTACGAACAGGGTATGTTCGGTGTATTCTGTACGGGTTGTGCATTGCAGATAGCAGACTCACCAGATGTTCCTGATACACTGTTCCAAAGAAGTGAAGAAATTCAGGCACTTCTTGACGGTGGTGCAACTGCACTCGGCACAGATTCAAGCTACTACACCGAAAAGGGTACATGGTCTAAACATTCAACACTTGCAGGCTTCAAGGGCAAGGAGGTTCGTACCTCAAGCGGTGCAGGCGGTTCTGCTATGTGGCAGATGCTTGGTCAGAAGGCTCATAACGGTAAGGTATTTAAGGTATCGTACTATCATGTACCATCATCTGACGGTGATAAGAATGTTAAGGTAACGCTCGAGAACTACATGGGTAATTACGAGACAACTGTAGACATGTCTAAGGGTGCAGCAGGCTGGGTAGAGCTTGGTACATTCAGATTTATCAATGCAAGCTCAATGCCTGAATGTTTCATCACATTCACGCCAAGCGGTGAGGGTGTTGCAAACATCAATGCAGTTCAGTTTGAGGTAACCGAAGACGGTGAGAATATGTTCGATAAATAATTAAAAATAAAAGGGGAGCAGTCCCTGTTCCCCTTTTACAAAAAAGGAGCAAAAATATGAAAAAAAGAATCACAAGTTTGTTGGTAGTGCTTGCAATGCTTTGTATACTGGTACCAACAATATTTGCAGCAGAGGGCGATTTAGTAAGCACAGTAGGATTTTCTGATGGCGTTGTAACATTAAAAGGCGCGGGCGAACAGAATGAGGCAATAGACGTATTTGTGCTTAACCCGGGCAAAACAGTTGCAGACTTAAATGCAGCAAACACAGATGCACTTTTTGATGCAACTGTAAACTATGCAGACATAGTATACACAGATAACTCAAAGTTGTTCGAAACATCATTCAAAGTAAATAATGCACAACAGGATACTGAGTATGTATTATATGTAAAGTCAAAAACTAATACTTTTGAAACAAAAATTTCTGAAGCAAACGTTTACGTTGCAACAAACGGTAACGACTCAACAGGTGATGGCTCACAAGCAAATCCATTTGCCACAATAGCAAGAGCAAAAGAAAAAGTTGCAACAATGCAAAAAACAGGTCAGATTAACGTAATAATCGGTGGCGGTGAGTACAGAATATCACAGGGCCTGGTATTCGACGCAACCGAGTCGGGTAAAGCAGGTGCACCTGTTATATACAAAGCGGCAGAGGGTGCAAATGTTGTACTTAACGGTTCAACAAGAATAACAGAGTTTGCAACTCCATCAGATGAAGTAAAGGCAAAATTCCCTGAAGTTGCAAGAGAAAACCTTGTAGAAATTGACCTTTCATCACTTCCTCAGGGCGCAGTAAACTTCTACCAAAACCACATATCAGGTAAGAGAATTGTTCCTGTGGGTGTGTTCTTAAATGATGATGAGCAGATGCTTGCACAATGGCCAAACTCAGGCTACAAATCATTTGAAGTTAAAACATCAGGTGCAATAATGGCACCAAGCAAGGGCGAAGTTAGTCCGACAGTAATGTCAGAAATCAAAATAGCTGATGCAGACACTACAAGAACTGCTGCATGGGCACAATCAAAAGACGATATGTTTGTTGACGGCTTCTTTGAACAACCATGGTTCAAGGAATCTGCAAAGGTTGGCTCAATTGATGCAAGCGGCAACATTACACTAAAAGAAGCTACATACTATGGTATAAAAGACTCAAAAAATATCAACCATGATTCAAGAGTAACTGTAAGAAACGTTGCATCAGAAGTTGACGTTCCGGGTGAATATTATGTGGATTTTAGTGAAAATAAGATGTACTACTATGCACCATACACACTAACATCAGCAGACACATTCGAAATTGCTACACTAACAGACGCATTTGCCAAACTTACAGGCTGTGAATTCACAAGCTTTGAGGGTATTGAATTTGCAAAGAGTACAGGTTGTGCAGGTGACTTAGAAGGTGTACTTGTATTCTCAGCAGGAACAAAAGCTTCTGAAGGCCACAAAGCATACGTTAAAAACTGTAAGTTCACAAACCTGGGCGGCGCTGCAATTTCTATCCGCAGAGGAGGTATCAGTGTAGAAAACAACGTATTCTCAAACATTGGTAAGAGAGCAGTATTCATCTACACAGGCTCAGTAAAGAGCAAGAACCCATCAGATATCACAATCGCAAACAATATAATTTCAGGGACAGGACGTAACGGTGGTGGCTCAGGCGATTCTTGTATTAACTTCTATGCAAGTGCCGGAACAACAATAAAGAACAACATAATCCACGATACTCCAAACAGTGCGGTTGTATCTATCGGTAAAAACAACATTGTTAAGAATAACGAAATCTATAACACGGTAAATGACCACATAGACGCAGGTGCTGTTTATACAGGCAGAAGCTACGTTCAATACGGATTTAAGGTACAAAACAACTATATGCACAACATTGGTTCGGGTTACAAAGTTGGTGGACTTCATGTATCAGGTGTATATCTTGACGATAACTTCAGTGGTGCAACAGTAGAGGGCAACGTTATAGATATGGGCGATGCAAATGGCACAATGGAAACATATGCAATAATCCAGACAGGTGGTACAGATAACGACTTTACAGGCAACCTTGTTGCTAATACAAAAAGAGGTTATAGTGCAACATCAAGAGACATCCAGAAAAAACTTGATGATCCGGAGGATAGAGAAGAGTTTTATGAAAGTAACCCATTCTTGTCATTCCTTGAGGCAACAGACTTTGTAAGTACAGGCAAAACAACAGAGGAAAAGAAAGCGGCTGCACTTCAAATCGGTAAAGAGGGCGGTCCTAAGTGGAACGAAAATGCAATAGTAGACGAGCGTATTGTAGAAGTTTATAACGCGCTTGTGGCTGCAAACCCAACAATCCTCAGAAGAACAACAATCACAAACAATGCTTACTACAATGCAGAAGTGGGTGTTTATGAAGACATACCCGGAATTATTGCAAATGCAGATTATGAAACAAGCAACAAAGAGGTTTCGAGCTTTAATCCTTCAGAGTACCTTGACCTTGCAACAGTTGGTGTAACAGCTGATGTAGCTGCAAGGGCAGACAAGGAGTTCGACCTTGTATATCCTGCAAACGAAGCAGCTATAATGGATACAACAACATATATTACATGGCAAGCATCAGACTTTGCAGACGAATATACATACAAAGTATACAGCGATGCATCAACAGTTGTAGCATCAGGTACAACAAAAGATACATTTGCTAAGCTGACAAACCTTGAAGTTGGTAAGACATATTACTGGACAGTTGACGCTACAAGCAAATCAAGACTTGTTGGCGGAACTTATAACTGTGGCGAAACTTATAGCTTTAAGGTAACAAACTATTCATTTGATGCAAAATATGATGCAGCAAACGAAAAGATTACAGTTGCAGCAAAGAACAATGGCGACAAAAAGCAGGTTATGATGGTTGCAGCAGTTAAGGTTGGCACAGAGCTTAAAGCAGTTACAATGCTTGCTCCAAATCTTGACTTTGTAAATGGCTACAACAATTCAGTAGACATACCATTAACACCGGCAATAAAGAACGAGCTTGCAACAGCAGGTGCTACACTTGAACTATATATCTGGGATACAGATATGAAATCTCTCACAGGTAAGACAATACTTAACTAAAACATTAAAACAACTCTCATATGAGAGTTGTTTTTTTGCAATACACATCAACAACCCTTTCTTTTTTTGTAAACCTCTTGAAAAACCACAAATAAAATGGTATAATTATGGTATATGAAAACAAAAAGGAGATAAACAAATGTCAGGACATTCAAAATGGAGTACAATAAAACGTAAAAAGGGCGCTAACGATGCGCAGAGAGCAAAAATATTCACAAAAATTGCGAGAGAAATAATAGTTGCAGTTAAAAATGGCGGCCCTGACCCCGAAAATAATTCAAGATTAAAGGATGTAATTGCAAAGGCACGTTCTAACAATATGCCAAACGATAATATTCAGCGTACTATAAAAAAAGCGGCAGGCTCAGGTGATACTGATAATTACGAGAGCATCACATACGAGGGTTATGGCCCTAACGGTGTTGCAGTAATTGTTGATGCGCTTACCGATAACCGTAACAGAACTGCGGCAGATGTCCGTCATGCATTCGATAAATTTGGCGGAAATATGGGAACATCAGGTTGTGTAAGCTTTATGTTCGACAACAAGGGCGTTATCATTATAGAGAACGACGAAATTGACGAGGATGAAATCACAATGGACGCACTTGAAGCGGGTGCAGAGGATATAGAGGTTGAGGACGGTGTTATCGAAATAACAACCACACCAGAGGATTTTGGTGCAGTAAGAGAGGCTTTGGAGGCAAAATATACATTATCCGACGCGCAAATCAGCATGGTACCGCAGACAATGACAGAGCTTACTGACCCTGACAGTATAAAGAACATGGGCAGAATGCTCGAGATGTTAGAGGACAACGACGATGTTCAGAATGTGTATCATAACTGGGATATGCCCGAAGAAGAGTAGGGGATGTTAAAAAAGTCTGGACCGCAAGAAAAGATAATTTTAAAATTATAAACCCAATATGTAAAAAAGACAAGCATAAAAGAGGTAGGGAAAATCTGTTATTCAGATTTTCCCTGTTTTTATATCTTTTCTTGCTACAAACAAACTTCGCCACTCGCTGTATCGCATACAGCTTCGGGTAACCAAAAGCAAGGCTATGCCTTGCTTTTGCTCAGTTTGTTCATTCCAGTTCTTTTTTTCCTATCCCCTACAACGCCATCGGGTGCGTTTTGTATATTCTGCATCAAAAATCATACGCCCTTATCGGGGATGTGAAAATCGTAGGGAATGGCGCTTGCCGACATTCCGCCATCAGAGAGGACAATCTGTATAAATTTTATTGCTTAAATTTACGGGACGTCGGGGACGCCGTCCCCTACAAGTAATATCAAATTTATACAGAAAGTCCTCTCTTTTTATGTTTTCTTGTTAAAATCGTAGGGGAGGGGCTTGCTCCTCCCGAAAAAACAGTCATATTTTTCTCTACTACAAACTAATAATAATATAGGAAAATAACAGAGAGGGATATGGCGACAAATGATTTTTAAGACAATACACATAAGGCGCAAACATATAATTATAGCGCTGATTTCGTTAATAACCTTTGTGTCGGTAATGGTTACGTCAATTATCTATGCAAAAAATCGCACAGTAGCAGTTTTTTCTCAAAAGGATTTATACACCGACATATTGGAGGAGGGTCTGCCGGATAGCAGCGAAAACAAAATATCCTCAAAACAGGTGCTGGACAAGCTTCTGGGATTTGATATATCAAGCGGCGAGAGTATAATAAAAGAATTTTCACCTGTTTTTGAGGATATAGCAAAGGAAGATACTTCTGTAGAAGTACCCGCAGAGGAAAGTATACCCAAAACGGAGGAAATACCTCAAAAAATAACAACACCAGTCATCACAAGGGAGCAGATAACATCCTTTGGCGGTGTGGAGATAGCAAATCCTACTTCATACAATATAAACGCAAATGAATTTGTCGGTGCCGATGCAACGTATAACATAAATTGCGACAATACACCCGAAATCCTTATTGTACATACCCACACCACCGAAAGCTACGGTGAGTTTGGTGAACGAAATACTGATTCAACAAAGAATGTTATAGCGGTGGGAGAGGAGATAAAAAAAGTTTTTACACAAAACAACATAGGTGTTATACACGATACAACTGTGCACGATTATCCGTCATATCAGGGTGCATATACAAGAACGCTTACAACAATAGAGCAATACATAAAAGAAAATCCTACAATAAAAATTGTTTTAGATGTACACAGAGACGGGTATATATATGATGATGGTACGCGTCTTAAAAAGACAACCAATATAAATGGCGAGGATGTGGCACAGGTAATGCTTGTTTGCGGAACTGACAGTTTGGGTCTGTATCATCCCGCTTGGCGCGAGAATTTAAAGCTTGCCGCTAAAATCCAGAGTGCAGCAACACAGATGTATCCCACGCTTATGAGACCGATAGATTTAAGAAAAGAGCGCTTTAATATGCACACAACAAACGGAAGTCTGCTTATGGAGGTGGGAGCAAACGGAAATACCTTAGACGAGGCAAAAAGAGGCGCAACATATGTTGCAGCTGCCATTTGCGAGGTCATAAAGCAGTGTTATCAGCCATAGAGAGCGCACTATAACAAAAAACAGTTGATTTTTACGAGTGTTTTTGGTATAATAGTATTAACAATACGGCACATGAGTTGTGCAAACATAAAAAGATTAAGAAAAAAGGATACAGAGTATGGTTTCTTTCGGTAATGATTGGGATGAAGTCCTAAAGGGCGAATTTGAAAAGGATTACTATAAAAAGCTGAGATTGTTTTTAAAAGAGGAGTATTCCACACATAAAATACACCCCGATATGTATGATATTTTTAATGCGCTTAAATGGACACCATATTCAGATGTGCGTGCAGTTATACTTGGTCAGGACCCGTATCACGAAGAGGGACAGGCTCATGGACTTGCATTTTCTGTCCAAAAAGGTATAAAAATTCCACCATCGCTCCTTAATATGTATAAGGAGTTAAAAAACGAGCTTGACTGCTATATACCAAACAACGGTTATTTAGAGAAGTGGGCAAAGCAGGGAGTATTGCTTTTAAACACTGCGCTTACTGTCCGCGACGGTGCAGCAAATTCACATCAGAATAAGGGCTGGGAGATATTTACCGATAATGTTATAAAAAAGCTTAACGAAAGAGAGGATGGGCTAATATTCTTGCTTTGGGGCGCCAATGCAAAGAAAAAGCAGGAGGTTATAACAAATCCAAAGCATTATGTCCTGACTGCTGCGCATCCGAGTCCGTTGTCTGCGTCAAGAGGATTCCTTGGCTGCGGTCATTTTAAAAAGACGAATGAGCTTTTAGAGCTTATGGGTAAGGAAAAGATAGATTGGCAGATAGAAAACATATGAAACAGTTGGTCTTTGGTATAACAGGTCAGACGGGTGCAGGCAAAAGCACAGTATCAAAAATATTTGAGCGCCTGGGTGTAAGAGTGATAAATGCAGATGAGGTGTATCATTCGCTTATTAAGGCAGATATGCCATGTACAAGAGAAATAGCAAAAGAGTTTGGTGATTGTATTTTATTACCCACAGGCGGGGTTGACCGGAAAGCACTTGCAAAAATAGTTTTTGCTGATAAGATAAAGCTCAATAAATTAAATCTGATAACACATAAGTACATAAAAGAAAAGATTATAGAAGAAATTGGAACATCATCAATGTGCGCTATTGACGGAGCGGTTATTATAGGCTCGCAGATTGAGGAGCTGTGTAAATATATTGTATGTGTAATTGCAAACGAAGAAACTCGTTTAAGAAGAATTATAAACCGTGATAATATAGACACAAAACAAGCAAAAGCACGGATTATGGCACAGAATAATGAAGAATTTTTTGTGGATAATTCGCATTTTGTTATACAAAACAATGATGACGGCAGTTTAGAGGAGCAAGTTAGTTCTGTTTTGTTACAAATGCTTGATAAAGAGGAGATTTAATGGGAAAGTTTATAAAAACATTATTGTTTATTGCTATGATAGCACTGCTTGTTAAGGGTACATATACAGGCGTGCAGACAGGGCATAAGATATTGTATCCGCTTGCGTATGAGGATTTAATAACCGAATATGCAATAAAAAATAACCTTGACCCCTATCTTGTAATGGGCGTTATAAGAACAGAGAGTGATTTTGTTCCCGAAGCGCATTCGGGTTTTGCAGGCGGTCTTATGCAGCTTACTGAGGAAACTGCCGATTGGATGGCAGAGCATATGGGTGTTACCGTGCAGGATTATATGGACCCCGAAACAAATATAATGCTCGGTTGCCATTATCTGAGATTTTTAATTGATAATTATTCGGGCGTAGTAAATACTGCCCTTGCCGCGTATAACGGAGGCATGGGAAACGTCTCGGAGTGGCTTTCAAACCCAAGCTACAGTGATGACGGAAAAACTCTTAAATATATACCCTTTACCGAAACAAGAAATTATGTTATAAGGGTAAACGAGGCAAAAGCACACTACAGAGATAACATTGAATCAATAAGAGCGGTAAATGCTCTTAACGAGAATACACAAAAACAGTAGAAAGGACGTGGAGAGTATGTCAAAAATCATTACAATAGGCAGACAATTCGGCAGTGGCGGAAGAGCAATGGGAGAGATAATTGCAAAGAAGTTAAATATCCCCATTTATGATAAAGAGCTTGTTGAGTTAGCAGCAAAAAAGAGTGATGTCAGTCTTGAGGCGGTAAAGGAAATTGATGAAAGAGCAACTAACAGTTTGTTGTATTCCGTAGTTATGGGAACATGGGGAACAAGGGGAATTAACGTTCCGCTCTATTACGAAATGCCGCTTAACGATAAGCTTTTTGTTGCGCAGTCAAAGATAATAAAAGAGATTGCTGAAAAAGGCGATTGTATAATAGTAGGAAGATGTGCCGATTATGTTTTGGAAGAAACAGAGCATGATATTTTAAGTGTATTTGTATATGCAGATATAGATACCAAGATAGAATATGCAGTTAAAAACCTTGGAGTAGTACGTGAAAAGGCAAAGGACACACTTAATAAAAAAGACAAGCAGAGAAAAACCTACTACGAATATTACACAAACAAAAAATGGGGAAGTACAACCTCATATGATTTAGGTATAAATATAGGCAAAATGGGTTTGGAAAAAGCTGCAGATTTGGTTGTAGAGGCATTTAATAAGTAAAATGGGGGCTAATGCTTTTTGCGCATAAGCACACAAAACACACCACTCCACGTACACACGTACGCCTTCGGGTGTGTTTCGCGCGTTCTGCATCAAAAACCATACGCCCGCTAGAAACGATGGGTAGCAATCGTAGGGGAGGGTCTGTGTGCCCTCCCGTAATAACGTGGAAACATAAAAGAAAGGATTCTTCATATAATGGAAATTATAAAGAGCATAATTTTGGGAATTGTGCAGGGAATAACCGAGTGGCTTCCTGTAAGCAGTACGGGGCATATGATTTTAGTTAACCAGTTTATGAATTTTATGGCGGATAACAAGGACTTTAAGGACTTGTTTTTAGTAGTAATACAATTCGGCTCAATTTTAGCAGTTGTAACAATGTATTTTCATAAGCTTAATCCGTTCTCGCCCAAAAAGAGCGTACAGGAGAAAAAAGATACTTGGACAATGTGGTTTAAAGTTCTTGTGGGTTGTGTACCCGCAGCAATTATAGGCTTGTTGTTTGACGATAAAATAGATACGTATTTATATAATTCATACGTTGTTTCGGCAATGCTTATAGTTTACGGAATTGCATTTATTGTTATAGAGAGCCGCAAAAAGACACCAAAGATTGATGATATTGGTACGCTTTCCTATAAAACAGCGGCACTTATTGGTGTTTTTCAGGTACTTGCACTCGTGCCAGGAACATCAAGGAGCGGTGCAACCATTCTTGGTGCGGTAATACTTGGTACAAGCAGATTTGTGGCGGCGGAGTTCTCTTTCTTTTTGGCAGTACCCGTTATGCTTGGTGCAAGCGCATTAAAGATTTTAAAATACTTTATGGAATTTGGCATGTTTGGCGCCCGGGAGTTTTATCTTTTAATAATCGGCATGGCAGTTGCCTATATTGTGTCGGTTGTGGCAATAAAGTTCCTTATGGGATATATCAGAAAGAATGACTTTAAAGCATTTGGCTATTACAGAATAGTGCTTGGAATTCTCATCATTTTATATTTTGCAATATCAGGCGCTAAAGTAGTGTAATAAAAACACCGCAGTGAATTTCACTGCGGTTTTTTTATTTTGCATTTTTTGATAATTCTTCTAATTCCTCGCGTGTAAATTTGTATTTATTATCGCAAAAATGGCATGTAAGCTCTGCCTCGCCCTGTTCTTTTATAATAGCCTCAAGTTCGTCTGCGCCTATTGATATAAGCGCCTCTTCCATTCGTTCCTTTGAGCATTTACACTCATACTTAGGAGTAACAAAGTTGTTATCCATAAGCATATCAAAGCCCTCAGTTATTGTAAAGAACAAATCCTCAGCACTCATTCCGTCTTTTATAAGCTTTGTTACAGGCGGAAGTTTTTCGAGTGTTTCCTCTAATTTTTTTGCCATTTCGTCTGTTGAGCCGGGTAGCATTTGTATCATAAATCCGCCAGATGCAATAACTGTGTTATCCACATCTACAAGTACACCAAGACCAATTGCGGTAGGTATCTGCTCGGACTGTGAATAGTAGTACGAAATATCCTCTGCAATCTCGCCCGAAACAAGAGGAACCTGACCGATATATGGCTCCTTTAAGCCTAAATCACGAATGACAGTTAAAAAACCTTGTCCTACTGCGCCGCCAACATCAAGCTTGCCCTTATCATTTAGGGGACGCTCAATGTATGGGTTACCAACATAGCCTCTTACTCTGCTTTGTGCGTCCGAAACTGCAACAACTGTCCCAATCGGACCATCGCCCTTAACTTGCATTGTAAGGGTATCTGTTTCATTCTTTAGTGTTGCGCCTATAATTGCAGCACCTGTTAAAAGTCTGCCCAAAGCCGCAGTTGCAACGGGATACGTATTGTGTATACGCACCGCCTCGTTTGCCATTTCGGTTGTTATTGCACAAAGAACGCGGATTGACCCGTCCATACTTGTGCCTCTTACTAATGTATCCATAATATCACCCAAATTATTTCTTTCTTATTATATCTACTGCCTCTTTAATTGTCAGCACACCTAAAGCGGCAAAATCTTTTGGTATTTTTATGCCCTTAAGAGACGATTTTGGAACAATAGCCGACTTAAATCCAAGCTTTGCCGCCTCGTTAAGACGTTTTTCTAAATTAGATACAGACCTTAGCTCTCCGCCAAGACCAACCTCGCCTATAAAGACCATATCATGGGGGAGCGAAACGTCCATTTGCCCTGTAGCTATTGCAACGCAAATGCCGAGGTCCGCGGCACGCTCGTCTATTTTAAGACCCCCCGTAACATTAACATAAATATCAGAATTGGATAAATTCATTCTTGCACGTTTTTCTAAAACTGCAATTAGTAGAATAACTCTGTTTAAATCTATTCCGTTGGACATTCTTCGGGGATTTCCAAAACCCGTTGGTGTTACAAGTGCCTGAATCTGTGCAAGAACACCGCGAGTTCCCTCCATAGTACACACTATTGCGCTGCCTGATGAGTCGTTTTCTCTGCCCTCTAAAAGTGTTGCTGAGGGGTTTTCGACCTCGCAAAGACCAACATCGCGCATTTCGAAAACACCAATCTCGTTAGTTGAGCCAAAACGGTTTTTAACTGCCCTTAAAATTCTGAATGTATTTTGCTTGTCGCCCTCAAAATAGAGAACGCAGTCTACCATATGCTCTAAAACTCTCGGTCCTGCAAGAGCACCGTCTTTTGTAACATGCCCTACAATAAACATCGAAATACCGTTGTTCTTTGCAATTTTCATAAATGCATTGGTAGCCTCTCTTACCTGAGGAACACTTCCTGATGCGGACGAAATTTCGGCATGGTTCATTGTCTGGATAGAGTCAATTATTACCATGTCGGGTTTTTCGGATAAAATGCACTCGATAACCCTTTCGACGTCCGTTTCGGTTATAAGGTACAAATTCTCGTTATTTACACCAAGCCTTTCGGCGCGCAGTTTTATTTGCCCCTCACTTTCCTCGCCGCTTACGTAGAGGATTTTTTTGTTAAGTTGCTCACAAATCTGTAGAAGGAGTGTCGACTTACCTATTCCCGGGTCGCCGCCAACTAAAATTAAAGACCCCTGCACAATTCCGCCGCCAAGGACTCTGTCAAGCTCGCCAATACCCGTCTTTTGACGCTCTTCAAAGCCGGGCTTTATTTCGCCAATTTTCTGCGGTGTTCTTATACCGCCCAATGATGATACATCGGAGCGCGACGATATGGCGGCAGTTTTTTTGTCTGCCGCCACAAGTGTTTCTTCTAAAGTATTCCATTCGTTACAGGACGGGCATTTACCAAGCCATTTTGGTGTTTTATAGCCACATTCTCTGCAGATATAAGTTGTTTTAGTTTTCAATTCTTATAAACCTTTCAAAATGGGGGTATGTACTAATCGAGCATTACTGCACCTTGCATTGCTGAAGAAACAAGCTTTGAGTATCTTCTTAAATAGCCTGTCTTGATTTTTGGCTCGTTAGGTGTCCAGCCATCTTTACGTTTTGCCATTTCGTCATCTGAAACCTTAACGTTTAAAATGCCTTTTTCTATATCAATTTCTATTATATCTCCGTCCTTAATAAATGCGATAGGACCGCCCTCAACTGCCTCAGGAGATACGTGGCCTATTGCCGCACCTCTTGTTGCACCGCTAAAACGTCCGTCTGTTATAAGTGCAACATCCTTATCAAGTCCCATACCGCATATTGCAGAGGTTGGTGAAAGCATTTCTCTCATACCCGGTCCGCCCTTTGGTCCTTCATAACGGATAACAACAACGTCGCCTGCTGCTATTTTTCCCTTATAGATTGCATCTATTGCCTCGTCCTCGCTGTCAAATACCTTTGCGGGACCCTCGTGCTGAAGCATTTCTTTTGCAACTGCACTTCTTTTAACAACTGAGCCATCAAGTGCAAGATTACCCTTTAGCACCGCAATTCCGCCTGTTTGTGAGTACGGATTATCTATAGGACGTATTACCTCATAATCCTTAACAGGGCAATTTGCAATATTCTCACCCAATGTCTTGCCTGTTACAGTAATAGTATCAAGCTTTAGTAAATTCTTCTTAGAAAGCTCGTTCATAAGTGCCTGTACACCGCCGGCAGCATACAAATCCTGTACGTGGTGGTCGCCTGCGGGGGCAAGGTGGCAAAGGTTTGGTGTCTGGTCAGAAATGTCGTTTGCAAGGTCAAGCGAGATAGGTGCCTTTGCCTCATATGCAATAGCCGGAAGATGCAGCATGGAGTTTGTACTGCAACCTAATGCCATATCAACTCTTAGTGCGTTGTATAGTGAGTCTGGAGTTATAATATCACGTGGTCTGATATTCTTTTCTAAAAGCTCCATAATCTTCATACCTGCTTGCTTTGCAAGACGGATTCTCTCGGAGTAAACTGCGGGGATTGTACCATTACCCGGAAGTGCCATACCAAGCACCTCGCACAGACAGTTCATTGAGTTTGCAGTAAACATACCGCTGCATGAACCGCATGTCGGGCAAGCAGCGTCCTCTAACTCGCAAAGCTTTTGCTCGTCGATTGTACCTGCCTTAAATGCACCTACTGCCTCGAATGCAGTATTTAAGTCTCTGAATTTACCGTCAAAGTTCATAGAAAGCATAGGACCGCCCGAAACTATAATTGCTGGGATATTAAGTCTTGCTGCTGCAATAAGCATACCCGGTACAATCTTATCGCAGTTAGGGATAAGTACAAGTGCGTCAAGTCCGTGAGCAATAGTCATTGACTCTACAGAGTCTGCAATAAGCTCACGTGATGCAAGTGAATATTTCATTCCCTGATGTCCCATTGCAATACCGTCGCACACACCTATTGCGGGGAATTCCAAGGGTGTTCCGCCTGCAATTCTTACACCTGCCTTTACTGCCTCGGCAATTTTATCAAGATGAATGTGTCCGGGGATAATTTCGTTCTTAGAACATACCACACCTATTAAGGGACGACTGATTTCTTCATCAGTTAAACCCGAAGCCTTAAAAAGTGAGCGGTGGGGTGTTTTTTCAATACCTTTTTTTACTATATCACTGTACATTTTTTGTTCCTCCTCATATGAATAAGTTTAGTAATATATTATTGTTATATAAATATTTTACAATTACACTATCCTGTATGCCAAGTATTGCAAAATCAATACCAAGAACAGATATTAAAGAAAGTATAACTACCGAAATTATAAGTGCATTTACAACGCCTATTACTGCGCCCGTGAGCTTATTTGCACCCGAAATTATAGGTAGCTTGGAAAGCAGGTCAACAACCACAAAAACAACACTAAGAAGAAGTCGTATTGCTATAATAAGTATAATGTAGGACAGAGCGCGTGCAATAATATCCGAAAGAGCTCCGACAGCGTCGCCTGCCATATCAGTTATAACACTTTGCCCAATAAACGCAAAGCTTTCTATACCTTTTTGGGATATTTTATCGAATATAGAGTTCCGCAGGGATATGTACAAGGACGTGTTGGAGATAATTTCGCACACAGGCTCCGCCATCATTTTAACGAGAATAATAGTAAGAATCCATGCGCCTATACTCCATACAGATTTTATAAGTCCTTTTTTTGCGCCAAGATATGCGCCTGTTGCGAGTATTGCAATAAATATAATATCAATTATCATTTCATCACCACAATTTCGATACTGTTTGAATGTACAACTGCAAATGTATCGGAGTCTATAAGGTACAGATTCTGAATATCCATTGTTGCAGTGTAGAGACGAATGTTTGAGCTTGAACCTCTCCTCAGCAGAATATCGCGGCCGCTGTTATACACAACTGCATTATCCTTTACAGCAAGAGTGCTTGAAAGCTCCTCGGTTGTAAGCTCGTGCCTTAATGAGCCTTTTTTGTTATAGGTCTGTAAAATGGGGAGATTATCGCTGTCAAAAAGTATTGCCTTGTTTCCCTCATCATCATGTGCATAGTGTGCAATATTTACAGTGTTGTAGCGTCTGTCAGCTATAACACGTCCCGATGATGTCATGCATATCATAGAATTGTCGCCATAGCCTGTTATTGTATCGCCATAATAGCCTATATCAAATATAATGGTATCGTCAAAGCGGATTGCAGAGGTTGACTCCTCCTTTGTAATATCAAATGTACGGATTATGGAGTATACCTCTTCATCAGTGTTTATAAGACCTATTGCAACACGCCTTGTTGCAGATGAGATGTCTGCACACAATACGTCATTTTGTCCCGACGACCATACAAAGACCTCTTTACCGTAATGGTTGTATACACTTACACCGCCCTTGTAGCCGCTTTTATCTATAACAAGAACAGCGTCGCCCTTTGATGAAACATTTATTCCTTTTATTTTTGAGGTTGATGTTCTTTCGTACAGACACTTTACTCCGTCATAGAGCAGGAATTTATTACCATCGTTTTCAGCAAGGAGAATATAGTTGCCCTCACATTTTACAATAGGCGAAGAAATTGGTGTTTCTATTTCCCATTCAATTTCACCATTTTTATTTATATAACAAAGACTGTTTGCCCTTGAACATACAATACCTGTGTTATATGTGTCAAATCCGCCCTCCGACGCACCCTCAAAAGGTATAAGTACACTTCTTTTAACGTCAAAGGTGTATTTATTGTCAGTTTCCTTTCCGCTGCCGAAGTCTACTTCTTTATCAGTTCTGTTCACAATTATATTGTTTGTGTTATCGCCCGAAACTACTGTTTCGTAGTCGGGTGTATCATCTTCGATTTTTTCTAAGAACAATGCGGGCATAATGCGTGCAATGTTTCTTCTGAAATTGTCCTTATAATCCTTAACAAAGTCGAGTGTGCTCACCACAAATAATGCGCCTACAATAACTGCAATGCCAAGTGTCCATAAAAAGGCTTTTATAATTGCCCTTTTATTTATCGGTTTTTTCTCGCGCGGAGGTTTTTCCTCTTTTTGTGCAGTTTTTGACATTTCGTATTTGTCAAGCTCTTCCTCTTCTTCTTTTGTTAAGCCTGTCTGGATAATGGTTTGGTCTTCTATATTCTGAGGCTCCGGTTTAGGAGTTTCCTCATCGGAGGAATATATAATTAAATCTTCAAACTCTTTATCGTCGTTATTCAATATAAAAAACCTCCTTCATAAACAGTCCTTGCGGCGGTGCAGTTATACCTGCACGTGTTCTGTCGCAAGATTGTATAATTTCTAAAACATCGTCGGCATTTATTTTGCCGCCGCCTACATACACAAGTGTACCTGTTATTATGCGCACCATGTTATATAAAAATCCGTTGCCTGTAACAGATACGGTTATAATATCACCGTCTTTTTGTACGTCAAGGTCAAAAATTTTTCGCACTGTGGTTTTTGCACTAAAGCCTGCCGCCACAAAGGTCTTAAAATCATGCTCACCGACAAAGTATTTTGCGGCTTGTTGCATTTTTTTAACATCAAGCGGATATTTGTAGTGCCATGTATAATTACGCAAAAATGCATCGCCAATGGGTGCATTATGGATTTTATAGATATATGTCTTTTTTATTGCACTTTTTTTGGAATGGAATTCGTCCGAAACCAGTTCCGATTTAAGACATCTAATATCATCGGGGAGCAGAGCATTTAAAGCATTAGCAAAATTTTCGGGTGCAATTTTTGATGTTGTATTAAAGTTACCAACAAACCCAAGTGCGTGCACGCCTGCGTCAGTTCTGCCGCAACCCACAACGTGAATTTCCTCGTTTGTTATCTTAGAAAGTGTATTTTCTAAAACCTCCTGAACGGTTATTCCGTTGGGCTGAATCTGGTACCCGTGATAATTTGTACCGTCATATTGTATTGTAAGCTTTATATTCATACCAACACCCCGTTACAGTCGAATAATAAAAGCAAAAAATCATTGCAATTCTACCTTTTAGTATAACATATTTACGTGTTTTTTGCAACACTTTTTAGCAAAAAAGTGATTTTATCTCTAACCTCATAACTCGACAAAGGTTGTCAGAAAACATCAAAGGATTCGACACACAAAAAAACAAAATATACTGTAGGGCTATTGTATTTAGCGCATTTTGCTTCGCTTCGCGGATTCTGCATCTAAATACATTCGCCTCAATGTAGGGACGGACTCCCGTATCAAAGAAAAAGAGAGGAGTATATCATATGGAAATTGAGATGTTAAACAATTTAAAAATGATGGTCATACGTGTAGATGGTGAAATTGACCACCACATTGCAGAAAGGTTAAGAAACGAAATAGACAGAGTTCTCTTAAAAAGCGGTGCAATAAACATTGCCTTTGATTTTAGTAATGTAGAGTTTATGGACTCGTCGGGTATAGGCGTAATCATGGGCAGATATAAAAAAGTAAGCTCACTTGGCGGAAAAATAATTATTTTTGGTATGAATTCGAATGTAGAACGTTTAGTCGAGATGGCAAACTTAAAAAGTATAGCATATATAGCACACAAGCTTGAGGATGTTATTGAGGAGGTAAAATAATAATGGTTACAAACAGAATGAAAACGGAGTTTTTATCAAAATCCGATAATGAGGGCTTTGCGAGGTTTGTTGTTGCTGCATTTGTTTTGGAATGCGACCCTACCTTAGAGGAGTTAAACGATATAAAGACAGCTGTTTCGGAGGCGGTAACAAATTCCATAATCCATGGTTATAATTCGCTTGAGGACAAGCTTGTTGTTATGGAGGGTGAAATAGAAAACAAAACAGTTACAATAACAATCACCGATTACGGTCAGGGAATAGAGGACATACAAAAAGCACGAGAGCCGATGTACACATCAAAACCAACAGAGGAACGTTCGGGTCTTGGCTTTACAATAATGGAATCCTTTATGGACACAGTAGAAGTAAAAAGTAAAAAGGGCGAGGGAACCCGAGTTACACTGACAAAGCGTATAGGTGAATAAAATGAGAGACAACAGTGCGCTTTTAGAAAGGGTACGGGACGGGGATAAAGCCGCAAAGGATACACTCATAGAAGAAAATATGGGACTTGTTCACAGTGTTGTAAACAGATATTGTAACAGAGGTTGTGAAAGAGAGGATTTAACACAAATAGGAGTAATAGGACTTATAAAGGCGGTAGATAAATTTGATTCCAAATTCGGTGTACAATTTTCTACATATGCAGTGCCTATGATTATGGGCGAAATAAAAAGGTTCTTACGTGATGACGGGGCAGTAAAGATAAGCAGAAGTGTAAAGGAGGTTGCACTAAAGGGATACCGTGCGCGCGAGATTTTGCAAAAGACACTAAACCGCGAGCCTACCATAAACGAAATTGCAAAGGCTTGCGACATTGATCCAAGCGCTCTTACAGAGGCATTTGAAGCGGCAACACCGCCACAGTCTATTTACGAGAGCTATCATCAGGATAATCGTGAAATACACCTTATTGATACTATAAAAAGCCAAAATTGTGAGGAGGAGATAATAGACAGAGTAATGGTATCAAACATCCTGAGTACGCTAAAGCCAAGAGAGCGGCAGATTTTAATTTTAAGATACTTAAAATGCAAAACACAGGCGGAGGTTTCCAAGGTTATAGGCGTGTCGCAGGTGCAGATTTCAAGAATAGAAAAAAGGATAATAGAAGATATAAGAAAAAAGTGGGAGAATTAGGGGTTTTTTGTAATAAATCGGTTGACTTAAAATGTATTTTGTGATATAGTTTGCATATACGAAAATATTTGTTTTATCAACAGGAGGGTGAAAAAATGAAAATTTATAATGCGAATGTTTTATGTGATGATTTTAAGTTCGTAAATGCGTCAGTTGAGATAGAAAACGGTGTATTTACTAAAATTGACCAATCCGGCAGCTCAGGCGATATCGACGCTCAGGGCAAGTACATAATCCCCGGTTTTGTAGATACTCATATGCATTCTGCAATGGGAAAAACATTTATTGATTTTGATAATGAAACGAACGGTATCATTTTTGGTGTAGAGGCAAAGTATGGCACTACCACACTCTGTCCTGCAATTTCGGCAGCACCTACCGAGAAAATGATAAGATGTATGAAAAATCTTATAAACTATAAAAGAGAAAAGAATCAGGCAAGATGTATGGGAATTCACCTTGAGGGTCCGTACTTTGCAGTTGAATACAAGGGTGCACATCTTCCTAAAAATATAAGAAAGCCGACTATAGAAGAAACAAAAACGCTCATAAAAGAGGGCGAGGGCATGGTTAAAATAATAACTATGGCACCCGAGCTTGAGGGCGCAGAGGAAACAATAAAATATTTAAGAGAAAATAATGTCGTGGTGTCTATTGGTCATACAAACGCCACATTTGAAGAGGCAATAAAGGGCGCAGATATGGGTGCAACACAGTCAACCCACACATTCAATGCTATGACAGGTTTAAATCACAGAAAGCCTGGTACAGTAGGCGCAGTTCTTAGCGACGACAGAATAAAGTGTGAATTTATATGCGACTTTTTCCACGTATCAAAGGACGTTATAAAGCTTGCCTATAAATTAAAGGGCGACGACAAAATAAATATGATTACCGACAGTGAGCTTGGCACAGGTATGCCTGATGGCGAATTTATGGTAAACGGAAGAAAGATTATTGTTAAAAATAAAGAAACCTACACCGAAGACGGAACAATAGCAGGCGGAACAAGCTTTTTGATAGATGGAGTACGAAATCTTGTTTCTATAGGTATTCCCTTAGAGAGTGCAGTAAAAATGGCAACCATAAATCCTGCAAAAACCCTTGGCGCAGATGACAAAATAGGAAGCATCAAAGAAGGCAAATTGGCAGATTTTATCGTTCTTGACAAGGAATTGAACATTTGCGATGTATATATAAACGGTAAAAAAATCTCCATGTAGGGGACGGCGTCCTCAACGTCCCGAAAACATACGCCGTCGCTTTTTCAAATGGTAATCTGAACAATTTTCTTAAAGACTCAGTTATGGGAAATTGCCCATCTCACCATTTTCACCCCAAATCGCCTCCCATGTGTAAGGGGAGGTGGGTTGCGAAGCAACACGGAGGGGTTGTAAAAACTCTCGCCAAACAACAAAAGAAAGGAATTGTGAAAAATGAAAAGATTTGAACTGGACATGACAAAAGGCCCCGTTTTAAAGAATACAATCCTTTTTGCCATACCGCTTATGCTCACAAGCTTTCTGCAACTCCTATACAATGCCGCAGACCTCATAGTAGTAAGTCGGTTTGCCGGCTCTAATGCAATGGCGTCGGTAGGTGCAACTGCGTCAATCACAAACCTCATTTTGAATGTATCAATAGGTCTTTCGGTCGGCGGCGGTGTAATTGTTGCACGCAAATTTGGCGAAAAAGACGAACAAGGCATTCACAGAGCAGTGCACACAGCAATTCTTCTTGCCGCGATTGTGGGCATTATAAGCTGTATTGCCGGAATTGTTTTTTGTGAACCACTGCTTCTCCTTATGGGTACACCTGAGGGTGTAGTTTTAGAAGGTGCAAAACTATACATGAAAATTATATTTATGGGCGTGCCGGCATCTGTTGTGTTTAACTTTTCTGCCGCCATTTTAAGAGCAGTGGGTGACACAAAGCGACCGTTGTATATTTTGGGGCTAACGGGAATAGTAAACGTTATTATAAACTGCATACTTGTAATAGTTTTCCATATGGACGTTTCAGGTGTTGCAATAGGCACAATCGTGGCTAACTATCTATCGGTAATTGCGGTGCTTGTGATTTTTGTCCGTTCAAAAGAGTCATATAAACTGGAAATTAAAAAGCTCAGAATCTACAAGCAGGAGATTACAACCCTTTTAAAAATAGGTTTGCCTGCGGGAATACAAGGCTCACTTTTTTCGCTTTCTAACACAGTTATTCAATCTGCAATAAACTCGTTTGGTGCGGCTGCTATTGCGGCAAGTGCGGCAAGTGTAAACATCGAGAGCTTTTTGTATGTTTCTATGAACGCATTCTATCAGACAGTGCTTACTTCGGTAAGTCAGAATTATGGTGCGCGTAGTAAAACGCGTATTAACAAGTCGATTTATGTATCGGCGTTGTGTGCGGTTGTCGTGGGCATTTTTTTGGGTGTAATATGTGTTATATTCTCAAAACAGCTTGTTAGTATATACATCACCGACTCTCCTGAGGCATTAAGAATGGGTATAGAAAGAGTAAGCCTTGTGTGTGCAACGTATTTTATTCTTGGTGTTATGGAGGTACTTACAGGTACACTAAGAGGGCTCGGTGTTTCAACAATTACTGCAATAAGCACATTCTTTGGCGTTTGCGGAATACGAATTTTCTGGGCAACGGTGTTGATGCCGATGTTCCCGAGTCTGAACTTTTTGTTTGTATGCCTGCCTGTTTCATGGTTTGCGGTAAGCATTTTGCATTTTATAACACTTGCTGTTGTAAAACCACGGGCATTTAAAAACATGAAAATAACCAATAAGGAGAAAGAAAATGAGTGATTTTGAAGTAAAAAAGATATCTGCCCGTGAATCGGTTGAATATAGCAAATTAAGCTGCATGATGTTTCGGGCTTTTAATTCAAAATTAAATGAACCGGAAGAATTTATAAAACTAAGAGAACAATGGGATTCCGAATCGGGACCTGATTTTTTAAGAATGGGTGCACTTTATGAGGGCAAGCTGTGTGCGTGTCTTACAAGCTTTGGCTATGTAGTAAACTTTGACCAGGCACAATGCAAAATGTCGGGTGTTGGCGGTGTTGTATCGGATTTTAACACGCCAAAAAGAGGTGCAGTAAAAGAAATATATAAAGAGCTTTTTAAAGATATGCGTCAAAAAAAGCAATACATAGCACATCTCTATCCTTTTGAAGAAAGCTATTACAGACAATTCGGCTACGAGGTAAGTGCGCAAATGGCAACCTGGTCAATCCCCGCTGACCGCTTCGACAAAGCAAAAAGAGGTCAGAACATATACTACGATGGCTCCGATAAAATGAAGAACGATATAAAATCCATCTATGAGGGTTTTTTAAAAGACAAAAATCTTCTTGTTCTAAAAGACGAGCAAGAGTGGGAAAAGTTCTTTGAACAACACGCAGCATATCAGGATAAGAGCAAGTTCATTCACTATAACGAAAACGGTGTTGCAGATGCGTTTATGGAATACACCATAAAAACACATGACGAAAAACCGCAGGATCTGGAAGTAACAATACTGTGGTACACTTCAATTGATGCGCTTAAAGGAATTTTATCGTACTTCAACACGCAAATACCGTTTTGCGACAGAGTTATTGTACCGCTTAACGCTAATGTGGATATAAGTGCATTTTTAAATTCAATGGGTGGCTTTGGCAAACGAAACGTCGAAAGAACAATTATAAACAAAGGCACAACCCGAATAGTAGATGCAGAAGAAATCTTAAAAATTGCCGACATAAAAGGCGAGGGCGAGGTATGCATAAAAATCACCGACGATATTTATGCGCCGTGGAATAACGGCTGCTACAAGGTCAGCTTCGGTAAGGTGCGCGAGGTAACAAAGGGCGATTTTGCACCTGATATAGAAATGGATATAAAAGCCTTCTCGTCGGGCATCTTAGGAAGATATGATGTGTCGGGACTTGCTATGTTCGATACAGTAAAAATAAACTCGAACGAAGAAAATCTAAAAAAGGTATTCTACTTAAAAACAATCTGGATAGAAACGGGTTTTTAATTTACATTATATAGGAAGAAACTACGGAGGAAGTAATGATAGCAATAATAGATTATGGTGCAGGAAATCTGCACAGTGTGAAAAACGCACTCGACTTTTTGGGTGCAAAGAGTATCATAACTGGCGACAAAGAAACAATTCTTGGTGCAGACAAGGTAATACTTCCCGGAGTTGGTTCGTTTGGCGATGCAATGGAGGCTCTTACAAGAAGCGGTCTTGACGAGGTAGTAAAAGAGGTGGCAAAAAAGGGCACGCCGCTTTTGGGAATTTGTCTGGGGCTTCAGCTTATGTTTGAGGAAAGCGAGGAGACGCCCGGTGTAAAAGGTCTTGGTATTTTTAAGGGGAAGTCAGTAAGAATCCCCGATACAGGTCTTAAGATTCCGCATATGGGCTGGAACAACATCACAATCACAAAGGACAGTAGGATTTTGGGTAATACCAAAAACTCTCCGTATGTCTATTTTGTTCATTCGTATTATATCGATACTCCGCAAAAGGATATAGTTTCGGCATACACCGAATACGGTGCAAGGCTCGATATTGCGGTGGAATGTGATAATATTTTTGCAACACAGTTCCATCCCGAAAAAAGCTCCGATGCAGGAATGCAGATTTTAAGAAACTTCATAAGTATTTGAAAGGACAAGATATATAATGTACGCTAAGAGAATAATTCCATGCCTTGATGTAAATAACGGGCGTGTTGTAAAGGGAGTAAATTTTGTTAATCTTATAGATGCGGGCGACCCTGTTGAATGTGCAAAGGTTTACGACAAAGCGGGTGCCGATGAGCTTGTATTTTTGGATATAACCGCCTCATCAGACGCACGCGAAACTGTTGTGGATATGGTAGAGGCAGTAGCAAAAAGTGTGTTTATTCCGTTCACTGTTGGCGGCGGAATACGAACAGTTGAGGATTTTCGTAAAATCCTAAACGCGGGTGCAGATAAAGTATCGGTAAACAGTGCGGCAATAAAGAATCCCGAACTTATAAAAGAGGCGGCTGGGAAGTTCGGCTCACAATGTGTGGTGTGTGCTATAGATGCAAAACGAAGAGCAAACGGTGATGGCTGGACAATATACTTAAATGGCGGCAGAGTTGATACGGGCATTGACGCAGTTGAATGGGCAAAAAAGGTTGAAGAGCTCGGTGCGGGTGAAATACTACTGACAAGCATGGACTGCGACGGAACAAAAGCAGGCTATGATTTGGAGCTTACAAGGGCAGTGAGCGAGAGTGTTTCCATTCCCGTTATAGCCTCGGGTGGTGCAGGTGAAATGGAGCACTTTAAGGATGCGTTCCAAAAGGGTAAGGCGGACGCGGTTTTGGCGGCAAGTCTGTTCCACTTTAAAGAAATAGAAATTATGGACCTTAAAAAATATCTTAAGGAAAATGGCGAAAGTGTGAGAATGTAAACAATAAAACAACATTGTAGGGGACGGCGTCCCCGACGTCCCGTTCAGGATATTTTAAAACATATAACAATGTAATTAAAAGGAGGTATAGAAATGAGCAACAAATTCTATTTATGCATAGATTTAAAGTCCTTCTATGCCTCTGTTGAATGTATGGAGCGTGGTCTTGACCCAATGACCACAAATCTCGTTGTTGCAGACGAGGGCAGAACAGAAAAGACGATTTGCCTTGCGGTATCACCATCATTAAAATCGTTTGGGATACCCGGCAGACCAAGACTTTTTGAGGTTATACAAAAAGTAAAGGAAGTAAACCATAAAAGAAAAACCGACTCACCATCAGGAAGGCTTGAGGGTGAGTCTTATGATTATAAAGAGATAATAAAAAATCCTTCGTGTGCAATCTCTTATATCGTTGCGCCGCCGAGAATGGCGCATTATATGGAGTACAGTACCCGAATTCACGAAATATACCTTAAATATATTGCGCCCGAGGACATACACGTCTATTCCATAGACGAGGAGTTTATGGACATAACAAGCTACTTAAAAACATACAACAAGACACCGCGCGAGCTTGCAATGATGATAATAAAAGATGTACTTACCGAGACGGGAATTACCGCTACCGCGGGGATAGGCACAAATATATATCTTGCCAAAATTGCAATGGATATAGTTGCAAAAAAATGTGTTGCCGACAAAGACGGTGTAAGAATAGCCGAGCTTGATGAGATGTCATACCGCAGAGAATTATGGTCGCACAAACCATTGCGGGATTTTTGGCGCGTCGGACCGGGCTATGCAAAAAAACTCGAGGAAAACGGGCTATATACAATGGGCGATGTTGCAAGACTGTCTTTGAGTGAACAGGGCGAGGACAGACTCTATAAGTTGTTTGGTGTAAATGCAGAGCTCTTAATTGACCACGCGTGGGGATACGAGCCATGCACAATGGAAGATATCCGTTCATACAGACCCGAAAAAAAGAGTATTGGTACAGGACAGGTTTTGCATTGTCCATATACATTCGAAAAGGCAAGGCTGATTTTAAAGGAAATGACAGAGTTGTTGGTTCTCGATTTGGTAGAAAAAGGGCTTGTAACAAATCAGATGGTAATAACAATAGGCTATGATACCGAAAATTTAAAAGGTAACAGTGGATACAAAGGTGAAGTAACCATAGACCGCTATGGCAGAAAAATTCCCAAGCATGCACATGGAACGGTTAATTTAGAAGGTCATACCTCATCAACTAAGCAGATTATGGAGGGTGTTCTTGGGTTATACGATAAGATTGCAAAAAAATCATTACTTGTACGCAGGGTAAATATTACAGCAAACAATGTGTTGTATGAAAGTATGGTACAGGAAAAACCCCATTATGACCAGCTCGATTTCTTTACTGATTATAATAAAGTAGAGAAAGATATAAAAAATAAAAAAGACAGTCTAAAAAAAGAACGCAGTTTGCAAAAGGCACTTATACATATAAAAAATCATTATGGTAAAAATGCAGTCTTAAAAGGTATAAATCTCGAGGAGGGTGCAACAGCAAGGGACAGAAATTCACAGATAGGAGGTCATAAGGCATGACGGGCTATGATGATATAATAAACCTTCCGCACCCCGAACCCAAAAAGCATCCGAGAATGTCGCGTATTGCACGTGCGGCACAATTTGGGGCGTTCAGGGCACTTACAGGTCATGAGGAGGCAATAGACGAGGTTGCCAGAATAACTGATGATAAAATTGACCTCGACGAATGCGAAATAGAAAGATTAAATAAAAAGCTTTCTATAATATATGATAGTATTAAAGAAAGACCCGAAGTTACAATAACGTATTTTGAACCCGATTCAAAAAAGAGCGGAGGGCGGAGTGTTGTACATACGGGTTGTATAAAAAAGATAGATATACTTAGGGGAAAAATTATAATGTGCGATAAGATGGAAATTCAGACTAATATGGTTCTGGATATATATTCGGCATTGTTTGATGACTATAATTTAATGTAAAATGTATAAAAAAAGGAAAAACAAGGCAAGATATATAGGTAAAAATTCCAAAGATAAAAAAATGTAAAAAAAATTTAAAAAAGGTATTGACAACTAAGAATAGTTGTGTTACAATATTAAAGCTGTCGCAAAGACAGGATGTACATTGAAAAGTAAACAGTGCAGAGTTCTTGTCAAGACATTAAGATGTCTAAACAATGAGTTT
>JAZKZV010000008.1:0-1616 GCA_045612845.1 Clostridia bacterium
CATTTCTGCTGCGCCTGTTTTTTTGTGTGTTTTGTGACAGATTCTCTACAGATTATCTGTTCAAATAAAGCTTTTTTGCTTGTTTTTTAATGGAATTTTATTTCGTTGACATTAAATTTTTATTGTTTTATCATTTGAGCAGAGCAAGGCCTTACTCAAATAATGAAAGAATTTAAGAGGTAATTATGTATCACGGAAGATTTAAAAAGAGTCATTATGAAGCAGGGTATAATTGGGGCAGATTATTATATAATCATGGAAAAATAATCAGTAACAACCATACTTTTACAATTACGCAGAAAAGAAAAGAATTTGCTGAAAAGTGCCTGCCAATATATAAAAAATACTATCCTGAAGTATTAGAAGAAATCAAGGGATTGGCAGATGGACAAAATTGCTCTTGTGAAGATTTTTATACATTTTTATTAAGCATGTACTGTTTTGAATTCAACAATCATTGTACCTGTATAGCAGTTAACGATAAAAACAGTATTTTTTTGGAAGAAACAGTGATTTCCTTGTATCTTTAGAAAAATTATATATGAACTGTTTGTATAATTTAGATAATGTATATGCTTTTAATGGTAACACAACAGCATTTATTGAAATGGAAGATGGAATAAATGAATATGGTTTGGCGGTAGGATTAACTTTTATTTATCCTACAGTAATAAAACCAGGGTTCAATGCAGGTATGCTGGTAAGGTATTTACTGGAAAAATGTAAAACCACGAATGAAGCATTAGCTGTGTTAAAAAGTATTCCTATTGCGTCGCAACAGACATTAACTATCGCAGACAGAGAAGGCAATATAGTGGTTGTAGAGTGCAACTGTGAAGAAATGGAAATAATAAGATCTTCCAATGATGAGGGGTTTGTAGTAGCGGCCAATGAATTTGTTTCAGATAAAATGAAGCCATATAACAATTATGAAGTTGACAGTTGGAAAGCCGAAGAAAGATACTCAGTTGTATATAACACTTTAAAAGAACACAAAGGTAGTTTTACATTTGATTTAATAAGGGATATTTTATCAGGGAAATATGGTTTTATGTGTCAATATGACAGAAAGACAGATGCTGATACAGTATGGTCTGTTATTTATGATATTAAAAACAACGAAATATGCAGAGTTGAGGGTAATCCCAAAAGAAAACCATTTAAAAAAGATATCCGATTTAAGTTCACAGAATAAAATACCTGATTATAAACAGAAAGATAAAATCCAACTTGTTTGCATAGTTGGAATGAAATAAGAAGTGCCTATAATCCGGAAAATGGATTATAGGCACTTTGTTATTTTACGATGTCAGCAACTTCTTAACACGCAATAAGATCAATGATGAGAGTCAGCAACTTTTGGAATTTGTCATGTACCAGAGCTGCAGTTTCAACGACTTCCTGATGATTCAGTTTCTGCGGCAGAATGCCCGCAGCCATATTGGTAATGCAGGAAATACCAATTACATCCATTCCGCAGTGAGCAGCTACAATAGCTTCCGGTACAGTGGACATACCTACAGCATCCGCACCCATCATTCGGAACATCCGGATCTCTGCCGGAGTCTCATAGTTGGGGCCGGAGTACATGATATACACACCCTGGCGCAGCGCAA
>JAZKZV010000009.1:0-2288 GCA_045612845.1 Clostridia bacterium
ATCCTAACTCAACATTAGGAGGAGAAATTGCAATTGAATTTCCATCATGGGGCGAGTACCCATGGCAACAATATTTAGGCGAACCGACTCTTGGAGTCGGTTTTGTTGGTTTAGACCTAGGCGATCGAGAAATATTAGGACAAGCACTTGCCTTATACCCATACTTATTAATTAACATTGTTCAATTGCCACACTTCGAATTAAAATGGAAAGGTGGTGTAGGTCTTAGTTTTTTCAACAAAACCTATAATCGTGTTTATAAAGAATATAACGAAGAAACTATTCCTGGTTGGTCATACTATGGTCCAACTTGCAACAATCTAATCGGCTCAATAGTAAACGTACATATCACAACAAGTGCACATCTCAATTTCCCAATAAAAAAAGGTTTTGCAGTTAATGCAGACTTTGGATATATGCATATGAGCAATGGATCGGTACTACAACCCAATGGAGGTATCAATATGTTATATGCAACAATAGGTGCTTCATACAAATTAGAGAGAGAGCAGGTGCATTGCGAAAATAACAACAGAGAAAAATTTCCTCCACTACCCTACAAATGGAGTATCAATATTATAGGGTCGGGAGGTTATCGCGAGCTCTACTACAGAGACAACAAAGGCTATGGCATTGCATCGTTACACACAGGGGCAACATATAATATATGTAATTGGTATGCCTTAGGCGGAAGTTTTGATGTATTTTACGATGGAGTTTTTAATCCAAATACAAAATTCGGACGCTATATACTCGATGACAATATTGCAAATCTATTTAGAGTCGCAGTGAGTGTAAATAACGAATTTAAGGTAGGTCGGATAACAACCATACTAGATTGGGGAATTTATCTTTACGACCCTATTAAATTAGCTTATAAAGATAAAGAAGGGAATAAATACGAAAAACGACCTATTTTGTATAAATACAACATAGAGAAAGAGGATGGGTGGAACTATTTCCGTCTAGGATTACGCTGTAGGGTTTGGGATAACCTATATATACAAACAGCTGTAAAAACACACCTTTCTAAGGCCGAAATGATAGAATGGGGAATTGGTTATCAAATACCCTTCAAACAAAAATCGTCAAAATAAGAGGCCTACAACGCATTGCAAACATTGCAAATAGTCACTGTCATAATGTCTGTTTTCTTGCTTGAAGGTATGGTGAAGGTTGCTGAAAAACAGAGAGATTAACATATAAAATTGAAGCATACCACCCGATTAGGCACTTGCAAAGTTTGCAAAGTCTGCAAAGTTCAATATAACACATTGATTAATAACAATATACTCCACCTTTACAGTCATAAATCCACAAAATTACCATTTTTCAACATCAAGATAATCAACTACTTAATAACTTTGCAACTTTGCAATTGCAAAGTTGGGTATTTTTATATAAAAAATTCTATATTTTTTCTAAAATAAGTAGACAATTTTTAGGTTATTTTACTAAATAAATAGACATATTCCTAAAAAAATAGTCATTATCCAAAAAGAGGAGTTTTAAGAATAGAAAAAGAACTCGATTACTGAAACATTCAGTTTTCGAGTTCTTTTTATTTTAGTGGGTTATAATATTAGATTTATTTTTTAATAAAATCTAAATTATAAGTAATTTTCACACCTGCATCAAGGTGACCCATTTTATCAGTATAAGCATTAGTCAAAGACTCAACTTTTACTACACCATTACCAGTAGCATCAGGAGCAGTAACATCGATAGCAGAACCCAATGGATTGTTACTATACATGCTATATACGCCATAGTTAACAAAAGCACCTAAACCAATAGAATTTCCTGATTTAAGTTTAAACTCATAACCAGCCTCTAGGCCAATAGTCATTGTCAACTTAAATTGTTGTTCACCTTTACCTTTTTGCTTAGCTTGCTCTTCAGTAAGAGCTCCATATACAGGGTTATCTTCAATAACAACACCAGTTTCGACATCAGTAACAGTGATATTACCGTTAGTGATAGTTTGTTTATAAGGAGTGTAAGCAGGCAACAAGAAACGAGGACCAGCATTAAAGAAGAAACCACTATTAGTAATCATAGAGAACATTACAGGAACTTCCAATTGGAGTTGATGATTCACCTCATGAATATTATCGGCAGTTACATTATAAATAATTTCGCCATCCGAAGTATTAACAGAGAAAGTATCATCCCAAGGTTGATTACGATTAGTGTTCATATAACCAGCAGAAACGCCAGCCAAGAGACCCAAACGCACTTTATTCTTAGCTGCAGACCAATAGTGAGCATATTGCAAGTCAAGGAGT
>JAZKZV010000010.1:0-1685 GCA_045612845.1 Clostridia bacterium
CTTATGTATCACTTGAAGTACATAATGAATTTGTCAAAAGGGTCGAAGCAGAAGATAACAGGCAGAACAAGCGGGAGAGAATAATCTTTCCCGTTTTGATTGGGAGAAAATGAGTAATTTGGATTTAATGTATAAGCCACAGGGAACAAAAAAACCCTTTTCATCTATGAATCCTTATCTTTATGAGAATGTTCGGATATATCTAAACAGTATAGATGATTCAGTTGAACTGTTGAAAGTAGAAAAGGATAAGCATAGAAAAAACAAATTTACCTTAAAATGTAAATGTGGAGAGGTTTTTGAAAGATCGCAAATAGTTATTCATAGAAACCCTAATGCAATAATATGTCCTAAATGTTATGACAAACAAAGAGGTGTAAAAATTGCATCAAGATATATAGAGCAGAGAATAGAAGTTATCGAAAAAGCAGGATATGAAATTCTGTCGGATATAAACTCTATAAGAACTAAAAAACGAATGTTGCTAAAAACGAAAGAGGGTTATTTGTGTTCTACAAATTATGCAGAAATATCAAAAGGGAATAAAGCCCTTATTTTTTCCGGTAAATATAACAAAGAAAATCTTGTATATAACGCAAATATATTTTGCAAAAACAATAAATTAAGTACGAAAGTTTTGGAATATATTGAAGGGGATTTTAAAAAACCTCATATTAAGTGCCAATGTGAATGTGGAAATATATACGAAACAGATATTTACACATTGACCCGAAAGGAAAATCCTAAGATAAGATGTAACTTATGCGCTGTAAAAACAAGTCAGTGGTGTTTAGCTGTTGAAGAAGTGTTAAACCAAAATAATATATCGTACCAAAAAGAAGTGAGATTTGATGATTGTAAAGATGTTTTTACGTTACCTTTTGATTATCAGATAGAAAATGGATTGATTGAGGTAGATGGAGAACACCATTTTACTCATAATAATTTTGCAAAAACACCAATAGAAAAAGAAATAGCTTTACAGACAACAAAGTATCACGATGCTATAAAGGACGAATATTGCAAGGCTAACAATATTCCATTGTTAAGAATAAGTTATAAAGATATAAAAAAAGGCTTATTTAAAGATAAAATATTACAATTTGTAGGAGCATAATATGGATAATTACGTTACGAAAGATGAACACTCCGAATTTATGAAGCGTATCGAAGCAGAAGATACACGGCAGAACCACAGAATCGAGCATTTGGAAACTGCTATATCACAGTTAAGTGAATTGATTGCTTCTGTAAAAGTGCTAGCGGTAAATGTTGAAAATATTGCCGAGCAGATTCGGACACAAGGGAATAGGCTCAATGAAATTGAGAATATCCCAAAGAAAAGATATGAAAGTGTTGTCGCTTGCGTCATTACAGGCTTAGTGGGTGCGGCGATAACTTATTTTCTGACACATTGACGGGACACATAAATGATATTGGTTAAATGTATTCAAGTTGCTTTGGCGGTTGCCGCATTATGGATCATAATTAAGTTTGTGAACATGAATAGGGATGAATAGATGAAATACAGAAGAAGAAACAGCAAACCATTTTCGGAAATATGCTTTAATTCGTTTGGGCGTGAGGTTATTTACACAAACGAGACGAAGATAACGAAGGATAATATCCTAACGGAAATCGGTAAAAGCATATCGAAACATAGGCAGAATCAAACAGAGATTGAT
>JAZKZV010000011.1:0-1501 GCA_045612845.1 Clostridia bacterium
ATTGACAAGTTTTATTTCCTCTATCTATTAATAGATAGTGCTTGTACTACAATTTCTGTCTACGAAAATATTTCAAAGAACTCTTTCTTTTTTAGCGCAAGAAAAACACCTCCGCATCTCAGTGACTTAGGAGGTCGTTCCCGTTTTGCGAGTGCAAAGGTATAGCTTTTAGGTAAACCGACAAAACATTTTTATAAGATTTTCGCAAAAAAAATAAAAGATAAACAATATAATGGGGAGGAGAATAGTATTACACCTTATTAATATTATATATAGGGAGAGATGGAGATAAAATATGATGAAAAGATGGGTAAAAAAAAGAGAATAGGTCTCCAAGTGATGCTATAGACACTCGGAAACCTATTCTATTTGTGATTGTTGATGCTATGTACTATGCCTGCTTTTGCTCGTATTCTGCTTTTACATCTTCATAGAACTCCACAAACGAAGCCTGTACGTATGGAATAACCCACAACAAGCCAATACCAAATGTGAAGCAACATAGAATACCCCAACCGATGAAGCTTAGCTGAAGCCAGAACAAGTCTAGCTTATGACCTTCCATCATCTTCATACTTAGTTCGATAGCCTCATTGTTCTTCATCTCAGGATTGTCGTAAAGAATGCATCCTGTCAACGAATAAGACAAGCTCTTGATGATACCAGGAACTATCAACAACAAGGTCCAAAGCAAAGTATAAATCTCTTGCAAAAGGATTGTAGTAAAGATACGTCCAAAATCCTTATAACCTAAAAATAGATTAGAAAAATAGAAAGAATCCTCTTTACCACGACGATGACAAAGGAAGGTGATACCATATGCCCATCCTAAAGGAAGAAGAAGTAATGAAGCGATACTTCCGATGCCTTCCGCAATATTGTCCAACGCCTGAGTTACTGTAGCAGAAAATACACATGCGATAAGCATATACACGAAAGAGAGTAAAACTACCTCTGACCAACGTCCCTTGAGGATGTTACGCGCTGCTGCGCGAAATTCTGATGATGTTCTTGCCATAATATACTTTAAATTTATTACTAAAATCCCATTTGTTTATCTCTGAGCGGACAACGTTGTGAGAGCTATAGTTCCGTAGTGAACTTGCCTGTATCTATCTGTAATGCGACGGTGATTACTACGATATTTGTTGCTCTGAAAATTTCTTAATGCTCAGACGGCACAAAGTTATAACATTTTTTATAATATCGAACAGAAAAAACAAATGAAATGAAAAAAACAGGATTACACATAGGAGATACTATGCCATTGTTGGTAACAAAAACATTATTCGTGACTGGGAGCTAATATTCAAACTTCATTTACACAAAATGTTACATTATTTGGTAATTTATAACAAAAATGTGAGATTTGCGTTGCCTTACAGGTATTCAAGATGACACTAGAAGCCTGGAATTGTCCTAGCTCGTGGGTTTATGTCGAACGCAGTACCTGGAATTTAGCTCCTCCCTTTACTCTAGGGAGCTTGTCAAAATGTTTTTT
>JAZKZV010000012.1:0-209264 GCA_045612845.1 Clostridia bacterium
AATCAAAAGAAATTCAAGCGTGCTTATAGTAAAGAATGGTTAGGATATGTGTTAGTTGATGAACTTGGCGGTCTGATATTACCAAATTATATAACGGGTGCTTGGGCATCATGTGTTGAAAAACACGGTTTGCGTAAAATAAGATTCCACGATTTAAGACATACTTGTGCTTCCTTACTTTTGAATAAAGGAAAACATAATGGAATTACTCTTAAAGATATTCAGGTTTGGTTAGGTCATAGTGATTTTTCAACAACCGCAAATATCTATTCACATTTAGATGCGAGTTCGAAAGTTTCTTCATTGGATACTCTTTCAAATATTGTAAGTATAGAATAAAAGAGAGGCTTTTCAGACGAAAACCCTCTCTCATGGCGGAGAAGGTGGGATTCGAACCCACGGTACCATTTCTGGTACACTCGATTTCGAGTCGAGGCCGTTATAACCACTTCGATACTTCTCCCAATGTATTTAACAGCTCGTACAAAGGGTGCAAATCTTTGGGAACACCCTTTGGGAACTGATAAAATCGAGTATATTAAATTTTAAAGAAACCTTGTAAAATCAAGGGTTTGGAGCGATTCGAGTTCCCAAAACACAAAAGTATTTCGAGTCATGTCCGTTATGATCACTTCGATACCACTCCATATAAAATATTATGATGTTATAACTGAACTGCTTATGTATTCTATCATATATGTTTATTTTTGTCAAGTGAATTTTATATTTTCTATACGTATATCCTTCCTATTAAAAACAAAGAATCTTTTTCTTTTTCTTGACAAAATATATCCGAATATATTATAATAATATATGAGTATGTGCTTTGTCTTATTTACAGACAAGGTGTGCAAATAATTGTAATTTTGCGGGCAGAAAGGCTGTGGGTTTTAGAATGAAAATATTAGTTGTTGACGACGAAAAAATAATGGTAAAAGGTATAAAATTCAATCTTGAGCAAGAGGGCTATGACGTTATTACTGCTTATGACGGAGAAGAAGCCTTAGAGAAAGCTCATGATAGTACCATTGATTTAATATTACTCGATTTAATGCTACCCAAAATGGATGGATTTACGGTATGTCGTTCCGTTAGAAGCTTTTCGAATGTGCCAATAATAATGATAACTGCAAAAAGTGAGGATATAGATAAAATTCTCGGTCTTGAATACGGCGCTGACGACTACATAACAAAACCTTTCAACGTAAGAGAATTAACTGCCAGAATAAAGGCAATTATGAGAAGAACAACACCAAAAGCAAAGCCTGTTTCGGACAAAGCATTTGTGTCGGGGGACATAGAACTTGATTATGATTTCAGACGTGTAAAGGTACGCGGTGTAATGGTTGAACTCACAGGAAAAGAATTTGACCTATTGGAACTGTTTTTGAAAAATCCGGGCAAAGTCTACACAAGAGAAATGCTGTTGGAAATTGCCTGGGGCAAAGGGAGCCGTGAAGGTGTAAGGACGGTGGATGTTCATATAAGACGTCTTAGAGAAAAATTAGAAACAAAACCTGCCGAGCCAAAATACTTAAGAACAAAGTGGGGAGTGGGTTATTATTATAAAAAGTAGTTTCGCTGTTAAAAAGTGGGAAAGCATTGTGAAAACATTTAAAAACATATGTTTTTCTATGAGATTTACAATTACTGCAGCGTATTTTGCAGTAATATTGGTAACTCTGATTTTGATGTCTACATATGTAGTTGGTCTTGTGAGCAATAACCTGTACAACTCAAAAACTGTAGATATGTTTGAGAAGGCTAATATAATTTCTGACGCAGCGTCAGAACAATGGGATAATGATATAAATATTGCAGGAATGCGCCTTATGGATATTACAGGCAGAAGTCTTGCAGGTACTACTATACGATGTATTGTAACAAATGCATCGTATACTGTTATGTATGATACAAATGCCGAATCGGGACTGATAGGCAAAGCATACATGCGTGATGAAGTAAAAAGGGCACTTGACGGTGAACAGTCGAGTATAATAAGCGAAGATGAAAATGCAAACTTTATAACTGTTTCTGTGCCGATATTTATAAACAACGAAATTGTTGGGGGAGTGTATCTGGCGCAAAACGCGTCAGATATAGAGAACACAGTTTCATCACTCCGCGATTCGTTGATTTTCTTTTGTTTTATAATAGTGGCAATTATTGGAATGTTATCCGTTGGTATAAGTATTGCAATAACCTCCCCGCTAAAGGATTTTGAGGAGATTGCCTCACAAATATCAAAGGGGGATTTCCAAAAACGTATAAAAAAGAAGGGTCTCAAGGAGTTTGTGCAGCTTGGCAACACAATGAATTATATGTGTGATGAACTCAACCTCATTGAAGAAAGACGCAGAAAGTTTGTATCTGACGTTTCGCACGAACTAAAAACACCTATGGCTACAATAAAGCTTGTATGCGAGAGTATAATCAGGAGTGAGGACAGTAATCCCGAAATGGTAAGGGAATTTTTGATGGATATGTCTGATGAGGTTGACAGACTTACAAGAATCGTAGAGAGACTCCTGGAATTATCCAAGCTTGACGGAAACAGTGCAACATTAAAGAGACAGGAAGTTGACATAAAAATAATGCTTGGTGATATTGTAAGAAAACTTTCTGATATTGCGCAAGGACAGAATATAACAATATATCGTGATTTTATGGATAATGATTATAGCGTTATCAATGCCGATTGTGATAAAGTATATGAGGCACTCTACAATATAATTGATAATGCAATAAAATACTCCAACGACAGTGGGTATGTAAAAATAGACGCAAAAGAAAATGAGGGATTTGTAATACTCACAGTTGAGGATACGGGAGACGGAATTCCTGATGACGAAAAAGAACGTGTATTTGACAGATTTTACCGTCTTGACAACTCGCGTTCGCGCGATACGGGCGGTACCGGACTTGGTCTTGCAATATCCAAAGAGGCAATAATGCTTCATGGAGGAAGTATAAAAATAACAGATTCTGATGACGGCGGAAGTATATTTACAGTGATTTTACCAATAGGACAAGGCAGTGTAAAGGGGGATAAATAGTGAAAAGAATAATTAACATTCCAAAGCTTATTATAACTCTTATAATTACAACAGCTGTTTGTATTTCACTGGTTTGGGCTGTAAGCTATATGGTAGACATATTTGGTAATGGTATCAAAAAAGAATGTGAACTCTATTTTCTTAACAGTGAACAAACCACATTGGAATCGGAACTGCGTGAGGTGCGTTATAAGGACAATGCAGATTTATGTATAAAGGTCATAGATAACCTTATAAAGGGTCCTAAAACAGTCGGCATCAGACCGATACTCACTAATGATGTAAAGTTTCTGACTATAGATATGAATGATAACGCAAATATAATCACAAACTTCAGTCAGGAATTCATTACGGGAGACAGTACAAAGGATATGTTACGCGTGTATTCTGTTGTAAAAACCCTGTGTTCTATTTCGGGCATTGAGAGCGTAAAGGTAAATGTTGAGGGCGCGGACATTATAGCACCTGATGGTGAGGTTATAGGTGCATTAAAAGCAACAGATATAAAGCTTGTGAGTGATGTAAACGAGGGAGAACTGCACGAGGTTACATTGTATTTTACCAAACAGGATACAGACATGCTCTATCCCGAAAAACGCAGTATAAAAATTACAGACCAGAGACCTCTTGCGCAACACGTGGTCCAGGAACTTATAAACGGACCAAAAACGGAGGGCTTAATTCCGTGTCTGTCGGATTCGACCGTACTTATAGGTGTTACCATATCCGATAATAAATGTTATGTTGATTTCAAAAACGGATTCATATCCAAAAATTCCGGCTCGGACCAACACAAGCTTTTGGCAGTTTATTCGATAGTAAACTCACTTACAGAGCTTGATAGTGTCGGCAGAGTACAGTTTTTAGTGGACGGAAAAAGAATAGAAAAATTCGGCAAGATAGAGATGAATAAGCTTTTTGAAAGAAATATGGGTATAATTGCAACATATTGATACAAAAATAAGCTAAAACACTTGAAAAACATGCAAAATAATGTTATAATATAGCGTGATTGATTTTATAACAAATGAAAGGATACAAAAAATGGAGAGAAATGTATTTGATGTGCTTAAAGAACGTGGTTTATTGGCACAAACAACACACGAGGGCGAAATAAGAGAATTACTTGGTAAAGAAAAGGTTACATTTTATATAGGCTTTGACCCGACAGCAGACAGTCTGCATGTAGGTCATTATCTTCAGATGGTGGTTATGAGACATATGCAAATGCACGGACACAGACCAATTGCGTTGGTTGGTGGAGGCACAGGTCATATAGGCGACCCGTCGGGAAGAACAGATATGCGCCAGATGATGACAAAGGAAACTATAGACCATAACTGTGAAAAATTTAAGGAACAGCTCTCAAGAGTTATAGATTTTGGTGATGGCAAGGCAATTATGGTAAATAATGCAGACTGGCTCTTAGACCTTAACTATGTAGAATTTTTAAGAGATATTGGTTCGTGTTTCTCTGTAAATAAGATGCTTACAGCTGAATGCTTTAAGCAAAGATTAGAAAAAGGCCTTTCATTTTTGGAATTCAACTATATGCTTATGCAAAGCTATGACTTTTTGATGCTTAACCGCAAGTACGATTGTAAAATAGAGCTTGGCGGAGATGACCAGTGGAGTAACATTCTTGGCGGAATAGACCTTTGCAGAAGAAAAGACCAAAAACAGGTTTATGGTATGACATTTACTCTACTTACAAATAGCGAGGGTAAGAAAATGGGTAAGACTCAGTCAGGTGCAGTGTGGCTTGACCCTGAAAAGACTACTCCGTATGACTTCTATCAGTATTGGGTAAATGTAGACGATGCAGATGTTATAAAATGCTTAAAGCTTTTGACCTTTGTTTCTATGGAAGAAATTGAGAAGATGGAAAAGTGGGAAGGTAAGGAGCTTAACGAGGCAAAGAGAATACTTGCATATGAGGTTACAAAGCTTGTTCATGGCGAGGATGAAGCACAAAAAGCTAAAAAGACAGCAGAAGAAGTCTTTGCAAATGGTGGCGTTAGTGCAGATATGCCTACAACAGTGATAGAAAATGTAGTTGGAATGGGTATGCTCGAAATGCTTGTAAAAACAGGACTTTTCAAATCCAACGGAGAGGCAAGACGTCTTATTGCAGATGGCGGTCTTAGCATAAACGGAGAGAAGTACAAAGATGTTTCGGGAACAGTAAGTGCCGATATGGTTACAGAAGATGGAATTATCATAAAAAAAGGTAAAAAGGTATTCCACAGAGTAGTTACTGAATAACAAACAAGAAGCTAATTAAAAAAAATGAGGCAGTTTCCTCATTTTTTTAATAAAAAGTTCAAATATACAGATTAAGGAGATTACAAATGGGAAAAGCGCTAATAATAGGAGCAGGCGGAGTTGCAAGTGTTGCAATTCATAAGTGTTGCCAGAACAGTGATGTTTTTGAGGAAATATGCATAGCATCAAGAACATTATCAAAATGCGAGGCTATAAAAAAACAGGTTGAGGGTGGAAAAACAAGGGTTTCCACTGCACAGGTAGATGCCAATGATGTCGATGCGCTTATAAAGCTTATAAACGACTTTAAACCTGATATAGTTATGAATTTAGCACTTCCGTATCAGGATTTAACAATAATGGACGCATGTCTTGCAACAAAGACACACTATCTTGATACTGCAAATTACGAGCCTGAGGATACTGCAAAGTTTGAGTACAAATGGCAATGGGAGTACAGAGAGCGTTTCGAAAAAGCAGGCATAACTGCTATTTTGGGCAGCGGCTTTGACCCCGGTGTTACAGGAGTGTTTTGCGCTTATGCACTAAAGCATGAGTTTGATGAAATAAACTATATTGATATTTTAGACTGTAATGGCGGAGACCATGGTTATCCGTTCGCAACAAACTTTAATCCTGAAATAAATATCAGAGAAGTAAGTGCAAAAGGAAGTTATATAGAAGATGGAAAATGGGTCGAAACAGAGCCTATGGAAATCAAACGTGTATATAACTTCAAGGGTGTGGGTGAAAAGGATATGTATCTTCTTCATCATGAGGAATTGGAATCTCTTGCTCAAAATATTACAGGTATAAAGAGAATAAGATTCTTTATGACATTTGGTCAGAGTTATCTTACACATCTGAAATGTCTCGAAAATGTTGGTATGACATCTATTGAGCCTATTGAATTTGAGGGTAAAAAGATTGTGCCATTACAATTCTTAAAGGCAGTTTTGCCTGATCCTGCGTCGTTGGGACCAAGAACTGTTGGTAAAACAAACATTGGTTGTATATTTATAGGTAAAAAGGACGGAAAAGAAAAGACATATCAACTATATAATATATGCGACCATCAGGAATGCTATAAAGAGGTTGGCTCGCAGGCGATTTCATATACAACAGGTGTCCCTGCAATGATTGGTGCGGCAATGGTTCTTACAGGCAAGTGGTGTAAGCCCGGCGTTTATAATGTAGAGGAATTTGACCCGGACCCATTCATGGAAGAGCTAAACAAATTCGGTCTTCCGTGGGAAGAAGACTTTAACCCTGTATTGGTAGATTGATATGGATTTTAAAAATAAAGTAAACACTCCTGCATATGTTATAGACGAGAAAGCGCTAATAAAAAATTGCAAGGTGCTCGAATATGTGCAAAAAAAGACGGGCGCAAAAATAATGCTTGCACAAAAGGCATATTCTAACTATTCCACATATCCACTGCTAAGAAAATACCTTTGCGGAACTTGTGCAAGCTCATTGAACGAGGCGAGACTTGGTGCGGAAGAATTTGGCGGTGAAGTACATATCTTCAGTGCAGCATATAAGGATAGTGAGTTTGACGAAATTGTAAAGCTTTGCGACCATATTGTATTCAACACGCCATCTCAACTTAAAAAATTTTATAACAGAACAGAGGGAAAGTCGTGCGGACTCAGAATAAATCCTGAGTATAGCGAAATAGAAACTGACCTTTATAATCCGTGTTTTAAACATTCACGACTTGGTACAACTCTTGCTAATTTTGATGAGAGTATCTTGCCTCTTATTGAGGGATTTCATTTTCATACAATGTGCGAACAAAATTCTGACACATTAAAACGTACAATAGCAGCAGTTGAGGAAAAGTTTGGTAAGTATATGCACAATATGAAGTGGATAAATTTCGGTGGCGGTCATCATATAACACGTGCGGATTACGATGTTGATACTCTTATAGAATGTATTGATTATATCAAAAACAAATATGACGTAGAAGTCTACCTTGAACCAGGTGAGGCGGTTGCATTGAATGCGGGCTACTTTGTCTGCGAGGTGCTTGATATTTCGAACAACGAAATGGATTTAATAATTACTGATGGCAGTGCGGCTTGTCATATGCCGGATGTATTGGAAATGCCATACCGACCAAGGATTATTGGTGCGGGTGATGCAAACGAGCATAAATATACGTATCGTATAGGCTCGCAAAGTTGTCTTGCAGGTGATGTAATAGGAGACTATTCGTTTAGTGTCCCCATAAATGTTGGGGACAGGTTAGTATTTGAGGATATGGCAATATATTCGATGGTAAAAAACAACACTTTTAACGGAATAAATCTCCCGTCAATTTACATCCTAAAAGAGGATAATACAGTTTCTCTTGTGCGTGAATTTGGCTATGAGGACTTTAAGGGCAGACTATAAAAGAAAGGATAGATTATTATGAATTTAGAAACAAAATGCGTTCAATCGGGATATAAACCCAAAAACGGTGAGGCGCGTGTTTTGCCAATATATCAAAGTACAACATTCAAGTATGATTCGTCGGACTATATGGGCAAGCTTTTTGATTTGGAAGAGGACGGATTTTTCTATACACGTCTTGCAAACCCTACAGTTGCAGCAGTTGAAGAAAAAATAAGCGACTTAGAGGGCGGAATAGGTGCTATGATGACCTCGGCAGGTCAGGCAGCGACTATGATGAGCGTTATGAATATTGCAAGTGCGGGCGACCACATTGTATGCTCTGCTGCAGTTTATGGCGGTACCTTTAATCTGCTTGCAGTTACTCTTAAAAAATTCGGTATAGACACAACATTTGTAAATCCAGATGATGATTTGGAGGAGCTGCAAAAAGCAATAAAGCCAAATACTAAAGCGGTTTTGGGTGAAACTATTGCAAATCCGGCACTTACAGTGCTTGATATAGAAAAGTTTGCAACACTTGCACACACAAATGGTATTCCGCTTATTGTAGATAATACATTTGCAACACCAATATTGTGTCGTCCTTTTGATTTTGGTGCGGACATTGTTATTCATTCAACATCAAAGTATCTTGATGGACATGCTGTTTCTCTTGGCGGTATTATTATCGACAGTGGTAATTTTGACTGGGCTAAATCAGGAAAATTCCCTTGCATGACAGAACCTGATGATTCGTATCATGGTGTTGTTTATACAGAACATTTCGGCAAAGCGGCATTTATTGCAAAGGCAAGAGTTCAGCTTATGCGTGATATGGGTTCATCACCATCGCCGCAAAATGCATTCTTATTAAATCTCGGATTGGAAACACTTCATTTAAGAATTATACGTCATAGCGAAAATGCACTTAAGGTTGCGAAATATCTCGAAAACCATCCATGCGTGGGATGGGTTAACTATTCGGGATTGGAGTCGAGTAAATACAATAGCCTTGCTAAAAAGTATTTATCGGGAGGCTCAAGCGGAGTTGTGTCATTTGGTGTAAAGGGTGGCAGAGAAGCGGGTGTAAAATTCCTTGATTCTTTAAAGCTTGCGGCTATAGTAACACATGTTGCCGATGCAAGAACGTGTGCACTTCATCCTGCAAGCTCAACACACCGTCAAATGACAGATGAACAGCTTGCCGAGTGTGGTATTGGTGCTGACCTTGTTCGTTTTAGCGTTGGTATAGAAAGTGCTGATGATATAATAGCAGATTTGGAGCAGGCATTAAATAACACAAAATAAATAAATGCAGTTGGAATATAAATCCAACTGCATTTTTTATTTTACCAACATTTTCAATGAATTAAAAATTTCCTTTTGCAGACAATATGAGTGTAAACTTAGTTAAAAAGGAGAAAAAATACTATGAAAGCAACAGGAATTGTAAGAAGAATTGATGATTTGGGCAGAGTTGTTATACCAAAAGAAATAAGAAGAACCATGAGAATAAGGGTTGGCGACCCTCTTGAAATTTATACCGAAAAAGACGGAGAGGTAATATTTAAAAAATATTCGCCAATCGGAGAGTTGGGAGACTTTGCCTATAATTATGCAGAAACATTAGCTAAAGCGAGCGGACACGGTGTTTGTATAACAGACCGCGACAGTGTAATTGCAGTGTCGGGGATACCTAAAAAAGAGCTTATAGAAAAAAGAGTATCACCTGAGCTCGAAAAAGTCATGGATGATAAAGTGAATATAAATTCAAAGTCGGATAAGAAAGTGTCTGTTGCAGACGGAAATGATAAATACAGCGCAAGGGTTGTTTTTCCCATTGTGTCGGAGGGAGATACAATTGGCTCGGTTCTTTTTGTTATGAATGAGGATGAAAGACCATCGGAAATTGAGACTAAGCTTGCAGAAACAGCAGCTGGTTTTTTGGGCAGACATATGGAAGGTTAAATGTGGGCAACTACTTCAATTTTATGTATTTTGAGGTAGTTGCTCTTTATTGTGTTGCTGAAATTTTTTTAATGAATAACAGATAATTTACAAATATTAAATTTTTGTAAAAATGGAAAAATATATTGCAAAAAATAAAATAATGGGTTATAATGTATAATGAGGAAATAATTGTTCTATTTATAAAAATGGAGGTCAGGTCATGGGAACGATTGATAAATTGAATGAACTTCAATATCGCAGAAACGTTATCGAAAATGCCGGTGGCGATGTTAAAATCAAGAAACAACACGATTGTAACAAACTGACTGCACGTGAGAGAATTAACGCTCTTATGGATGAAGGCAGTTTTGTGGAAATTGACGCATTTGTAACACACAGATGTACCGATTTTGCAATGGATTGTGTTGAAGCACCGGCAGAGGGAGTTATAACAGGCTATGGTACAGTTGATGGTAGACTTACATATGTCTACGCACAGGACTTTACTGTTATAGGCGGCTCACTTGGTGAGATGCATGCAAAAAAAATCTGCAAGGTTATGGATATGGCTGCAAAAATGGGCGCGCCAATAATAGGTATGAATGATAGCGGCGGAGCGAGAATTCAAGAGGGTATAGATGCTCTTGCCGGATACGGTGAAATTTTTTACAGAAACACAAGGAACTCGGGCGTAATTCCGCAAATAAGTGTTATTATGGGCCCATGTGCAGGTGGTGCGGCACACTCCCCGGCTATGACAGACTTTGTATTTATGGTTGATAAAACATCACAGATGTTTATTACAGGCCCACAGGTAGTTAAGGCTGTAACAGGTAAAGACGTAACTATAAACGATTTAGGTGGAAGTGAGATACATTCTCAAAAAAGCGGTGTTGCGCACTTTACTTCATCGAGTGAGGAAGAATGTATAGCGCAGATAAGAAGACTTTTATCATTCCTTCCGTCAAATAACCTCGAATCAAGTGTTGAGATTGAGTCGGCTGACGATATAAACAGATTGTCAGAGACGTTATCTTCAATAGTTCCTGATGGGGTAGACAAGACCTACGATGTAAGAGATGTTATATCTCAGATTGTGGATAATGCTGATTTTATGGAAGTGCAATCAGAGTTCGCACAAAATATTGTTATAGGCTTTGCAAGAATGAACGGAAAAGCTGTCGGTATTGTTGCAAATCAACCTAAGGTAAAAGACGGTGCACTGGATATAGACTCTTGTGATAAAGCAGCAAGATTTATACGTTTTTGCGATAGCTTTAATATTCCAATCGTAACATTTACCGACGTTGAGGGGTATCTGCCGGGTGTAGAACAAGAGCAGGGCGGAATTATAAGACATGGTGCAAAGCTATTGTATGCATACTGTGAGGCCACTGTACCAAAGGTAAACGTTATATTAAGAAAAGCGTATGGCGGTGCATATATAGCAATGAGCTCAAAACACGTTGGTGCAGATATAGTTATGGCGTGGCCAACTGCAGAAATCTCAGTTATGAGACCTGATAGTGCAGCAAATATTATATTTAAGGACGATATAAGAAACAGTAATGACCCATTTGCTGAAAAAGAGGAAAAAGTTCAGCAATATAAAAACAGGGTTGCATCACCATATGTTGCTGCTTCAAAAGGCTATGTCGATGATGTAATAGAACCTGATTCAACAAGACCGAGAATAATTGCTGCATTAGAAATGCTTGCAAGCAAGAGAGATTCAATTCCGGCAAAGAAACACGGAAACTTCCCCGTTTAATTTCAGGAGGTTATAGTTTATGGATAAAATAGAAATAAGTTCAGTATCAGAGGCGTTATCTGTCGGCGGTGCAGTAGCATTGCAGGGTATGTGTATAGTGTTTTCTGTACTTGTATTACTTATGCTTGTTCTTTTTCTTATGAAGGTTGTATTTTATAAGAATCCGTCAAAGCAAAAACAAGTACAACAGCAAGCTCAGGCACCTGCTGAGGTTATGGATGCTGAGTCTGATACAGATGACGACGAGCTAATTGCAGTTTTAACAGCAGCAGTTGCGGCAAGTCTTAATACATCAACATATAATTTAAAGATAAAATCATATCGAAGAGTAGGTAACAAAGCTCCTGCATGGAATAAAGCAGGACTTAATGAAACAGTTAATCACTACTAATAGAAAGGAACAGATAGTTATGAGAAAGTTTAATATTACTGTAAATGGAAAAACATACGAAGTAGACGTAGAAGAGGTTGGTGTTGCAAGTGCGCCTGTATCGGCACCTGTAGCAGCTCCCGTTAGTGCTCCTGCTGCAGCACCGGCAGCTCCAAAATCAGCACCTGTTTCGGGTGCATGCCAGGTTACATCACCAATGCCGGGAACTGTTGTGGCAATAAAGGTTAATGTAGGCGACACAGTAAACGAAGGCGACTTAGTAGCAGTCTTAGAGGCTATGAAGATGGAAAATGAAATATTTGCTCCACAAGGCGGTAAGATTGTTGGTATAAGTGCAAGTGCAGGTGATAGCGTTAACTCAGGAGATGTACTGGTTTCTATCGGTTAATTCACATTTAATACTAAAATTATAAGAAAGTGGTGAGAAAAAATGATAGAAAGTCTTGTTAATTTCTTAAGCAGTACCGGTATTGCGGTATTGTTTCAACAAGCGCCGATAGATATAATTAAAACTGTTATTATGCTGGTTATTGCTTGTGTGTTGCTATATTTAGCAATAGTAAAGCAGTATGAACCATTACTATTACTTCCCATAGCATTTGGTATGCTTATCACAAACCTGCCTATGATGCCTGAACAACTTGTAATGCACGCAGACAGATTTGTTGACCCCAATGTTCCGCATTCGTTTGTGGATCAGGACAAGCATATTATAATTCAGGAGGTAATATCCTCCGGTGGTTTGCTTGACCTGTTGTATCTGGGTGTTAAATTGGGTATATATCCACCTATAATATTCTTAGGTATAGGCGCAATGACCGACTTTGCACCTTTAATAGCAAATCCAAAGAGTATTCTTCTTGGTGCGGCAGCACAGCTTGGTGTATTTGCGGCATTCTTTATGGCACTTATGCTGTCAGCTACAATTCCTGGCATAACATTCAATGCGCTTGATGCTGCATCTATAGGTATTATCGGCGGTGCAGATGGTCCTACTGCTATATTTGTTACAAAGACATTAGCTCCGCATCTGTTACCGGCTATTGCTGTTGCAGCATATTCATATATGGCTCTTATACCTGTTATACAACCACCATTTATGAAGCTTTTGACCACAAAAAAGACAAGAGCAATAAAAATGGAACAGTTAAGAGAAGTTTCTAAAACAGAAAAAATTATATTCCCGATAGTTGTAACAATAATTGTTGCATTTATTGTACCTGATGCACTTTCTCTTGTAGGAATGTTGATGCTTGGCAACTTGTTTAAAGAATCCGGTGTTGTTGAAAGACTTTCAAAAACTGTTCAGAACGAGCTATGTAACATAATAACAATACTTCTTGGTGTTACAGTAGGTGCTACTGCAACAGCAGAGGGATTCTTAAGTGCCCAGACAATAGGTATAGTTGTTCTTGGTTTAATTGCATTCGTATTCTCAACAATAGGAGGACTTTTACTTGGTAATGTAATGTGTTTCTTAACAAAAGGTAAAGTTAATCCACTTATAGGAAGCGCCGGAGTAAGTGCAGTTCCAATGGCGGCAAGAGTATCTCAAACTGTGGGACAAAAAGAAAACCCGTCAAACTTCTTGCTTATGCACGCTATGGGACCTAACGTTGCAGGTGTTATAGGAAGTGCGGTTGCAGCGGGAGTATTCTTGGCAATGTACGCATAAATGAGTATGGAGGTAAATGAAAATGTCAATAGAGGCTAAACCGGTAAAAATTACCGAAACAATTCTGCGTGATGCACACCAATCACTAATTGCAACACGTATGACAACAGAAAAAATTCTTCCCATAGTCGAAAAACTGGACGAGGTTGGATATCATTCTCTCGAGGCATGGGGAGGCGCAACTTTTGATTCTTGTCTTAGATTTTTAAACGAAGACCCATGGGAAAGACTTAGAAAAATAAAGGATAAGGCAAAGAAAACACCGCTACAGATGTTGTTCCGCGGACAGAATATTCTGGGCTATCGCCACTACGCAGATGACGTTGTTGAATATTTTGTTCAAAAGTCTATTGCAAATGGTATTGATATATTAAGAATTTTTGATGCACTAAACGACGTAAGAAATCTTGAATGTGCAATTAAAGCCTGTCAAAAAGAAAAAGGTCATGTTCAGGCTACTGTGTGTTACACAATAAGCCCTGTTCATAACATAGACAGCTTTGTAAAGCTTGCAAAACAACTCGAAGAAATGGGTGCAAATTCAATATGTATTAAGGATATGGCTGGTCTTTTACTACCATACACTGCGTATGATTTGGTGAAAGCTATGAAGGAAACAGTAAAAATTCCTATACAGCTACACACTCACTATACATCAGGTACAGCGTCAATGACATATATGAAGGCTATCGAGGCAGGTGTTGATGTGGTTGACTGTGCAATGTCTCCACTGGCTCTGGGCACATCACAACCACCAACAGAACCATTGGTTGCATCTTTACAGGGAACACCTTACGATACGGGCTATGACCTTGATAAGCTTGTAGAAATAAGCGAATACTTTAAGCCTATGCGAGAAGAATACCTTGCAAGCGGATTACTAAATCCAAAGGTTATGGGTGTAGATGTAAATACATTAAAATATCAGGTTCCGGGCGGTATGCTTTCGAATCTTGTTTCACAATTGAAGGAACAGGGAAGAGAAGATGCATACGACGAGGTTCTAAAGGAAGTCCCAAGAGTAAGAAAAGACATGGGTTATCCGCCGCTTGTTACTCCGTCATCGCAGATTGTAGGTACACAGGCAGTTCTTAATGTTCTTATGGGTGAAAGATACAAGATGTGCTCAAAGGAAACAAAGGGTATTGTAAAGGGTGAATATGGAAAGTGCCCTGTTGAAATAGACGAAGCACTTGTTAAGAAAATAATAGGTGATGAGGAAAGAATTACTTGCAGACCTGCGGATTTAATAGAAAATGAAATGAATAAAATCCGTAATGAGCTTAACGAAAAATGCGGAGAAAAGATTGTTCAGGATGAAGACTATCTTTCATATGCATTATTTGGTCCTGTTGCACTAAAATATTTCGATTACAGATATGCAAATCAGGTTAAAGTAGATTCCGATTTACTTGACGAAGAAAATGAAGTGTATCCAATAGCATAAAAAGATAACAGGCAGGAAAATTTCCTGCCTGTTATTTTTTTATTAAACTTTTGCTGTTTTAACAAAATTCATCTTATATATTTCTTCGAGTAATGGTATCTTGTCAACATTGTTTAGGTACTGTGCCAAAATAATAATATCCAAAGAACCATCATTATTTTTACTATAAGAAATTTCTGAAACGGATATACTGAATTTTTCGGTCAGTTCGAGTAAGGTATCGATGTTTTTTATATTATCATCCTCAATGCAAAAATGCATTTCGCTCTCAACTATTGTACTTGCAAGCTTTGGATTTCTATGTAGCAAATGCTGAAGAATTACTATTATTGCAGTACTTGCAATTCCTAAAAAATACATACCGCCGCCGATAGCCATACCAATTCCGGCAGTTGCCCATATTCCTGCAGCAGTTGTAAGACCCGTAACAACATTCTTCTGTATAAAAATCATTCCTGCACCTAAAAAGCCTATACCCGAAACGATTTGTGCCGCAACTCGCGATGGGTCAATTCGCTCTTCGATATCAGATACATTGAAGTTACCAAAAAAATCTTCGAATCCGTATTGGGATATTATCATCATAAGACACGATGCAATAGCAACAATGCTGTGAGTTCGTGTTCCGGCGCCTTTTCCTCTGTTTTTGCGCTCATAGCCTATAAATGCACCACACAAAACAGCTATAACAAGTCTTAAAAACAATTCTGCCTTCAAAAGAAAAGCATCACTTTGAACATATGTAATTAAACCTTCCACTTACAATACCTCCCCCCCCAATTTTTAAAATATTATACAACAAAAACATAGGTATGTCAAGGGTTGTTGTTATATGATATATTGATATATTGAAATTTTAAAATTATTTTGATTTTAAATTACAAGTCCCATAGCATGCGGTTGCTTGTAGAAATCGCATATGCACCGCTTTCCACAGCGCTATTCACCTCATATTCAGTTTCTATAAAACCGCCTGCTATTATTGGTGTGTCTGTTTTTTTACATATGGTTTTTATAATTTTCTCACAAATTCCCGGCATAGCTTCTATCATATCAGGCTTTGCAGATTTAATAATTTCCAATGTAGTATCAATAGAGCGCGAATCCACCATAAAAAATCGTTGAACGGTAGATAATCCGCAATCGTTTGCATATCTTATAAGATTTGCACGGGTAGATATTATTCCGTCAACTCCTGATGTTTTTGCAAACTCAATTCCCTGTATATCCTTACCAAGTCCCGAGGTTAAATCTATGTGGATATACAATTTTTTTCCCTTTTCGTGTGCCGATGTGGCTAAATAACTTAATTTATCTATACTTGGTGATAGAAAAAACAGTATATCTGCTTTGGAATTCAATGCATTTTCGAACGCATCTTCATCGCGCAGTGCTGCAATAATTTTATTATTACTCATAACGTATCTCCTACAATAATTATTCCATATTACAACAGGCTATTATATCTGAATCTGTATTAGCTACATTCTTTATTATAACAGCTCCTACATGGATTGGCAAGTTAATATTTAATTTATTTATCTCGCTCATACATTCAAATATTTTTTCTTTCGGAATAGGAATGCGCGTTTTTACGGGAATAACTTCTCCGTTAGAACAGATTGCAGTTGATGTAACCATTCTTACGGGGTGTGCACATTCATCCTTTGCATATTTCTCACCTCTGACACATGTGTTTCCCTTTACATATTCTATTTCATTATTATCATTAAAACCGACTTCTATCTTGCACCCCATAGGGCATACAATGCATGTAAGTTCACGTGATTTCATATGTTTAATCCTCCAATCCTATTGTTATATATTCGCAATGGTTGATTTTTTCTTTGTCAATTACAATGCTCTCCATACAACCCGGAACAAGGGAAAGCTTTTTTGCTGAAGATATAATATTACCTGAATTATCGCGTATGACAAGTTTTTTGTTCTTATAGACATTGGAAACTCTGAAAAATAACTTTGTCTTTTCGTCGCTAAGCCCTCTTGAAATATTTTGGGGCACAGTGTATCTTACTAAACCATCGGTTTTAACGGATACATTCTCGCTTGAGAATAATTCATCCTTAATATAGTGTGCTGCAGCAGTTCCGGCTATTTCGCCCTCGTCGGAAACAAAATCTACCAGGTCGTGAACATGAAGAACATTTCCGCAGGCAAACACGCCCTTTACAGATGTTTGACGATTTTCGTCAACCTCTGCACCCTTTGTGATTGGACTGATTTCTATTCCGGCATTTGAGGTTAATTCATTTTCAGGAATAAGTCCTACAGAAAGCAGAAGTGTATCACATTCGATATATTTTTCTGTCCCCTCAACAGGCCTCATTTTTTCATCAACCTTGGCTATTGTTATGCCCTCAAGACGCTCTTTGCCATGAATATTAACAACTGTATGGCTTAAAAGTAACGGAATATCAAAATCATTTAAACATTGTTCTATATTTCTTGCAAGACCACCAGAGTAGGGCATTATCTCACATACAGCATGGACTTTGGCACCCTCTAAGGTCATTCTTCGTGCCATAATAAGACCAATATCACCCGAGCCTAATATTACAACATTTTTGCCGGGCATATATCCTTTCATATTAACAAACTTCTGTGCTGTACCAGCACTGTATATTCCTGACGGACGACTACCGGCAATATTTAGTGCACCCTTTGGTCTTTCGCGACATCCCATTGCTAATATAATTGCTTTTGCCTGTATTTCAAAAATCCCATCTTCCTCGTTTGTTGCAGTAATAACCTTATCTTTGGAAATGTTGAGTACCATGGTATTTAACTTAAAGGGTATATTTAGCTCGCGTACCTGTTCTTCGTATCGGAGTGCGTATTCAGGGCCTGTCAGCTCTTCGTTGAATTTATGCAGACCAAATCCGTTATGTATACACTGCTGCAAAATTCCGCCAAGCTTTTTATCTCTCTCTAAAATAAGTATATCTCTTATACCATTTTTATGTGCTGCAATCGCGGCACTCATTCCGGCAGGGCCACCGCCTATTATAACTAAATCAATCATTTTTATAACTGTTCCTTTCTGTGTTAAGTCTTAAACAAATTATTCAGACTTTCCATTTTCCTTTGTTTTGCCAATGTTAATAACGGAATTTCCACCAAATTTTGTAACATTCTCATACGGAATGCCAAGCTCGCGTGATAATATCTCAACTATGTATGGCGAACAGAATCCGCCCTGACATCTGCCCATTTGTGCGCGTGTTCTTCGCTTTACTCCGTCCATATCAAGAGGCTTTGGGTTCTGGTTGATTGCATACACAATTTCGCCCTCGGTTATAGTTTCGCAACGACATATTATTTTACCGTATCGTCTGTCCTGTGCAATAACCTTATTCTTATCCTCAACAGATAGTTCCGAGAAGAAATGTGGGGATTTTCTGTATGGGTTGAAATTATCCTTTTCTGTAAGTTCAAGACCCATTTCTGAAAGTATATCCTTAACATATAATGCAATAGCGGGTGATGAAGAAAGACCCGGTGATTCAATTCCCGCAACATTTACAAATGTATCATTTGCCTTTTCTATTATAAAATCACCTGTATCTCCAACAGCTCTTAAACCGCAAAATGATGTTATTGACTTATTGAATGCAATAGTTGGTATGTTTTCGCGTGCCTCTCTCATTATCTGATTAAAGCCTGATGCAGTTGTATCCTTGTTGTCTTTATCATCTATATCAACAGAAGTTGGGCCTGCAAGCAGATTGTTGTCAACAGTGGGGGACACTAAAATGCCTTTACCCATTTTGCTTGGTGTGCGGAATATTGTGTGTGAAACAATATCACCGTCATCCCTGTCCATAAGAATATACTCACCGCGTCGTGGATGTATCTTAAATGAGTTATCACCAATCATTGCCGCAATTTTATCTGAATATACGCCTGCAGCATTTATAATGTATCGGGAATTTATTATCTGTTCGTTTTTGGATTTAAGAGTATATACCTTATCTGAGTAATCTATTGATGATACTTCGAAATTACGTATAAGCTCTGCGCCATTATCCATGGCGTTGCCTATCGCCGCAATAGTTAATTCATAGGGACACACAATGGCACTTGTTGGTGCATATAGTGCACACACAACATCCTTCGAAATGTTAGGTTCGATTTTTTGTATTTCTTTACCCTCAAGAATTTTCAAGTCCTTAACACCGTTTTTTTCGCCACGTGCTAAAAGTCCCTGTATGCATTCCTTATCCTCATCATTAAAACCTATAACGAGAGCACCGTTCTTCTTGTATTTTACGTTAAGCTCGTTTGCAATACTCTCCATCATCTCGGAACCCAATACATTGAGTCTGGCTTTTAGCGAACCGCATTTTGCGTCAAAGCCCGCGTGGATTATTGCAGAGTTTGCTTTTGTTGCACCTTCTGCAACGTCATTTTCCTTTTCGACAATGCATATTTTTACGTTGTATCTGGAAAGTTCACGTGCAATCATTCCACCTACTATACCTGCACCTATAATTACAACATCATACATATTTATTATCCTTTCTTTTTTTAAAAATAAAAAAGACGCACCAAAACAAACTTACGCATAGTTTGTTTTGATACGTCTCCAAATCTCTGTATCAATAGTATTATACACCCAATACCTATAGAAAGTCAATATTATTTTAATAAATTTTTAGAATTTAATCAAACATTTGTGTAGAAAGATATCTCTCGCCGCCATCGGGTAAAAGTGCAACGATAACTTTACCTTGGTTTTCGGCTCTTTTGGCAATTTCTGTTGCGGCATACATTGCTGCCCCAGAAGAAATTCCGACAAGAATACCTTCCTTATGAGCAAGAGCCTTGCTTGTACTAAAAGCCTCATTAGTCTTTACGGTAAATATTTCGTCATATATATTTGTATTTAAAATAGCTGGTACAAAGTTTGCACCTATACCTTGAATTTGATGTGGTCCTGATACACCCTCAGATAAAAGGGGAGAGTCATATGGCTCTACCGCAATAATTTTTATATTGGGATTTTTCTCTTTTAAATATTCACCTATGCCTGTGATAGTTCCGCCTGTACCGATTCCCGCGACAAAGATATCAACTTTTCCGTCAGTGTCCTGCCATATTTCGGGGCCTGTAGTTTTTTTGTGAGACAGTGGATTTGCTAAATTCTCGAATTGTCCGGCAATAAAGCTGTCAGGTGTTCGTAAGGCTAATTCGTTTGCTTTTTCTATTGCCCCCATCATACCCTTTGCACCATCTGTTAAAACAATTTGTGCCCCGTATGCCTTTAGCAGATTTCTTCTTTCAACACTCATTGTTTCGGGCATTGTGAGAATAACCTTATACCCCCTGGAAGCGCCTACTGCAGCAAGACCGATACCCGTATTGCCGCTTGTGGGCTCAATTATAACTGAACCAGGTTTTAATATGCCTTTTTCTTCGGCATCATCTATCATCTGTGCGGCAACTCTGTCCTTGACAGAGCCTGCAGGATTAAAATATTCTAATTTTGCTAATATAGGTGTGGAAAGATTCTCGCTATTGCTGTAATTTGCCAACTCAACAAGCGGGGTTTTGCCCACTAAATCGCTAATTGATTTATAAATTTTCATAATAATTCCCTCGTGTTAAATAAATCTGTATACATTATAGCATTATAAAAAATCTTTGTCAATTATAAAAGATTGTCATTCCTGTAAATTTTATAAATAGATTATCATAATCGTTTGGATTTTGTCAGTATTTACGGGAAAAAGAAAATAATACTTGATTTGTATGACAAAATGTGGTATACTAAATATATATGAAAAATTGATTCGGAAAATTAAATATTTCTATTATATATGGGAGGTGCATATAAAAGATATGCAAAATACTAATGTTGGTAAAAACATAAACACCAAAGTTAAAAAATATCCCACTATACGAAACAGACACTTTATTATGCTGGACATCCTTATAGTTGTTTTATCATATGTAGTATCTGTTTTTCTTGTTTACGATAAGTCGAGCTTTATTGATACTATTTTAAAGGGTCAGGCAACAATTTTGTTCTCGCTTGTTGTATTTATTGCAGTTATGATAATATTTGGAATATACACCGTGTTGTGGATTCATGCAGGAACAAAGGACTACATAAGGATAATAAAAGCATGTATTATTTCGGATGTTATTCTTGCATGTGTGGGAGCTTTTGTTTTTAAAGAGATTAGCATAAGAGTTGAGTTTTTTGCGCTTATACTGGCAAATATATGCTTTCTGATGGTACGTATGTTTGCAAGGGGAGTTTATGACCTTTCGCATCATAATATAAGCTCCGGTGATTCCTCAAAAAAGAGATTACTCATAGTTGGTGCGGGTAATGCCGCAACAATTATGCTTAAGGACCTGACGCGTAACAGAAATCTTAACTATAACGTTGTTGGGTTTGTTGATGATGATGAGAAAAAAAGAAATGCAAGCATTAACGGTGTCCGCGTGCTTGGTAACAGACACAGTATAAGACGTATTGCGGTCGAAAAAAATATTGATGAAATACTGATAGCCATGCCATCTGCATCGCCGGTTGATATAAAGAGAATAATCGAAATTTGTAACAATACCAAGTGCAAAGTAAAGATTATGCCGAGTGTAGATCAGAGTATTGGTAATCCCAACGTTAAAAACTCAATAAGAGACGTCGAAATTGAGGACTTGCTTGCAAGAGATCCAATCAAGCTTGATAATACAGAAATAAGCAGTTACATAGAAGATAAGACAATACTTGTAACAGGAGGCGGCGGCTCAATAGGCTCAGAGCTGTGTCGTCAGATTATGAAGTATAATCCCAAAAAGCTTGTTGTTCTGGATATATACGAAAATAATGCGTATGATTTACAAATGGAACTTAACAGAAAATATCCCGACAATAAGCCGGAAGTGGTTATTTCATCTGTAAGAGATTATGACAGACTCGAAATGGTATTTGAAAAATTCAAGCCATATATTGTTTTTCATACTGCAGCACATAAACATGTGCCATTAATGGAGGATAGCCCCGGAGAAGCAATAAAGAATAATGTGTTCGGAACGCTTAATGTTGCAAAATGCGCAGATAAATACAGTGTAAAGAGATTTGTTATGATTTCTACCGATAAAGCGGTTAATCCTACAAATGTTATGGGTGCAACAAAACGTATCTGCGAAATGATTATTCAGATGATGCAGACTAAGAGTAATACAGAATTTGTGGCAGTACGTTTTGGTAATGTGTTAGGCTCAAACGGAAGTGTTATACCGCTGTTTAAAAAACAGATTGCACAGGGTGGACCGGTTACTGTAACCGATAAGAGAATAACAAGATACTTTATGACAATACCCGAAGCGGCTCAGCTTGTTTTACAGGCAGCAAGCTATGCAAAGGGCGGAGAAATATTCGTGCTTGATATGGGTCAGCCTGTAAAGATATATGATTTGGCTAAAAATCTTATAAAGCTTTCAGGTTACACACCAAATGTTGATATGCATATTGAAGTTTGTGGCTTACGTCCCGGCGAAAAGCTTTACGAGGAGCTTTTAATGGATGAAGAAGGTCTTACCAATACTGAACATAAAAAGATATTTATAGGAAAGCCAATAGATATTAACAGTGATAAGTTTAATTATATGCTCCAAAAGTTGAAGGATGCAGCACAAAGTGATGATACAGAACTTATAAAAGATGTAGTATCCGAGGTTGTTCCTACATATGTACGAAAGAAAAACGAGTAACAAAGAAAGCACCATAAGGTGCTTTCTTTGTTGATTATTTAACTAATGCAAGTTCGATAACTTCACACATATCAGTTACAGGAATAAAGTTAATTTTCTCGCGGATTTCTTCGGGAACATCATCAATATCGGCACTGTTATCGTATGGGATAATAACAGTTTTTATCCCTGCGCGGTATGCTGCCATTGACTTCTCCTTAAGTCCGCCAATTGGTAGAACTCTGCCTCTTAGTGTTATCTCGCCCGTCATTGCCACGTCATTTCTGACTGCTTTTTTTGAGAGGGCAGAAACAAGTGCAGTTGCCATTGTTATACCCGCAGATGGACCGTCTTTGGGAACTGCACCCTCAGGTACGTGTATATGTATATCTTTTGTTTTGTAGAACTTATCTTCTATGCCGAGCTTTTTGCAGTTTGCTCTTATGTAGCTTATAGCCGCCTTTGCGGATTCCTGCATAACATCACCAAGCTTGCCTGTAAGCTCAATTTTACCGCTGCCTGCCATTATATTTACCTCGATAGATAATGTATCGCCTCCTACAGCTGTCCACGCAAGTCCACGTACAACGCCTATATCAGGTTTTTTGTTCATCATATCAAAATGGAAACGTCTCTTTCCAAGATGTTGTTCGAGGTTTTTTGCGTTTATCTTTAATGACTTGTTATTCTCCAAAACACTTATTGCTGCTTTTCTTGCAAGTGTATCGAGTTGCTGTTCGAGCTTTCTTACACCTGCCTCACGTGTGTAGTATGAAATTATATCATTTATGGCTTTGTCATTTATGCCGAACTGTTTTTTTGTAAGTCCGTTCTTGGTAAGTGTCTTGTCTATGAGATAATTTTTTGCAATATGGAATTTCTCGGTTGCGGTATAACCGTCAAGTTCTATAATTTCCATTCTGTCGCGAAGCGGTCCGCTTATAGTTTCTAAACTGTTTGCAGTTGTTATAAACAGAACTTGCGATAAGTCGAACGGAACTTCTATGTAGTGGTCGCGGAATACATTGTTTTGCTCATAATCAAGAACCTCTAACAATGCCGCTGATGGGTCGCCTTTGTAGTCAGCGCCCATTTTATCAATTTCATCAAGTAAAATAAGCGGATTTTTTGTTTTTGCCTCGGAAACAGCAGACATAATACGTCCTTCCATTGCACCTATATATGTTTTTCTGTGTCCTCTTATATCCGACTCGTCGTGTATGCCGCCAAGCGATATTCTCACGAAATTTCTGTTAAGTGCCCTTGCAACAGACTTTGCTACGGAGGTTTTACCAACTCCGGGAGGACCGCAAAGGCATATTATTGAGCTGTTTTTGCCTTTTGTAAGCTGACGTATGCACAGATATTCTAAAACTCTTTCTTTTACTTTTTCAAGACCATAGTGGTCGTTGTCCAGTATTTCTCTTGCGTGTGCAATATCAGTAATTTCATCGGACATACTTTTCCATGGCAAACTAAGAACAGTTTCGAGATAATTCCTTAGCACGGAGCTCTCGGGTGAGGAGGGTGCCATTCTTGAATATCTTGCCACGTCTTTTAAAAGCTTTTCTTTTGATGTTTCGTTTTCAATAAGCTCCTCAATTTTGCTTTTAAATTCTGCTATATCATCATCTATATTTTCCTTGTCGCCAAGCTCCTCGTGTATAACTTTTAATTGCTCGCGTAGATAATATTCACGTTGATTTTTGTCTATACTTTTTTTGACTTTATTCTCAATTTCCCGCTCGCAGCTATTGACCTTAATTAAATCCTCGAGGGCGATTATAATGAGCTCTGCTCTTATGGCAAGGTCTGCTTCCTCAAGCAACTGTTGCTTTATATTAAAGTCAGTATCAATTTCTGTTGAAATGAGGTTTGTTATATCAGATAATGAGCTTTGCGTCATTATATTTGCATAACGTTCAACTGTACCTTGCATATTCTCTGAGAAATATTGCTCGTATGAACTCTTTATTCGTCTTACATATGCGCTTTGCATATATCTGTCCCCGTCAAAAAACTCATCAAAATCAAGAGCCTGTGCTTCTATATACGGACTTTTTGAAATTATTTCGCCTAAATATGCGCGTCTTATACCCTTTACAGCAACTCTTATAAGGTTGCCCGGTTTATTCATAACCTGTTTTATTACTGCAACAGTTCCGACTTTGCATAGATTGTCAGTGTTTACTTCTTCACTCTCAGCATCTGTTTGTGAAACTATAAAAACCTCTGTCTCGTTTTCTGATGATGCCTGTAAAGCCTTAACTGAAATTTCTCTTCCTATATCAAAATTTATGGTTGTATTGGGAAACAAAACAATTCCTCGTACTGCCAGAAGAGGCAACACGACTGTATTTGTACTCATAGTTTAATCTTCCTCTCATAATTTACATCCTATACATTCTACCACATTATTTGATATATTTCAACTACTTTTTTGGTTTTATAAGAGATATGTCAATTATTTTTTCGTTATCTTTAAGATATTCTAATGGTTGTTTTTTGTAATGACCTGAGCTTATAACCCACTCTGCATCAGACATAAGAACTTTATCTCTGTTTTCGAGCTTTGTAACAGAACAAAGAGTCTGCAGTATCTTAATTGCATCTCTGCCATTTGAGGCATACTCTGCAATGTATTTTAAAATTGCTTTATCTATAAGAATACTCAACTTCCTCGCTGCGTTCTCCAGTATAACGTTAATATCATCGCGAGACAGTGGATTAAAGTAAACCTCGACACATCTTGAACGAACTGCCTCCGGAATGTCCGTAGGTTTTCGTGTTGTTGCACCGATAAGCCTGAAATCTGCGGGTACTCCGTTAGTGAACATATCGTGAATATATGTCGGTATTTTTTTGTTTTGCGGACTGTAATATGAGCTTTCAAAATGCACGCACCTATCTTCTAAAACCTTTAAGAGCTTATTTATCTGAACAGTTGGCAGCTCTCCTATTTCATCAATAAACAAAATCCCGCCATGTGCTTTCGAAACAGCACCAAGCTTGGGTTGGGGGATACCTGAATTGCCAAATGCACCCGAACCCTGGTATATAGGATCATGAACAGAGCCTATAAGAGGGTCTGCAAAGCTTCGCTCATCAAAACGCATAATAGTTGCGTCTGCTTCGATAAAATTGGCATTAGATGAAAAAGGTGTGCCTTTGCTCCTTTTTGCAATATCGAGAGCAAGTCTTGCGGCGGCAGTTTTTCCTACGCCCGGTGGTCCGTATATTATAATATGTTGTGGATTTTCTCCGCATAAAGCAGCCTTTAGTGCACGTACACCGTCTTTTTGACCTATAATTTCATCTTCGCATATGGGCCTTGCCTGCTCAGTCATAGGCTCGCTTAAGTGTATATGGCGCATTAAATTAAGCTTTTCTGCTTCTTTTGTGTTTATATCGTGCATTGACTTATCATCAACGTTTTCGCCTTTTAGGCGGCTTAGAAAATACATACCTATTACAATGGTAAAAAATAACTGTATTACAACTAAAATATTAGACATATTTTGTACCTCTCACCAAATATTTTTGTTTTGTATAAGTATTATTTCCTGAGTGTTTTATATTATCCTTTTTTTAATTGGTTATAAAAGGATTAAAAAATAAATATAAAAATTCATTTACCTATTGACAAAACGTGAAATTAGTGGTAAAATATTTGATGTTGAAAAAAACATATGCCGTTGTGGCGGAACAGGCAGACGCCCGGGACTTAAAATCCCGTGGGAATAACATCCCGTGCCGGTTCGACCCCGGCCAACGGCACCAAAAGAGAGATGATATGATATAATATCATCTCTCTTTTTTTTAAAATAGTATTACAAATTTCTAACAAAGAACACTAAAACTTGCTATTTGTTGGTAATTGGATTATAATTATTATTGGATAATTATATGTAAATAGTAGATTATAAAATAGATACAATAGGTAAAGGAGCAAAGGCTTTGAAAGAGAATATTAACATTTTATTGGTTCTTATGCAGCTTGTTATAGGTGGAGCAGAAACACATGTAGTTGAGCTTGCAAAGGAGCTTAAGAGAAAAGGCCACAATGTAATTGTTGCATCAAATGGCGGTGTATATGTAAAAGAGTTAGACGAGGCAGGTATAAAGCATTATAGTGTGCCTCTTCATAATAAAAAGCCTCAGAATTTGATAATTTCAGGTAAGAGACTCAAAAAAATAATAGAGGACGAGCATATTGATTTGGTTCATTCACATGCGAGAATTCCGTCCTTTGTATTAAACAGACTCTACAAGAAAATGAAGTTTCCTTTTGTTACAACTGCGCATTGGGTGTTTAATACAAAATACGGTCTTAAATATATAACACCATGGGGTGAAAAGGTTGTTGCAGTTTCCGAGGATATAAAAAAGTATCTTATGGATAACTATAAAATTCCCAAGAACGATATAAGGGTTACAATCAACGGAATAGATACAGATAAATTCTCGCCGCAAACAGATGTAAGCGGTATTCGTGAAGAATTTAATGTATCCCAGGATGAGAATGTAATTGTTTATGTAAGCAGACTTGACCAATCAAGAAGTCTTGTTGCAAAGCAGTTAATCTCAACAGTACCTGCGCTTTGTAAAAATATAGAAAAGCTAAGAGTGATTGTTGTGGGCGGCGGAGATGATTTTAATAATGTAGAATCTCTTGCAAAAGCTACAAATAACAGTGTGGGATACGAATGTATTACTCTAACAGGCCCGCGTACAGATATAAATAAATTTGCCGCTCTGGGTGATTTGTTTGTTGGTGTAAGTCGTGCTGCGTTAGAGGCAATGGCATGTGAGAAGCCTGTTGTAATTGCGGGTAATGAGGGCTATATAGGCTTGTTTGATGAGAGCTTATTAGATGTAGGCATTAACACAAACTTCTGTTGTCGTGGTTGTGTGGAGTCAAGCGCACAACTGCTTTTGGGTGATATTTTAAAATTCTTTAATCTGGATGATGCCAAAAAGCAAGAACTTGGCAAATACGGACGCGAGCTTATAAAAAGAGAATATTCTGTGAGCAGAATGGCGGAGGATACACTAAGGGTTTATGATTGGGCACTCTCTAAAAAGAGCGAGATACTTGTATCAGGATACTATGGCTTTAAAAATAACGGTGATGATGCGCTACTAAAGGCAATAATAAACGATTTGAATGAATACAAGGAGAGTGCTAATATTGTTGTTCTTAGTGCAGACCCAAAAGAAACTTCCCGGCATTATTCTGTAAAGGCAATAAACCGCTTAAATATATTTTCTATACTTCGTCATATGAAAAAGGCAGACCTACTGATATCGGGCGGAGGTACGCTTATTCAGGATAAGACAAGCTCAAAATCATTATGGTATTATTTAATGATAATAAAAGCAGCTCTTGCAAGAAATGTAAAGGTTATGCTTTATTCTAACGGTATAGGTCCGCTTGAAAGGGAAATAAATAAAGTACGTGCAAAAGAAGTTCTGAACAGGGTTGACGTTATAACCTTGCGCGATGCAAAATCAGAAACAGAGCTCAAAAATATGGGAGTTACCGGGCCTAAGGTGCTCGTAACTGCAGACCCTGCATTTAACTTGAACTGCAGTGATGGCGAAATAGGCAAGAAGATACTGGAAAGTGCAGGAATTCCATTAGATAAGAAATTATTGGGAGTTTCAATACGAAAGCTTGGTATGAGTGAGGCGGCAGAAGAAAAAATTGCGAAAGCTGTTGATGAGGCTGCTAAAAAGTATGATTTGTATCCGGTCTTTATTCCTATGCAGGAGACAAAGGATATGTCTGTATCAAAGAGTATAATGGGGAAAATGTCCCAAAAAGCGACATTACTCAGTGGTATTTCCACTGTTAATGATATGCTTGGTATAGTGAGCAATATGTATATGTGTATAGGTATGCGACTTCACCTTTTAACTTATGCTGCAACAAGTTCAATTCCTGTAATCGGAATTGTTTGCGACCCTAAAATAAGCGGATTTATGGAGGTTATAGGTCAAAAAAGCTATTGCACAATAGAAGATGTAATAAATGGCGAACTTAATAACCTTATAGATACATGTGTTAATGATTATGATGGTATAAAATTAAGCTTGCAGAATGGGTATGCAACATTTAAGGAAAAGGCAGTGCTTAATGCTAAAATAGCAATGGAATTATACGAAAAGGGGAGTGTTGATATTTGAAAAGCAAATCAACAGGTAAAACCTTATTGCTGACTGCTATTTTTATGTCGGGAGCGACAATGCTTGCAAAAGTACTGGGACTTGTGCGCGATTCTATGCTTGCGGCAAATTTTGGTACAGGCTTGGAGGCTGATGCATTCCTTTCTGCCACAAAGCTTCCTACCACAATGTTTGATATGGTTGTGGGTGGTGTTATATCTGCGTCATTTATACCTATTTTTACAGGTGTAAATGCCAAAAAGGATACAAAAAGCGCAATGGAGTTTGCAAATAAGTTTATAACTCTTATTCTTATGATTACTCTTGCAATAACCATAATAGGAATTGTATTTGCAAGACCTCTTACAAATTTTATAGCACCCGGCTATGAGGGGCAGAAGTTTGAACTTACTGTTAAGCTTACAAGTATAATGTTCCCTATGATTATATTTACAGGGCTTGCGTTTTCGTTTGTAGGCATATTGCAGTCGATGGGCGAATATAAAATTCCATCAATAATAAGTCTTGTATCAAACCTTGCAATAATTTTATATTTTCCGCTCTTATGTGGTAAATACGGAGTTACCGGTTTGGCAGTTACTATGGTAATTGCATGGAGTCTGCAGGCAATAGTTCAGATTCCGTCGCTTATAAAGTTTAAGTATAAATTCAGACTCGATTTTAAAATAAGAGACGAAAATATATTAAATGCACTAAAGCTTGCAGGACCTATGCTTATAAGTACGTGGGTACAACCGCTTTGCAATCTTATAACAGCAAGACTTGCCTCCGGTACAGATGGTGCATATGCATCGCTTGAGCTTGCTAACAGACTCTATATTATTGTAACAGGTGTATTCTCGTTTGTAGTTACAAACCTGATATTCCCAAAGCTTTCAAAGGCTAATGTTTCAAATAATGAGGATGAGGCAAGAGGCCTGGTTTCAAATTCGCTAAAGGCACTACTCATAATAATTATGCCTATAATGGCAGGTATTATAATACTTGCAACCCCCGTTACAAGTATTATATATGAACACGGAAAACTCAATGCCGACGGTGTTATGGTTGTATCTAATGCTCTTAGATTTTACAGTATAGGAATGGTTGGTCTGGCAGCGAATGAGGTGCTTTCTAAAACATTTTTCTCTATGCGTGATAGTAAAACACCTATGGTAAATGCAATTTTAAGTATGATTTTTAATGTAGTGTGTGCATACGTACTGTTTGATAAGATGGGTACAAGCGGACTTGCACTTTCTGTCGCAATGGGAAGTATATTTAATGCAATTTTAAATCTTCTTTGTCTGATACGAAAGGATAATAAGATATTTAAATTTGGAGATTTAATAGAAATTGTTAAAATGGCAATTTCAACGCTTATTATGTCAGTTGTGGTTGTAATTGTATACAGGCTCATGTATGAACCGCAAAGGGATATGTTAAACCAATTAGTAATCTGTATTGCCTGCGCTGTGTCAGGAGCGATTGTGTATGCGATTGTTCTGTTTGCTGCAAAGGTAGGATTGATACGTCAACTCTTGCAGAAAGGGGATAGAAAATGAATAGTTTGATTTTATCAGTAATTGTTTCGTTATGGATAAGATTTAAAGATGCTTTTCTAAATAGCAAAACATATGCCATATTTTTGAGGATATATGACTTTTTCTCGAGTGGATGGAAGAAAAGTACAATATTAAATCTTATCTGCAACACAGATAAACAAAGCAATCTTAAAAACAGTATTTTTTATAAGATATACAGACTTCCCTTTACATTCTGGGAGTTCTTGTCAGATAAAATAGGCGGGTACATCAATGAAAATATAAAATCAAGTCTAATATGTACTCTTGCCAGAGGATATGTACAAGGCTTTATGGCTGTCAATTCGCGGTTTTGGGGAATTATGCTTTTATCCTCGTCAGTTTCATTTACTGCTTTTAGATTAGTAGACGGTAAAACATATTCACTGCCTGTGCTTATTGTTGGTGCGATTGGTGCGGTGATGATACTTCTGAAGTTTAATTTTATGTCGTTTTTAAATGGCTCTAAGTTTGTTGACCTGGTAAAAGCTGCACTCGGATTTAAAGACCTTGATTTTGAGTTTTTTGATGAAGATGGCGCAAGAAAAAATCTTATATCACCATTGCTTGTAGGAATTCTTACAGGCGCAGTTATGGCATTCTTGCCGATTGGTATTCTCATTCCGTTTGCGCTTTTTGGTGCTATACTTGTTATGTACGCACCTATTACGGGTGTTTATGCTGCTGTTTTTTTAGGTGCAATAATTCCTACAATGATGCTCGCAATGATATGTATATGGACAACACTTTCGCTTCTTGTAAAAGCGCTTTGTACAAAGGACTTTAAATGGAAATTGGGTCCTAATGCATTGGGACTTTTGATATTACTCACAATTTTGTTTGTATCGTCGGCACTTTCGTTTGCAATGGTTAAGAGTCTTACTGTATGGGCAATGTATTTTGTGTTTATAATTTTCTTTGTGGTAGTCATAAATACTGTTGATACCAAGGAGCAGCTTTACGGACTTATAAAAGTATTTATAATTTCGGGTGCGTTGGTTGCACTGTATGGAATTTTACAGTATATATTCGGCTGGACAACCACAAATGCGTGGATTGATGAAGAAATGTTCGAGCAAGAGACAATGAGAGTGTATTCAACACTCGAAAATCCAAACGTTTTGGGTGAATTTTTGCTATTAGTATTACCGCTTGTGGCAGTACAGTTTATAAAAAATAAAGCAACAACACTTGCAAAATATGGTTATCTTGCAATGTTTGGTGTTTTGGCGCTTTGCCTTGTACTGACACAGTCAAGAGGTTGCTGGTTGGGATTTATATTAAGTGCAGTTGTATTTGTAACCTTCTGGGAAGGAAAGCTATGGGGACTTTTACCGGTAGCTATATGTATAATTCCATTTATTATTCCGCAAACGATTGCGGACAGAATTATGAGCATAGGTAATATGGAGGATACATCTACTTCTTATCGTGTGTTTATATGGATGGGTACACTCGGGATGTTAAAACATTACTGGCTTGGCGGAATAGGAATGGGCGAGGGTGCATTTGGGGCTGTTTATCCGTTCTTCTCGTATAATGCAATAATAGCGCCGCACTCACATAATACATTTTTGCAGCTTACTGTTGAGGCAGGTATAGGAGCGTTGCTTGTATTTTTAGTAACACAATTTATATTTGTAAGGGGAATGGCAAAAACATACCGATTAGATAATAAAAAAAGTACAGACTCCTTGACTGCTCTTGCATTTGCCTCGGCTATTTTGGGATTTTTATTACAAAGTATGTTTGACTACACCTTCTACAATTACAGAGTTATGGCTTTATTCTTTATGGTAATGGCAATGGGTGTTTCGCTAAAAAATATAAAGGAGAGAGAAAATGGCTAAATATAAAATTATAGAGGTTTCCTCCGATACCAATATAGGCGGTGCGGGCAAGTGTGTTTTAACACTTTTAGAAAACATCAATAAGGATGTTTTTGATGTAAAAGCACTAATCCCAAAAGGCAGTCTTTTAAAGGAACATATAACAAACCTTGGCGTTGATGTTATAGAGATTGACGGAATGAAAGACAAGTCCTTAGACAAAGGGGACATAAAAAAACTAAAAGAGATTTTCAAAATAGAAAAGCCGGACCTTGTTCATACACACGGGAGTATGTCCGCAAGAATTGCAGCACGTAAAGCAGGGGCAAAGGTTGTATTTACAAGGCATAGTGTATTTGAACCGTCAAAAAAATTATCGCGAGGAATTGGTAAAATAATAAACGGTATTATAAATAATTATTATGCTGACTCTATTATAGCGGTTGCTGAGGCTGCAAAGGACAACCTTACCGCAACCGGTGTTAGCGAGAAGAAAATAAATGTTATTTTAAATGGTGTTGAGGGCTTAATGAAAGTTGATGATGCCGAAAGAGATGAAATAAAAAAGAGATTTGGTATTGATGATGAAAAGGTAGTTTCTATAGTTGCCAGACTTGAAGATATAAAGGGGCATGACTACTTTATAGAAGCCGCAGATGAAATTTTAAAAGAGGGAATAAATGCTAAGTTCTTTATTGCAGGAACAGGCAACTACGAAGAACACCTCAAAAACAAGGTTAAGGAAATGGGCAGAGAGGAGAGCATAATCTTTACAGGCTTTATAAGTGATGTTGATAAGCTTATGAATGTTACTGATATACAAGCCAATGCATCGTTTGGTACAGAAGCAACTAGCCTTGCCTTGCTTGAGGGAATGAGTATAGGAGTTCCGGCGGTAGTTTCGGACTTTGGCGGAAACCCCGGAGTTATAAAAAATGACAAGAACGGATTTGTGGTAGAGAAAAAGAATTCTCATGCATTGGCACAAAGGCTTAAGGAATTACTAACAGATGAGGAGCTTTATAAAAAATTATCACACGGTGCTCTGGAAATTTTCTCACAAACCTTTACTGCAAAGGCGATGACACAAAAAACAGAAGATATTTATATAAAGGCAATAGAAAAATAAGGAGGTTATAAAATGAAAAAAACAAAATGGACAATTATAGATACACTTATTATACTTGCAGTTGTAGTCGTATGCTTTGTAGGCTATAAAATGTTTGGCTCAAAAATAACAACACCTGTACAAAGTGATAAGGCAGAAATTGTTGTTATGGTATCAAACAAGAGTAAAGGTTTTTCCGAATCAATAAGAATAGGTGAAAATGCAAATCTGAGCCTTACAGAAAAGAATGGCGGTATTGTAACCAAGGTGAATAAAAAGCCTGCATCAACTATTACATTTAACAGTATGTCAGGTATTTACCAGACTGTTTTAAATGAGGAAAAAGAGGATGTATATATATACGTCGATGCTCAATGTGATATAAGTGATAAGCATATAAAAATAGGTGATACAATCGTTCGTGTGGGTGAGAGTGTTGCAATACGCGGAAAGGGATATGCTTCCGAGGGATTTGTTATTCAAATAAACGAGGGAGGCGATAAATAATGGATAAGTCAGGAAAAATAAGAGGAAAATTCAGTATTATAGATGTATTTGTAATTTTGTTGGTAATTGTTGCAATAATAGGCTTTGTAACAAGATTTGGTGGCAGTGTAACAAAATCAGTTACATCTAATGTACATTTTAAGTATGTTATAAAGGTAGAGGGGGTTCGCTCATATACAGTAGATGCTCTGCAAAAGAAGGGTGTTGTTACAGATAAGCGGGCACTTGAATATGTTGGTGATGTTGTTGATGTTAAGGCAGAAGAGGCTAAGGTAAATTCTATTTTGTCTGACGGTACAATGAAGAGTGCAACACAACCTGAGAGATATGATTGTTATGTTACAATAGAGGCTAACGGAAGAGAGTCGGACGACGGATATATACTAAAGGATACAACAGAGCTTTCAGTTGGCAGAGAGGTTGAGCTTATTACAAAATATGTACACACAACAGGTACAATAGAAAGTATAGAAATAGTTGAATAAAAAAATCACACTTCGTAAGAAGTGTGATTTTTTTTATTTTAGCAATATATCAATCTTAATTTTGGCTCGACATCTATTGGTGATACTCCCTCAAAAGGAATTTCGCCATATACAGCCTTTACGAATGCTATCTGGGAATTTTCGTCTGGTGAATATATGTTAACAAATGTTTTTGCAGCAGACATTGCATCGTAATGTATGTATGGATATCCCAATGAAAGGCCGATAGATTTTTCAGCACCTTGCGTAAACGCGTGGTAGAATGATACCATTTGGTCGCCATAGAAAGACATCATACCATAAGGTCTGTGCATTGCAAGATAACCTGCATAAATTATGAGGTCATTTTTAACAATCTCTTGAATTCCGTTGGGGCCGCCGCCTTTGACTAATTCGTAAATAGTTACTTTTGCTCCGCGCTTTTCGAATTCTTTCTTCATAACCTCGAGTTGTTTTATTGTGCCGGGGAAGTGCGAAATACATACAATACCAACCGTCTTTATATTTTCTTTTTTAACAGGTAGTAGATTGATTTTGTCATATAAAAGAGTAATTGATTTTTCAGCAATTTCTTTGCCAGCTTCTTCTATTAGTTTCTTTGCTTCTTTGACATCAACAACTTCGTTTTTGGCTTCATCATCAAATAGTCCGATTTTTTCTTTCATGGCAAGTACACGCTCGCATGATTCTTCTATACGACTCATAGGAATTCTGCCATCTACAACTGCATCATAAACAATTTCAAAATCCTCCGGACGAACGCCTAAAAGAACGTCATTGCCGGCATTTATTGCACCAATAAGAACTTCTTCGTACGGACATATTGTTGTAAGACTTGCCATCTCTATTCCGTCAGTGATAATTACACCCTCAAATCCCATTTCGTTACGCAACAGGTCAGTTGTAATCTTCTTAGAAAGGGTTGCAGGCAAGATAGTACCGTTAATCATTGTATCGTCAACTGCCGGGAAGGCTTCGTGTGTTGTCATTATAGACATAACACCGGCATCAATCATATTCTGGAATACTTTACCTTGTGTTTTTTTCCATTCATCCAATGGAAGACCTTGCTGTATCTGTGCAAAGTGTCCGTCTCTGTATTCATACGGGTCGCCACCGGGGAAATGCTTGCAGTTTGATGCGAGATGTTCTCTCTCAGCGGTACGAATAGCAGCAAGTGATAGCTCGCATAAACGGTCAATATCCTGAGAATAGCTTCTGATGGTTGATGATGGTGAAAGTCTGCAACCAAGGTCAACAACTGGAGACCAACGCCAGTTAGAGCCTGCTGCTTTGTGCTCGCGTACTATACCGGTTGTAAGCTTATCAATAAGCGCAGGGTCGTTTGCTGCACCAACAGATAGTGCGGTAGGTGCAAGTGTAGCATCCTCAAAGGTATAGCCAAGGCCACTCTCTGAGTCCATACCTACCAACAATGGTAGACGTATGTGTTTTTGAATCATTTCAATATGTTCTTTACTTTCTTTTGTGGTCATGCGTCTGCCGCTGCCCCATTCAGCCATATTGACTATATCCATTTTTATACCGCCTGTTTTCCACAAACTTCCGAACGGGCAGTTATCTAAAATTTCGTCTATTTCTTCCTGGGGTCTGAAATCAGTTTCGCCATCGACTGTTTTGTATGCAAGTCTTGTATCCTGAAGCATCAATAACTGACCGACTTTTTCTCTTAGAGATAATTCCTCTAACTTTGGTCTTTTCATAAAAATTACCTTCCTTTAACATAAATTAGTAAAGAATTTTTGTGTATAAATGATGTAATAAATTATTATAAAATACACTTCAAATTACTTATATCATATTTAGATTATATTGTCAATACTTTTGTATTGTTTTTCAAAAATTAAACCATATATTACAAAAATGGGATATCGTGAATCATAATATCCCATTTTGCAAGCTGTAATTTAGCAATATATTTTTCTTATCTTTGGCTCTATATCTACAGGAGAAACACCAACAAATGGTATTTCACCATAAAGTCCTTTTACAAATGCCTTTTGTGCTTCGGGGTCCGGTGAATACAGATTAACAAAAGTATCTGCACCTGTCATTACATCAAAATGTAAGTATGGATAACCCATAGAAACGCCAATGGACTTTTCTCTGCCCTTAGTAAATGCATAAATAAACATTGATAATTGGTTTCCATATAATGTGGGCAAGCCAAAAGGTCTGTGCATTGCAACATAACCAACGTATATTATAAGGTCTGACTTTGCAGCAGCATCAATGCCGCCGGGGGGCATTCCGTTATAAATACTTGCCTTTGCACCACGATTTGCAAATTCCTCTTTCATGACCTCAAGTTGTTCGCCTGTTCCGTTAAAGTGGGAAGCATATATAATGGTTACATCTTTAACCTTATCTTTAGAAACAGGTATAATGTTATTCTTGTCATATAACAATGTAGCCGCTTTTTCGGAAATTGCTTTACTTGCTTCTTCTATCATTTTGCCTGCAGCAGGGATGTCGATAACCTCGTTTCTGATTTCATCATCAAACAAGCCAATTTTTTCTTTAAGGTCAAGAACGCGTTCGCACGATTCCTCAATACGCTCCATTGGAATTCTACCGTCCTCAACAGCTTCGTATACCAAATCCATTGCTTCGGGAGCAACACCCAAAAGTATATCATTGCCGGCATTTATAAGCTCAATCAACATATCCTGATAAGAATTAAACATTGTAGTCAGGCTTGCCATTCCTATTGCGTCGGTTATGATAATACCCTCAAATCCCATCTCTTCGCGTAGTAGACCTTGTACAACTTTTTTAGATGCAGTACATGGAATATTCTTTCCGTTGATTTTAGTATCATCAACTGCAGGGAATCCCGCATGACCGACCATTATAGTCATAACCTTGTTATCTATCATGTTCTGGAACACTTTACCCTGTGTTTCTTTCCACTCCTCGTATGAGGTAAGTATATCGCACGATGCAAAGTGAGCATCTCTTACATCAAGAGCATCGCCACCAGGGAAATGCTTTACAGTTGATGCAACGTGTGCAGCCTCAGTTCCACGTACAACAGCAGTTGCAATATCAGTCAATCTGTCTGGATCATCAGAAAAAATTCTGTTCACAGATGGAGCATATCTGTTAACAAGGTCAATAACAGGAACCCAACGCCAGTTAGCACCTGCAGCTCTTAGCTCACGTGCAACACCCTCTGAAAGCTTTTTTGTAAGCTCCAGATCATTTGCAGCAGCTATTGATGGAGGAGAAGGGATAATACTTCCGCTTGATAATGCATAGCCTACACCCATTTCGGCATCCATAGCTATAAGCATAGGAAGACGTACATTCTTTTGTATATCGTCTATGTATGCTTTACTTTCCTCTAAAGTCATTCTTTTGCCTGTTGCCCATTCTTCGGCAAGGTTGACAATTCCCATTTTAACGCTGCCTGTGTGCCAGTAGCTGCCATATTGACATCTTTTTAAGATTTCATCAATTTCTTCTTTTGGTCGTAATATTCTTTCGTTATTTACGTCTTTGTATTGAATTCCTTCGTCGCGAAGCATTAAAAGCTGCGCGATTTTTTCTGTCAATGACAGTTCGTTAAGTGCCGGTCTTTTCATAAAGATTACCTTCCTTTTGCAATTTTTTGCTTTATTAGAGAAACAATTTATGTCTCAGGCTACTTATATCATATTTTCAAAATATTGTCAATATAATTTAACACTTTTTTTGAATTTTTAATGTAAAAAATAAAACAAATAAAAAGCAAGGAATTGTTATAAACAATTCCTTGCAGAATGTGATTTTAATTATCCTAATATCATTCTTATTTTTGGTTCAAGATCAACGGGTGATATGCCAACAAAATCTATTTCGCCATAAACACCTTTTACAAAAGCAATTTGTGCTTCGGGGTCAGGTGAGTACATATTAACAAAGGTATCTGCACCCGTCATGACGTCATAGTGAAGGAATGGATAGCCAAGAGATATACCTATAGACTTTTCTCTTCCGTCAGTAAATGCCTGTGCAAAGGTTGCAAGCTCAGCACCGTAAAGGGACGGGAATCCCATTGGTCTGTGGAATGCAACATAGCCGGCATAAATTATAAGGTCAGACTTACAAGCTTCATATATTCCGCCCTTTGGCATTCTGTGATGAAGATGAACGGTTGCACCACGCTTTTCGAATTCTTCTTGCATTACCTTAAGCTGTTCGCCGGTGCCATTGTAATGTGATGCATAAATAATTGTTACATCCTTGATTTTATCCTTGCAAACAGGAATAATATTATTCTTATCATACAACAGTGTTAATGATTTTTCTGAAATCTTTTTGCTTGCTTCTTCAGTCATTTTGTTTGCAGCAGGGATATCAATGACTTCGTTTCTGATTTCATCATCAAATAAGCCAATTTTTTCTTTAAGGTCAAGCACACGCTCGCACGATTCATCGATACGCTCCATTGGAATTCTTCCATCCATAACTGCATTATAAACAGTATCAAAATCCTCGGGGTTAACACCTAAAAGAATGTCATTACCTGCGTTAATTGCACGAATAAGCAAATCCTCCCACGTATCACATAAAGTGGCAACGCCTGCCATAAGAATTGCGTCAGTTATAATTACGCCCTTAAAGCCCATTTTTTCGCGAAGAAGTCCGGTTGTAATTTTCTTCGAAAGTGTTGTTGGTGTTGGCATTCCGTTGATTGTTGAGTCGTCGACTGCGGGAAAACCTGCATGTGTTGTCATAATTGTCATAACACCGGCATCAATAAGATTCTGGAATACTTTTCCTTGTCTTTCCATCCAGTCCTCGTATGATGAATCGATGGATGAGCCTTTGGTGAAATGACTGTCTCTTAAACGGCCTACGCCGCCTGTGCCCGGAAAATGCTTTACGGTTGATGCAACGTGCTCTCTGTGAGCACCTTTTATTGCTGCTTTAGCTGTTTTTGTAACTTTATCTATATCATCTGAGAAACCTCTTAATATGCCCGAGGAGTATCTTCCGTGAAGATCAATAATAGGAGCCCAACGCCAGTTTGAACCTGCTGCTCTTAGCTCACGTGAGACGCCTGCATATAATTCCTCTGTTAATTCGTCGTCGTTTGCGGCACCAACTGACATTGGAGTAGGTACAATTGTACCGCTTGCAAGTGAATAACCAAGCCCCTGCTCACAGTCCATAGCAACAAGCATTGGCAGACGTACATTGCTTTGTATGTCATCTATGTATTCTTTACTGTCCTCTAATGTCATTTTTGCACCGGTTGCCCACTCTTCTGCAAGGTTAACAATACCCATTTTAACATTACCTGTGTGCCAGTAACTGCCGAATTGACATCTTTTAAGAATTTCGTCAATTTCTTCTTTGGGTCTTATAGTATTTTCGCCATTTATTTTCTTGTATTGAATACTCTCATCACGAAGCATTAAAAGCTGTGATATTTTTTCTGTCATAGACAGTTCGCTTAGTGCCGGTCTTTTCATAAGAATACCTTCCTTTTGTAGTATTTAGTTATTAAAAATAATTATTTTTTTCAACCGTAAATATGTATTAAAGTATTTATACCATACCGGTAATATAATGTCAATACCTTTTAATACCTATTTTTTTCTATTTTGTGCACTAAAACAGAACTTCTGATTTCCTGCATAAAAATACCCACACATATGACAAATCATAAGTGTGGGATATTTAGTGATGGTTAAAAATATTTTTGACTTAATATCAAAGATAAACACACCGGTAAATGGTATTTAGCAGTAAATATCTACGTATTCCAGGTCAAGGTCAACAGGAGATACACCAACAAATGGTATTTCACCATATATTCCTTTTACAAAAGCTTTTTGAGCCTCAGGATCCGGTGAATATAGATTAACAAACGTATCAGCACCTGTCATAATATCCTTATGCAAGTATGGGTAACCCATAGAAACACCAATAGATTTTTCCTTGCCCTGTGTAAATGCACGAACAAATATAGATAATTGTCCTTGATATAATGTAGGCATACCAAAAGGTCTGTGCATAGCAACATAACCAACATATATTATAAGGTCGGACTCTGCGGCCTTATCAATACCTCCGGGGGGCATACCGTTATAAATACTTGCTTTTGCACCGCGTTTTTCAAACTCTTTCTTCATAACTTCCAGCTGTTCGCCGGTTCCGTTATAATGAGAAGCGTAAATTATAGTTACATCCTTGATCTTGTCTTTTGATACAGGTATAATATTGTTTCTGTCATATAACAATGTAGCAGCTCTTTCGGAAATTTCCCTACTTGCCTCTTCTGTCATTTTGTTTGCTGCGGGGATATCAATAACTTCATTTCTGATTTCATCGTTAAATAAACCAATCTTTTCTTTAAGATCAAGTACACGTTCGCATGACTCTTCGATACGCTTCATTGGAATTCTGCCATCTTCAACAGCCTCGTATACTAAATCCATTGCTTCTGGTTCAACACCCAGAAGAATATCATTGCCTGCATTTATAAGCTGTATCAACATATCCTGATAAGAATTAAATAATGTAGTTAAACCTGCCATTCCAATGGCATCGGTTATGATAACACCCTCAAAGCCCATTTCTTCACGCAAAAGTCCTTGTACAACCTTTTTTGAAGCAGTACACGGTATATGCTTTCCGTTAATCTTGGTATCATCAACTGCGGGAAAGCCTGTGTGTCCAACCATTATAGTCATAACACCGTTATCTATCATATTCTGGAACACTTTACCTTGATTTTCCTTCCACTCATTGTAAGGGGTAAGTAAATCGCACGATGCAAAGTGTGCATCTCTTATATCAAGTCCGTCGCCACCTGGGAAGTGTTTTACGGTAGAAGCAACGCCGCCTGCCTCTGTACCTCTTACAACAGCAGTTGCAACATCAGTAAGACGGTCAAGATTATCAGAAAAAATTCTGCTGACTGCGGGAGAGTATCTGTTTACCTTATCTATAACGGGAACCCATCGCCAGTTGGCACCGGCAGCTCGGAGTTCTCGTGCAACACCCTCTGAGAGTTTTTTTGTAAGCTCCAGATCGTTTGCTGCGGAAATTGAAGGTGGAGAAGGAATGATTGTTCCGGTTGATAATGCATAGCCTACACCCATTTCGGCATCCATAGCAACCAGCATGGGAAGACGTACGTTCTTTTGTAAGCCATCTATGTACTCCTTGCTTTCTTCAAGAGTCATTCTCTTGGCGGTTCCCCATTCCTCAGCAAGATTTACAATGCCCATTTTAACCGAGCCTGTGTGCCAATAACTTCCGTATTGACATCTTGTCATAATTTCGTCAATTTCTTCTTTGGGACGTACAATTTTTTCTTTTTCACCTTGCTTGTATTGAATTCGCTCGTCCGCAATCATTAACAATTGTGCAATTTTTTCTGTCAAAGATAATTCGCTTAAAGCAGGTCTGTTCATATTATCACCTTTCCTTTATATATCAATCTGTTTTAGCACGAGAATCTTCTTATTTTTGGCTCAATATCTACAGGAGATACACCTTCAAAAGGAATTTCTCCATACAAGCCCTTAACAAATGCCTTTTGAGCCTCAGGATCCGGTGAGTATATATTAACAAACGTATCGGCACCTGTCATAACATCAAAGTGAAGATACGGATACCCCATCGAAACACCAACAGATTTTTCTCTGCCCTCGGTAAATGCATTTATAAACATAGATAACTGATTGCCATATAAGGATGGAAAGCCCATAGGTCTGTGCATGGCAATATAACCAACATAAATTATAAGGTCAGATTTTGCAGCAGCATCAATACCTCCGGGAGGCATACCATTATAAATATTGGCAGTTGCACCGTGCTTTTCAAATTCTTCCTTCATAACCTTAAGCTGTTCGCCTGTACCATTATAGTGAGAAGCATAAATTATTGTAACATCTTTGATCTTATCTTTTGAAATTGGTATAAGATTGTTTTTGTCATATAGCAATGTTGCAGATTTTTCGGATATTTTTTTACTAATTTCTGCAATCTTCTTTGTTGCTTCGGCAGCATCAATAACCTCATTTCGAATTTCATCATCAAATAAGCCAATCTTTTCCTTGAGGTCAAGTACGCGCTCACAAGATTCATCAATGCGTTCCATAGGAATTCTGCCATCCTCAACTGCGGCATATACCAAATCAAATGCTTCGGGACGAACACCAAGAAGAATATCGTTGCCTGCATTTATTGCGGCGATTAGTGTTTCCTCATAAGTATCATAGAAGTTGTTTACGGCAGCCATGCCCATAGCATCGGTTATAATCAGACCCTTAAAGCCTAACTTTTCGCGCAACAAACCATTAACAACCTTTCGCGAAAGAGAAGATGGAATGTATCTTCCATTTCTCATTGTATCATCAATGGTTGAAAAGCCTGCGTGCTTAACCATAACGGTCATAACACCTGCATCTATCATAGCCTTAAAGATTTTGCCCTGAGCCTCATACCATTCGTCATACGGAGCAGACAAATTTGTTGATGAAAAATGCGAATCCTTTGGCATACCTTTTCCCATACCACCGGGGAAGTGTTTAACGCAAGTTGCAACATGCTCGCGTTCTGTACCGCGTATTGCAGCAGTTGCAATATCTACAACGCGGTCGGGGTCGTCGCTGTATATTCTTGTTATAGAAGATGTATATCTGCTGACATTATCTATAACAGGACACCAACGCCAGTTAGCGCCTGCAGCTCTTAACTCGCGTGCAACATTAGCATATAATTCCTTTGTAAGCTCTAAATCGTTTGCCGCACCAATAGACAAAGGAGAGGGAATAATACTTCCGCTTGCCAACGCATAGCCTACGCCCATTTCAGCATCCATGGCAATAAGCATAGGGATACGTACATTTTTTTGTATGTCGTCTATGTATGTCTTGCTATCTTCTATGGTCATTCTATGCCCGGTTGCCCATTCTTCAGCAAGGTTAACAATTCCCATTTTAACCGAGCCTGTGTGCCAATAACTTCCGTACTGGCATCTCTTTAAAATTTCGTCAATCTCCTCTTTGGGTCGTAAAACTTGTTCTCCATCTACCATCTTATACTGAATTCGCTCATCAGAAAGCATCAATAATTGTGCAACTTTTTCTGTTAAAGATAGTTCGCTTAGTGCCGGTCTTTTCATAAATATTACCTTCCTTTAAATTTAGTTGGTTAGTAAAACGATTTGTGTTACAACGTATTTATATCACATATACAAGGTATTGTCAATGATATTTGGATATCTGTATCATTTATTACAATAAAATGTATATTATATACCACTATAATGCAAAAAAATGATTGGGTACCATCAAAAATTTTAGCAATATATTTTTCTTATCTTTGGTTCGATATCTATAGGTGATTTTCCAACAAATTCAATTTCACCATAAACTCCCTTTACAAATGCTCTTAGTGCTTCGGGGTCGGGTGAATATGCATTAACAAACGTATCTGCACCACCCATAACGTCAAAGTGAATATATGGATAACCTAATGATATACCAATGGATTTTTCCTTCCCTTTTGAAAATGCTCTTAAAAACATTGCAATTTGGTTGCCATATAAGGATGGTAGGCCCATAGGTCTGTGCGAGGCAATATAGCCTGCATATATTATAAGGTCGGAATTTGCATCTACTTCATCTATGCCACCGCCCGGTAAACCGTTATATAAATTAACAGTAGCACCACGTTTTTCAAACTCCTCTTTCATAACATTAAGTTGTTCGCCTGTGCCGTTGTAGTGCGATGCATAAATAATTGTTACTCTCTTTATTTTATCTTTGTTAACAGGTATAATATTATTTCTATCATACAGTAATGTAAGAGCTTTTTCTGATATTTCGCGGCTTGCTTCTTCTGTCATTCTGTTCGCTTCAGGAATGTCAATAACTTCATTTCTGATTTCGTCATCAAACAAACCGATTTTTTCTTTAAGGTCAAGCACGCGCTCACAAGATTCATCAATGCGTTCCATTGGTATTTTACCGTCTTCTACAGCCTTATATACAATATCCATTGCTTCTGGTCTGACACCCAATAGTATGTCATTACCTGCATTTATTGTACGAACTAATACGTCTTCGTATGAGGAACAAACGCTCGATAAACCTGCCATTTCAATCGCATCGGTAATAATTACACCCTCAAAGCCCATTTCTTCACGAAGAAGACCTGTGATAACCTTTTTTGATGCTGATGATGGGGTATAGTTCCCGTTTATTTTAGTATCATCAACTGCAGGGAAAGAACTATGTCCAACCATTATAGTCATAACGCCTGCATCAATCATATTCTGGAAGACCTTGCCCTGTCCCTTTTTCCAATCCTCAAATGAGCTCATATTGCAGCTCAAAGAGAAGTGAGAGTCTCTTATGCCATCATATCCGTCGCTGCCGGGGAAATGCTTTACAGTAGTTGCAACGTGTTCTTTTTCAACAGCACGAATTGCTGCAGTAGCAATTTTTGTTATTTGCTCAACATTATCCGAAAAACCTCTTAAAACAGATGCAGATAATCTTCCGTGTATATCTATTATAGGTGCCCAGCGCCAGTTTGCGCCTGCTGCTTTTAATTCTCTTGATACACCTGTGTGCAGCTTGGCAGTAAGTTCTTCGTCATCTGCAGCACCAATGGATATTGGTGTAGGTATAATTGTACCTGATGATAGCGCATAACCAAGACCGTTTTCAGCATCCATGGCAACAAGCATAGGCAAACGTACATTTTTTTGTAAGCTATCTATGTATTCCTTGCTTTCCTCTAAGGTCATTCTTTTTGCGGTTGACCACTCCTCAGCCAGATTGACAATGCCCATTTTTACTGAGCCTGTGTGCCAGTAGCTTCCATATTGGCATCTTTGAAGAATTTCGTCAATTTCCTCTTTTGGCCTTATAACCTTTTCGTTGTCCACTGTTTTGTATTGAATAGCTTCATCAGAAAGCATCAATAGCTGTGCGATTTTTTCTGTCAGAGACAGTTCACTTAGTGCAGGTCTTTTCATAAAAATTTACCTTCCTTTTTGTTGAGTTCTCATTTTTTTTGCAAAACACTTATGTTTCAAGTTACTTATACCATATTTACATGGTATTGTCAATACATTTTCATAAAGTTTTGTATAAAAATGCCATATATAAGTTGACACTGCAAATTATATATGATAAAATAAAAAACAGTTGAAACTTTCACATTTTAAGGGGTGAATTTGATGAAAAGAAATGATTATATATCATGGGATGAATATTTTATGGGTATTGCACTTTTAAGTGCGCAAAGAAGTAAAGACAATAACACTCAGGTTGGTGCCTGTATTGTGGATAAAAACAACAAAATTTTGTCTTTGGGCTATAATGGTATGCCAACAGGCTGCGATGATGATAATATGCCATGGGAAAGAGAGGGAGACCCTTTAAACACCAAGTATGTATACGTATGTCATGCAGAGCTCAATGCAATATTAAATGCACCTGTGGGAAGCCTTAACGGTGCAAGGGTGTATGTTACACTTTTCCCCTGTAATGAATGTGCAAAGGCAATTATACAAAGCGGAATAAGAGAGGTAATATATCATAGCGATAAATATGCGAATGATTTTACTACTGCCGCGTCAAAAAGAATGTTCGATATGGTAGGAGTTAAGTATCGTCAATACGAGCCTACAAAACGAGTTGTGGAATTAGAACTATGAATAAAAAGACAGTATCAAAATTAGAATTGTTTTTTACCGGACTTGTATCCAGAATGGAAGAAAATAAAGATTTTTTTAAGGATATAACCATTATATATAAATCGGGTACAAAAACATTTAAGGCATACATAGCATTTGAAGAAAATTTAACACTTAATTTTCAGGCTGTTAAAAGGACAGTATCAGCACAGGATGTTATATCATTTGTCAAAGAAGAAAGCCCCAAGTACGACGAGGCGCGTGTTGAATACAAAGAGCGTGGTGCTGCAATAGTTATTGAGGCGACTGATAAACGTGTTGCTATGAAGCATGAGGACGTTACCGATACAGTTGATAAAACAAGCGTTGTACAAACAAAAAGAGAGTATATGGTAAACCCTGCACTTGCAAAGGACTTGCTTTTGGAAATAGGTATTCTTGCGCAAAATGGCAAAATAAAGAACGATAAGATACGTAAGTATAATCAAATAGACTATTTTGTAGAGTTAGTCCAGGGAATTATAAAGGAAATGGGCGATAAGGATGAAATAGTTGTTATGGATGCTGCATGCGGAAAAAGCTATTTATCTTTTGTTTTAAACTTCTATCTTCGTGAGATTTTAAAAAAGAAATGCTATTTTATTGGTGTTGATTACAGCGATACCGTAATTGAGGCGTCGAAGAAAATTGCTAAAAATTTAGGTTATTCCAATATGGAGTTTATAAAGGCAGATTTAAGAGAATATATGCCGCAAAGAAAAATTGACCTTGTAATATCACTCCATGCGTGCGATACTGCAACCGATATGGCAATAGGTCTTGGTATTCGTTCAAAGTCAAGGGCAATAGTATGTGTACCATGCTGTCATAAGGATATTTTAGGTCAGTATTCATATGAGCCTTTTCGTGCTATAACAAAGCATGGTATTCTAAAGGCAAGACTTGCCGATACACTTACTGACGCAATTAGAGCATCGTATCTTGAAAGTGTTGGTTATGAAGTTTCCATGGTTGAGTATATATCACCATTAGAGACACCAAAAAATATTATGATACGTGCAACATATACGGGTAAACCCAACCTACATTCAAGGGCAGATTATGATAATTTAAAGAAAATGCTTGGTGTTAGCCCGGCAATAGAAAAGTTTGTATTTTAGGAGAGGAATATGGATTTCGAAGAAAAGGTTATTGGCACAAAACACATTTTTGACGGTAACATAATAAAACTGAGAGTCGATGACATTTTATTGCCTGATGGCAGCAAAGCTACGCGTGAGATTATTGCGCATGGCGGAGGTGTAGGTGTTATAGCCTTAACTGACGAAAATAAAGTGCCTATGGTAAGGCAGTATCGGATTGCCGCAAAATGTATGATGTTGGAAATTCCGGCAGGCAAGTTAGAGTATGGCGAGGACCCGCTTGAGTGCGGAAAACGTGAGCTTACAGAAGAAACAGGCTATGAGGCAGAGGAGTTTGAATATCTTGGCGGATATTATGCCACACCAGGCTATTGTGAAGAAAAACTGCATATCTACCTCGCAAGAGGTTTAAAATGGGTTGGTCAGAATCTTGATGACGGTGAATTTTTAAATGTTGAAGAATATAGTATTGATGAACTCTATAATATGGTTATGAATAACGAAATTCACGATTGCAAAACAGCTATTGCAATTCTAAAAACAAAACAAATTTTAGTAAGAGAACAAACAAAGAAAGGTGAGTAGGTATATGTCGCAGCTAAAATTACATACACCTACCGGAGTTAATGATATACTGCCGGCAGAATGTGAAAAAAAGAGAATAACAGAAGAAACAATATTAGAAGTTTTCAGAACATACGGATACAGAGAGGTGCAGGTACCCACCTTCGAATATTACGATTGCTATGTTGGTGAAGATGGTTCGTTTTCGCAGGATAAAATGTTTAGGTTTTTCGACGAAAAGGGAAGCCTTTTAGCACTTCGTCCTGATTTTACAAATTCAATAGCAAGAATGGCGGCTACTAAGGTAAATGATGATTTTGTACAAAGATATATGTATAACGGAAACGTATATCGTCTTGAAAGAGACCATAACGCAAGTCAACGTGAGTTTACCCAGAGCGGAATTGAGCTTATAGGCTCATATTCACCAAAGGCAGATGCAGAGGTAATAGTAACTGCTATAAAGGCAATGTTGGCTATGGGAATAAAACAGTTAGATGTAGAGGTAGGACAGGTTGCATTTTTTAACGGTCTTGCAGAACACTCAGGCTTGTGTGAAAGAGAAATGTCGTTGCTTCGCGAGAGAATAGACGCTAAAGACTGTGTTGGTATACAGGAGATAACCGACAAGCTTGATATGAGTGAGGATATAAAATCACTTCTTATTGAACTTCCGTATATGTTTGGCGGACGTGAGGTTATAGAAAGAGCTATGGTTGATGGCCTTAACGCAAAATCAAAGGCTGCACTTGAAAATCTTATGGCAATATATGATTATATTGCTGACTATGGTTTGGAGGAGTATATTTCTATTGACCTTGGAATGTTGCAAAGTATAGACTACTATACCGGCTCAATCTTTAAAGGCTATACGGGCGGAATTGGTTTCCCTGTATTTGCAGGCGGCAGATACGATAAAATGATGCAGAATTTTGGTGTACCAAAGGGTGCTGTAGGAGTTGCTATAGGTATAGACAGACTTTTATCTGTTATAGATGGTGAGTATACAGATGAGGGCGCACTTGTTTTTGCAGAAAAGGGTGCTGATAAAAAAGCACTTGATGTAATGGAAAGGCTTCAGAATGACGGAATATATTACAGTCAGATGTATATAGGGGACGGTAATTATGATGATGCCATAGAATATGCAAAAGAGTTATGCCAAAAAACAGGGTATGTAACTCAGGTTATAAGAGTGTTTAATGACGGTAAGGTTACAGTATATGATATCTTAACCGGTGAAGAAACAGAAGTAGTTACAGAATAGGAGATTGGGGAATGAAATATCTTACAGTAGCACTTGCAAAAGGCAGACTTGCGGAGCTTGCAATGGATACATTTATAAATCTGGGTATGGATTGCTCACAAATGAAAGAAAAGACAAGAAAGCTTATCTTTACCGACGAGGTAAATAAGGTAAAGTTTATTCTTGTAAAGGCGTCGGATGTTCCTACATATGTTGAGCATGGTGCAGCAGATATAGGTATAGTAGGTAAGGATACTATCTTAGAAGAAAACAGAAAGCTCTACGAAATGGTGGATTTAGGCTTTGGTAAGTGTAGTATGTGTGTCTGCGGACCTGTGGAGCTTATGGGTGAATATGATAAAATAACAAATTTAAGAGTTGCATCAAAATACACAGGTATCGCCGATAAGTTTTTTAGAGAAGAAAAGGGTATGACAGTTGAGATTATAAAGCTTAACGGTTCGGTTGAGCTTGCTCCGCTTGTTGGACTTTCTCATGTTATAGTGGATATTGTAGAAACAGGCAAAACACTAAGAGAAAACGGGCTTGATGTTTTGGAGGAAATTTGTCCTCTTAGTGCAAGACTGGTTGTAAACAGAGTTTCTATGAAGATGGAGAAAGAACGAATAATGAAAATAGTAAAAGGGTTTAAAAGGTAAAATTGCCCACCTTACCATTTTCAAAAGCTCGGAGTATCTGCATACGCCGTCGCTTTTTCAAACGGCAGTCTGAACAATTTTTCTATTAAACTGAGTTTGATACATAAGAATATGAAAGGAAAACTATAAAAATGAGAATATATCCCGCAATAGACATTAAAGACGGAAACTGCGTAAGACTTTTGCAAGGCAGATTTTCTGATGTTACAGTATATGGCAAAAATCCTGCCGAGATGGCAAAAAAGTGGGAGGAGCAAGGCGGCGAGTTTATACACGTTGTAGACCTTGACGGAGCACTAAAAGGTAACGGAGCAAATGCACAAAAAATAAAGGAAATCTGTGAGAGTGTATCCGTACCTGTACAGACTGGCGGCGGAATACGTACCATGGAGGATATTAAAACTAAGCTTTCGTATGGTATTAACCGAGTAATAATTGGTACAAAAGCAGTTTCAAATCCTGAATTTATTAAAGAAGCAGTTGAAAAATATGGCGATAAAATAGTAATAGGCATAGATGCAAAAGACGGAATGGTTGCAGTTGAGGGCTGGGAAAAAACAAGCGACTTTACTGCCATTGAATTTGCAAAAATGATGGTGGATATGGGTGTAAAAACAATAGTTTATACCGATATCTCAACAGATGGCACACTTGCAGGCCCAAATGTTGAGGCAATGCGCGAAATGGCAGCGGCAGTTGATGCCGATATAATAGCATCAGGCGGTATAGGAAGTATAGAACATATAAAATCACTTGCCGATACAGGTGTTGAGGGTGTTATTGTAGGACGCGCTCTGTACACAGGTAATGTAGAATTAAAGGACGCAATTAAAGCAGCAAAATAAAAAAGGCGTTAAAAAAGACCAAACGACTAATAATCGTTTGGTCTTTTATTGTCGGTTCGTCGGGGATGCCGAACCCTACAAACAATTTACAATGGAATTTGTTCAACCGACGTGCCGAAATTTGTTGAGAAATATCGTAGGGGACGGCGTCCTCGACGTCCCGCAATTATCCCAATATCATTTTCATCTCGTCATCTTTAAGTTCTCTATATTCACCAACTTCAAGAGCATTATCGAGCGCTAAATTGCCTATTGCAACGCGCTTTAAATACGTAACTGTTTTACCCACACGCTCGCACATTCTCTTTACCTGGTGGAACTTGCCCTCATATATTTTAATATAAACCTCGTTTGGTTTATTACTGATTTCTAAAATGGCGCTTTTTGCGGTAAAATCTTTGAATTCCATTCCGTTTTTGAATGCCTCAATGTCCTCACTTTGCGCATCTTTATCAAGAATGGCAAAATATGTTTTATACACTTCTTTTTTTGGAGAAGTAACAGAGTGAGCAAATGCACCGTCATTTGTTAAAAGCAAAAGACCCTCTGTATCAATATCAAGTCTGCCAACGGGGAACAGATTAAAATGTGCGTATTCTTCTCCGATTAAATCTATTACAGTTTTATGCTCTTTGTCATCTGTTGCACTTACATAGTCTTGCGGCTTATTTAGCATTAAATATACAAATTCGCGGTATTTAATCTCCTCACCGCTTACACAAACAATATCGTTATCTTTTACGTTTTCATCGCTCTTTTTTACAACAGTGCCATTTATGGTTACAACACCGCTTTTTATGAGCTTTTTTACATCACTTCTTGTACCTTTTCCGCAATTTGCAAGATATTTATCCAATCTCATTATCATCACCACCCAAATTATATCACAGGTTTTGGTAATAATCAAGAAATATATAATAAAAAGTTGTATTGCTTATTGACATAAGGTATAATTTATAATAAAATATAATATAGTGATTTTTAAGAAAGAGGAAAAATAAATGTTTGATAAATTAGAAGCATTAGAGGAAAGATTTGCATTTGTTTCGGAAAAAATAAGCGACCCCGAAGTAATAGCAGACCAAGAGTCGTGGCGTAAATTCTGTAAGGAGCACTCTGACCTTACTCCGATTGTAAGTAAATATAAAGAATATAAAGAGGCAAAACAAACTATTGCTGATGATAAAGAAATGCTCGAAATGGGTCAGGAAAAAGAATTCGAGGAAATGATAAAGCAAGAGCTTAGCGAGGCGGAAGAAAAAATAAAGGTAGTTTCTGAGGAGCTAAAAATTCTTCTTCTTCCAAAAGACCCTAATGATGAAAAGAATGTTATTGTGGAAATAAGAGGCGGTACAGGCGGTGATGAGGCTGCACTCTTTGCTGCAGATTTAATGAGAATGTACTCGATGTATGCCGAAACAAAGCGCTGGAAACTCGATATTCTAAACTCAAACCCAACAGACATCGGCGGTTACAAGGAAATATCATTCTCCATAGAGGGACAGGGCGCATACTCAAAATTTAAGTTTGAGAGCGGAGTGCACAGAGTGCAACGTGTACCCGAAACTGAAAGTGGCGGACGTATTCACACATCTGCGGTAACTGTTGCGGTGTTACCGGAGGTTGAGGAAGTCGAGGTTGAAATAAATCAGAACGATTTAAGAATAGACGTGTTCCGTGCAGGCGGTCCGGGCGGACAGTGTGTAAACACAACTGACTCGGCGGTACGTATAACACATCTTCCTACGGGTATTGTTGTTTCGTGTCAGGATGAAAAATCCCAACACAAAAATAAGGATAAGGCAATGAAAATCCTAAGGTCAAGAATTTATGACGAAATGGAAGCGCAAAGACACAAGGAAATTGCCGACGAGCGAAAAATGCAGGTAGGCTCGGGGGACAGAAGTGAAAGAATACGAACATATAACTTCCCTCAGGGGAGAGTTACAGACCACAGAATCAACCTTACACTATATAAGCTTGAACAGGTTCTGGACGGAAATATGGATGAGCTTATAGATGCTTTAATAACTGCCGACCAGGCCGCAAAGCTTTCACAAAGTGAATAATATTCACTAAAAGCGTAAAAATATTCATAAAACAACAGTCTTTTTCTAAAATTTTAAATTATTTTGGAAAAAGACTTGCATTTTTATGCAAAAAGGTTTATAATAATAGTATATTTTAGCGGGGGTAATACTTTATGACTACAGATAAAATAAGAGAATTAGATAAACAATATTATATGAATACCTTTGGCGACCGACTAAATGTTTCGTTTGAACGCGGCGAGGGTATGAAGTTGATTTCAAATGAGGGTAAAGAATATTATGACTTCCTGGGCGGAATTGCAGTTAATGCTTTGGGACATTCACATCCTCAATTTATCGAAGCACTAAAAAATCAGCTTGATAAGTTAATTCATACATCAAGCTTGTATTACATAGAAAATCAGGCAAAGCTTGCTCAAATGCTTGTAGAAAACAGTTGTGCCGACAGAGCGTTTTTTGCAAACAGCGGTGCTGAGGCAAATGAAGGCGCAATGAAGTTAGCTAAAATATATTTTTATAAAAAGAATTTAGAAAAGTACGAAATAATAACTCTTGATAAATCCTTCCATGGCAGAACGCTTGCGACTGTTGCAGCAACGGGTCAGGAAAAGTATCAAAAACCATACTATCCGTTGCTACCTGGTATAAAACAGGTTGAGCCAAATAACATAAATGCAATAAAAGAGGCAATAACACCAAAAACCGCTGCTATTATGATTGAGCTTATACAGGGCGAAAGCGGTGTAAGACCAATGTCGGAGGAGTATGTTAAAGAGTTAAGAGAGCTTTGTACAAAAAGAGGAATAATACTTATTTTTGACGAGGTACAAACAGGTATAGGCAGAACGGGATATATGTTTGCCCACCAGATGTACGGGGTCGAGCCGGATATCTTTACATGTGCTAAAGCACTCGGCAATGGTATTCCGATAGGTGCAGTATGTGCCAGGGAGGAGATAGCATCTGCATTCTCGCCGGGCGACCATGGTACAACATTTGGCGGAAATCCGTTTGCAACTGCAGCAGGTCTGGCTGTGTTGGATATAATAAAAAAAGAAAAGCTTATTGAGAATGCTAAAAATGTAGGTGAGCATTTTAAAGAAAAGCTTGGCGAACTAAAGGAAAAATATAACGAGCTTGTAGTTGATGTACGTGTTGCGGGATTACTTATTGGTGTAGAATTAAAACAAGAAATTGCAAAAGATGTATTTAATGAACTGTTTGATAACGGATTTTTAACAAGTCTTTGCGGAGGCAACACAATAAGAATTGCACCGCCTTTAATAATTACTAAGAATGACGCAAACTTATTTATAAGTACACTTGCAACTGCAATTAAAAAACATATATAAGAAAGGAAAGACAGATATGAAAGACTTAATCAGCTTACACGATTTAACCTCTGATGAAATTAAAAATTTACTTGAGCTTGGAATAAAGCTTAAAAATGAGCAAAAAAATAATATACCGCACCCGATACTTAAGGGTAAAACACTTGGTATGATTTTTACAAAATCATCAACAAGAACAAGAGTCTCTTTCGAGGTGGGAATGACTCAGCTTGGCGGATATCCTTTGTTTTTATCTTCAAATGATATTCAGCTTGGCAGAGGCGAAACAATCCACGATACTGCAAAGGTATTAGAGAGATATCTTGATGGTATTATGATAAGAACATATGCACACTCTGATGTTATAGAGCTTGCAGAGGAAGCTTCAATTCCTGTAATTAACGCGCTTACAGACTTGTTACATCCATGTCAGGTGCTTGCAGACCTTATGACAACATACGAGCATAAAGGTAAACTTGAGGGCTTAAAATTTGCATATATAGGCGATGGTAATAATATGGCGCACTCAATAATGTACGGTTGTGCAAAGGCAGGTCTTGACTGTGCTATTGCAACACCGGCTCAATACCAATGCGACGCTGAGGTTGTAGAAAATGCAAAAGCAGACTTTAAAAAGAGCGGTAAGAACTTAATAATCACACAAGACCCTATAGAGGCTATAAAAAATGCTGATGTTGTTTATACAGATACATGGGTATCTATGGGTCAGGAAAGCGAAAAGGCAGAGAAGGTAAAAGTATTCGGCGATTACCAGGTAAATGAAAAGCTATGGAAACATGCGGATGATGATGCAATATTTATGCATTGCTTACCGGCATACCGAGGCTTTGAGGTAACCGAGGAAATTATAGACGGACCTCACAGTGTAATATTTGATGAGGCGGAAAACCGTCTTCATGCACAAAAGGCTGTAATGGCAACACTTATGGGCTAAAGGTGATGTAAATGGTAGTAGATTACGAATCGCTTTTTCAGATACGTCTTGCAAATTATGATGATATACCCGCAATAATGGATATGACGCGAGAGGCATTTTTGAAGTATAAAGAGATGTCGGGTGTAGACCAGCTTGACGCCTTAAAGGAAACATACAGCGATGTAAAGCAGGATATAAATACAAAAATTGTGCTTGTTGCACTTGATGACGGACAGTATGTTGGTAGTGTACGTGTCGAAATTCTGCCTGACAACACTGCTTACCTTACAAGGTTTGGAGTACGTACCTCCAATCAGAATAATGGAATAGGTAAGTCGATAATGAATCTTGTCGATAAAATTATGATTAAAAAGGGTGTTAAGAGAATATACTTACATACAGGCTCTAAAGTAAAAGACCTTATAAGATTCTATTATGGAAGAGGATTTTATATTGAGTCGACAGATACAAGTAGGGGATATGTAAGAGCCAAACTTGTAAAAGAATATTTATAAGAAAGGTTGTATGTTTATATGAAAGTATTGCTTATAAATGGAAGTAGCCGGGAGGGCTGTACATATACTGCACTTCACGAAATGTGCACAGTTTTTAAGGAAGAGGGAATAGACACCGAAATAGTAAGTCTTGGTGCAGACCCTATTCGTGATTGCATTGGTTGTAAATCGTGTGTTAAGCTTGGAAAATGCACATTTGATGATGATATCGTAAACGAAGTTGTGCAAAAGGCAAAAGAAGCTGACGCGTTTGTATTTGGTACACCCGTTTACTATGCACATCCAAGCGGAAGAATACTCTCCTTGCTTGACCGTGCGTTCTATTCAGGCTCAAAGCACTTTGCACATAAGCCTGCAATGGCAATAGCCTCTGCAAGACGTGCAGGTACAACAGCCTCACTTGATGCGGTGCTAAAGCATTGCTCATTTAATCAAATGCCGATAGTTTCGTCAACATACTGGAATGTTGTTCATGGTAATATGCCTGAGGAAGTAAAGCAAGACTTAGAGGGCATGCAAACTATGAGAAACGGTGCAAGAAACATGGCATGGCTTTTAAAATGTATTGAGTCGGGTAAGAAAAGCGGAATAGAGATACCTCAAAACTCAAAAGCAGACAGAACAAATTTTATAAGATAATAAAAAACTTCCCATAGGGGAAGTTTTTTGTTGGTTATATTACTTCAACTGCGTGTCGTGTTGCGTGGCAATTTACATTAACTGCAACAGGTAAGCCTGCAATATGTGTGGGATATACTTCTATATTTACACCTAAAGCAGTTGTTGTACCGCCCATTCCCTGAGGACCAATGCCAAGCTTATTTATTTTCTCTAAGAGTGTTTTTTCAAGCTCTGCATAGAATGGTTTTTCGTTTTGTGAGTCGACCTCACGTGTAAGCGCTTTTTTAGCAAGTACTGCACATTTATCCATTGTGCCGCCAATACCTACACCTATAACCATTGGCGGACATGGATTGGCACCTGCTTTTCTTACTGTCTCTATTACAAAGTCAACTACTCCGTCAAGACCGTCGGATGGGTTGAGCATTTTAAGTGCACTCTTGTTTTCGCTGCCAAAGCCCTTTGGTGCAAAAGTTATTTTAACTTTATCACCCTTTACGAAATCATAGTGTATAACTGCGGGAGTGTTATCTTTTGTATTTATTCTTTCAAGAGGGTCTGCTACAACAGACTTTCTTAAATATCCCTCGGTATAGCCTTGTGAAACGCCTTTGTTAATTGCCTCTGTTATTGTATCACCCTCGATGGTAACTTCGTTTCCGATTTCAACAAAGAATACTGCCATTCCTGTATCCTGACAGATAGGAACTTCTTTCTTGTGAGCAATCTCGGCATTTTTTAGGAGATTTTCTATAACTCCTTTAGAAACCTCTGATTTTTCACTCTTAAGACTGTTCTCGAGTGCACATTTTATATCTGGTGTTATGTGGCATGTTGCCTCTATGCACATATCGCGTACCTTTTTTGTTATTTCCTCTGCTTTTATTGTTCTCATAATTTTATCATCCTTTCTTTTAAATCAGTATCCATGAATCAAACCATTTTAAAAATGTATTAACGTAATCGACACTGCAGGGTTGACCCGATAATACCGGGTAAAACATTACAAACAATGCAATAACAATGCCGACATATGCAAATGATGAAATTTTATAATTCATCTTTGATTTTACTGAGTTTGTGTTATTATATAAGCTAAAAATAGAATAGCCAATCATCATTGCCACAAATGGCACGGACGGGAAGTAGTGATATATATACGTCGTTCTTGTTACAGGAATCCATGAAACTAATTGTGCAAGATACGAAATAACAAGGAACAACGAAATTTTGTCTTTTTTTAGTATGGAGATATACACCATATAAACGAATGCTACTATACCAATCCACCATACTGCAGGGTTTCCAAATGTGCTTATTCCCTCTTTTATAGTGCCAGATACAGTGCCTGAGTAGAACCACACGGGTCGTTTTATTATAAGCCATTCATACCACCTCGAAGAGAATGGATGTGTTGTTTCGACAACTGTATCAGCATGATAGGTAAACATGGCTGATTGGTTATCTATTATTGTTTTTATTCCGTTTGTACCCGGAGTGTTCAGGTATGGTATATACGATAGCGCATATATCAACAACGGTATAATTATAAAGAATACACAACAGAATATAATGGTTATTGATGTATTTCTCTTAAAGGCTGATATTATATCATTATGTTTTACTCCGTCTGTTTCACTATTTGGGTTTTGCATAGCGTAGGTGTATTCTTTGTATCTGTTATACAGTGTTATAAAGAATATAACAGCAAGTCCCATGCCTGCATATATTCCTGTCCACTTACATGCTATACCAAGTCCCATGCATATTCCGCAAAGTCCAAGAGGTACAAGAGTCTTTTTTAATGGTGTATCGTAAAAACTCATAGAATAATACTTAAACATAAACAGATACATAAGCATTATAAAGAATGTAACGTACACATCTATAGTTGAAATTCTTGTTTGCGTAAAGTGCATAAAGTCAAAAGTAAATATTAAGCATGTAACTGTTGCAAGCCATTTGTATTTAAACATTCTGCGTGCAAATATATAAATAATCGGTATCATAAACACGCCAATCAGTGTACCGATAAATCGCCAGCCAAACGGTGTCATCCCAAACAATTTTACGCCTGCTGCAATAAGTACCTTTCCAAGCGGGGGATGTGTCCATTCATATACATCAAGACCGTGTATGAACTCATATGCTGTACGTGCGTGGTATATTTCATCAAAATACATACTGTTTCGGTGGCTGTACCTCTGTGGGTGAAGCTCCTGTTCATCAAACAGATTTGCAATGGAAGCATCTGTGTTATTTTGCGGAGTTATTAAAACCGAATTTGCATCTGAAATATATAACTCCATAATCCTCAAATTTTCGGACTTGGAAGAAAGAGTAATATATTGTCCTCTCTTGTCTGTGTCTATTGTTGTGTGGGTAAACACCGCAGCATCGGTTATTGTCTGGTTGGATATGACGTTTTTGTTCGAGTCAAGATAAGCTATATACAGAGTGTTGGTCTGGTTGATGTTGGGAGTACCCAAAAACATTTCTATTTTTGAAATATCTTTTACTTCTCCAAGATTTATTGTTAAGGTGTTATTGTTGCCAGCATCTATATATGTTTGAGGTGATTTTGTATTGCCAAGGTTATAGAACGCTATAAACGAATACAATATAACAATCACAAGCATGGCTATATAATCGTATTTTCCTAATCGTTCAAATTTAACACTTCTCTTAAAAGTTACGATTTTATCCTTTTTTGGAGGAACTGTGTTCTTTTTTCTTTTTTGCTTTGGTAAATTATCAATGGTGAATGGGTTGTGCTTTACATAATACTTTTGTGTAAACAGTATAACTGCAAAAAGAAGTATAATGTTTATCCATGACCATACAAGAACAGTAGGTGATTTGAAGTATAAGTTTATGTCCTTCTGATAAATAAACAAAACCCATGCGGTGTTAAAGAACTGTGAAATCGTAAGTGCAATATATAAACAGTAGCTTTTTATGTCCTTGTTTAATATGAGGGCACAAAGCATAAGTATCATGGTGGGGAATGCATAACGTTCATGCATTTTTGTGGAAAGCATAAATGTCATAAACGAAAGCAATGCACCTATATAATAATATTTTGATTCTTTTTTTGTTTTAAAGAAAATGTACGCACAATACGCTACAATAAAGAAGAGCGATATATATGCAAAAACGCTTGTGGCAGGTGTAATTGAATCCCAGTTAAATCCAAATGCTCCCCATAAATTAAATGCATTAACTGTTATATACGGGTATGATGAAAGTGTTGAAATATACTGTTCTATAACACTTGTTATTCCAAACGGTGCGGATAATACAAATAACATAAGTATTGCACATACACCATACAGAAGATTCTTTGTAAATATTTTCTTGTCAAAACCGTTTAAAAATACATTTTCTATTATCGCAAACACAACAAGAGGAAAGAACATAAATGCCTGCGGTTTTATAAAGATACATATTGCAAAGATAAAATATGACTGTATAAGGCGTCTTTGTGTAAGCATATAAAGCATCAGCAATACAAAAAACGTATATACGCAGTCGACCTGTCCCCAAAGTGAACTGTTTAAAATTACAGATGGATTAAACAGGTACAGTGTAGCTATTGCAGTGCTTACACCATTGGAAAGCTTTTGTTCTGTGGCAATTTTATATATCAATAGTCCTGAGAGAATGTCAAATATAATTGCGGGAAGCTTTACAATCAGCCACATAATACCGCCGGTTGGGTTAAATATGTTTCGTATGGCTCCGATAACATATAAGATATACATGTATCCGGGTGGGTAGTCGTTAAAGGAATCTCCCTTATAAAATGAAGATAAGCCTTCGTTGAATATACGTGCTGACCAACCCTCAAAGCATGACATATCATTGTTATGACCTCTGTAGGAAATCGCCAGAGCAATTCGTAATATAAGTGATATTGCCAAAAATATAATTAAAGATGTGTGTGATGAACTACTTTGTTTGCTTAAATTCATTTTATTGCTGATACAACATGTCCACATTATAAAAAACAGACATATATATGCAGCTATCCAAACTAATATAGCGCTCATTTTTATACCTCATTCCAAAACTTTACTTGCCGGTAAGCATATAATACTCTATTGCCGAGTATGTGCTTAATTCCTGGCTCTGCTTGTTTATGTTGAACCATTCGCCGTTGGCGTTGTAATAACCCATAGAATTTATCTGTACAACATTTTTCATCTGATTATCTAAAAACACATTAAACCCGTTCTTGGGGATTTTCGCAACATCATATAAATAATTTTGAAGATAGTTTGTACTTGTTTTTATATTATCCTTTTCCTCTATATCGTAATTTGTCCAGATAATAAACGGAATCCTGTGGCGTGATGCAAGCTCTTCGCCGCTCCATTCACCAAGTGGTTTTCCTTTTAATTCCTCGTAGAATTCCTGTTCTATTGCGGGCATGTGGTCGCCGAACATCAATATAATAATCTTTTCGTCATATTTTGAGAAATGACTGATTAAGTCCTTAAAAGCATTGTCGCTTTCCTTAACAAGGGTCAAATATTGTTCTGTGGCGGGGTATGGCTTACTCATTCCCTTAAGCTTAACGGTGCTTCTGTAGTCGCCATGAGTGTATCCGCCATGGTTTTGCATTGTTATATTAAACAAAAACAGTTTTTCGTTTTCTTTTTTAATGTCAAAAAGATTTTTAACAACATCATATGATGTTTTATCGCTTGTATAGCCTCTGATTGTTTTAATGCTATCAGTGTATTTGTCTGTGTTTTCAATACTTATAAAATCGTCAAAACCCATAAGACCGTATACCTTTTCTCTGTTCCAGCCGCGTGCGTAATATGGGTGAAATGCAACCGTTTTGTAACCTAAAGATTTCAGGTGAGATGGCATTGAATATGGCAGTGGTTTTGTTACATACTGCAGGTATGGTGCACTGCCCTGAGGGAGAAGTCCCATAGTTGCACCCGATAAGAATTCAAATTCGCTGTTACATGTATATCCGCCAAAGGGCGAAACGAGAATTTCGCCTCTTACAGTATCTTTTTTTAAGCTGTTGATGTAGGGCATATAGGGGGTGCTTGTTTCAAAATCGCCAACAACACTTAAATCACTTAAGCTTTCGTTCATAATAACAAGAACGTTAGGTAAATCCTCGCCCCGGCTTTTAGGAGTGCTGTCTAATATTTCCTGCAATTCATCAGAATTGTAATCATTGGGCTTTTGCAGTGCCATACGTCGTATGTTTATATAGAAGTTGTATGTCATTCCGTAGGTTTTGTTTGTTCTTTCCTGGTCGAATAAATCCAGATTAAGCGACGAAATGTCATACATGCCCAATGATGTGAAAATAATTATCGAAGCAAGCAATCCGCTTGCGGGATAAATAATATGTTTAAACTTAAAATTGAGCTTTAACGGGAATTTAAAGGCAGTTACAATAAAGAATATTGCAAGGATAGTTGCAAAAATTATTGTGATGCTGATTTCAAATTCATATTGCTTTGCAACACCGATTGCTGTGCCTACTGCGAATAAATCCCCCGGTATAAAGGGTGTACCCCTAAACAGTCCTACAAGATGGCTTATGATGTTAAATGCGTATGATACAATTACTGTGCTTAATGATGCCCAACGTGTACTTTGAGTAAGTGCAAAGATGAAGAACAATATACCTGCATAAATAAGCACATTAACCATATATATACCGGTGGAATAGTTGATGTCAGGGAAAAATATCATTGATATCTGCATACACACAAATGGTGTGAGTGCAAATATAAGCCATGAGATAAAATATCCGAACGACTTTGAAAACTTAAATCTGAATGATATTATAAACCACGTAGCAACTGTCATTACGTAACACAGTATATATTCAAATGTTAAAAAGGTTTTGCCATCAATAAAAAGGGAGGTGTTAATGCAGACAAATGTCCATAACACGAGTAATAGTATTGAGGCAATACATATTTTCCATATATTATTATTTTTAATCATTATAAATCCTCATTTAAATATGTTGATGTGTGTAAAATGCACATTTATAATATTATATCACGGTTTATCCCAATATTCAATAGCTAAAACATAGAAATATGTATAAATAAAGATGCTTTATTTGCAATATTTTGCTTAAATTTAAGAGTTTTAATATAGTTGGCAGATATGTCGGTTTTTCTTGTAAAATAACACAAAAATAGTTAAAAACATACAGGAAAATCTATTGACATTTTATTAAAGAAATGATACAATAAAAGATGGATTATTGTATAAAGAAAGGGTAGTTTCGTGAAGATAGCAATAATATCTCCTAAAAACAGAACCACGTATAATTTTAGAGGCGATCTTATACGGGAAATTATACGACGCAAGCATACTGTTATAGCAACAGGACCTAATAAAATTGACGTTGAAAATGTTATTAATCTGGGTGTTGATTTTGTAGAAATTCCAATGAAAAAAAATGGTGTCAATGTTGCATCAGATTTGATTTATTTTTTTAGATTATTTAGGTTCTTTAAAATCCATAAGCCTGATGTAGTGCTCGGATATACAATTAAACCTGTTGTTTATGGTTCTATTGCTGCAAAAATTGCAGGAGTAAAAAACATTAACTCAATGATTACAGGGGCAGGATATGTTTTTATATCGAAAACAAAAAAAGCAAAACTAGTAAAGATTATAGTTAACTTTTTGTACAAGCTGGGACTAGCTTGTTCAAACAATGTTATTTTTCAAAATAGTGATGATTTGGACGAGTTTGTTAAAAACAAACTTGTAAAAAAAGAAAAATGCAGCATTGTTAATGGTTCGGGAGTTAATATGGAACGATTTTCTCCGGCACAACTTCCGGAAAAAACAACATTTTTTATGTTATCAAGAGTGATGTTTAGTAAAGGAATCAGGGAGTACCTTGAGGCAGCAAAAAAAGTCAAAGAAATTCATCCTGAGGTTGTTTTTATATTGTTGGGAGCTTGCGAGAATATTCAGGATTCAATAAGCAGAGAAGAATTACAACCGTACATAGATAATGGTATTATTGAATATTACGGAGAAACTCCAGATGTAAGAGGATTTTATAAAAAATGCAGTGTATATGTGTTGCCGTCATACAGGGAAGGAACGCCAAGAACTGTTTTAGAGGCAATGGCAACAAAACGTCCCATTATAACAACGGATGCACCTGGTTGTAGAGAAACTGTAATAGATGGGGAAAATGGATTTTTAGTAAAAGCAAAGGATGTTGATTCTTTGTATAAAAAAATGTTATACTTTATAGACAATCCTAACATAATTACGGAGATGGGACAGAAAAGTTTAGAGTATTGTAAGGAAAAGTTTGATGTTGAAAAAGTTAATAATAATCTTTTAAATATTATGAAAGTAGAGGAAAATAAATATGAGCTTATATGATAAGATTTTAAAAAGAGAAGAGAAAATTTCACTTGTTGGCTTGGGATATGTTGGAATGCCGATTGCAGTTGCATTTGCTAATCAGGTGGATGTTATTGGCTTTGACTTAAACGAAGCTAAAATAGAAATGTATAAAAATGGTAGTGACCCAACCAAAGAAGTGGGTGATGAAGTTATAAAAAACACTACTGTAGAGTTTACTGATAATGAAACAAAACTAAAAGAAGCAAAGTTTCATATTGTTGCAGTTCCTACTCCTGTTAATGCAGACCACACACCTGATTTAAGACCTATTGAAGCTGCCAGCCGAATTGTGGGAAGAAATCTTGTTAAGGGCTCGATAGTAGTATACGAATCTACTGTTTACCCTGGAGTAACAGAAGAAGTTTGTGTACCTATTCTTGAAAAGGAAAGTGGTTTGAAATGCGGAGAGGACTTCAAGGTTGGATATTCACCAGAAAGAATAAATCCTGGCGATAAAGTACATAGACTTGAAACTATTATTAAAATTGTTTCAGGTATGGATGAAGAAACTCTCGAAGAGGTAGCAAATATATATAAGCTTGTGGCAAAGGCTGGAGTTTATAAAGCTCAGAGCATTAAAGTGGCAGAGGCTGCTAAGGTTATTGAAAACTCACAGCGTGATATAAACATAGCTTTTATGAATGAACTTTCTATAATATTTAACAAGATGAACATAGACACAAAATCGGTTCTCGAGGCAGCAGGCACAAAGTGGAATTTTATGAAATTTTCTCCTGGACTTGTTGGAGGACATTGCATTGGTGTTGATCCATATTATCTTACATATCGTGCAGAACAGATGGGATATCATTCACAGATAATTCTTTCGGGAAGAAGAATAAATGATGATATGGGTAAATATGTTGTTGAAAATATAATTAAAAATCTTATAAAAGCAGATGTTAGTATAAAACATGCAAAAGTGGTTATTTTGGGCTTTACATTTAAAGAAAACTGTCCTGATACACGAAATACAAGAATAATTGACATCGTTGATGAGCTTTCAGAATACGGAATAACACCTGTTATTGTCGATCCTGTTGCAGACAGTGATGAAGCATATAGAGAATACGGAATAAAGTTTGAAAATATTGATGATATAAAAAATGCAGATGCTGTTGTTCTTGCTGTAGCACATGACGAGTTTAAGGATATTAGCATGGATGATATGAATAAGTTCTATAAAAATGACGAGAACAGTAAAAAAGTGCTTGTAGACATAAAAGGAATTCTTAACCGTAGCGAATATGAAAACGCCGGATATAATTACTGGAGGTTGTGATTTATAATTTTACAGATTTAACTGTATTTATTGGAGGTGCTTTCTTATGTTAAAAGAAATATTAAAAGATAAACCTGATATTCAGAAACACCTTTTTGAAAAAGGCTTTTTAATAACAAATTCTAATATAGTAGTTTCTGGTGATTACCCATTTTACAACAATTGGAATGTTATGGAAATAGAAAACTTCAAATTTATTACTTACAAATTAGTGAATATTTTTACTTGCACTAACAGTTGTGGAACTTTCTTTATGATCGGACATGCATATAATCCTTATAGTATGCAATACGATGAAAATATTATACTTAAAAAAATCTCGGAAACATACTTAACTCCCCAATATTTTGAGGAGATAAATGCTTTGACGGGAATTTATATACTCGGGTTGGTGAAAAAAGATTCTGAAATAGAATTTGTATTGGATGCCTCTGGGATGCAATACGCGTGTTATGGAAATGTTGATGATAAGGTATATATATCTTCGCATACGCGGCTTATTGGTGACTTGTGTAATTTGGAAGATGATGAATATGTAACAAAACTTGTTAGTTATAAATGGTACCATTATATGATGGGAAACTATCTTCCAGGCGATATCACTTGCTTTAAAGAGATAAAGCGTGTTGTACCAAATACCTATATAGAATATTCAAATAAAAAATACGTTGTCAAACGTTTTTATCCTATCAAAGAAATAAAAATGTGCGAAACAGAAGAAGAATATAACTCTGTAATAGAGGAAGCTTCAAAAATTCTTGAGAATACACTTACTCTTATTACGAAGAAATGGAATAGGCCTGCGGTTTCCCTGACAGGTGGTATAGACAGTAATACGACGTTCGCCGCTGCAAACAAAGTTTATGACAAAATAGAAACCTTCAGCTATGTTTCCATGTATCGTGAGTCTGTTGATGCCCAAAAAGCCAAGGAAATCAGTGAAAGATTTAATGTTAAACACAGTGATTATATTATTCCTGAGTTTAATCATGATATTCAGAACTTTGAAATATACAAAAAAGTTTTTGACTATAATCAGGGGGGGATTGGAGAATCAAAGGACAGTGATGCTCGCAAAAAAATTACACTTATAAAAAATGATATATGTGATGTAGAAATCAAATCATGGATATCCGAAACAATTCGTGCTTATACATACAAATATTTTGGCAGAAAAAAATTTCCAAAATCACTTTCGGCAAGGAATTACACATCATTGTACAAAATTTTCTTTATGAACAGAAAATTGGTATGGGAAACCGATAAACATTTTAAGAATTACTTTACAGCGACCAAACTTAAAGATAATCTTTTTAATTATGACGAAACTGATTTTTTTGTGTGGGAAATGATGCATGGTGGAAAATGTGGACTTAATATTGGTGTTATGAAATCATGCTTTGATATAACCATTCCATATAATAACAGAGATCTGCTTGATTTGCTTTTAAGGGTTCCGCTCGAATATAGAATTTCAGACAAGCACCATATGGATATGAAGAAACATCTTAATAAGGAGCTCTATGATATGAACATACGTGTTGTAAATCTTAATGAAACAAAACTAAGAAAAAAGTTTTTGAATATTTATTACACGCTTAATTCAATTTTACCATTCTAATACGGAGGAACAAAAAATGGGTTACAAACACTTAAAATTTCCACAAAACAGTGTATTTTTAGTAACAGGCGGTGCAGGATTTATAGGCTCAAATCTTTGTGAGGCACTTCTTGATATGGGCTATAAGGTGCGTTGCCTTGATGATTTATCAACTGGAAAACAAGCCAATGTTGACATACTTATTAAAAATAATAAGTATGAGTTTATAAAAGGTGACATAAGAGATTTAGATACATGTTTGATGGCAACAAAAGGTGTTGACTATGTATTGCATCAGGCTGCATGGGGGAGTGTTCCAAGAAGTATAGAATTTCCTCTTTTGTATGAGGAAATAAACATAAAAGGTACTCTTAATATGATGGAAGCATCAAGGAGGAATAACGTTAAGAAGTTTGTGTATGCTTCAAGTTCATCTGTTTATGGTGATGAGCCAAATCTTCCTAAAAAAGAGGGAAGAGAGGGTAATTTACTTTCACCATATGCACTTACAAAACGAGTATGTGAGGAGTATGGAAAGCTTTATACGAAGCTCTATGGCCTTGATACATATGGTATGAGATATTTTAATGTTTATGGAAAAAGACAGGACCCCGATGGTGCTTACGCTGCTGTAATACCCAAATTCCTTAAACAACTCATAAATAATGAGGCGCCTACTATAAACGGAGATGGAAAACAGTCAAGAGATTTTACATATGTGGAAAATGTTGTAGAAGCAAATTTAAAGGCCTGTCTTGCACCTCACGATGCTGCAGGAAATGCTTTTAATATTGCATACGGTGGCAGAGAGTATCTTATAGACATATATTATGGCCTTACAAAATCATTAAATAAAGATATTGAGCCAAATTTTGGCCCTGACAGAGCTGGAGATATTAAGCATTCAAATGCAGATATCTCAAAAGCAAGAGAGCTTTTGGGATATGACCCGGATTATAGTTTTAATGATGGAATTAAACTTGCGATTGAATGGTATAAGAAAAATTTATAGAGTAATTTAATAAACATACATGAAATTGGAGTATTAAAAATGATTGATCTTAGAAAAATATTTAGCAGCAATTTTCGTTATGGAGTTATGAGTTTTTTATCTTTTCTTCCTGATAAAATGTACCTGAGGTTGTTTTATTTTTCGACAACAGGTAAATTAATTAACTTTAAAAATCCAAGGGGTTTTAACGAAAAGCTTCAATGGCTAAAAGTTTATGATAGGCATCTAGAATATAGCGAATTGGTTGATAAACTTGCGGTAAGAAGTCATATAAAAGAAAAATTGGGGGAGAAATATCTTTTTACGCTTATTGGATACTATAAAACATTTGATGAAATTGATTTTTCCAAATTGCCTGATAGCTTTGTTATGAAATGTAATCATGATTCGGGAAGTACAAAGGTTATCAAGGATAAAGATGCATTAACTCAAAATGATATAAATAATTTAAGAGAACATTTTACAAGAAGATTAAAGAGAGACTTTTTTTACGCAGGCAGAGAATACCCATATAAGGGAATAAAACCATGTATAATGATAGAGAAAATGATGGTTAATAAAGATAACCCTGAAAAATCTATAGAGGATTTTAAATTTTTCTGTTTTGATGGTGAACCAAAGATAATGTTTGTGGCAACGGATAGAGAAGCAGATTGTAAGTTTGATTTTTATGATATGGATTTTAATCACCTTGATATATATAATATTCATCCTAATTCAGATAAATCAATAGAAAAACCTGATAAATTTGAAGAAATGAAAGAGATTGCAGCAAAGTTATCTAAAGGAATAAAACATGTAAGAATAGATTTGTATGAGCTCGACGGACAAATATATTTTGGTGAATATACATTTTTCCATGGTGGCGGTTTTCAATTATTCCATCCTGAAAAATGGGAAAAGCAACTAGGGGATTGGATCAAACTAAACTAAACAATATAAATACTAAATGAGGTTATTTGTATGAAAATACTTTTTATTTCTCAGTCACCTATAAGACAGGATATAAGTATAGGAAATACATTCTTGAATGTTTTTAGGGGTATGGACAATATAGAGTTGGCAAGCAGTTGGTTCACCTGACTTTAAAATATCCAAGGCATTTTGTTTAACAGAAAAAGATATTGTGAGGAGCTTTTTTGAGCATACGCCGGTGAGAAAAGTTACAGCAACACGTAATACTTCGAAAGATGGTGTTACAAATAGTGTTTTCCTCAAAGCTAGTATAATCTCATTTATAAAAGAAATGTGTCCAACGCCAGTCTTTTGGGTTCAAAATCTTATGTGGAAAACAAATAGATGGAAAAAAACAGGGTTTATTTGATTGTGTTGCCATAAACAAAATAATAAAGGAACATTTATCTCATAAGAAAAATAAATTTAGTGAATTGTGGGCCTTCTTTGTTTTTCGGTGTTGGTATGAGGGAAATATAGAAAATAGTAAAAGAAGGGAGTAAATAGCATGTTGTTAAGTGTTATCTTGCCAATTTATAATGTGGAAAATTATTTAAAACAATGTATTGATAGCATAATCAATCAAACGTATAAGAATATAGAGGTAATTTTGGTGGATGATGGTTCGCTTGATAATTCTGGGAAAATTTGTGATGAATATGAATTAATAGATGATCGTATAAAAGTCATTCATAAAGAAAATGGAGGGTTAAGTGATGCAAGAAATTGTGGAGTCCAAAGTGCAACAGGAGATTATTTGCTTTTTGTTGATTCTGATGATTATATTGACGATTTGAATTTTTTTCAGCGACTGACAGACTCAATAAATCTTAATCACTATCCTGATGTTATTACACACTACAGAAAGAAATATTTTGAAAGCACAAAAACCACACAGGACTTTGTTTCGCCTTTTTTTGATGAAAAATTTAAAAAGATAGCGTCAAATGCAGAAAAAATTAATTATTTAATCAAAAAAAATTCCTTGAACATTGCCGCGTGGTTGTACGTTATAAAAAGAGATTTTTTTCTTATTAATGAGTTATTTTTTAAGAAAGGCATTGTTTGTGAAGATTTGGAATGGGCTCTAAGATTGTATTCCAAAGAACCAAACATTATATTTTTGGATGATGTGGTATATGTATATCGACAGGGTAGGCAAGGAAGTATAACTTCAACTATTAATGAAAAAAATCTGAATGATTTATATAACATCATCGATGAATATTCCGATAAATATAAAAATATAGTAATAGAAATTAAGCTATTGGATTTTATTGCTTACTATTATATTATGCTATGTGGATTATTGATACGAGTTCCTGATTCAACAGAAAAGGAAAAAATTATCCATAAAATAAAAGGGAAAAAATGGCTTTTGAATTATGATTTTTGTTATAGAGTAAAGGTTATTAAGTGGCTAACAAGAATATTTGGTATAGATATGGCAATAAAATTTCTGGAATTTTTTGTAAAACACATAAGGAGATAATTATGCGTATATTAGTTATATCAAGTACTGCATGGAACAATAACAATAGCTTTGGTAATTCGTTTTCCAATATTTTTGAAGGAATGGATGATGTTGAAATTGCGAATATATATTGTTCATATGGAGAATGCGACAATGCTCTTGTAAAAACTACACTACAAATCACAGAGGAATCACTCATAAAAAATTTTTTTAAAAAAGGGGATTCCGTTGCAATAAAAAATAAGCAAAATATATATAAAGAACCCACACCTAATAAAGCTAAAATTATAAGCACAGCAAAAAAACAACGTTTTCAAATTTATTTTTGGATAAGAGATTTAGTGTGGAAAATTGGTAAATGGGACTGCGAAAAATTCAGTAAATTTATTACGGATTTTAATCCGGATTTAATTTTTCAACCTATTTATTATTCCAATTATATCAGTGAAATCGCCTTAAGAGCAAAGGAAATTGCAAACGTGCCTATGGTTGGATACATATCAGATGACAACTATACTTTAAAACAGTTTAATTTATCACCATTATATTGGATTGACAGATTAATAAAAAGAAAAAAAATAAAAAAAGTAATAGATAATTGTGAAATGTTGTATGTAATTTCAGAAATTCAAAAAAAAGAATATGATAAATGCTTTCATAAAGATTGTAGACTATTGTATAAGTGTAATAGTTTTGTAGAAAATTCAAATGTTTATAACAAAATTAATAATCCTATAAAATTAGTGTATGCGGGAAACATTGGCTCAAAACGATATAGACAGTTGGCTTTGATTGGGAAAGCAATAAACTCAACAAATACAAATGAAAAAAATTTTGAATTAGATATTTACACAAGTACCCCGATGAATGTCAAAATGAAAATGGCATTAGACTACCCTAATACCATAAACATAAAAGAGCCGGTTCCATATGATGAAATATTGCAAATTCAGAAGGAAGCAGATATATTAGTACATGTTGAAAATTTTGATTTAAAAAGCAAATTGGCGGTGAGGATGTCTTTTTCTACAAAACTTGTAGATTATTTTCATCAAGCAAAATGTATTTTTGCAGTAGGGCCAAAAGAAGTTGCCTCGATGGATTATCTTATCAAAAACGACGCTGCTATAACAGCTACATCTGAAAAAGAAATTGAAGAAAAGTTAAAGATGATTATAGAAAATCCCGATATTATAAAAGAATATGGGGATAAGGCATGGGAATGTGGAAAAAGAAATCATCAGATTGATAAAATTCAGAAAATGTTAATAAATGATTTAAGGAGAATTACCGGAGATTATGTATAAAAAGATTGGTAAAAGATTAATAGATATTACATTGGCATCAATTGCATTGCTGCTTTCTTGGTGGTTATTGGGTATTGTATCAATACTAATCAAACTAACATCAAAAGGTTCCGTAATATTTATGCAGGAAAGAATAGGATATCAGGGTAAAGTGTTTAATATATATAAATTCAGAACAATGATTGTCGGTGCAGAAAAGCAAGGCTCAGGCGTGTATTCGGGAAAAAATGACACACGTGTTACAAAGATAGGAAGAATTCTGAGAGCAACAAGTATTGATGAATTGCCACAATTAATTAATATCCTAAAAGGAGATATGAGTTTTATAGGTCCTCGCCCACCACTTACATATCATCCATGGCCATACAATGAATATACATATGAACAATTAAAAATGTTTGATGTAAGACCTGGAATCTCAGGTTGGGCACAGGTGAATGGAAGAAAAGAAGTTGAATGGCATAGCAGAATAAAATTAAATGTATGGTATGTTGAAAATATTTCTTTTTGGATTGATATAAAAATATTCTTTATGACTATTTTTAAGATAGTTACAAATGCTGATAATACAAATTCAAGCGTAACATTACAAAAAGAAGAAAACAGTAATGTTGTTAATGAATTAATTAAATAGGGATAAGAGAAATTATAGGAGATGCATATGAATTTTCTTGTAACAGGAGCGTTATCCAATCCTTGTGAATGCATTAACGAGATAAAAAAGCTTAACCATTCTGTTTTGTTTATGAAAAATGAGTGTGATGAATTGCCATGTAAACCAACAGAAATTGAAGGTGTAATATGTAATGCCTTGTTCATCTATCATTCAATAGATGAATTTAAAAATCTAAAATACATTCAGCTTACAAGTGCCGGATTTGACAGAATTCCTATAGATTATGTAAAACAACATGACATTTGTCTACATAATGCAAGAGGCGTATATAGTATCCCTATGGCAGAATTTGCCCTAAGTGGTGTTTTGCAACTATACAAGCAAACTGCTTTTTTTGCACGTAATCAGGAGAAGCATCTATGGATTAAAAATAGGGATTTGATTGAATTAAATAACAAAACAATTTCTATTGTGGGTTTTGGAAATGTTGGAATAGAATGTGCAAAGAGATTTAAAGCTTTTGGGACAACTATATTTGCAGTTGACATTATAAAACCAAGTGACGAATATTACGATAAGTATTTTTGTATAGAGGATATAAAACAAGCACTAAGTATTTCGGATGTTGTTGTTGTTACTATGCCACTTACAAACAAAACACGTGGTCTTTTTGATAAGGACATGTTCAGTAACATAAAAAAAGGGGCTGTATTGGTAAATATTGCACGTGGTGCTCTTATAAAGGAAAAAGACTTGATTTGTGCACTGAACCAAGAAATTTTATATGGTGCAGTTTTAGATGTTTTTGAGGAAGAACCACTTAGAAGTGATAGCCTACTATGGGATATGGATAACGTAATCATTACCCCACACAATAGTTTTGTGGGAGAAAATAATTCAAAAAGATTAGAAAATGTTATTTTAACGAACTTAAAAAACTATAAAAACAAATAAGTTTGTAGTTTAAGGAGAAAAAGATGGCAATTAATTTAATGCTTGTAACTTCTGACATTGAAAATATTAAAGAAGCTCAGAGTGCAGGGGTTGATAGGATTTTCTTTGACTTGGAATACATAAATAAAGAAGAAAGACAACAGGGAAGAAATACTTTGATATTACATAATGATATTGAAGAAATCCCCCTAATTCGTAAAGTACTTGATAAGTCTGAACTTCTCGTCAGAGTAAATGCACTGTATCCCAATTCAAAACAGGAAATAGATACAGCAATAGAATATGGTGCTGATATAATTATGCTGCCAATGATTATGAATGCAAAAGATGTTAAAACTCTTGTAGATTATGTTGGTGGCAGAGCAAAAGTTATGCCAATGATAGAAACTGCGCAGGCTCTTGCAAGAATTGATGATATTCTCGAAGTTAAGGGTATAGACGAAATTTACATAGGCTTAAACGATTTACATATTAGTATGGGACTCACCTTTATGTTTGAACTTTTAAGCGGTGGACTTGTTGAATATGCAGCTGAAAAAATTAAAAAGGCAGGTATTAAGTTTGGGTTTGGAGGTGTGGCAAAAATAGGTGAGGGTAACTTGCCTGCAGAAGCTATACTTGCAGAACATTATCGTTTGGGTTCTAATTCTGTAATATTATCAAGAACATTTAGAAATGAGGTTGGCGATAATAAGGACAAGGTTGATTTACACAATGAAATTAAAAAAATAAGAGATTACGAACAAAAAATATCCCTGTGGACAGAAAAAAAGTTTGAAAAGAACAGACTTTTTGTAAAGGAAAAAGTTAAGGAAATAAAAGCGAAAATAATATGAAATTTATATATTCGAGTAATACCAAAACAGATTTTTACAGGATAAAATCCATTTTCAAATTATATAAAGGAGTGTTAAGAAGTGATATATTGGCTTTTATTAGCTTTTGTTGTTGTGTTTTATGGAATATGCAGGATGGGTGTAAAAACCCACCATCCGTATCCATTTAAAAGCATTGAAGAACACAATAGGGCATACCTGGCTTTCTTTATTGCTGTATCTGTTGCAATGATACTTATAATAGGCTTAAAATCAACAAGTGTCGGATGCGATGTAAAAGTGTATTACAATACATACCAACGAATGAAATATGAAGATTATACATATATTTTTGAGCCGGGTGTCGTTGATAGAGGATACGTATTAGCTCAAATATTTTTTAACAAAATAGGATGGAACTTTTATGCTTTTAATATGCTCTATGCTGTTTTTAATATATCAACAATTTCATATTTTATATATAAAAAATCAAGTATGCCATTGCTTAGTTATGTGCTATACATAATATATGGTTTTTTTGTTTTGGATTTAACAATGATAAGACAAACAACAGCAATGTCTATTGCTATATTAGCTGTGTTATCAGACAAGGGTAAGGGGTTAAAAAGCTTTATTAAGTTTGAAATAATTATTTTTATTGCATATTTATTTCATGGATCAGCGGCAATTTTTGCTCCGGCATGGTTTTTGAAAAAAATTAAATTAAATAAAAAAACGGTCATTGCTTTTTTGATGTGTATTATTTTAGCATTTTTGTTTAAATCATATCTTGTTAAATTCGTTGTAATGCTTGCAGGCAGTATATCAGAAAAATATGCATCTTATCAGGTTGAAGCAGGAAATTATGGGTACCGCTTGTATCTCATGATCTTAGCATCTGTTTTCTTGGGGATTTATCTCAGGGATTTTTTAAAAGGTGAATGGAATAAAATTATGTTCTGCTATATGTGTATGATGCTTATTATTTTTCCTGTGGTACAAGGTGGGGGCGCTATAATGAGGGCATACTATTATTACTATATTTTTATGATTATATATATACCCAATATGATAAACGGTGTAAACAAAAATAGTGATAAGCCAACATACTATTTGGCAATATTATTATTTTTACTTGTTGGAATAGGAATGTTTTCAAGTAGCATCACAGCAAATGCGTATTCAATGCTACCATATAAATTTTTTTGGCAATAGAGCAGTAAGACACTATTAATATGTTGAAATTATATCACAAATAATATTGGAGGATAAATTAATGAAAGTTTTGCAAATAAATGCTCTTGCAGATTATAGAAGTACAGGACGTACTACAATCGAATTATCTAATTACCTTATAGAAAATGGACACGAAAGTTGGATTGCATATAGCAAATGTCTCAAATCAGCAGAAAATTTTTACAAAATCAACTCGAACTTTGATTGTAAATTTCATGCTCTTATGTCCAGAATAACTGGATTACAAGGTTATTTTTCATATTTTGCAACCAAAAGGCTTATTAAATTTATGAAGAAGAAGAATTTTGACATTGTTGTTTTAAGGAATCTTCATAGTAATTTTGTAAATATTCCAATGCTTTTAAGGTATCTTTCAAAATTCAATATACACTGCATAATTGTATTGCACGACTTTTTTATGCTTACGGGCAAATGTTTTCATTATATGGAATCAAACTGTTATAAGTGGAAAAATGGTTGCCATCACTGTGAGTTTTATAAAAAGAGTAGTCAGTCATGGTTTTTTGATAGGACGAAAAAACTTTATAATATGAAAAAAAAATACTATGGTAAGATGGATAATCTGGGTGTAATTGGTGTATCAAAATATACGATGAACGAGGCAAAGCAATCTATTCTTAAAAATGCAAAAATCATTGATAGCATATACAACTGGATAGACCTGGATGTTTTTCTTCCGATACGAAACGATTTAAAAAAAGAATATGGGTTGGATGATAAGTTTGTTGTACTTGGCGTTGCAAGCGGATGGAGTACGAGTAAAGGGATAGAATTATTTTATGAGCTTTCCGACAGGTTTCCAGATGATTGTCACATTGTTCTTATAGGCAAAAATAACAACAAGAAAATTAGCGAAAAAATCACCTATATTGATGAAACCCACGATGTTTCTATGCTTGCACAGTTATATAATATGGCGGATGTTTTTTTGAATTTATCTTTGGAAGAAACCTTTGGGAAAGTATCTGCAGAGGCTCTTGCCTGTGGCACTCCTGTTGTAACAACAAATACAACTGCAAATCCAGAACTAATTGGTGAAAATTGTGGTCATATACTTGAAAACCGAAGTATAGATACTATATTAAAGTATATCAACAAAGTTAAAGAAAATAAAAAAGAATTTTATTCGAATTACGCAAGAAAATTTGCAGAGGAAAATTTTGACAAAAACAAAAATATTCGCAAATATTGCGACATCTTTAACGAATTGTTAAAGTAAGGGCAAATTTGAATTATAAAAATATTGCTTTTACTATAAATCAAATTATAATTATGTATCTAGATAATTAAAATGTTTTTACTTGTTTGTTCTGAAAAGGAGATTTAATATATGAAATATATAAGTTTTTATGATACTGTCATAAATCGTCGCAGTATGTGTTTGGCAGCAGTAAATAAAATTAATTATATTTGTACTGCCTTTAATAAACTGGGACATCATGTAGATATTATTTCTTGTAGTATGGTTGCTGATAGGTTTTTTGAAAAAACATCAGAAAAACTATACGAGGATACTGATGTTCATTACTTTAAGACGCGTAAACAGAGTAAGAATAAAATAATAAGAATATATAACTACATAGCGCAGAACTTAACTTTGTTTTTATATTTATTAAAAAATATAAACAAGAATGATACTGTTTTGGTTTATCACTCATTGTCATTGATGAGAACTGTTTATTTTGCAAAAAAAATCAAGAAATTCAAAATGATTTTAGAGGTTGAAGAAATATACAACGATGTTCACGAAAAATCCAAGCAATCACGAAGAATGGAAGATAAATTTATAGCTTCTGCAAATAAATACATATTTCCAACACAAATGTTTAATAAAAGGTTTAATAAACAAAATAAACCATATGTCATTATCCATGGCACGTATCAGGTTGAAGATGATAGAAATTTATCTTTTGATGATGATAAAATCCATGTTGTGTATGCTGGAACATTTGATCCAAGAAAAGGAGGAGCTATTGCAGCAGTAAAGTCTGCTCAATGGCTGACAGAGAAATACCATATACATATTTTGGGGTTTGGTGATTCTGTTGAGATAGAAAAACTTATTTTAGATGTAAATAGCCAATCAAAAGCTACAGTAACATTTGATGGATTGTTGTCGGGAAATGAATATATTGAATTTTTGCAAAAGTGTCACATAGGAATGAGCACACAAAATCCTGATGCTGATTTTAATGACACATCGTTTCCATCAAAAATATTATCTTATATGGCAAATGGGTTAAGAGTGGTTACCGTATCAATTCCCGCTATAAAGATCTCTGATGTTGGAAATGAACTTTATTACTATCAAAATCAAACACCAAAAGATATTGCTCAAACTATAATGAATATTAATTTTAATGATAGCTATGATAGCAGAAAAAAAATAGCTGAACTTGATAAAGAATTTACAAAAAAATTAAAGGAGTTGCTATATATATGAACGCAATTCTATTGTTTGATAAGGTGAAAAATAAAATCATAAAAACCTACAGGGAATATATTTTTAGAGCGAAAACGGGATGCGATATTAATCTCGTTGAAAATGTTATTCTAATTAATAAAAATCTAAAAATAGGAAAAAATGTAACAATTTATCCCGATGTAATGTTTTATGGAGATGGGCTAATAGAAATAGGAGATAATGTAAACATAGGGAATGGAACAATTATTTATTCTTCAAAAAACGGAGGAGGGGTAAAAATAGGAAGTGATACACAAGTAGCTGCACAGTGTTACATAATTGATGTGGATCATGGAATAAAAAATGGGGAGTTAATTAGAAATCAGCAAAATACAACAAGTCCTATTGAAATCGGAAGTGATGTTTGGATTGCTGCAAATTGTACAATTTTAAAAGGCAGTAAAATTGGAGATGGTGCTATTATAGGTGCTAAGAGCCTCGTCAAGGGTAATGTTGAAAAAAACAGCATCTGCGTTGGTATACCAGTGAGAAATATAAAGTACAGGGGTGAATAAGTTTGCATAGAAAAAAAGGAGTAATTTTGTCATATGCTTTGATGGTCATTGAAATGCTGTCGAGTATTTTGTTTACGCCGTTTTTAATAAGAACTTTTGGTCAGGCGGAATATGGAGTATACAGTCTTGTGGCTTCTATTACAGCATATCTGGCATTGCTTGATTTAGGAATAGGCAATTCTCTTGTACGTTATATGGCAAAATTTAAAACCCTTAATCAAAAGCATGAACAGCGAGACTTGCTTGCTGTAACCTTATTGTTTTATATTTTGATAAGTGTTGTTGTAGTTGGAATAGGTAGTGTTTTGAAATTTAATTTTGATACGCTTTTTTCAGAAGGACTCACCAACAAAGAAATTATACTTGCAAAGAAATTACTGAGTTTAACATGTTTGAATATAGCTGCAACATTGATTTTTTCGCCGTTTAACAGCACAATTATTGCATATGAAAGATTTGCATTCAGTAAAAGCATGGCCATTATGAAAACCATTTTAAGGGTCGCGATAAGTTTTGTTGTTATGATTCTAGGAGGAAGAAGTTTTGCAGTTGTGGTTGTTAATTTCTGTATGACTCTCTTATTTGGAAGTATCTCAATTTTATATGTAATCTTAAAAATTAAATTGACCCCTGATTTAAAGAATTTGAGTTTGGATTTTGTAAAAGAAATCATTGGATATTCCGCATTTATTTTTCTACAGATGGTTGCAACTCAAATTAACTCTATGGTTGATCAAATATTAATTGGCGCATTTGTTTATAATTCATCGACTATTTTGTGTGTCTATGCTGTGGGTGCACAGATAAATCAGTATTTTCACAGTATTGGTTCAAATGTTACAGGTGTATTGATGCCGGGGATTGTGAAACTTGTTGAACAAAAGGCAGATTGTAATGCACTACTCGATGAAATGGTACGAATAGGTCGTATAATTTTAATTATGCTTGCTGTTATTTGGAGTGTATTTATTGTGATAGGTGATGATTTTATAGTACTCTGGGCAGGCAAAGAAAATGCAGAGGCCTACATTGTTGCATGTCTTTTGATTACACCGGCAATGCTTGTTATGGTTCAGTCTGTTGGATCACAGATTTTATGGGCAAAAAATAAACATAAGAAACAAGCAGTATTTAAAATTATCACAGCAGTAATAAATGTTTTTATTACTTACCTTTTGATAAGGTGGAAGCCCCTGGTTGGTGCATGTATTGGAACTGCAATTGCTGTAATATTTGGCGATATAGTTGTTATGAATATTGTTTTTTCAAAAGATATAGGAATTGATATGAAGCAATATTATAAAAAACTATTTAAAGGTGTGATTCCAGTAGTTGTTATTACTGTTTTTATAGGTATTGTGGTAAAATACATTATTAAAACAAGTGTACTTGTTGAATTTATAACAGTAACTCTAATTATGATTGCAATCTATGTGTCAATTATGTATTCTATAGGTATGAATGACTACGAAAAAAATCTAGTTAAAGGTGTATTAAATAAATCTATAATATTAAAAAAGGATGTGTAAATAATGTTTAAAAATAAAACACTACTTATTACAGGTGGTACAGGCTCATTTGGTAACGCGGTGCTAAATCGTTTTTTAGAAACCGATATTGGTGAAATTCGTATTTTTTCGCGTGATGAAAAAAAGCAGGACGATATGCGACACGAATATCAGGTTAAATACCCCGAAGTCAGCAATAAAATAAAATTTTACATAGGTGATGTAAGGGATTTACAAAGTGTAAAAAATGCAATGCATGGTGTTGATTATATCTTCCATGCTGCAGCACTAAAACAAGTTCCGTCTTGTGAATTTTTCCCTGTTGAGGCGGTAAAAACTAATGTATTGGGGACAGAAAATGTTTTAACTGCTGCAATTGATGAGGGAGTTAAAAATGTTATATGCCTTTCAACCGATAAGGCGGCATACCCCGTAAATGCAATGGGAACATCAAAAGCTATGATGGAAAAGGTTGTTGTGGCAAAATCAAGAACAGTTTCACCACAAAAAACTAAAATAAGTTGTACGCGTTATGGAAACGTTATGTGTTCTCGTGGCTCGGTTATACCTCTTTGGATTGAGCAGATAAAAAGGGGTGAGCCAATAACAATTACTGAACCTAATATGACAAGATTTATAATGTCTCTTGAAGAAGCAGTCGATTTGGTGTTATATGCATTTAACAATGCCGATAGCGGAGATATTATGGTACAAAAAGCTCCTGCCTGCACAATAGAGGTGCTTGCAAAGGCGGTTTTGGAATTATTTGATAGGCAAAACAAAAGCGAAATAAAAGTAATTGGTATTCGCCATGGTGAAAAAATGTATGAAACATTACTTACCAATGAGGAATGTGCAAATGCTATTGATATGGGCGATTTTTACAGAGTTCCTGCTGATAAAAGGGATTTGAATTATGACAAATATTTTAAAGACGGGGACAGTAAAAGAAACACACTTACAGAATTCAACTCTAATAATACAGATTTATTGGATGTCTCACAAGTAAAAGAAAAATTGCTGTCTTTAAAATATATTACTGACGAATTGAGTGATATTTAAAGTGAAGAAAATATTATTTTTAATAAATACTCTTAACGGTGGCGGTGCTGAAAAGATACTTGTAGATACAGTAAATAATATAGATAAAACAAAATATGATGTAACACTCCAAACTGTAACCAACAGGGGAGTTATGCGAAAAAATTTAAATAGTGATGTACACTATAAAAGTATTGTATCTTTTCAAAAAGGTTTTTTGCAAAGAATTTTTTCGTATCTTATAAGTTTTGTTATACCGCCAAGTATCACACACAGTATTTTTATAGGCAATAAATATGATATTGAAATAGCTTTTTTGGAGGGTGTTCCCACTAAAATTATAGGCTCATCAAAAAATTGCAATTCAAAAAAGCTTGCTTGGGTACATATTGATTTATATAATACATTTGGTCTGGAAAAAGTGTACAAAAACCTTAAGGAGCATATCGAATGTTATAAAAGGTTTGATAAAATTGTATGTGTATCTGAAAGTGCAAAAAATGCCTTTACAAAAAGATTTGGAATAGATAAAAATTTAGTTGTAAGGTATAATGTATTAGACGACAGTAAAGTACGAGAAAAGGCAAAAGAAACAGTTGATAAAACTACAAAATTCCGAATTGTATCAGTTGGTCGTCTTACAAATCAAAAAAGCTTTGATAGACTTTTGGTTGCATTCAAGAAAATAATTGACTTAGGGGAAGATTGTGAGCTTATTATAGTAGGCGAGGGAATAGAAAGAGAAAATCTTCAAAAATACATTGACAATAATTCCCTAAATGGTAGAGTTGAACTTGTAGGATTTAGTGATAATCCGTATAAATATATGCAAAGTGCAGACCTTTTGGTGTATCCTTCGCGTGCAGAGGGGTATAGTACAGTTGTTACAGAGTCTGTTATTTTAGGCAAACCTATACTCGTTACAGATTGTGCAGGAATGAGAGAAATTTTAGGTGATAGCGAGTGTGGACTTGTTGTAGAAAATAATGATGAAGCATTATTTATAGGTTTAAAAGAACTTGTACAAAACGATGAATTACGAGAAAACTATGCAAAAAAAGCCGGAGAAAGAGCGAAAGACTTTACGGTAGCGGCAAGAATAAACGAATTGGAAGAGTTGTTTAAATAACAACCTTATAGAAGGTATTTGGTATGAAAATAGTTCAGTTAAATGCGGTTTGTGGTGTTGGCTCAACAGGCGGTATCACAATGGAAATAAGCAAAATGCTTACCTCGCATAATATTGAAAACTATATATTGTATACGAGTGGCAATTATGATTATGATTTGGGTATTAAATACTCAAATCCTTTTCTCGTTAAAGTGAATGCATTGTTGGCAAAAGTTTTGGGCAATTATGGATTCAACTCACTTATTTCAACTTATAGACTTATTCGAATTTTAAATAAAATAACCCCTGATATTGTGCATTTACATAATATTCACGGACACGATTTAAACCTTTCGATATTTTTTAGATATTTAAAGAAAACACGGGCAAAGGTTGTATGGACATTCCATGACTGCTGGGCATTTACAGGCTATTGTATGCATTTTGACAGATTGGAGTGTGATAAATGGAAGACGAATTGCAAGGATTGTATACAAGCCAAAAAATACAGTTGGTTTTTCGATAAGTGTAACAGACTATACAATAAGAAAAAACAACTCTTTACGTCGCTTGACAACTTAACAATAGTTACACCAAGCCAATGGTTGGCAAATCTCACGAAAGAATCGTATCTTTCAAAATTTCCTGTCGAGGTTATATATAATGGCATAGATTTAGATGTATTTATACCACGTACGAGTGATTTTAGAAAGAGATATAATTTAGAGAATAAGACAGTTGTATTGGGTGTGCCAAAGGGGAAATTACAGTATTTTTTGGAACTTAGTAAAATAATAGATAAAGAATGTTTTATAGTTCTTGTCGGTTTAACCGAAAAAGAAATGCAAAACTTACTCCCAAATATTATTGGATTGCCAAGAACAAAAGACAGAAAGGAAATGGCAGAGCTTTTTACAATGGCAGATGTTTATGTTAATACAACATTAGAGGATACATTTCCAACGGTCAATCTCGAATCTTTGGCTTGCGGTACACCGATTATTACTTTTAATACCGGTGGAAGTCCCGAAGCTTTGGATGAAGAAACAGGTATGGTTGTAGAAAAAAGAAATATGTATGCGGTGTATGAGGCCATAAAAGCTTTAAAAAATGGTAACGATAAAAGTGATGCTTGTATAAAAAGGGCACACAGATTGTATGATGCAAAGAAAAGATTTAATGATTATTACAAATTATACTTAAAAATCATGGAGGAATAAATGAATTTAGGAATGTATACAAACTATCTGACGAGTCTTTTAAGATGTGCAATAATGGGAAAAGATGCCCCTGAGTTGCCTCACAATTTTAATGAAGATGAGTTTTTTGAGTTTTGTAAATTTCATAAAGTTGAAAACATTGCTTATCTTACCATAAAGGATAAGCTGTCCAAAAAAAAGAGAGAAGAGCTTGAGGTATTATATAACCAACTCCTTATGGTGCAGGCAAAACAACAATATTATCTTGAGGAGATTGAAGAAGCCTTCGAAAATGAAAATATAGACTACCTTGTCCTAAAAGGTAGGGAGCTTGCAAGGTTATATCCAAGTGAGGATATGCGTCAATCCTCTGATTTTGATATATATATCGGAAAAGAAACCCCTGAAAAGGCAAAAGAGATAATGCTTGGTTTGGGGTATGAGATTTTAGCATACAGTGATGAAAATGATGACCATGACGAGTATATTATAGATAATTTTGTTATGGCAGAATTACATCGTGTTTTAATACAAAACAATCATCCATGGCAGGAAGAATGCAATAAAATGACAGACAGACTCATCAAAAAAGAGGGGACAAGTCATTGTATGGAGCTGTCCGTAGAGGATTTTTATGCATATAATCTTGCACATATGGCAAAGCATATGAAATTCAGCGGTATAGGAATACGTGCATTTTTAGACCAATGGATAATTTACAGACAATATAAAGATAAAATCAACCAGGAAAAGCTTGACGAAACACTTAAAAAGTGTAATCTGTATGAATTTAACCAAAATGCAATGGAGCTGTGCAAATATTGGTTTGATGGTAAAGATAATGTAAGTGATACTATAAAGCAAATGGCAGACTATGCTGCAAAAAGCGGTTGGGTAGGCACGCATGAGATGACGACAGCAACAGAGGTTGCACAAAATGCGGGTGCTACAGCCTCTAAAAATGTTGCAAAATTTAAGAAATATCTTGAAATACTGTCCACTCCGTACGAGCAAATGGTATTTCGGTATCCAATACTCAAAAAGCACAGATGGTTAACTTTCTTTTGTCGTATTCATCGCGCAATAAGGGCAATATTTAAAAGACGTGATTTAATAAAGAACATATCAGACGAGGTTGAAAATACCAATATGAATATGGGAAAACAGATTGTAGAATTTAAGAAAAGTATAGGATTATAAGGGGATATAACGTGAAAGTTCCTTTCACGTTATCGCCTCCGGCGGATTTAATTGCCCGTGCAAAATTTTCTTCGCATTTGCTCAGAAACGCACATGGGCGAAAAATCTCTTATCATTCCTAGCCATACAGATAAGAGAGTTTTAATTGATATTTGTGCCGACGTATGGCGGCGGAATGGAGATTTTTATGAATATATTAGTAACCGGCTCAGGTGGTTTTGTTGGTAAAAACCTTGTAGAAGCCCTTAAGTGTGTAAGAGATAATAAAGATAAAACACGGGGTTTAGACGATATAAATATTTTTGAATATGATATAGATACACCTCAAAGCAAGCTTGATGAGTTTGCAAAGGAATGTGATTTTGTGTGTCATCTTGCAGGTGTAAACAGACCCAAAGACGAAAAAGAGTTTATGGAGGGTAATTTTGGTTTTACCTCAATATTACTTGACAAGCTAAAACAATATAACAATAAAGCTCCCGTTCTTATTACATCTTCAATCCAGGCTTCGCTTGATAACCCTTATGGAAAATCAAAAAAAGCCGGAGAGGATTTAATATTTGAATATGGTAAGGGAAATGATGTTAAAACATACGTGTATCGTTTGCCTAATGTGTTTGGAAAATGGTGCAGACCAAACTATAACAGTGCGGTTGCAACTTTTTGCTATAATATAGCACACAATCTGCCAATTACTGTAAATGACCCAAAACATATGATGACACTTGTGTACATAGATGACGTTGTTGACGAAATTATCCGTGCAATAAAGGGAGAGTCAACGGTTTGTGGTGATTTTTGTAAAGTACCGATAGAACACAAAATTACACTTGGCGAGATTGCAGATTTATTATATTCTTTTAAAGAAAGCAGAAAAACTAAGATTGTGCCTGATATGAGTGAAAACTCTTTTTCTAAAAAGCTGTATTCAACGTATCTTTCGTATCTTGATATAAATGACTTTGCATATAAACTTAAAATGAACTGCGATGACAGAGGTAGCTTTACCGAGATTTTAAGAACTGTAAATGCAGGGCAATTTAGTGTTAATATTTCAAAACCGGGAATTACGAAGGGCCATCATTGGCACAACACAAAAAACGAAAAGTTTGTAGTTGTAAGTGGTAAAGGTCTTATCGAGCTTAGAAAAATAGGCTCTGATGATGTTGTACGTTATGAGGTCAGTGGTGATGAAATAACAGTTGTTGATATTATACCCGGCTATACACATAACATAATTAACCTGTCAGAAACTGAGGATTTAGTTACATTTATGTGGTGTAACGAGTGCTTTGATCCTGATAAGCCCGATACATTTTACGAGGAAGTATAAAATAGAAAGGAACGGTTTTAAATGAGTAAATTGAAGCTTATGACAATAATCGGAACACGTCCCGAGATAATACGTCTTAGCGCATGTATAAAGGCGTGTGATAAGTACTTTGATCAGATACTTGTCCATACGGGTCAGAACTATGATTATTCCTTAAACCAGGTATTTTTTGAGGATTTAGGTCTTCGAGAACCTGATTTTTACCTTGATGCAGTAGGTAAGGATTTAGGCGAAACTATGGGTAATATCATAGCAAAATCGTATCAGATTATGGTGCAGGAAAAGCCTGACGCGGTTTTTGTTTTGGGTGATACTAATTCGTGCCTTTCAGTAATAGGAGCAAAGCGTCTGCATATCCCGATTTTTCACATGGAGGCGGGTAACCGTTGCTTTGATGAGTGTCTGCCTGAGGAAACAAACAGAAGAATTGTTGATATTATATCTGATGTAAATATGTGCTATAGCGAGCATGCAAGACGTTATCTCAACGCGTCATCTGTTGCAAAAGAAAGAACGTATGTAGTAGGTTCACCAATGGCGGAAGTTTTACATAATAATCTTGATGCTATAAAAAAGAGCGATGTACTTAAAAGACTTGGACTCCAAAAAGGCAAATACATATTACTTTCTGCACACCGCGAAGAAAATATAGATACACAAGAAAATTTCTTTAATTTAATGAATGCGGTAAATGCAATGGCACAAAAATATGATATGCCAATTCTCTATTCATGTCATCCAAGGAGTAAAAAGTTTATAGATGAGCGTGGCTTTAAATTTGATAGTCGCGTAATTCAACATCAGCCATTAGGGTTCCACGACTATAACAATCTGCAGATGAATGCATTTGCCGTTGTTTCGGATAGCGGTACATTGCCTGAGGAGAGTAGTTTCTTCTTATCAATAGGCAATCCTATCCCGGCAGTTTGCATAAGAACAAGTACAGAACGCCCTGAGGCACTTGATAAAGGTAACTTTATCCTTGCAGGAATAACAACCGAACAAGTTTTACAGGCGGTTGACGTAGCGGTTGAAATGAATAATAATGGTGATCTGGGAATTCCTGTTCCAAATTACGTTGATGAGAATGTATCAACAAAAGTGGTAAAGCTTATTCAAAGCTACACAGGTGTTGTAAATAAAATGGTCTGGAGAAAACAATAATTTACATAATTAAACATACATAAAGGGGAATATACATATGAAAACTTTTAAGCCAATGCTTTTTGATGACTTAAAAAAGTACAATGGAAAACAATTTATAAATGATACAGTTGCAGGTATAATCGTAGCAGTAATTGCACTTCCGCTTTCAATAGCACTTGCTATCGCGTCAGGTGTAAGGCCTGAGGCCGGTATATTTACTGCAATTATAGCAGGACTTATAACTGCACTCTTTGGCGGAAGCAACGTTCAAATTGCAGGGCCTACAGCTGCATTTGCAACTATTGTTGCAGGGGTTGTGGCAAAAAACGGAATGGAGGGTCTTGCATTAGCAACTGTAATTGCAGGTATTTTCCTGATAATTATGGGTCTTTTGAAGCTTGGCAACCTAATATCCTTTATTCCTTTTACAATAACCACAGGCTTTACCTCCGGTATTGCAGTTACGCTTGTTGTGGGACAGCTTAAAGACTTCTTTGGCGTTGTATACCAAAATGGTGAAAAGCCTATCGAGACAATCGAAAAGCTCGAAAGCTTTTTTGGAAATATATCCACCGTGAATACATCAGCAATAATAGTAGGCGCGGTATGTCTTGCAATACTTTTTATATGGCCTAAAATTTATGATAAAATACCGGCATCGTTGATTGCGGTTTTTGCAGGAATTGTGATGGTCAAAGGCCTCAATATGGAAGTAAATACAATAGGGGATTTATATACAGTAAGCAGTGATCTGCCAAAATTTGCAATGCCTCATATCAGTGTGGATTCTGTAATAGCACTAATTCCAGATGCATTTATAATTGCTATACTTGCAGGAATTGAGTCGTTGCTTTCGTGTGTTGTGGCAGATGGTATGATAAATAAAAAACACCGTTCAAATACTGAGCTTATAGCACAAGGTATGGCAAATATGGGTTCTGCACTTTTTGGAGGTATTCCTGCTACAGGTGCAATAGCAAGAACAGCTGCTAACATAAAAAATGGCGGAAGAACACCAATAGCAGGTGTAGTGCATTCAGTTGTACTATTTCTTGTACTTATTGTGCTTATGCCATATGCTGCATTTATTCCAATGCCGACAATAGCTGCAATACTCATAAGTGTTGCATATAATATGTGTCAGTGGCGTCAGTTTGTTGCACTTATAAAAGAATCGCCGAAGAGCGATATTATTGTCTTGGTTTTGACGTTTGTACTAACAGTTGTATTTGACCTTGTTGTAGCTATCGAAATCGGAATTATTGCAACTTGTATATTGTTTATGAAACGACAAAGTGAAGAGACAAATATAAAAAGCTGGAAATATGTTAAGGAAGATAGCAAAGAACAAACACAAAGACTCATGAGTGTACCGGAACATATAAGTGTATTTGAGCTTAATGGACCGCTATTCTTTGCTGTTTCAAATCAGATAAATATGATTAAGCCCAAATCATTTACAAAGTGCATAATACTCCGTATGAGAGCAGTACCTTCAATCGATACAGATGCTATAAGACAACTTAACAAGCTTGTTGAAAAATGTGCCGAAAAGGGAATTACAGTTGTATTCTCTCATGTAAACGAACAACCCTTGCGCGCAATGAAAAAGTCCGGCTTGTATGATAAAGCAGGTGAAATGAACTTCTGTAATAATATTGACGAAGCAATGGAAAGAGCAAATGCGATTAAATAACGAAAGGAACAAAATCAATGTTTTTGGCAGATAATTGGACAGACTATAAGCTTATAGACAGCGCTGATGGTGAAAAACTTGAATATTGGGGTAAATATCTACTGCGCAGACCTGACCCTCAGGCAGTATGGAGTATAAAATCCGAAAGAAAACTTTGGGATAAGGCGGATGCGTGGTATTATCGTTCCGATAAGGGCGGCGGACATTGGGAATATGTTAATAAGTTACCCGAAAGGTGGACAATAAACTATAGAAATCTGACCTTTAACATAAAGCCTATGGGATTTAAGCATACAGGATTATTTCCCGAACAGGCGGTTAACTGGGATTGGTTTAGTGAGCTTATAAGAAATTCCAAAAGAGAAATAAAGGTACTTAATCTGTTTGCATATACAGGCGGCGCAACAGTTGCCGCACTTGAGGCCGGTGCTTCTGTTTGTCATGTTGATGCTTCAAAAGGTATGGTTACATGGGCGAAGGAGAATGTTGTTTCATCGGGACTTGGAGATAGAAGCGTAAGATACATTGTTGATGATGTAAAAAAATTTGTTGCTCGCGAAATCAGACGCCAAAATAAATATGATGCAATCATAATGGACCCGCCATCGTACGGAAGAGGTCCGTCGGGCGAAGTGTGGAAGATAGAGGATGAGCTGTTTCCTCTTATTGAGGATTGTACAAAAATTCTCTCGGATAACCCGCTCTTCTTCCTTATAAACTCATACACAACAGGTCTTAGTGCAGAGATTTTAAAGAATATCTTAACAATGACATTAAAAAAACGATATGGCGGTAAGGTTAGTGCAGATGAAATTGGTTTGCCAATGAGTGCGTCAGGCTTGGTTTTGCCATGCGGTATAAGCGGCAGATGGTCAGAATAGGAAAAATATGATTTTTGAAGACGAAATTTTAGATGACCTTCAAAATGGTCTTATGATAATACAAAAGAAAAATGGTTTTAAGTTTGGTATTGATGCGGTACTTCTGTCCGATTTTGCAAAAAACAGCACATCAAAACGGACACTTGATTTATGTACGGGCACAGGTATTATACCATTGCTTTTAAGTGCAAAAACCACAACACCACAAATTTGTGGTATCGAAATTCAAGAAGATATGGCAGACATGGCAAAAAGAAGTGTTTTATATAATAAATTAGACGACCGTGTTGAAATTACAACAGGCGATTTAAAGAATGCGGTTTCGATGTACGGAAAATCCTCGTTTGATAAAATAACCTGTAATCCGCCATATATGAAGTTAAACGGTGCAGTGGTTAACGAAACTGATACACTTTCAATAGCACGCCACGAGATTATGTGCTCCTTAGAAGATGTAATTTCCGTGAGTGCGGATCTTTTAAAAGCCAAGGGGAGATTTTATATGATACACCGTCCGTCAAGGCTTGCGGATATAATGTATTTAATGCGATATTATAAAATTGAGCCAAAAAAGATAAGAATGGTAGCACCATATATTGGTAAAGAGCCAAACCTTGTACTGATTGAGGGAATAAAATGCGGCGGTGCAGAGCTTAAAATATTGCCTGAACTTTATGTCTATAACCAAAACGGACAATACAGCAAAGAGATTGATGAAATATATGGCAGAATTTAATTTGCCGAAGGAGTTAGTATACAAAATGAGTGGAATTTTATATTTATGTGCAACACCTATAGGTAATTTAGGTGATATAAGTGCAAGGTGTCTTGAGATATTTAAAGAGGCAGACCTTATAGCAGCAGAGGATACAAGACGAACAATGCAGCTTTTAAATCGCTTTAATATTTCGAAACCACTCACAAGCTATCATGAACATAATAAACGTGAAAAAGGCGAATATATAATAAGTCTTTTAAAAGAGGGTAAAAATATTGTTCAGGTGTCAGATGCAGGTACACCTGCAATATCCGACCCGGGTGAAGATTTGGTTAAGCTTTGCATAGAAAATGATATTACTGTAACTTCAATTCCGGGACCCGTTGCAGGAATAAATGCACTTATTCTTTCTGGACTTTCAACTTCAAGATATGCATTTGAGGGATTTTTGTCGGTAAATAAAAGGCATAGAGCAGAGCATCTCGAAATGGTAAAAAATGATACTCATACACTTATATTTTATGAGGCACCGCATAAGCTTAAAAATACACTCTTGGATATGCAAAAAGTGTTTGGTGGTAAAAGACGTATTGCCATTGCACGCGAGCTTACAAAAATGCACGAGGAGATTATAAGAACAGATATTGATGGTGCAATAGCAATTTATGAAGAGAAAGCACCAAGGGGTGAGTATGTGCTTGTAATAGAGGGTGCGACAGATGTAGCAGATGACTCTAAAGGCGAATGGGAAGAATTGAGTGTTTGTGAACACGTTGAAAAATATATAAACGAGGGCTTAACATCAAAGGAAGCAATAAAGAAAGTGGCAGCAGACAGAGGAGTTTCCAAACGTGATATATACAGTGAATATCATGATATATAAAGGAGGATGTTTATGAAAAAGAAAAATGCTATATTGCTTGCAACAGTAGTGGCAGGGGTTGCATACAGTGCGTATGAGGGTAAAGGCATATTTAATAAAATACGTTTTAAGGGTGTACACGAAGCTGTGTCTTCGTATGTGAATTCACATTATTCCAATGCGTGTTATTCGCCTATAAGTGCCACTCAAAAAGGATACATAACGACAATAACAACAAGTACGGGCGAAAAGGTCTTGCTTTATATTACGCGTTCTAAAGATAATGTGTTTGTGTTTAAAGAAGAAATAATATGTTGATTTTATATGTGGATGTTTAAAGAGAAATTCTTTTTAGACATCCATATTTTATTACAACAACCTTAAAAATGTGTTACTTTGAAAAATTAGCTTTAAATAAAAGTAATTGTGTGCTATAATCAATGTATATGATTGTCTTAAAGGTGTAAGTAACCAAATATAATATTATCCCATATTATAACTATACGAAATATATTATAATGTGAGGTGTAAATACGTGTCGAAGCTTGTTATTAAAGGGAAAAATCCTCTTTTGGGTGAGATGTGTGTTCAGGGTGCAAAGAACTCTGTACTCCCAATTCTTGCGGCAACAATTTTGGCTGATGGCGAGTGCGTTATACATAATTGTCCATACTTAAGAGATGTGGATAAAACAGATTTGGTATTGCAAAGACTTGGCTGTAAGGTTACACGCGATAAAAATACGGTTACTGTTAATCCTATCGGGTTTTGCAGTTGTAAAATCAGAGAGGATTTGATGAGAGAAATGCGCTCATCAATTATATTTTTAGGTGCAATCATATCAAAGTGCTCGCAAGCAGTAGTAAGTATGCCGGGTGGTTGTCCTATAGGTTTAAGACCTATAGACCTGCATCTTAAGGCACTAAAAAAACTTGGTGTTGAAATTGAAGAGGAACATGGATACATAAACTGTAAAGCGAAGAAACTAAAGGGTGCAAATATTCATCTTGATTTTCCGAGTGTTGGTGCTACGGAAAATATAATGCTTGCTTCAGTCTACGCAGAAGGGGAAACAACAATATCCAATGCGGCATTAGAACCGGAAATTGTAGATTTAGCTAACTTTTTAAATAAAATGGGCGCAAATATATTAGGTGCCGGAACGGGTTATATACGTATTGTCGGTGTAAAAGCACCATTAAAAGGTGCAGAACATACAGTAATTCCTGATAGAATTGCAGCAGCAACGTATCTGGCCGCCGCAGCAGCAACAGAGGGTGAGATATTTCTAAGAAATACACAACCGCATCATATGGGAGCAATGCTTAGTATTTTAAAGGAAATGGGTCTGTATATAAAAACAGATAAGGATACAATCCACTTAAAACATCGTGGTAAATTAAAGGCTATTCATCATTTAAGAACAATGCCATATCCTGGTTTGCCTACAGATATTCAATCACCGTTTATGGCTCTTTGTGCTATTTCCAAGGGTAGCAGTGTTTTTACGGAAACAATCTTCGAAAACCGATTCAGGCATGTTGACGAGCTTGTGAGAATGGGTGCAGACATTAAGGTTGAGGGCAGAAGTGCAATAATCCGTGGAGTAAATTCTCTTGGGGGTGCCAATGTTGTTGCTCAGGAGTTAAGAGGCGGAGCAGCGCTCATAATAGCTGCACTTAGTGCTGAGGGTATAAGTGAGATTGAGGGTGTAGAGTATATCGACAGAGGCTACGAAACTATAGAAAAATATCTGTCGCAATGCGGGGCAGATATAGTTAGAGTATAATAATTATGATACACTGAAAGGAATGTAATTTTTATGGATACAAACAGGAGAAATATTCAGGAAATCCGTAAGGATAAACTCCTTAAAAATGCAAACAGAAAAGCAAGGAGAAAGAAAATTGTTGCACAAAAAATAAAGGTTGCAATATCATTTGTAATCCTTGTTTTTGTTGTGATATTTGTACTGATGATGACGCCACTTTTTAATATAAAAACAGTTGGTGTTTCGGGAAATGAAATGATTACAGTCGGCAGTATAGAAAATGATTTAGGTATCCTCACAGGAAAGAATCTGTTCAGGGTAACTAAAGGAGAGGTCAGAAAATGTCTTGCTGATGTTCCGTACATAGAAGATATCGAGATATCCAAAAAACCTTTTCCGCCGACCTTGTATGTGAAAATTATTGAAAAGACACCATCTGCATACATTTATGCAGATGGAGTAAGAATTGTTATAGACTCCCAGATGAAGGTGATAGATGATTCGGGAACAATGCCATCAGGAAATATTCCTCAGATTATCGGCATAAACGATGTTAAAGCTCAAAAGGGAAAGGTGCTTAAGATTGCGGATTCGGAAAAAGCGAATGCAATTAAAACAATCCTTTTAGCAGCGCATGATGTTGGGATAATATCAAAAATGACAGAGATAGATATATCAAACACACTTACAATATCGTTTAAGTATGATAATCGCTTTGATGTAAATTGCGGCTCATCTGTTGAGCTTGACAGAAAAGTACGAATGTTTAAAGAGGCAATAAGTAATGCTGCTATGCACGAGGATTCTGTAGGAACTTTTGATTTGAGCGAGCCGGGAAAAGCAATATATACACCACCTCAGGGAAACAGTTATGTTGAAGAAACAGAAGAGGAAGAAAAAATTACTGATGAGGAAGAGCAGGCTGATGTTGAAGAAACTGCAAAAGAGGAAAGCATAAACAAAAAAAGTGTAAAGGAAAAGAGTGTAAAATCATCAGTAAAGGAATAAATTAAAACGGGCTGTTGTGATAAATACAACAGCCCGTTGTTATTTGTTTTTTATTATTAACCTTATTTCTGTCGGCGTTGCACCTGTTTCGGTTTTAAAAGCACTGTTAAAAGCTCTTACATTATTATATCCGCATTGTGTGGCAATATCAGTTATATTTATTGAATTATCCTTAAGCAAATCAAGAGCCTTGTCTATACGTACTTTATTTAAATATTTTTTGAAGCTGATACCTATAAAGGTAGGGAACATATGAGAAATTGTACTTGTACTGTAGTTTAGTACATCGGATAAATCATCTAAAGATATATCATGTGCATAGTTTTCGGATATGTAATCAAGAATTTTCTGAAACGCCTCAAAGCTTTTACTTCCATTTGGACCTTTGTTTTCAGTATCTTCAAAATATCTTGATAATGTAGCATATATCTGAACAAGGTATGCTTGTGTTATTGCCTCATGGTATTTTTCTGTGTTTGTCAGTTCCGTAAGAAAATCATCAAACAGATTATTTATAGTTGGGATAATGTTATGTTTTTCTAAATCCTCTTTTGTTATATAGGTTTTTACATATGGCAATTTTATTTGATTGTTATATATAAGTATGGGGTCGAATAAAGAAATATAGCACGTAAAATCTTCTGACCATTGTGTGTATGAATGGATGTCTCCGCTTTTAAATACTATAATATCTCCGCATTTTGCGTAAAAGGATTTGCCATTTATGTAAAATTGACAGTTGCCGCTTATTATATAGCATATTTCACTTCTTGGATGCCAATGAAGATTGTTTGAGGAGATGTATTTAGTAAATTTTGCTATTCTTATTGTGCATTTTTTTTTGGCGCTGATTTTTTCTTTTGTTATATTCATAAAATCCCCCCCTTTTTTGACTTAATCATATATATTATATCATAAATGACATGTGAATTCAATAATAAAATAAAAAAAAGGAAAGGGGGCTGATTCATACCCCCTGTATCATTGCTTTTTATTTATTTTCATTTTCCATTTCCTGCATTACTTCGTCAAAAAGCTCGGCATCTGTCTTTATTTGCTCGTTTTGCGTGTTGTTAACGCCAATGCAAGCAATGTCATTTTCCTTTATATTTGAGAATACTTCTCTGTAAACACCTTTGATTTTTTCTTTAATTGTATCAGGAGTTTCGCCAAATGCAGGCTCATCGCCCGAAATTGCCCAACCGCCTGCAAATATTTTGTATGCAATACATGGCTTATCAAGACGCTTTATCAAATCAAGGGCAACAGGTCTGTCCTCTGGATAGAAACGTATATCCTTCTTTACCTTACCTGTTAAGAAACCACTTTGCTCGCCTTCTCTACCTCTGCGGCAGTTATATAAGCAAGTCATATAAAAGTCCGCGCCCCAGCCTTCTTTTTCGCATCTTTCAATTCTTTCCGGAACGTGTGAGCAGAATCCAACAGGTACTCCGGGTAGCCATTCTCTGAATTGATTCATAGTATCAATTATCTGTTGTTCTTGATTATTCTCGATCAGGTAATCAGATGTTGTTCCTTGATGATATATGCCTATTGGCTCAATTCTTTCGAGATTTTTGCAGTATGCCCACAAGCCTTTATATACCAAGGCTGGTTGAATAATAAACTTCATTTTACCGCCATCTCTTTTATATTCGTAAAGCATTTGTATATTAACTTCGTTTCCGTAAGGCAACATGCAGTTGTAGCCTGCCTCTTCAATTTTCCAGAATGTTTCGTAAAGGCGCTTTGTGTCATAATGGTCAAGTAATTGGTCTTTTGTGATTATATGCTCAACATATGAATGACCTGTAAACATATTATCGCCGACAATAAGCTTTGTAATATCATGTCCTAAAAATTTAGATGTTTTCATAATTATCGCTCCTTTTTATACAATATTGTTCTAATTACAACCTAACCAGTTCACCTGTTCTTGCGGATTCGTATATAGCATCAATTATTCTCATAATAGTAACACCATCTTCACCCGGTGATATGCAAGGTGTACCATCTTCGATACATTCAACAAAATGGTCAATTTCCGCTTCAAAGGTTGGTTTGCGATTTGACCAATGAGTCCAGTATACAACAGAATCCATCATGAAATCGTCAACTTCGTTATGTAAATTGATTTTGTCGTTTAAAATATCAATACCTGCTTTTGTGCCTGCTACCTCAGTAAAAGACCCATTGCTGCGGTGCATATAAAAGCTTGTTTCCAATATGGTTGATGATCCGTTTTCATATTTTATGATTGCGTAGCCATTATCCTCTACGGTGTAAACATCTGCAGCATTTTTTTCAACACCAACAGTTTTATCATACGTTACTGCGAATACACTCGCAGGCTTTGGATTTCCCATAAGATATCGGCATTGGTCGATACAATGCACACCAATGTCTATAACCGGACCACCACCCGAGAATTCCTTATTTGTAAACCAACGTCCCGGACCGGTACGTCTCATATAATGTCCCTTTGTAAGATATACATCGCCTAATGTACCTTTTTCTATCATTTCCTTTGCAACAAGTGTTTTTGGTTCGAAACGTCTTGGGAAAGCTATCATAAGCAGCTTATTGTTCTTTTTTGCGGCATCAACCATTTGTTGTGCCTCTATGGCATTTCTTGCAACGGGCTTTTCGCATAAAACATGAAGACCTGCATTGAGTGCCATAACTGTGCTTGATGCATGGTCAGCTGTCCAAACACATACAGAGGCTGCATCAAGACCTTTTTCGGATTTTAACATCTCCTCCAAGGAAGTATATCTGCCTTTTATTGAATATTTGTCTGCAAATTCATTAACACGTTTTTCGTCGATGTCGCAGACAGCCTGGATATTAACTCTTGAATTTTTTTTGAATGCATCAGCGTGAGTCTGTGCGATTCCGCCTGCACCTATAATACATACGTTTATCATAGTTTACCACCCCTTATTCTTAGGTTAACTATATTTTATCATATGATGATTTTCATATCAAGAATATTCTTGTTGCAATATAGAAAAAATTGGTTTTTTGCTAAAAACAAAAAATCCGTACACAATAGTGTACGGATTTTTACGACCCGGATGAGGCTCGAACTCACGACCTCCAGCGTGACAGGCTGGCGTTCTAACCAACTGAACTACCGGGCCAAATCAAATCACTCGGTTATTATAGCACATTATATTTATTTTGTCAATACATATTATAAATATTTTTTAAAAAGGGCAATTATGTTAATTGCCCTTTGTTAATATTATTTTAATTTATTTACCAGATCCTTAAATAAATTTCCTCTTTCTTCGAAGTTGTTAAACATATCAAAGCTTGTGCTTGCGGGGGACAGTAAAACAATATCACCCTCATTTGCAACAGACCGAGCATATTCAACAACGTCTTCATAATTATCTTTTCGTACTACCTCCAAACCGTCCGACTTACCATGTGCATTTATGGCATCTTCAATTTTATCTGCAGTTGCACCTATTAAAATAAGCGTTTTTGCATGGTCGATAATAGGCTTTCCTATGTCATCATATGGTATACCTTTGTCCTTGCCGCCACATATAAGAATAACTTTCTCACTAAATACATTAAGCGTATTCAAAGTTCTGTTCGGACTTGAATCGATAGAGCTGTTATAGTATCTTACACCGTCAAGAACTCTTACAAGCTCGATTCTGTGTGGTACACCCCCAAAATCTTTTGCAACTCTTACAATAACGTCGTTATCTACAAGATTATCAGTTGCCGCTATGGCTGCCATATAGTTTTCTACATTATGCATTCCCGGGATTTTTATATCCTTTGCATTAAGGACAGGTAAACCATTTTTATAAATTGTTTCTCCGTCAAAAGATATATATGCATTTGTCTTTCTTGAGAATGTCTTTAAGATACCATTTGCTTTTTCGCCTATTTTTGAAGTAACATCATTATCGGAATTTACAATTAAAATATCCTCGCTGTTCTGGTAGAGCATAATATTCTTTTTTGCATCAATATATTCCTGATAGTCTTTATGCATGTCAAGATGATTTGGAGTTATATTTGTAATAACTGCAATATACGGTGATTTTTTTATTGTATGAAGCTGAAAGCTCGAAAGCTCTAAAACAACATAATCATCTTTTGTCATTTCCTCTGTTTTAGTTAAAAGGGGAGTACCGATGTTGCCGCCAAGCCACACCTTGTAACCCTGAGCCTTTAATAGTTCGCTTACAAGAGTTGTAGTAGTTGTTTTACCGTCAGACCCTGTTATGGCAATTATTTTAGACGGGCATACATCAAAGAAAATTTCCATCTCTGACGTTATATAAGCACCCTTTTCTTTTGCCGCCAAAAGCTGGGGTACATCAAAACGCATACCAGGTGTTTTAAATATAATATCACCGTATATATCGTCAAGATAGTCGTTGCCTAAGCAGAAGTTGACACCGAGTGCATTTAGCTCATCATAAACATCGCCCAAAGCATTGCGACTGCGTTTGTCGCATGCCTTTATAACTGCACCTGCCTTGGCAAGATATTTTATAAGCGGGAGATTGGATATCCCTATTCCTATTACAGTGATGTTCTTTTTATTTACATATTCCTTGAACTGTTGTATAGTAGTAAAATTCATAATTTCCTCCATATCTATGGTCTGCTTTTATATAATTATAAACTATATTACTATTTTTTTCAAGTGTTTTTTGTTGTAAATTAGTTAACTGTGAGTTTTAATATTTTTGTATCCTTAGAAACCTCACCGTCAGTCAGTGCTTCTATTGATGAATACTCGTCGCTATTGCAAATAATCATAGGGATTGTAACCTTGTACCCTCTGTCGGATATTGCTTTTTTATCGAATGATATGAGTAAATCTCCCTTTGATACTCTCTGGCCATTTTTAACGTGAGGTGTAAAATGCTTGCCGCCAAGCTTTACAGTATCTATGCCTATATGCAGTAGGATTTCACAACCCTCATCTGTAACAATATTTATTGCATGGTTTGTGTTAATAATATTATCTATTACTCCGTCTGCCGGGGCATAAAGCTTACCCTCTGTCGGCTCTATTGCAATACCGTCGCCTAATATATGCTTAGAAAATACGTCATCTTCAACCGCATCAATAGATTTTAAAACTCCTTTTGCGTGAGCATACAATTCCAAATCACCTAATTTACTTTTCTTGTTGTCATTCTCAGGTGTGTTTTCTGTAGTAACACCGTCAATATAATTTTCTAACTTTGATTTTACTACCGAAACACGCGGACCGTATACAATCTGCACGCCTTTTCCTTTTTTTATAACACCTGACGCACCGCTTTGCTTTAATAGCTCTTCTTTTACAAGTGATTCGTCTTTTACAGTTACTCTTAGTCTTGTTGCGCAACAATCCAAATCGGAAATATTTCCCTTGCCACCTAAGCCATCAAGAATTAAAGCACTTGTATCATCCTGGTTCTTTTTCTTGTTTTCCATGTCTTTTCTGGTGAATAGCTTTGTTTCTTCGTCATCAGATTCTCGACCCGGGGTTTTAAAGTTAAACTTGGATATAAGAAAACTAAATACAAAGTAATATAAAAATGCATATGCAATGCCGACAATAATTATCCATATCCAGTTGGTTTTTGCATTCCCCTGCAGAACACCGAATAACACAAGGTCGATTATACCGCCTGAGAAGGTCATTCCTACACCAACGTTAAAAATATGCATTAGCATATACGAAAGACCCGCAAGTACACAATGCACTCCATACATAAGCGGTGCAACAAACAGGAATGTGAATTCAATCGGCTCAGTAATACCTGTAAGCATTGCAGTAAGAGCTGCAGAAATCAGCAATCCGGCTGCGACTTTTCTCTTTTCTACACGTGCTTTTTTGTACATAGCAAATGCGGCGGCAGGCAGACCGAAAATCATAAACGGGAATTTGCCCGCCATAAAACGTGTTGCCGAAACGGAGAAAACTTCCGTCCCCTTAGATGCAAGTTCGGCAAAATAAATGTTTTGTGCACCCTGAATGAGTTCTCCGTCAATTACTGCACTTCCGCCCAAAGCAGTCTGCCAGAATGGCATATAAAATACATGGTGTAAACCAAAGGGGATAAGAGCTCTTTCTATTATACCGTAAATCCATGTGCCGATGTAACCGGAATTAAGAACGAGATTACCAAGCTTGGATATCCATAATTGAACAAATGGCCATACATAGAACATTATAATACCAACAACAAGGTACACAATAGAACTTATTATAGGTACAAAACGTGTTCCCCCAAAGAACGATAATGCCTGAGGCAGTTGTATGGTATAAAAACGGTTATGCAGTGCAGCAACACCAAGACCTACGATAATACCGCCAAAGACACCCATCTGAAGCGTAGTTACGCCTAAAACAGATGCTACGGAGTTTGCCGGCATGGATTCTACACCGCCATTTGCTACTATAAGCGCGCCTATTGCAGTATTCATAATAAGGTATGCTATTGCGCCGGAGAGCGCTGCGACTTCTTTTTCTTTTTTTGCCATGCCTATTGCAACACCAATGGCAAATAAAAGTGCAAGGTTATTAAAAACAACACTTCCCGCACCATTCATAATGTTTAAAATTGTATATAAAATATTGCCTTCGTGAATAATACCAGTAAGATTGTATGTTTCGAGCATAGTCGGATTTGTAAATGAACTTCCTATACCCAAGAGCAGACCTGCGACAGGCAAAAGTGCTATGGGTAACATAAACGAACGTCCAACTCGCTGCAATACAGAAAATAATTTGTCCTTCATATTCATTTCCTCGCTGTTTCCTAAAAATAAATTGACTTTAAAGTCGTGTTGTGATAAAATATTTTGTATAGTTGCTATTATTATGTACAATGAAATATAATTTATTCTTTATTGATTAGAGGTGAGAAAGTGGTACATTGTATAAAGCATTTTCGTAAAATAACATACCATAAAATGATTGTTTTAAGGCTGTGCTTTAAAGCGGGGATTCCTTTAAGAGGATTACTTCATGACCTTTCAAAATATTCTTTGACTGAGTTTGTGCCGGGTGCAAAGTACTATCAGGGTACACGAAGTCCCAACGAAGAGGAAAGAGCACAAAATGGATATTCAAAGGCTTGGATGCATCATAAAGGAAGAAACAGACATCACTTTGAATATTGGGTGGACTATAATCCCGAAACCCGAATGCCGCATAGTGTACCAATGCCACTTGTTTATGTAAAAGAAATGTTTTGCGACAGAGTAGCGGCTGGCATGGCGTATCGAGGTAAAGACTTTAAAAATAATGACCCTGTTGAATATTTTTTAAGGGGAAATGCCAAGAAAAATATGCATCCCGAAACTGCAGTTATATTAGAAAAATGGCTTACAATGTTCAGGGATGAGGGAGAGGAAAAAACCTTTAAATATATACGAAGTCAAAAGGAGTAAAAAAGTGTATGAAGCATTTTCTAAAACTGATTTATTCTAATAAGTTTATTGCATTTTTTATGATTGCAATACAGATATTTGCTATAGCCTGGAGTTTTAATCTATTTGGTGAGGTTGGGGACAGCAGTCGTTATATTGTAAGCTTTTTTTCGTTTGTTATACCTGTAGGACTTATAATTTTTGAGCTGAACAGACATTCAGAACCTACATTTAAACTTACATGGCTTGTTATAATATCTGTAATACCTTTTTTTGGTGTTTTATTATATTTATTTACAAGACTTAATGTTGGTAACAAGGTTATTTTAAAAAGATATAATTCACTAAGAGCAGATATATTAAGAAATCTTCGTCAGGATACACAGGCTATTGAATCTTTAAATGAAAGTAACAGTGATAGTATAGGCATTATAACATACTTAAAGGAGTGCAGTGATTCCTCGGTATATAAGAATACTCGGGTTGATTATTTTGAATTAGGGGAATTGATGATAGACGACCTGAAGTCTGAACTTGCCAAGGCAGAGAAATTTATATTTCTTGAGTTTTATATAATAAATGCACATATGAATAATACAGAAAATTCTCATGTGTGGAGTGAAATACTCGATATATTAAAAGAAAAAGCCGCATCTGGGGTAGAGGTTAGGCTTATATATGATGGGATGGGGTGTCTTGGTATACTTCCGCACAACTATCCCGAAACGCTTGATAAAATGGGTATTAAATGCAGAATATTTTCACCTATTGTACCATTGTTTTCTACGCACCAGAATAACCGCGACCACAGAAAAATATGTGTAATAGACGGAAAAACAGGATATACCGGCGGTATTAACCTTGCGGACGAATATGCAAACAGAATTGTACGGTTTGGGCATTGGAAGGATACTGGTATAAAGCTTAATGGTGAGGCGGTTTCGGGTCTTAGTGCGATGTTTTTGCATATGTGGAATCTGATAGAAAAAACAGATTCAGATGATGATTTAAAACAATATATATCCATATCCAAGAGATATAAAATTCCTGAGGCACAAGGTTATGTTGTACCATTTTGTGATACACCGCTTGATGATGACGAGGTCGGAAAAAGAGTATATATAGACATACTTAATAATTCGAGAAAATATGTATACATCACAACCCCGTATCTTATGATAGATTATGAGATGTATGAATCGATAAAATATGCAGTAAAAAGGGGAGTGGAGGTAAGTATTATTATGCCGCATATTCCCGATAAAAAATATGCGTTCTATCTCTCAAGAATATACTATTGCGACCTGTTAAAGGCGGGAGTTAAAATTTATGAATATACTGATGGCTTTGTTCATGCAAAAATGTCCGTAAGTGATGATTCAAAAGCTATGGTGGGTACAATAAATCATGATTTTAGAAGTTTATATCTTCAATATGAGTGTGGTGTACTTATGATAGATGTTCCCGAAATTGTGGATGTAAAGAATGATTTTATAAACACAGTTAAAAAGTCTCAAAGGATTACTATGGAGGTTTATAAATCATTCCCGTGGTGGCAAAGACTTTTCGGGCATGCACTTCGCCTTGTTGCGCCGCTTATGTAATAAAAAAGGGTGTTGCTTATGCAACACCCTCAAATTTTTTATTAGCCTTGGTAAACAAGATTCTTTTCAATCATTTCGTCAACGTTGTCTATGTTCCACCATGCACCAAGAATATCTACAGTTTCAGTAACTTCCTTGCCCTCTATTGCAAATACTGCCTGTTCAACTGACTTGTAGCCTATTTCGAATGAGTTCTGAGCAACTGAACCTATAAGCTTAGGACCGTTTGTCTTCTTCATCCATTCAATTTGTTTTGTACCTGCGTCATATCCGCAGAATACCAACTCGTCATACTTGTTGCCTGCACCTGCAATAGCGTCATATACTTGCTTAACAACACCTTCGTTTGTCATAAATATTGCTTGTGCTTTCTTTTCGAATAGAGCTTCAAGTGCTGCTCTGTAAGCGTTATCAGCATCGCCTGGTTTAACTTCAAGCTCAATTTTAACTTTGCCTGCTGTTTCTGCATTTGCTTCTGCAAGCTCATTGAACTTTTCTACAAAACCGCCGGCTCTGTCTGTACCTGTTACTGTTTCGTCGTGTTGAATAACACCAACAACGTATGTATCAGCCTTTGCTATATCATCTTTAATTGCTGCATAGAAGTTTTCTGCTGCAACACCTGCTGCAAGATAGTTAGAAGTTGCAACTGATGACTTAATTGGGTTTTTGCCTGCATTATCAAGTGTAGTTGTGTCTGCTTCCCATATACCGCTATCGAATTGAACAACAGGTATATTTCTTTCGTATGCTTGTTCAAGCATACCTACAAATCCCTCACCGATTGTTGCTAAAACAATACCTTGTACGTTGTTAGAAAGTGCAGTTTGTAGCATTTCCTTTTGTGATGGAAGGTCTTTTGCAGATTCGCTTGCCGGACCTCTGAATGTTATGTTATATCCGTATTTTTCACCTGCTGCTTGTGCGCCTGCTTTTACTGACTGCCAGAATGCGTGTGATTCTCCTTTTGCAACAACTGCAATGGTTTTGTCTGAAGTTGATGATGTTGAACATCCTACAACTGATACGCTAAGTGCCGCAACACCTAAAAGTGCGATTGCTTTTGATAATAATTTTTTCATTTTTATTTACTCCTTTTTGTTTATTTTTATATTTAACAGAATAATATCTGTATAAATATCAATTTACTTTTTTTGTGCTTTTTTGTTTTTGAATACGTCCATAAGGACAGCTACTACTACGATTATACCTGTAAGTACATATGTAACATAAGTAGAGTTCAGGTTCAGGTTGAACTTAGCAAGTGCAAAGTTAAGTCCGCTACGGATAACTACAAGCATTAAGCTTCCTATAACAGAACCTGCTACAGATGCAACACCACCTGCGGCACTTGTTCCGCCTATGTATACACCTGCGATTGCATCAAGTTCCATTCCGTTTCCTGTTGCAGCTGCAACTGTTACGAATGATGCTGACCAGAAAATAGCTGCAACACCTGCTGCAAGACCGCTTATTGTATATGCTATAACCTTATAATTATCGGTCTTTATACCTGAAAGACGTGTAGCCTCTTCGTTTGAACCGATTGCAAGAGTGTATCTTCCTACGCGTGTCTTATACATAACATACATACATATAAGCATAAAGCCTATTACCCAGAAGATTCCCACAGGCACGCCCTGGTATCTTGAGAATATGTTGTTAAACCATGAACCATCCGGATAGAACACATTCGGTACAGATACTATAAGAGCGCTAAGACCTCTTGAAAACATCATTGTACCAAGTGTTGCGATAAATGGTGGAAGCTTTAACTTTGCAACCAATATTCCGTTTATAAAACCAAACAAAGTACCTATTAAAATCATAACGGGTATTGTAAGATACAGTGGCATACCCCCCATATACAACTTACCTGCTATTACAGATGAGGCAATAAGTACAGTACCTATAGAAAGGTCAATACCGCCTGTTGCAATTACAAAGGTTACACCTAAAGCTAAAATGGCGTAAGGTGCAAGAGATTGCGCCATACTTACTATGTTATACTTATCGAGAAAACTTGGATTTAATATACCAAATATTCCTATAAGAACGATGAGGGCAACTATTATTATAATATTTTGCATTCCGCTGTCGGAGAGAAATTTTTTCTTATTTGTATTCATTGTTTGTATCATTCCTTTCTATAATCAATCACGCTTTGTAGCCAAAGCCATAATATTTTCCTGAGTTGCTTCGGATATATCAAGCTCGCCTGTAATGCGTCCTTCGCACATTACAACAATTCTGTCGCTTAGTCTGCGTATTTCCTGTAATTCTGATGAAATCATTATAATTGATTTGCCTTGCTTTACAAGCTCCTCCATCAGTGTATACATTTCGCTCTTTGCGCCAACGTCAATACCTCGTGTAGGCTCATCAAATATAAATATATCACAATTCTTAAGAAGCCATCTTGCAACAATAACCTTTTGCTGATTTCCGCCCGAAAGGTTTTTAACAATTTGTTCCATGGAAGGAGTTTTTGTTCTGAGGCGTTCGTTAACCTCTTGTGCGTATTTTTTAGCCTCTTTGTCGTTTATTGTTCCTGATTTGGTGAACATATCAAACGAGGAGATTATAGTATTTTCAGTTATGGACTTTATCATCAGAAGACCGTATTGTTTTCTGTCTTCTGAAAGATAGCATATTCCGTTTTTAACTGCATCGTGAGGATTTTTTATATTAACCTTTTTTCCGTTTATAAATATTTCTCCGCTATCAGCTACATCGGCACCATAAATAGCACGTGCAGTTTCGGTTCTGCCCGCACCCATAAGACCCGAAAAACCTAAAATTTCGCCTTTATGAAGCTTGAAGTTTACGTTCTTAACAGATTGACCTGCATTAAGATTTTTTACTTCCAATATAACTTCGGCATTATCGGGGACATTGCTCTGGTGTTTTTCTTCACCCATAATGACACGTCCCACCATCATTTTGATTATTTCGTCTTTTGTTGTGTCCTTTGTAACAAGAGTACCTATGTATTCACCGTCTCTCATTACTGTAACCCTGTCAGAAATTCGTTCAATTTCGTCCATTCTGTGAGAAATATAAATCATTGCAATGCCTTTTTCTTTAAGGTCGTTCATGATTTTAAACAGTTCCTCAACCTCGGGTTGTGTCAGTGCAGCAGTTGGCTCATCAAGAATTAAAATCTTTGAATTGTGAGAAATAGCTTTTGCAATTTCTACCATTTGCTGTTTTCCAACTGTTAAAGAACCGAGCTTTGCAGATGGGGACACATTCATTCCGATTTTTTCGAAAAGCTTTTTCGCATCTCTTTCCATTTGAGCATCATCTATGTACAGTCCGTTCTTAATAGGCTCTCTGCCTATATAAATGTTTTGAGCTACAGTGAGATGATTCATCATATTGAGCTCCTGATGGATTATGCTGATTCCGGCTTTTTGTGAATCACGTATTGTTTTGAAATTTACGTGTTCGCCAAAAAGCTCGATGGTTCCGCCATCTGCGGTATGTATTCCGCATAAAACCTTCATAAGAGTGGATTTTCCGGCGCCGTTTTCGCCCATCAGAGCATGAACCTCGCCTTTTTTGAGCTCGAGATTGGCAGATTTTAGGGCATGTACACCTGAAAATCGCTTTTCGATATTTTCCATTTTTAAAATAATATCTTTCATAACTCCTTCCTTTCTTAAGTGAATAGTATTGAATTTTATAGATATTAAACAAATTTTTTTCGGTATTTAAAAAAAATTTGTTTAGTACTTATCAATATAATACCATAAAATGTTTTATATGTCAATGTTATTTAGTGGAAAAATGACAAAAATTTATCAAAGTAGTAATAATATCCACGAAATTCATCTTCACTTGACAAATCAAAAATGTTATGATATGTTATACTATACTATTGTATATTAGAATATATTACATAAAAAGAATGGAGATTATTATGAAGCTTGTATTATTAGCGGCTATAGGAGTGGGTGCCGCTACAGTAATAGGTGCAATATTTGGTTTTATATTTAAAAAAATTACACATAAGTTCAGTGATGTTGTTCTTGGTTTTGCGGCGGGAGTTATGCTCTGTGCGGCAGTTGTGGGGCTTATAATACCATCACTTGAATATAATGGTAGTTTTGTTTTTCCTGTTGTTATTTTGGGTATTTTTTGCGGTGCGGCGGTGCTTAATGTTATAGACAAGTTAGTGCCGCATCTTCACACAATGGCGGGCATTGATAAGGAGGCGCATTCGGACGCTGTAAGCCGCCTCAATAAGACGTTGCTGTTTGTTTTTGCCATTGCTATACATAATCTCCCTGAGGGTATAGCAGCAGGTGTGGGTTTTGGTACAGGTAACAATGCACAGGCATTTACTATAGCGCTTGGAATTGCTCTGCAGAACATACCGGAGGGTATGGTTATAATTGCTCCTATGCTTGCATCGGGGGTAAGCAAAAAACGTGCATTTATTATAGCTTCAATAACAGGAATTATTGAGGTTGTTGGTACTTTTATAGGCTACTTTGCTATAAGTGTGTCTACATCAATTTTGCCTTTTGCACTTGCATTTGCCGGTGGTACGATGCTATATGTTATAAGTGATGAAATGATACCTGAAACACATGCGCATGGTTGCGAGAGAGGTGCAACGTATGCGATTATAGCAGGATTTTGCCTGATGTTGTTTATGGATTTTTATATCGGGTAAGTATACATAAAGTTTAATAAATTAAGGAAGTTACAAATATGGCATTTGATGCAATAACTATGAGAGCTCTTGTTGGTGAGCTTAAAAAAAACATAATCGACGGAAGAATAGATAAAATACATCAGCCTGAGCGTGATGAGGTTGTTCTTCATATACGTACAAGGGAAGAAAATTTCAGACTTATTCTTTCGGCAAGTGCTGCACATCCGAGAATTCATTTTACGAAATATTCCAAGAAAAATCCCGTCAGCGCTCCTATGTTTTGTATGCTTTTGAGAAAGCATATAGGCAGTGGTAAAATAACAGATATTGAGCAATGCGGTTTTGAAAGAATAGTAAAGATTTCTGTAGAGAGCTATAATGAACTTGGTGATTTAACAACAAAGTATTTAATTATCGAAATTATGGGCAGGCACTCTAATATAATTTTAACGGATGATAATTATAAAATTATTGATTCAATAAAACACATTGATTTTACAGTAAGCTCCGTAAGACAGGTTCTTCCCGGTATGGAATATATATTCCCTCCACTTCAGAATAAAATAGCATTGACGGATGTTAATGCACAAACAGAACTTGAATTTTCGCCAATAAAAACAGCGGATAAAATTATACTTGATAATCTATCGGGAATAAGTCCGCTTTGTGCGAGAGAAATCTCGTATAATGTGTTTGGCAGATGCGATGTGAATGGCAGTGAACTTAATCTTAATAAACAAAGTGCCTTAAAAGCTTATGTTATAAATTTTGCAAAAGACGTTCTTGACAGTGATTTTACGCCATGTATTATAAAGGATATTTCGAGTGGTAAAATGCTCGATTTTTCTCCTGTTCCGATAAAGCAGTATGAGAACATGGTTCAGATTGTATATACAGAAAGTATGAATGAGGCGCTGGATGAATTTTATTATCTACGAGATTCTCACGAGAGAATGCGCCAAAAAAGTGCCGATTTGGTAAAGCATCTTAACAATAACATAGAAAGAGTATCCAAAAAAATCGGTATTTTGGAAAAAACTCTAAAAGATGCTGAAAATAAGGATGAGTACAAAATAAAAGGCGATTTAATCATCGCAAATATTTATCGCATAAATGACGGGCTGACGGAAATTGAGGTTGAAAACTTTTACGAGAGCAACACACCTACAGTTAAAATTCCGCTTGATGAGTCTCTTAGTGCATCTGCGAATGCACAAAGATACTTTAAGAAATATAACAAACTAAAGACTGCTGAGATAGAAGCAAAAAAACAGCTTGAGAGCGCAAGAGATGACCTGGAGTATCTGGAAAGTACACTTGTTGCGGTTGAAAACGCCGAATCGGAGAGTGATTTATCACAGATAAGGACTGAGCTGACCTACGAGAATTTTTTAAACAGAAAACCAGATAAAAAGAAGAAACAACAATCACAGTCAAAACCAATGTATTTTAAATCGTCAGACGGCTTTGATATATATGTTGGAAAAAATAATACCCAAAATGATATTTTAACATTAAAGTTTGCAAATTCGGGAGATATGTGGTTTCACACAAAAAATATCCACGGTTCGCATGTTATTATAAAACTTGGTGTAGATAAAGACATTCCCAAAACAACAATGCTTGAGGCTGCATGCCTTGCTGCATACTACTCAAAAGCAAGAAATTCATCGCAAGTGCCGGTTGACTATACACAAGTAAAAAATGTAAAAAAACCTAACGGTGCAAAGCCGGGAATGGTAATTTACGATTCGTATAATACTGTGTATGTTACCCCTAAAAAGCCTGATGAAGAACATGTTGAGTGAATATATATAGGTATTGACAAAAAACACCAGTTATGTTAGAATATTCTTTGCAGTCTGCAGATGTGCATAATGTAATATAAACATAAAAGTGTGTATTTGTTTATTTAAATTGAATAAAAGGTATTACAAATGTTACGGAAATATTTACATTCTATTATAAAATAAAAATATTTCTAAAATTTTTGTTGACCTTTTTTAAATTTTAAGGTACAATATATACTGACTCGGAGGAAACTGTAATGAGAATTATATCCGGCGAAAGACGGGGACATAAACTCTTCGATTTTGACGGAGATGATATTCGTCCCACTACGGACAGAGTTAAAGAATCTATATTTAATCTTATACAGGGTTATGTTAAGGATTCAAATGTATTGGATATGTTTTGCGGAAGTGGTGCACTAACCTTTGAGGCTCTCTCAAGAGGTGCGAGGAATGCAGTTTGTACCGATGTTGATAAAAAATCTATTGAGCTTATTAAAAAGAACTGCAAGGCGTTAAGGTATGAGGATAGGTGTGTTATAAAGAATATATCATGCTTTGACTACATTAAAAGCTCGGATGAAAAATTTGATTTAATATTTATTGACCCTCCTTACAATAAGGATTTTATAAAAAAATCTTTAGAAGAAATTTTAATAAATAATGTACTGAGTAAGGACGGTATTATTGTTTTGGAAAGTGATTTTACGGACTTTCATTTTGAACAAGAGGGGCTTGACATTTTAAAACAAAAGAAATACGGAAGAACGTATATTACAATATATGGCATTTGTTAAAATAGCATATGCACTGAGGTGATGCAAATGAAAATTGCGGTGTATCCCGGAAGTTTTGACCCTATAACCAACGGTCATATGGACATAATTAAAAGAGCAAGTAAGATATATGATAAAGTTGTTGTCGGTGTATTGAACAACCCTAATAAAAAGTCGCTGTTCAGCCCGCAAGAACGTGTTAAAATGATAGTTGATGAAACAAAGGACATCCAGAATATAGAAGTTTTATCATTTGACGGTTTATTGGTTGAGTTTGCAAGAAAAAACGGTGCGTCGGTTATTGTAAAAGGACTTCGTACAGTTGCCGATTTTGAATATGAATTTCAAATGGCATTGCTTAATAAGGCACTTGATACAGAGGTCGAGACTATATTTATGATGACGGATTCAAAATATTCGTATATCAGTTCGAGTATGGTCAAAGAATTAGCAGGCTTCAACGGAAATCTTGTGGGATTGGTTTCCCCTGAGATTGAGAAGAAAATAAAAGAAAAACTATACAATAAATGAGAAAGGAAGTTTGAAGTATGGACATGGATATCATGGAAATTATCGACATGATGGAGGAGACTATTGAAAAGGCTTCTTCAGTTCCTCTAACAGGAAAGGTAATGGTTGATAAAGATGAGTTGTTGGATTTCTTGCAGGAAATCAGACTTGTGTATCCTGACGAATTAAAGGAAGCAAAATGGGTTAAGGAAGAAAGACAAAGAATCTTAACCGAAGCTGAAAACCGTGCAGAAACAATTCAGAAGAACGCAGAGGAAACACAGGCACAACTTATCAACGAGCATGAAATTACAAAGTGTGCATATGAACAGGCAAATGAGCTTGTTAACGAAGCACAACAAAATGCTATGGAAATCAGAACTGATACAGACCAGTATGTTGATGATGTACTAAATGACCTTGAACACCGTCTTGATTTACTTTTAAGAAAGGTAAAAGAAGACAGAGGTTATTTTTCAAACAACTGATATAACTAAAAATTGAAGTGCTTAAGAGCCGGATTGCATTCGGCTCTATTTTGGCATTTAAAATGAAAGGAATAAAAATATGTTATCTGATATTGAAATAGCTCAGAATGCAGCTATGCATCATATTAAAGATATAGCAAGTACTATTGGAATTAAAGAGGATGAACTTGAATTTTATGGTAAGTATAAGGCCAAGCTAAGCAGTGATGCGGTTAAAAGAATAAATAATAACAAAAAGGGAAAGCTCGTTCTTGTTACTGCTATAAATCCTACTCCGGCAGGTGAGGGTAAAACTACAACAACAATAGGCTTGGGAGATGCACTTACAAAGCTTGGCAAGAAATGTGTTCTTGCCTTAAGAGAACCATCACTTGGTCCCGTTATGGGCGTAAAAGGCGGTGCGGCCGGCGGCGGATATGCACAGGTTGTTCCAATGGAGGATATAAATCTGCATTTTACGGGCGATATGCATGCAATCACAGCAGCAAACAACCTTTTAAGTGCAATTATTGATAATCATATTCATCAGGGGAATGTGCTCGATATTGATGTAAATAACATTGTATGGAAACGTGTTCTTGATATGAATGACAGAGCACTAAGACAAGTTGTTGTGGGTCTTGGCTCAAAAATGAATGGTATCCCGCGCGAAGACGGTTTTATGATAACTGTAGCATCAGAAATAATGGCAATTTTGTGTCTTGCAAGCGATTTGGAGGATTTAAAAAATCGTTTTGGCGAGATAATTGTTGCATACAACAGAGATGGTATGCCCATATATGCAAAGGACCTTAATGCACAAGGTGCTATGGCAGCGCTTATGAAAGACGCAATAAAACCTAATCTGGTACAGACACTTGAGTACACACCATGTTTTATTCATGGCGGTCCGTTTGCTAATATTGCACATGGCTGTAACAGTATTGTTGCTACAAAGCTTGCAATGGGTTTATCGGATTATGCTATAACAGAGGCAGGTTTTGGTGCGGATCTTGGTGCAGAAAAGTTTATGGATATCAAATGTCGCTTTGCCGGCATAAATCCTGATGCAATAGTGGTAGTTGCAACTGTAAGAGCGCTAAAATATAATGGCGGAGTAAAAAAAGCAGACCTTAAAGAAGAAAATGTTGAAGCATTAAAGAGTGGTTTTGCAAATCTTCAAAAGCATATAGAAAATATGCAATCATTTGGCTCTCCTGTTGTTGTAGCAATAAACAGATTTGATACCGATACACAACAAGAGCTTGACGAAGTTATTAAAATGTGTAACGAATGTGGTGCCGAGTGTGCCCTTAGCGAAGTCTTTGCAAAAGGTGGAGATGGCGGAATTGAGCTTGCAAACAAGGTGTTAGCTGCTATCGAAAAAGGAAACAAAGGATACAATCCTGTTTATGATGTAAACGAAACAATCGACGAAAAAATCAAGAAGATTGTTACAAAAATATATGGTGGCAAAGGTGTTGAGTATTCAAACAAGGCTAAAAAACAAATACAAAAGCTTGAAGAATTAGGGCTTGATAAAAAGCCGGTTTGTATTGCAAAAACACAGTATTCTTTGTCAGACAACCCAACACTTGTTGGCAGACCAACGGATTTTACAATCAGTGTTGCTAACGTAAGAGTATCCAACGGTGCAGGCTTTATAGTTGCAGAAATTGGCGATATAATGGTAATGCCGGGTCTTCCAAAAATACCATCTGCTGAAAGAATAGATATCTGCAATGACGGAACAATATCGGGATTATTCTAAAAATATGATTTTTGAAGTTAATAATTTAGAGGAAACAAAAAAAGTTGCCGTTGATTTTGCAAAAAAGCTAAAAAAAGGCGACGTGGTTTGTATGTACGGAGATTTAGGTGCAGGCAAAACTGAGTTCGTTCGTCAGATGGCACATGTTTTTGGAATAGAGGACTATATAACAAGTCCTACATTTACTATTGTAAATGAGTATCACGGTGATATTGATTTGTATCATTTTGATGTTTACCGCATTTCGGACAGTGATGAAATGTACGAAATAGGGTATGAGGAATATATAGACGGTGATGGAATTTGTGTTATTGAGTGGGCAGAGCTTATTGAGGATATTCTGCCCAAAAGAAGATATATAGTTACAATTAACACAGATTATTCCGTAGGAGAGGGATATAGAAAAATAATTATAAATTATCCCGACGCAATGGAGGGTTAAATGAGAGTTCTTGCAATAGACACCGCAACAAATGCAGCCTCGGTTGCAGTTGTTGAGGACGACAGACTTCTGGGTGAGTACACAATAAATAACAAGAAAAAACACTCACAGCTTATAATGGGACTTATGGAAAGTCTTTTAAAAGACCTATCACTTACAATAAAGGATATTGACTTGTTTGCAGTAGCAAATGGTCCGGGCTCATTTACGGGACTTCGTATAGGTGTTGCAGCAATAAAGGCGCTTGCACACAGTACAAATAAGCCTGTTGTAGGTGTAAGTACCCTTGAGGCACTTGCATACTCAATACCATGTTGTGAACACATAATTATTCCTATAATGGACGCAAGACGTAACAGTGTATATACTGCATCATATATATGGGACGAAGGGTTTCGCTCATTAAGTGATATAGAAGCAATGACCATTGATGAGTGTATTGATGACTGCGGAGAATTGCTTGATGTAATGTTCACGGGAGACGGGGTTGAAGTTTACCGTGATTATATAAAAGAACGCTTAGGTGATAGAGCTTTTTTTGCACCGGGTGCATTGTGTGAGACGCGTGCATCAGCGGTTGCTATGCTTGCTTTAGAAAAAGCAAAAAAAGGTGAAACAGATACCTATTTAACGCTGCAGCCTGTATATTTAAAAAAATCTCAGGCAGAACGCGAATATGAAGAAAAACAAAACAAGGGGGACATATAAATGATTGCAATAGGAAGCGACCATGGTGGTTTTGAATTAAAGAAATATGTAATAGAATACTTAGAAAAAAAAGGTATTGAGGTTAAGGATTTTGGTACATATAACGAGGATAGTGTAGATTATCCTGACTGTGCAAAACCTGTTTGCCAGTCTGTACTTAGCGGTGAGTGCGAAAGAGGAATACTTATTTGCGGAACAGGTATAGGTATATCCATTGCGGCAAATAAATTTAAAGGAATAAGAGCGGCACTTTGCTCAGACGCTTTTAGTGCTAAGATGTCAAAGGTACATAACAATGCAAATATTATATGTCTTGGCGGAAGAGTTTTAGGCAGAGAGTTGGCATTTACGATTGTTGATGCATGGCTTGACGCTGAATTTGAGGGCGGCAGACATATAGACAGAATAAATAAAATACATCAAATAGAAAACATATAATAAACAGCTTCTGTTGTAATCAACAGAAGCTGTTTTTATGTAAAAACTAATCTTCAAATAACGGTGTGGAAAAATATCTCTCTGCAGTATCGGGAAGAACAGTTACAACAGTTTTTCCTTTACCAAGCTTTTTAGCCATTTTAATTGCTGCGGCAACATTTGTTCCGCCTGATATTCCGCACATAAGTCCCTCTTTTTTTGCAAGAAGCTTTGATGTGTGTATTGCCTCATAATCTGATATAATACATATATCGCTGTAAATATCACAATTTAATATTTTAGGTATAATACCATCGCCAATACCCATCTGCAGATGAGTGCCAATGTTTCCTCCTGCAAGAATTGCGGCATTCTCAGGCTCAACTGCCCAGATTGTTATATCGGGATTTTTTTCTTTTAATACCTCACCAATACCCGTAATTGTTCCGCCTGTGCCTATACCTGCACAAAAACCATCTATGGTGCAATCGGCCTGCTCTAAAATTTCGAGTGCAGTATGCTCCTTGTGTGCCATTATATTTGCTATATTTTCAAACTGCTGAGGCACATATACATTTTTATTTTCCTCTGCCATTTTAAGTGCAGTCTGTGTACATTTTTTTATACACTCGCCGATATCACCGTCATCATGTATCAAAATAACCTCGGCACCGTAGTGCTCAACAATTTTCTTTCGTTCGTGGCTTACAGAATCTGGCATAATTATAATAGCGCGGTATCCCTTAACTGCACTTACAAGTGCAAGACCAATACCCTGATTTCCACTTGTAGGCTCAACTATTATACTGTCCTTATTTATTAAGCCTTTTTCTTCTGCAATTTTCAACATATTATATGCAGTTCTTGTTTTTATAGAACCACCTATATTAACCGCTTCAAACTTAACAAGTATTTGCGCATCATTCTCATCAGTCATATTGTTAAGTCTTACCAACGGGGTATTTCCTATTGCTTCAAGTATGTTGTTATATATCATTAAAATCTCCATTCCGCCGCCATACGACAGCATAAATAGTAATATAATTTCTCTTATCGGTATGGCAAGGAATGATAAGAGATTTTTATGTCCATGTGCGTTTCTGAGCGAACGCGAAGAAAATTTAGCACGGGCAATCAAATCCGCCGGAGGCAATAGCGGGAAAGGAACTTTCGCGTTATTACTCCTTGCATTTATAAGAATAAATTCCAAATAAATCCATACTATACAATTATAATATTTATATTACATTTAGTCAAGATATATTTTAAATAAAATAAAAAATTAAAAAAACTCTTGACAAACTAAAAAATAAGGTGTAAAATGATAGCATATTTTATGAAAGGAAGAGTATATATGCTTAAAGCTTTTGCAAGTGTAAAGTCATTTTTGTATTATTACTTTAGCGTAGCGTTTTACTTTAGCTATGCTTGTTTTGATATGAAAATGTTACTTGTGAAGTAAATTTGGATATATAAATCTTCTTTATGTTTAAGATATTAAACTTCACTTGTAATATACAGGTGGAGTTTTTTTGTTTATCAGGAGGTTATTATGAGTTTGTTGGAAGATGCAAGAGAAAAAATAAACAGAGCGGATAAGGAAATGGCAAGGCTCTTTTTAGAAAGAATGAGGGCAGTTGAAACTGTTTTTGAACATAAAAAGAAATACGGTCTTCCTATATTTGATAAGGACAGAGAGCAGGAAGTTATAGCAAAAAATTCTGATTACATAGAAGACGAAGTAATTTGCAGTTATTATGTTGATTTTATAAAGAATGTTATGGAGCTGTCCAAAAACTATCAATACAGACTTCAGGAGGGTTTAAAAATTGCATATTGCGGTGTTGAGGGTGCATTCGCCCAGATTGCCGCAAATAAAATTTTTCCCGACGGACAAATGATACCTCACAGAGATTTTAAATCTGCATACAAAGATGTTGAGGACGGAAAATGCGACGTGGCGGTGCTTCCTATAGAAAACAGTTATGCCGGCGAAGTCGGCGGTGTTATAGACCTTATGTTTTCGGGTTCATTGTATGTTAATGGTGTATATCAATTAGAGATAGTTCAAAATCTGTTAGGTGTTTGTGGTGCAAAATTATCCGATATCAAAACAGTAATAAGTCATCCTCAGGCGCTTAGTCAATGCGGAGAGTATATAAATGAACATAGCTTAAATGTTATTGAGGCAAGTAATACTGCTGCTGCAGGAAAGTATGTTTTTGAGACTAACGATAAATCCATTGCGGCAATAGCGAGTCTGGATACTGCCCGTTTGTATAATCTTAATGTACTTGACCATGATATAAATAAAAGCAACTCCAACACAACAAGATTTGCTGTTTTATCCAAATCAAAACATAAAGGAGACAGTAACAATAATTCAATTCTGATGTTTACTGTTTCAAATGAGGCGGGCGCACTCGTTAAGGCTATAGATATTATAGGTAAGCATAAGTTTAATATGACAGCACTTAGAAGCAGACCAATGAAAGAGCAGTCATGGCAGTATTATTTCTATGTTGAGCTTGATGCAAATGTAGATACGCCAAACGGTGAGAAAATGATAGAGGAACTTAAAAAATATTGCGATAAGCTAAAAGTTCTGGGTACTTTTCGCGACAATTTAATTTTATAACGTAAGGAAGATAATAAAATGTTGGTAGATATATCAAAAAATATATTGATAGTAGGTATGGGACTGTTAGGCGGAAGCTATGCAAGAGGGCTTAAGCGTTATGGTTTTCATATAAGTACAATCACAAAAGACAAAGCTTCTGTTGAATATGCACTCAAGGAGAAAATCATAGATGAGGGCACAACAGAGGTTGATGCACAAATGATAGCTAAGGCAGATATAATAATTTTTGCTCTATATCCCCATATATTTTTAAAATGGGTAGAAGAGAATCAAAAATATTTTAAAAGTGGTGCAATTTTAACAGACGTAACGGGCGTAAAGCGAAACGTTGTCCACAAAATTCAGGATATGCTAAGAGAAGATGTTGAATTTATTGCGGCACATCCTATGGCGGGAAAGGAAGTCTCAGGAGTAGAAAACAGTAGCGAAAAAATATTTATCGGTGCAAACTATATTGTAACACCGACAAAAAATAATTCAAATGCCGCAATAGAAAGCTGTAAAGAGTTAGGTAGACTTCTTGGCTTTTCGAATGTTTCTGTTCTATCACCTGAGGAGCATGACGAAATGATTGGCTTTGTATCTCAATTAACTCACTGTATTGCAATCAGCTTAATGACCTGTAATGATTGCGAGGATATTGAAAAGTATACAGGTGATTCATTTAGAGATTTAACAAGAATTGCTAAAATAAACGATTTGATGTGGAGTGAATTGTTTATAGAAAACAAAGATGCACTCCTAAGGCAAATGGATATGTTTGCAAAACAGTTTACAAACTTAAAAAATATGCTCGAAACAGACGATGTTTCGGGTATGCGGAAAATGATGCAACATTCTACAAAACGCAGAGCTGCGTTTGATAAATAATTAGGGGATGATTTAAGATGAAAAATATGAATTTTGTAAGAAAACTACCGGTGCCGCAGGATATAAAGGCTCAATATCCCGTAAGTGATAAAATAGCAAAGCTTAAAGAAGAAAGAGATATTCAAATTAGGGATATAATAACAGGCGGGTCTAATAAATTTATACTTGTTATCGGTCCGTGCTCAGCAGACCGTGAGGATAGCGTAATTGATTATATTACAAGACTAAGAGGTGTTCAGGAGAAGGTAGAGGATAAAATACTCATTATTCCAAGAATATACACAAATAAGCCAAGAACAACAGGTGATGGATATAAGGGTATGCTGCATCAACCAAATCCAGAGCAAAATGAAGATATGTTGGAGGGTGTAATTGCAATACGTAAACTTCATATGCGTGCAGTTAACGAAACTGGCTTTACTTGTGCCGACGAGATGTTATATCCCGAAAATTACAGATATCTATCAGATATCCTTTCCTATGTGGCAATAGGTGCACGCTCAGTCGAAAACCAAAAACACAGACTTACTGCAAGCGGATTGGATATCCCCGTTGGTATGAAAAATCCAACAGGCGGTGATTTGTCTGTAATGATGAATTCAATTACTGCCGCACAACATCCGCATACATTTATATACAGAGGCTGGGAAGTAAAAACAACAGGAAATGACCTTGCTCACTCAATACTTCGCGGATATGTAGATAAAAACGGTAAATCCATGTCCAACTATCATTATGAGGATTTATTGACACTTTGCGAATTGTACGAGCAAAGCGGACTGAAAAATCCTGGTGTTATTGTGGATACAAACCATGCAAATTCAGGCAAAAGATATTTAGAGCAGGAGAGAATTGCCAAGGATGTTATTCATAGCTGTAAAAACAGCAGCGATATAAAAAAGCTTGTTAAAGGACTTATGATAGAAAGCTATATAGAAGACGGTGCACAAAAGCCCCAGGACGGTGTATATGGTAAATCTATTACAGACCCTTGTCTTGGCTGGGATAAGACCGAAAAACTGATTTATGATATAGCAGATGCATTATAAATTTTAATTGGTATAAAATTCTATTGACAAATTTTTATAAAAGATATATAATAATAGTATAAATATTGTTCTCGGGGTATGTGTAACTCATAACCGGCGGTGATAAGTATATAGCTTTAAGTCCGCGAGCCGCAAATGCGGTTGATTTGGTGTGAATCCAAAACCGACGGTAAAGTCCGGAGGAGAGAGAAAAAATATTTTATATTTTTTGTGTTTTCTCAAGTACCCCAAAATTCATTTTTAAGGGTACTTTTTTGTTAAGGAGAAATGTAATGTCAAAGTATATGCAAAGAGCTATAGAGCTTGCAAAAAAAGGCGAGGGTTTTGTAAATCCCAATCCGCTTGTGGGTGCTGTAATAGTAAAGAACAATAAAATAATTGGTGAAGGGTATCATACAAAATATGGTGATTTGCACGCAGAACGTGAGGCAATAAAAAGCCTGAAAGAATCAGCTGCGGGTGCGGATATGTATGTAACATTAGAGCCTTGTTGTCATTATGGTACAAATCCGCCATGTACAGAGGCAATTATACAAAATGGTATAAAGCGTGTATTTGTTGGGTCAAATGACCCTAATCCCCTTGTTGCAGGTGGGGGAATACAACAATTAAGAGCTGCCGGTATCGAGGTTATAGAAAATTATTTAAAAGATGAATGTGATAAGTTAAATACTATATTCTTTCATTATATAACCACAAAAAAACCGTATGTTATACTAAAAACTGCAGTAACTGCCGATGGTAAAACCGCATGCGAAAACGGAGACTCCAAATGGATAACAAATGAATTATCGCGTATGAATGTGCACAAAACACGAAAAAAATGTGCGGCAATCCTGACGGGTATAGGAACAGTTTTAGCAGATGACCCGATGCTTAATTGCAGATGTGATAACCCATCAAATCCAATAAGAATTATATGCGACAGTGGTTTGCGGTTGCCGCTAAGCTCTCAGATTGCTAAGACTGCTAACGAAATTAAGACAATAGTTGCTACAATATCTCGGGATGATGAAAAAATAATAACATTAAACTCAATGGGTATTGAAGTTATAAAGACAAAATCCAATCAAAACAGAGTTGATTTAGAAGATTTAATCTGCCGGCTTGGAGAAAGAAAAATAGACTCTGTTTTAGTTGAGGCAGGCGCGGAGCTTAATGATTCATTTATTAACTCACAAATTGTAAACCGGATAGATATTTATATTGCGCCAAAGCTTATTGGCGGCAAAAATTCCATACCATTTCTGGGTGGTGTGGGAATAGAGAAAATGAGTGATGCAATTATGCTTAAATCACCTCAAATATCAACGTTTGGTGATGATGTTATGATAAGTTACAGGGTAGGTGAGTAGATGTTTACGGGTATAATAGAGGAAATTGGTACTGTAAACAGTATAAAAAAAGGTGTAAAATCATGTACACTGTTTGTAAATGCCAATATAATATTTGAGGATTTAAAAATAGGCGACAGTGTTGCCATAAACGGAATGTGTACAACGGTTGTTACAATAAATAATGATGTATTTTCGGTAGACATTATGGCAGAAAGCCTAAGAAAGACATCGCTTGGCTCGCTGCAAAAGGGCGACAAGGTTAATCTTGAACGTGCAATGAGTGCATCTTCGCGGTTTGGGGGACATATAGTTTCCGGACACGTGGACGGAGTGGGCCATATTCGTTCATTTGTAAAAGAGGATAATGCGATATGGGTTACAGTCGGAGCAAGTGATGATATTTTAAGATATATTGTTACAAAAGGCTCAATAACAATAGACGGAATAAGCTTAACAGTTGCTATGCTTTATAAAGATGCTTTTGCAGTATCAATTATACCGCATACTGCAAAGGAAACAACACTGCTTATAAAACACGTTGGAGATAAGGTAAATCTTGAGTGTGATATAATTGGCAAGTATGTAGAAAAGCTCGTTTCGCCCAAGAGTGAAACAAATTTAGAAGAATTATTAAAAAATTGGTAAGGAGTGATAGCAAGTGTTTGAATTTGATACAATAGAGAAAGCATTGCAGGATTTAAGAGACGGTAAGGTCATACTTGTTACCGATGACCCCGACAGAGAAAATGAGGGTGATTTAATATGTGCAGCAGAGTTTGCAACTACAGAAAATGTAAACTTTATGGCATGTGCGGCAAAGGGTCTTATATGTATGCCAATGAGCCAGGAGTATACAACAAAGCTTGGTCTTTCGCAAATGGTTATAAATAATACCGATAATCACGAAACTGCATTTACAGTTTCAATCGACCATGTTGATACGACAACGGGTATAAGTGCATTAGAAAGAGGATTTACTGCAAGAATGTGTGTTGATGATAATGCTAAGCCATCAGATTTTAGAAGACCGGGACATATGTTTCCACTGCTTGCAAGGCAAGGCGGCGTTTTAGAAAGAAACGGTCATACGGAGGCTACTGTGGATTTGTGTCGTCTTGCGGGATTAAAACAAGTTGGTCTTTGTTGCGAAATTATGGCAGATGACGGAACAATGATGAAGAAGAACGAGCTTATAGAATTTGCAAAAGAGAACAATCTTACATTTATAACAATTAAAGATTTGCAAACCTACAGAAGAAAGAAAGACGGTTTTATGAAACGTGTTTCGCAAGCACATCTGCCGACCGAATACGGAGATTTCGAAATTTTTGGTTATGAAAATACCATAACCAAAAAACATCATGTTGTTCTGGTGAAGGGCGATGTTGCAAATGGAGAGAGTGTTCTTTGCAGAGTACATTCCGAGTGTCTTACCGGTGATGTTTTTGGCTCTGCACGTTGTGATTGCGGGGAACAACTACAAAGTGCAATGCGTGCTATCGAAAAAGAGGGCAGAGGTGTTATAGTGTATCTCCGTCAGGAGGGCAGAGGTATTGGCCTGTTAAATAAGATAAAGGCATATGATTTGCAGGAAAAAGGCTATGATACTGTCGAGGCAAATGTAGAGCTTGGCTTTGCACCGGATTTAAGGGATTACAGCGAGGGTGCACAGATGCTAAAGGACCTGGGTGCTACTAAGCTAAGAATTATGACAAATAACCCATTAAAGATTTCCGATATGAAGGAATACGGAATTGAGGTTGTAGAAAGAGTTCCAATAGAAATTGCACCTAAAAAGGAAAATTTAAAATATTTAAAAACAAAACAGGATAAAATGGGACACATGCTCCATTTTTAATAAAAGAAAGGAAGAGAAAAAATGAAAGTATTAGAAGGAAATTATTGCGGAAAAGGTTTAAAAATCGGACTTATAGGCTCAAGATTTAACGAGTTTATTGTATCAAAGTTAATTGGCGGTGCAGAGGATTGTCTTACACGTCATGGCGTGGAGAGTGATGATATTTCGCTTGCATGGGTTCCGGGTGCATTCGAAATCCCTGTTATTGCAAAGAAGATGGCAGAATCTGGTAAGTTTGATGCAATTATATGTCTTGGTGCAGTAATAAGAGGTGCAACAAGCCACTATGACTATGTTTGTAATGAGGTTTCAAAGGGTGTTGCACAGGTTTCTATGTCATCAGGAATTCCCGTTTTATTTGGTGTAGTTACAACAGATACAATAGAACAGGCAATAGAACGTGCAGGCACAAAAGCAGGTAATAAGGGTTATGATTGTGCAATGTCGGCACTCGAAATGATTAACCTTATAAAAGGTCTTAACTAATCAAACCGCAGATGAAAATAATTAACAGACTTATTGCTATTATTTTTGTGTTTTTGGCACTCGTATTATCGCTAAACGTATATGCACAGGAAGAGGGTGTCTTTCTTTGCATGCGTGGGGGTGATAGTACAGCTCTGTATTCTGACGGAAAAACCGGCCTCATGTATATAGATATGATTTCATCAAACGGTGCAGATGCAACGCCTATAATTTCAGCTGATGGGAATACATACCTCCCGTTCAGATTTGTATGCGAAATGGCAGGCTTAAAGGATGCACAAGAGGGTGAGGATGACCTTGAGAGCGGACATTTTCGCTTTACCGATAATGGCGGAATACAAACAATAGAAATAAATTATAACGATAAATATATAGCACATCAGGTTGGTGTTGAATTCTCGTATGAATTAGAGGCGGGCGATATAAGAAATGTATGTATATATAATATAGATGGTACGCTGTATTTTCCTATGACTTATCTTGCAAAGATAACAAATGCAACTGCATTGTGGAACGGTAAGACTAAAGATATTATGTATATAGATAATAATATAAACCCTTCCGATTTTATTGATGAGGAATTTTATATACATGATTATCTGCTCGAACAAAATGGCTTTTATTTAAATTATAACAAAACGGATGATGACCCTGTATGTTTTGATGCCCAAAAAAGTTATTTAGAAGATGTCTCTGAACAGATTGGCGAGGAGGTTATATGCGCCACAAAAACAAACGGTACAATTTTTGGTGTAACACAAACGGGGGACATTAAATATAAAAGCAGCAGTGGCAATTTTGGGGTATTAAATTTCAAGGTTGACACCATTATTGCAGTTAAAAATCGTCTGTACGGAATTGAAAGGGACACTAAAAAAGGGTTTGTTTGCAGGCTTGACGGAACCGACTTTGAATACATAACAGATATGCCTGTATTTAATCTAATTCTACGTGAATATAATAATGAATTTTATTTATATTATTGCGAGTATGAAAATTCCTCAAAGATTCATATGATACAGTTAAAAACTATGGATACATACGACATAGAAATAACAGACTATGAGTATAACAACTTAATTTATGATGTTGAGAAGTTTGTTGTTGGTACAAAAATGTTTGCTTATGTGGATGGAAATTCACAGTTACATACCATAGTTCTGGATGAGCCTCTCGAAGAGTTCGAGATTGCTGTTATACCTGATGGTAATGTAGAAATTATTGATTACTATACTTATTGTGAAGAAAATGGGGTGATAAATAGGTGAAGAAGTTGTTGCTTGTATTGCTTATTATAATAGGAATCCCTGTTTATGTAAATGCACAAACGACGGGTGTTTTGTGTTATCATGGTATATCATCAAATCCATTAAAAAATGATGAGTATTGCATAAAAACCTCGGAGTTTGAGGATGATTTACAATATTTTATAAATAAAGGCTATTCTTTTTTAAAACCATGTGAAATGTGGTATGCTGAGGGTGATAAAAATATTGTAATCACATCTGATGATGGTTATGAGGATTTTTATACAGATGTATTTCCGCTGCTCAAAAAGTATAAAGTAAAAGCGGCAGTTTTTGTAATAAGCTCAATGATTGACAAAACAGGATACCTAAAATCGTGGCAGATAAAAGAAATGCATGATTCCGGTCTTGTTGAGATAGGAAACCATACACACATAATACATAGACGAAAAAAAGATGTTTTAGAAAACTGGTATAATGATACAATAATGCTTAACCAGGTGTTTTACGATATAGAACGTTGTTCAAAAAAAGTAGAACAGATTACGGGTAAAGCTACCGAGAGTATAGCGTATCCGTATGGATTGTATACAGAAGAATTAAATAACACGGTAAGGAATACAATGGGATTTACAACGAGTTTTTCGACAGAGCATGGCATTGTCAAAAGCAAGGATGATTTTTCAAAACCATTAAAGAGGATATATCGTGTATTAGGTGATACACCGCAGAAAATAGAAGAAATGATTGAATTATGCAAATGAAAGGAATTTAAACTATGAATACACATAATGCAACACTAAGGATTTCGGCAGTTACGCCAAAACAGTACCCCGGCGAGGGATACCCGGAATTTGCCTTTGCAGGACGTTCCAATGTAGGTAAGTCATCACTTATAAACAAATTACTTAATCGAAAGTCCCTTGCAAGAGTAAGCGGTACACCAGGCAAGACGGTTACAATAAATTTTTATAATATAGATGATACCATATTCTTAGTTGATTTACCTGGATATGGATATGCACAGCGTTCAAAAACCGAAATAGAAAAATGGGGTAAAATGATGGAGGATTATCTTGCAAACAGAGAGCCTCTTGTTCAGACAATACTTTTGGTGGACAGTCGTCATAAGCCTACAAAGGATGACATAACCATGTGCGAGTGGATACGCCACTATCACGACAGAGTTATTGTTGTTGCCACAAAGATTGATAAGCTTAAAAAGAGTGAAATTGAGAGTAATCTCGAACAGATATGGACAACCTTAGAGCTTGGTGAGGACGATATACTTGTACCTTTCTCAATAAAGGATGATGAGGGTAAGTATACAGTCTGGGATATGATTGAAATGATGAGACTCGGTGATTTTGAAATCGAAGAATAATTATGGACGTAATTGAGAGTATTTTTTCGTATGGGACATCCGTCTGTATGTGTTGTAACAATAAGCATCTTTTAAAAAATATGGCAATTAACTGCACTCAGGTAGGAGTGTGCAACGAGTGTATGAAATCTGTTAAAGTAACAAAAGGCGAGGGTGCTTTTGAGGGCAGAGAATTTGTGTCATATGTTATAGCACCTTTGTATTATAACGGTAAAACGCGAAATCTTATAAAAAATCTTAAATTCTACGGTGAATTTAAAGCCGCAGATGTACTGCACGAAATTTTTAAAGGTTTATGTGAGGATACACCGCATCTTCTGGATTTTGATGTGGTTATGCCTGTACCGCTGTCGCGCCAACGTAATAATGAGAGAGGATATAATCAGGCGGAGCTTGTTGCCAAGAGTGTTGCAGGCGTTTTGTGCTTACCGCTATATGCAGATGCATTAAAGAAAGTAAAGAATACAGACCGTCAGAGCAATATGAGTGCAATCGAAAGACTAACAAATATCAAAGATGCATTTTATGCAAATGAGGATGTAAAGGGAAAGAGAATTATTCTTGTTGATGATGTATACACAACAGGTAATACCCTGAACAACTGTGCGAAAGAACTTATTAAAAATGGTGCAGAAGAAGTGATAGGTGTATGTGCTGCTATTGCGTTAAGAGGTAAAAAGTATTTTTGACATAAAATATATGGTAAAAAATCCAAATTATTGGTAAATATTTTAATTTTTTACAAAAAATCACTTGAAAATTTATTTTTTTTATTGTATAATAAATTATGTATATAAAAAGTTAATTGCGAGATTTGGAGGTTAGTGTAAATGATAAGTAAAGCATTTCAGGATATTGTTACGCAAATGGCGGAAGTGTTCCCAAAGAGATTTGGAGTTGTTGACTCACAAGGCTTGGTTTTGGCATCGAATGGAATGGAACCCTCAGCAGAAGTTATCGATAATTTGATATATGCCGCAATAAATACTGACAGAATTATGTATAAGGATGGATACACAATAAGAGTCATGTCCAATAAACCATATGCAGAGTATGTGGTTTATGTAGACGGAACTGATGATACTGCAAAATACTGTTGCAGTGCTGTAACCGTTGCAATAAATAATGTTCGCAGATATTATGACGAAAAGTACGACAAAACCAACTTTATGCAAAATATAATATTCGATAATTTACTTACATTTGACCTTCACCAGAAAGCACGTGAGCTTCACGTAGATACAGATGCACCAAGAGCTGTTTTTTATATAAAAGTTGAAGACAGCGGCGAATCGAGCGTATTTGAAATTATTCAGAATATGTTCCCGGATAAAGAAAAAGATTTTGTTATAAATGCAGATTCGGGGAATATAGTTTTAATAAAGGAGCTTAAGGAGTCTGTTAAAACAGAGGAACTCGAAGTTATGGCTCAATCGATACTTGATACAGTAAGGTCAGAAACACTTCACAATGTATTGATAGGACTTTCATCTGTTGCTACAAATATTGATGAGCTTAATAATTCTTATAAAGAGGCACAGACTGCGCTTGAGATAGGAAAAGTTTTTGAAGAGGAAAAGTTTATTCTGAATTACGATAATCTTGGTATAGGCAGATTGATATATCAACTTCCTATCAAGCTGTGTGAGTTATTCTTACACGAAGTATTTAAAAAGGGAGATATTTCAACCTTAGATGATGAAACAATGCTTACAATAAACAAATTCTTCGAAAAGGACCTTAATGTGAGTGAAACATCAAGACAACTGTTTGTACATCGTAATACACTTGTTTACAGACTCGAAAAAATATACAAGCTTACAGGTCTTGATTTGAGAAAATTTGACCAGGCGATTATATTCAAAGTTGCTATGATGGTTCATAAATATTTAATGAGCAGCTCAATGAAAATATGATTGGAGTGTAAATAACTGATTGTATGAAATCGGGAATTAAATGTGTCGTTATTGGAATTCTTAGTGCATCATTAGGCGCAGGTGCAATGGCTATATATAAGGATATAGACTATGTGCTTCTGGAAAATGATGCTGTTGAAGAAAAGTTTGTGAAGAAACTTACGATGATAAACGAGCAACTTTCCAAACGCTATATTTATGATGTAGATAAAGAAAAGGTTTTTAATAGTGCCATAAAAGGCTATGTGTGGGGTTTGGAAGAAGATTACACGAACTATTATACAAAAGAGGATTTTGAAACATTTACTTCGTCCGTTGAGGAAACATACGTGGGAATAGGTGTAGTTGTTGCACCTAATGAAGAGGGTTTTATAGAGATAATATCAGCTTTTGAGGATAGCAGTGCATATAATGCAGGCGTAAAGCCGGGTGATATACTGTATAAAGTAAACGGTGAAGAATATTATGCCGAGGAAATGGACAAGGCAATAGCACAAATCAAAAACGGAAAAGAAGGCGAAAGTGTAAACTTATCCGTTTTGAGAAAAGGCGAAGAAATAGAAATCAACGTAAAACGTGAAGTTGTGTCTATGTCTTCTGTTAAATCAAAGATGTATAGTAATGATATTGGCTATGTAAGAATATCTGCATTTAACACAGAGGGGGATAGTTCAAAAACAGACACCTACTCGGAATTTTGTGAAAATGTGGAAAGTCTAAGAGAACAGGGAGCTAAAAAGCTTATTATAGATTTAAGAGATAATCCCGGCGGTACACTTGATGTTGTTGTAGATATTGCAGATTATCTGTTACCTGAAGGACTTATAACTTATGTTGAGTATAAGGATGGCACAAAACAGGAGTATAAATCGGATAAAAAGGCGATAGATATGCCTATGGTTGTTCTTATTAACGAAAACAGTGCAAGTGCCTCGGAGGTGCTGACTGGCGCACTAAAAGACCATAAAAAAGCAACTATAGTGGGAACAACGAGTTTTGGTAAGGGTGTTGTCCAGTCGATTATTCCGTTTTCGGATGGATCGGGTATGACTATGACGATAGCAAAGTACTATTCTCCGAATGGTGTTTGCATACATGGTACGGGAATAGAGCCTGATGTCGTAGTTGAGCTTGACGAGAAATATGACGGATATTATGCCTCTGAGTTACCGCAGGAAGATGACCTGCAAATGATGAAGGCTGTTGAATTATTAAAGTAAATATAAATTTAACGTTTATATATTTAACAAACTTAAAGGAGAATTGATATGAGTGCTACATTAGTTGTTATGGCTGCCGGAATGGGTAGCAGATTTGGTGGATTAAAACAATTAGAACCAATATGCGATAACAGAGTTATACTTGATTTTTCTGTCTATGATGCAAAAAAAGCAGGATTTGATAAGGTTGTATTCATAATACGTAAGGACATCGAGGCAGACTTTAAGGAGCTTGTTGGCTCAAGAATCGAAAAGATGATAGATGTTGATTACGTAATACAAGATACAACAGAGCTTCCGGAGGGAAGAACAAAACCGTTTGGTACTGCACATGCAATACTTTGTTGTAAGGATACAGTAAAGGGTCCGTTTGCAATTATAAATGCTGATGACTATTACGGCCGCAATGCATTTTACGAAATCAAAGAATTTTTGGAAAATACAAGCGGAAATGATTTTGCAATGGTTGCATATGACCTCGAAAAGACACTTAGCGATAACGGAAGTGTTGCAAGAGGTGTTTGCGATATTAAAGACGGAAAGCTTTCTAAAATTGTTGAGTGCTTAAAAATATATCCTGATTTCAAATACGAAATGCCTGACGGAGAAGAGGGTGTATTCCCACGTGATACAAAGGTTTCTATGAACTTGTGGGGACTTACAGAGGATATATTCGATGTACTGCAAAAGGGCTATGATGACTTTAAGAAAAATGCTAATCTTTTAAAAGATGAATATTTAATTCCTATCCTTATTGGCGAGATGGTAGAAAAAGGAGAGGCAACAGTAAAAGTATTCTCTAACAAAGATAAGTGGTATGGAATAACTTACCGTGAAGATTTGCCTGAGATTAAAGAGGCAATTACCAAGATGGTAGCAGACGGATTATATGATTGATAAATAATTTTAAAAACCCCCGTGTATTATACACGGGGGTTTTTGTGTGTCGAAAAATTTTTTTCATTCGACAGCAGACTTTGACATTTTTCTTTCGTGCGTAGTAGTATAATAATAACAACGGAGGATAAACATATGATTGTTTATGCTGATTTATTATTTTTAATAAATTTCGTTGTTGTATTTATAGTTATAGGTATAGTATGCGCGTATAAATATGTAAAGCTTTCGCTAAAACGGAGAATGTTTGCTTCTCTGATGGGTGGAGCCTTTTCGGTTTTTATATATGTATGTAATTTTATAACACCTGTAAAGGGTTTTATATATTTGGTGTCTGTATTTGTTATCTGTAAATCGGCATTTGGCGGCGGAATTAAAAAAAATATAAACAATATGGTTGTTTTTTTGTTTGTGATTTTTCTTATACAATCAGTGTTGGTATTGCTTGTTTCGTTTTTTGAAAATGATGTTATACTAACATTAAAAAATAACGTATTATATTTTGATGTTTCGCCGGGTTTGATTTTGCTCTGTTTTTTGATTACATATCCTGTTGTTTGTATATTATCAGAAATTATGAGAGTGCAAAAGAATAACAGGGTATATAATATTACAATCATAAATAACGGAAAAAGTGTGAGTGTAAAAGCACTTTATGATAGCGGGAATGTCCTTAAAGAACCGGTAAGCAAAAAAAATGTAATAATACTCGAAGCTGAGTTTGCACAAAAAATACTTAATGGAGATGAAAAGATGACACAAATTCCATATTGCACAGTTTCGGGTAATGGCATAATAAATGCTTTTATGCCTGATGTTATTTTCGTAGACGATACGTGTTTTCTAAAGCGTCAATACATAGCTATAACACATAACAGACTTTCGGATTGCGGTGAATACAACGCATTGATAGGAAATATAGGAGGAGAATAGGGTATGAAGCTCATAAGTGAGATTAGTAAAAAGCTAATTATGTTTTCGTGTTTGGATGAAAATAAAATTTTTTATATAGGCGGTAGCGACACCCTGCCTCCGCCTCTCAATAAGGAAGAGGAGGAGATGCTGATATACAGATTGAGAGTTGGTGATTTGGCTGTCAAGACTGAATTGATAGAAAGAAATCTCCGCCTTGTGGTATATATAGCACGTAAATTTGAAAATACGGGAATTTGTATAGAAGATTTAATTTCTATAGGGACAATAGGTCTTATAAAAGCAATAAACACATTTAATCCGCAAAAAAATATTAAGCTTGCTACATATGCTTCGCGTTGCATAGAAAATGAGATTTTGATGTATCTTAGAAAAAACTCGAATATGCGCTGTGAGGTATCAATAGACGAACCGTTAAATGTCGATTGGGATGGTAATGAGCTGTTGCTTTCGGATATATTAGGTACAGAAAATGATGTTATATACAAAAATATAGAAGATGAAGTGGATAAGGAGCTTTTACTGCAGGCGTTAGATAAGCTTGGCGCCCGCGAGAAAAAAATAATGGAATTGCGCTTCGGTTTGGGTAACTACAAGGAAAAGACACAAAAAGAGGTTGCAGACCTTTTAGGTATATCACAATCCTACATATCGCGTTTGGAAAAACGTATCATAGGCAGACTTAAAAAAGAAATTGCCAAAATGAGTTAAATTCTCATCCTCGTACATAGCTGTAACAAAATTAAAGTGAATATTACAGCCATAAAGGAGGATGAAGATATGAATAACAAGGTAGAGATTTGCGGAGTAAATACATCTAAACTGCCAATTCTTTCCAAACAAGAAAAGGATGAACTTTTTGTTAAAATAAAACAGGGAGATACACTTGCACGCGAGACTTTTGTAAAAGGAAATTTAAGACTTGTATTAAGTGTTATACAACGTTTCAATAATAGAGGCGAAAATGCTGATGATTTGTTTCAGGTTGGTTGTATTGGACTGATAAAGGCAATAGACAATTTTGATTTAAGCCAGAATGTTCAGTTTTCCACATATGCAGTACCAATGATAATTGGCGAAATACGCAGATATTTAAGAGATAATAATGCAATACGCGTAAGCCGCTCCTTAAAGGATATTGCATATAAGGCATTACACGTAAAGGAGGCTCTTGTAAATAAAAATTCTAAAGAGCCGACAATAGCGGAAATTGCAAAAGTTCTTGAGCTAAGTCCTGAGGAGGTTGTATTTGCGCTTGATGCAATAGCAGACCCTGTATCACTGTTTGAACCTGTATATCACGATGGCGGTGAGGCGATTTATGTTATGGACCAGGTCAAGGACAGTAAATGCACAGACGAGATATGGCTCGAAAATATTGCGCTTAATGAAGCAATGAAACAACTCGAAGAACGGGAAAAGCATATTTTGAATTTAAGATTTTTTCAGGGTAAGACGCAAATGGAGGTAGCAAATGAGATAGGTATATCTCAGGCTCAGGTTTCAAGGGTAGAAAAATCCGCCCTTAAGCAAATGCGAAAATACGTGTAAGAATATATAATTAAAGTGTCGTATACTTATACGACACATTTTTTTTACAAAAAACATATAATGCAATAGTAATATATTTTAGTTGGAGGTTATTTTATATGTGCGGAATTTGCGGATATATAGGTTTTAGAGGGAATTATATAACAAAAGAAAATGAACATAAAGCACTTATACATAAAATGACAAAAACATTGCGCCACAGAGGTCCTGACGAATGGGGAGAATATGTTGGTGAACATGCAGTGTTCGGACATAGCAGACTGGCTGTTATTGATATAGAAAACGGAAAGCAACCGTTAAAACGTACGGTTGAAGGGTATGAGTTCACAATAACATATAATGGTGAGCTGTATAACACCGATGAGGTGAGAAATAAACTTAAAGAATACGGATATAGCTTCACCACTAATTCCGATACTGAGGTACTTCTGTATTCATACATACACTACGGAGAGGAGTGTACAGAGCATCTTAATGGAATATATGCATTTGCAATCTGGGACTCGATGAGGCAAAGAGTGTTCTTGTGCAGAGACCGATTTGGTGTGAAACCACTCTTTTATACCATAAAGGACGATACACTGATTTTTGCGTCCGAAATAAAGGCTTTGTTTGAATATCCGGATGTAACACCGGAGCTTGACAGAGATGGTCTTTGTGAGTTGTTCGGAATGAGTCCGGCAAGAACGCAGGGTGTAGGAGTTTTTAAAAATATAAAGGAACTGCAATCTGCGCATTATCTTATAATAACTCGTGATAGTGTGAGATTAAAAAGATATTGGAATTTAGAGAGCCATGAGCATACAGATGATTACGATACCACAATACAAAAAACACACGATTTGTTATATGATAGCATAAAACGTCAGCTTGTTTCGGACGTGAGTGTGGGAACATTACTCTCAGGCGGTTTGGATTCAAGTGTAATAACTGCAGTTGCGGCAATGGAGTTTGCGAAGGAGAACAAGCAACTCTCAACATATTCGTTTGATTATGAGGATAACTCAAAGTATTTTAAGGCCTCGAATTTCCAACCCGATTCCGATACAATCTGGGTGCCGAGAATGGTAGATGAATTTAAAACAAACCACACATATTTAACTTGTCCTACGTCAAAACTCACAGAGCTTTTATACGAGGCTTTTGTTGCTAAGGATTTACCGGGTATGGCAGACGTTGATGCATCACTGTTGTATTTTTGTCGGGAAATAAAGAAAAAACATACTGTTATATTATCAGGTGAGTGTTCCGATGAGATTTTTGGCGGTTATCCGTGGTTCAGGGATGAAAAGGCATTTGAAACACGTGCATTCCCATGGTGTTATGACCTTGATTGCAGAAACAACATTTTGCTCGATTCAGTAAGGGATACACTCAAAATAGAAGAATACTCATCACAACGATATGAGGAGTCTATAGCACAAGTTCCTGTGTATGATGGTGATAATGATGAGGAAAAGCGCAGACGTGAAATTTCGTATCTTAATATAATGTGGTTTATGTCAAATCTTCTCGATAGAAAAGACAGAATGAGTATGGCAAGCGGTCTGGAAGTGAGAGTTCCGTTTTGTGACCATAATCTTGTGCAGTATGTGTGGAATATCCCGTGGAGTATGAAGAATAAGGATAACATATCAAAAAATGTACTGCGTGAGGCTGCAAAGGGAATACTGCCCGAAGACGTGCGTACAAGACGTAAAAGTCCGTATCCTAAAACACATAATCCTCACTACGAAAAAGCAGTTAAAGAGATGTTATCGGATATTATAAGCAATAATAGTGCACCGATTTTAGCATTATGCGACAAGTGTAAGCTGCAAAGTGTAATAAATGGGACATTTGACTATTCAAAACCGTTCTTTGGTCAGCTTATGGCAATGCCGCAGTTTATAGGTTACATTGTTCAGGTTAATTATCTTTTAGAAAAATTTAACCCGCGTATTGTATAATAAATTCATTCCCCTTGATTATTAAATTGAGGGGAATAAATTTTGCCCAAAATTAAAGGTGTAATTTGTAAAATCTGCGCGCAAAAAAGTACAACCCTATTGAAAAATACATAATTTATGATATAATTATAATACAAAAACCTATAACAATTCGGAGAAACAGAATGAAAATTGCAATATGTGATGATGAGAAAAAATACATTGATGAAATATCAGACTATATTTCAAAGATTACCTTGAACAGAGGGAGAGAATATAAAATATTCATATGCAAAAACGGATATGAAATAGTTGAGTTATGCAAAAAAGAAAAGTTGGATGCTATATTTTTAGATATAGCTATGCCTGGATTTGATGGGTTTGAAACAGCAAAACAGCTTTTGGAAATTGTAACATAGAAACTGTAACCTTATCGCCAAATCTTGAAGAAATTGCAATGGAAACTTTTAGAAACTCAACCTTGGAATATATCGAAATCCCGCCTTCAGTAAGGGTTTTGAGAACAGGTTCTTTTTCGTTTACAAATTTAAAAGAACTTTTTATTCCTAAAACAGTCGAAAAGATAGAAGAGGGATTTGTAGTACAGTGTAAAAAGCTTGAAAAGGTAACATTTGAAGGTGCTCCAGACATAGGTTTGGGATATTTATTCTTTGAATGTGATAGTTTGGATAAGGAAAATGTAATATTCCTTGATGATAGAATGGTAGTTCCGGAACATTTTTGGCAATTTTGTATGTATAGGGAACAATCATCAACACCAACTCCGACAATTTCACCTGTGCCAACTGCAACGCCAATACCAACCACAACACCTACGGCAAGTCCCACACCAACCGCAACTCCGACTCCTACTGTTACACCCACACCATCACCCACAACAGAGCCAGAAAAGGTGATAGAGGTTACAACAGGCAACAATATAGAAGTTAAAGCAGACGGAGAAAAGGTTAAGTTTACGGATGCAAACCCGTTTATTGGCGAAAATAACAGAACACAAATGCCAATCAGGGTTCTTGGCGAAACACTCGGCTTTGAAGTAAATTGGGACGATACAACCAAAACTGCCACACTTTCAACTTCGGGAACACTTATAACCGTAAAAATAGGTGAGAGTAAAATACTCAAAAATGGCGAAACAATCCAAATGGACACAGTTGCAAAAATAATAAATGACAGAACATATATCCCGCTTCGTGCTATCGCAGAAGCAGTTGGCTATACAGTTAAGTGGAAATAAGGGACGGAAAAATCTGTCCCTTTATGTTATTTTTTGAAATGTATTAAAAAATCCTTTAAATATAGGTGTAATTTGTAAAAAGTACTTGACACAGCCTGTTAATTGTGGTATAATTGCTTTTGTTGAAAAAATGCGCTCGTAGCTCAGCTGGATAGAGTGACTGGCTACGAACCAGTAGGTCGGGGGTTCGAATCCCTTCGGGCGTATAAAAAAATCCGTACACCATAGTGTGCGGATTTTTTACTTATTACCTCTTCACTATTCCCTGATATTATGTGTGTACGGATTTTTGGAAAGTAATAGGTAATAGTGAAAAAGGAAGAAGTAAGGTGGCTTTGCTTTGCGCAAAGCTTATTTTTATATGTATCACTATTGTTTTGGCATAAAATGAGAGGGATTATAAGAGAGGAACACACTCTGTTTGAATTCTTATGAAGAAACCCTGTTATGATTTGTTTTAATTTTGATAATTCACACAAAATTTAGATTGTAATATTAGTTTTTTGAGCCTTGTTCAGTATTTAGAAGGAGGTATTCCGGTATGTTTCTTAAAGGCTCTTGAAAAATCATAAATATCTAAATACCCTAGGGAGTGTGCTATATCAGTAATACTGCCATAATCACTTTTAAGCATTTCCTTGGCTTTTTTTATTTTTAACTCATTAATATAAGCAATAGGAGAGATGCCGATAACTTCAGTAAACAGTTTTCTGAAATACACGGTAGAAAGACCTGTAAGCCGAGCAAGATCATCATTTTTGATGTCTGTATTGTAGTTTTTTGCAATATAATCCAAGGCAGGACGAATTTTTTCGCTTTTTTTTGTAGGAGCATACTTTTTTGACATAGTATATGTAAGCATTAGAAGAATTGAATATATATCCCGGATACACTCAAACTCGTACACTGATTTTTTAAGTGCTCTTTTATATTCCAATTCCTTAAAAAGCTTTATGATTTTCTCGCTATTCTTCACATGAAACCCCAAAATATCGCTATATATATTTTCACATTCAAATTCAATAATAGAAAAGTGTCCTGAATGTGTACAACGCCCTTCGTAAGAACAACCCTTTGGCAAAATGAAAAGATTGTTTTTGTCAGATATTAAGGTTTTTCCTTTGGAAAAATATATTGTTTCGCCCTCATATTTTATGACAATAGCCCAGCGCGAACGGTTATTTCTTTTGATTTTTGTATTTTTCGCTGTATACATAGTAGTTGCAGAATAAATTTTGGTAATAATCAAATTTGATAAAATATCTGAATACATATATATCACACCTTTCACGTTAATTATAGCTTGGTAAGTTTAATTTGTCAATATTTAGTATCAAATATGATAAAATATCATATTTGCCATTTATTTTATAAGGCTTTTTTGATACAATTAATGTGTATAGCGGCAGCACCTAAAAGGCTGGTAAGCATCCATGCAAATTATCGTGTAAGCAAAAATGCAAAGTCTGTTAGAAATAATTAAATCCTTCCTATGAGGGTAGATAATAATTTGTGTGGGCAGATTTAAAAAAAACAGTGTAGAGTAACAACTTGATTTAAAAGCAGTTAAGGGTGTTGTTGATGATATAAAAATATAATATGAGGTGTTCAATATGATAAACAAACAAATATTTTTTACAGACGTACACAAAGCAGAACTTTTGGAGAATGAGGTAAATAATCCGACAGGAAACGAAGTGCTTGCGAGAATGGAATACACAGTTGTAAGCGGTGGAACAGAAAGAGCCTTCATTATGGGAATGAATAATACTTCGCAAAGATTCCCGACATCTTTGGGGTACTGTGGTGTGGGATATGTTGAAAAAATCGGACCGGATGTTAAAAATTTAGCGGTAGGTGACAGAGTTTTAGTGGCTGGTGGTTGTCATTCGAAGTATAATCTCCGTCCCGAGGAAAAAATGACAAAGGTGGAGAATGATAATATAACATCACTTGAAGCAGCACCTGTTATTATTGCAGCGATGGGACTTGGTGGAGTGAGAAAGTTGGAAATGGAGCTTGGTGAGTCCGCAATGGTAATGGGACAAGGTTTGCTTGGTATATTTGCAACGCAATTTTTGAGATTATCCGGTGCAAATCCGGTGATTGCGGCAGACTTAAATCCGGCAAGGCGTGAGCTTGCGTTGAGATTGGGTGCTGATTATGCATTTGATCCATCGGATAAAGATTTTGTACAAAAAGTAAAAGAAGTTACAAAAGGCAAGGGTGTAAATGGATGTGTGGAAGTTACAGGAATAGCACAAGCAATGAATCAGGCGCTTGAATGCGCTTCATGGATGGGAAGAATTTCCCTGCTTGGTTGTACAAGAGTTTCAGATAGTGCAGTTGATTATTATCAGCAAGTACACCGCCCTGGAGTCAAGCTTATTGGTGCACATAATTTTGTTAGACCAAAGTACGAGTCTTATCCGCATCATTGGACACGTCATGATGATTATATTGCCATTCTTGATATGATAGCGTCAAAGAGAATTCAGGTAGAGCCTATTATTTCACGTATAGAATCACCTGAGAATGCACCGGAGATTTATAACGAACTTTGTGATGATCCAATGTTCCCTATAGGAACTGTGTTTGATTGGAAAGAGGTATAATAAAAAATGAAAATAGGTCAAATTGGAACAGGTTACAAAGTAAAAATATTAGATGCAAGAAAATTCTTTTAGGCTTTTGAGGTAGTGGTTTATAGAGACGAAAGCAAATCATACTTCGATTAGCGTTACAGCAGCTATCCTCACTAAAAACTACTCAAAATTTTATTCCTTTCAGGTTTATAAAATTTTTTATTGAATTCCGATTAGATAAACTGTATCTATATTGTTTTATCTTGCCAAGAAAAAATTCTGACGGATGCGATGTGTTGCCTTGCGTCAACGAGAAGAGGAATTTATATCATACCGCAACAAAACGAAGTGAAGTTGTATAGAAATTGTGAAGTAAATATATAGAACGAGCATATCACCAAAGAATTTTTAAAACATCCCTATACTTTGGATTTCTAAAATCCGTACACAACAATGTGCGGATTTTTTTATTTGTTAAATTTAGGTATTTTTTATGTTTTTATATTGATTTCCTTGTTGCATTGTGATATAATTAAAATATGTTGGTTTTTTATGTAAAATCTCAAAAACCTATGAAAAATATTAAAACACATAAATAAAAAGGAGATTAAAAAATGGATATTTTTGCATTTGTACTTTATTTTGTAGCAATGATTGTTATTGGAATTTACTTCTTTGTAAAATCCAAAGATGTAACTGAAAAGGACTATTTCCTCGGTGGCCGTGCTATGGGACCGTGGGTAACTGCAATGAGCGCGCAGGCATCAGATATGAGTGCATGGTTGTTGATGGGACTTCCCGGAAGTATTCTTGCATTTGGATTTGGTCAGGCATGGATTGGTATCGGACTTGCAATAGGTACCGCTGCAAACTGGATTTTAGTAGCAAAGAGACTTCGTAAGTTCTCAAAAGCGTCGGGCGATGCTATTACACTTCCGCAATACCTTTCTAACAGATTTGCCTCAAAGAGTCATGCTGTAAGCATCATATGTGCAGTTGTGTTTTTAGTTTGCTTTACAATCTATGTTGCATCTGCATTTGTTGCGGGCGCAGACGTGTTCACAACACTTGTTCCTAATCTTACAAGAACAAATGCAATGTTGATATTTGCCGCTATTGTGGTTATATACACATTCCTTGGCGGATTTAGTGCAGTTTGCTGGACGGACTTTTTCCAAGGTCTTTTGATGATTGCTGCACTTTTAATTGTACCGATTGTTGTAGGCTTTACAAAAAGTCTTGATACATCGGCGCTTGTTGCTGTATACACCGGACCTAATGGTGAGGAGTTCAAGTTTGTTGCAAACTTCTTTAATGCAAGCTGGAAAGATGTTATATCGGGTCTTGGCTGGGGACTTGGATATTTTGGTATGCCGCATATTATCGTAAGATTTATGGCTATTGAAAAACCGTCTATGGTTAAAAAGTCGGCAACTGTTGCAATCATTTGGGTTGTCCTTTCACTTGCGGCAACAATCGTAATTGCATATCTTGGCAGAATGTTTGTATATTCAAATGGAACAGACCTTTCAGCAGTTCTTTTGGCAGAGGGTAAGCAATCTCTTATATTTGTTGAGCTTGCACGTGATGTATTCCCGTCATTTATTGCCGGAATTCTTCTTGCAGCTATTATTGCAGCAAGTATGTCAACTGCCGACTCACAACTTCTTGTTGCGGCATCATCATTTGCAAGTGATTTATACAAGCCTATTATAAGAAAAAATGCTACAAACAAAGAAATGCTTTGGGTAAGTCGTATAATAGTTCTTATTATCGCTGTTGTTGCATTCTTTATTGCAAGCAGTAAGGGGAAAGCCGCACAGGCAATTATGGACCTTGTTTCTAATGCATGGGGAATATTTGGTGCCGCATTCGGACCTGCTGTAATCTTCTCGCTATTCTGGAAGAGATTTACATATAAGGGTGCAGTTGCAGGTATTATAGTCGGTGCAGTTGTTGATATGCTATGGCTATGGTTGCCTGTATCAAACGGAATGGCACTTACTGCATTAACAGGTATTTATGAGATTATTCCGGGCTTTATAATAGGTGCAGTTGCAGCGTTTGTTGTAACACTTATTGATAAGGCTCCGTCAGCAGAAGTAGAAGAAATTTTTGCTCGTGCAACAAATAACAATATTGATGACTAAATTATAACAATTACTAAAATAATTGACAAAATATCTTGTTTTTTATCATTTTATGTGATAAAATATAAATATGTAAAAAATACAGTGTAAACTGTTAAAATATATTCAGGAGGGGACTTATAATGGCTCATATTAGCGAAACAGGGGTTAAGAAAATTTGCGAAATATGTGATAGATACGCAAATGAAAAAACTCCGCTTATGATGATACTTAGCGATATTCAAAACGAATATGGATATATTCCGCTTGACGTTCAGCAAATAGTATCTGAGAAAACAGGAATTTCAGTAGCAGAAATTTATGGTGTTGTAACATTCTACTCGTTTTTCTCTCTAAAACCAAAAGGAAAATACGTTATTGGATGTTGCATGGGAACAGCGTGCTATGTTAAAGGTGCACAGCTTGTTATGGATAAGTTCTGCGAAATTCTTGGTATTGCACCCGGTCAGACAACGGAAGACGGAATGTTCACAATTGATGCTCTAAGATGTATAGGTGCCTGCGGTATTGCACCGGCAGTTACTATTAACGGAAAAGTATATCCAAAATTATCAGTAGATATGGTTGCACCTATAATTGAAAACTATCGTGCCGGAGGTGTTGAATAATGAAAACATTTGCAGAATTAGATGCTAAAATATGTAGCTGTACCGAAGCTCTTGAAAATAAAATAAACGGTGCTGACGGTAAGCGTGCTATACTTCTTTGTGGCGGAACAGGTTGTCTTTCTTCCGACTCTATGGCAATAAAAGAAAAATTTGAAAAGCTTATTAAAAGTAACAATATCCAGGATAAAGTTACAGTTAATATAGTTGGTTGTTTTGGTTTCTGTTCTCAGGGGCCATTTGTTAAAATATTCCCCGAAGATACACTATACCGCCTTGTTAAGGTAGAAGATGTTGAGGAAATATTCGAAAAAGACATTAAGGGCGGAGAAATTGTTGAACGTCTTTTATACATAGAACCATTAACAAACCAAAAGGTTGTTAAGCAAGATGATATCAACTTCTACAAAAAGCAAAAGAGAATTGCACTTCATGGTTGTGGTGTAATCAATCCTGAGGATATTAACGAGGCTATGGGTGAGGGCGCATTTAAGGGATTAAAGCGTGCTTTGTCTATGGACCAAAAAGAAGTTATTGACGAAGTTCTTGCAGCCGGTCTTCGTGGTCGTGGAGGTGCAGGATTCCCGTCAGGACGTAAATGGTCTTTTGCATATGCTAATGAAGCAGACCAGAAATATGTTGTATGTAACGGAGATGAGGGCGACCCGGGTGCATTTATGGACCGTTCAATACTTGAGGGGAATCCATTCGCAGTACTTGAGGGTATGATGATTGCGGGTTATGCTATCGGTGCGTCAGAGGGTTATTTCTACGTTCGTGCTGAATATCCTATTGCAGTAAAGCGTCTGCAAAATGCAATCGACCAAATGAACGAAATGGGAATACTTGGCGAGAATATAATGGGTACAGGCTTTAGCTTCCAGGCTCATATAAGACTTGGTGCGGGTGCATTTGTCTGCGGTGAGGAAACAGCACTTCTTAACTCAATCGAGGGTAAGAGAGGTATGCCACGTCCACGTCCGCCATTCCCGGCAGTAAAAGGATTGTGGGGTAAACCTACAATAGTAAATAACGTTGAAACTCTTGCATGTGTTCCATACATACTTCGTGAGGGTGCCCAGGCTTTTGCATCATGCGGAACAGAAACCTCAAAGGGTACAAAGGTATTTGCTCTTGGCGGTAAAGTAAATAACGTTGGTCTTGTAGAAATTCCTATGGGTACAACTCTAAGAGAGCTTGTATATGATATAGGTGGCGGTATTCCGGATAATAAGGAATTTAAGGCTATCCAGACAGGTGGCCCTTCGGGCGGATGTCTCACAAAGGAAAGTCTTGATGAACCAATAGATTTCGATAACCTTGTTGCAAAAGGCTCAATGATGGGCTCAGGCGGCGCTATCGTCATGGATGAGGACAACTGTATGGTTGACGTTGCAAAGTTCTATATGGAATTTATTTGCGATGAGTCATGCGGTAAATGTTCGCCATGTCGTATCGGTACAAAGAGAATGCTCGAAATATTAACACGTATTACAGAGGGTAAAGGTACAATGAAGGACCTTGAGGAGCTGGATGAATTAGGTAAGCATGTTAAGGCAAACTCACTATGTGCGCTTGGTCAGACTGCTGCAAACCCTGTTATATCAACACTAACTCACTTCAGGGATGAGTATCTTGCTCATATTGTTGATAAAAAGTGTCCTGCAAAAGTATGTAAGAACCTTATAAGCTATAAAATTGACCAGGATAAATGTTTTGGTTGCGGAGTTTGTGCAAAGGCTTGTCCTGTTGGATGTATAGAACAAACAGATTATAAGGCTCCGGGTAAGAAACTTAACTCTTATCAGATAGATTCACAAAAATGTGTTAAATGCGGTGCTTGTATGGCAACATGTAAGTTTAAGGCTATTGAGCAAGTGTGATAGGAGGGATAGGATATGAGTTTAGTAAATATAAAAATTGAAGGTGTAGACTATCAGGTAGAAGAGGGCTTGACAATTTTAGAAGCAGCTAAAAAATGCGGCTACGAAATTCCGTCATTATGTGCTTTTAATCACGGTGAGTGTTCAAATGGTTCTTGTCGTGTTTGTCTTGTTGAGGTAAAGGGTGCAAGAGGCCTTGTTGCTTCGTGCGTATATCCCGTAAATGAGGGGATGGAGGTTTGCATTTCTTCTCCAAATGCTGCAGAGGCACGTCGTGCATCAGTAGAACTTCTTTTATCCAACCACAATCAGAACTGTCAGCAATGCGATAAGAATGGACAATGTGAACTGTTAAACGTTGCATATATAACAGGTGCACGTGAGGGATACTATCAGGGTTCAAAAACACCTGTAACATTAGATGAGTTAACACCATCTATAGTCCGTGATACTTCAAAATGTATTTTGTGCGGACGTTGTGTTGCAAGATGTGAAAATGCTCATGGTATGGGAATCTTAGGATTCGAAAACCGTGGCTTCAGAACAATAGTTGCACCGGCAGAAAATCGTTCATTCGAAAATTCACCATGTATCCTGTGTGGTCAGTGTGTAAGCGTATGTCCAACAGGTGCACTTATGGAAAAATCAGAAATAGCTTTAGTTGATGAGGCTATGAAATCAGGCAAGCATGTAATTGTCCAGACAGCGCCTGCAGTCCGTGCTGCACTTGGCGAAGAGTTTGGTATGAGAGTTGGTACTGCTGTTACAGGTAAAATGGTTGCAGCACTAAGACGTCTTGGCTTTGATAAGGTTTATGATACAAACTTTGCTGCTGACCTTACAATTATGGAAGAGGGAACAGAGCTTTTGTCAAGAATTAAAAATGGCGGAAAACTTCCTATGATTACATCTTGCTCACCGGGTTGGGTAAACTATGCAGAATATAACTATGGCGACTTACTTGACCATTTATCATCATGTAAATCACCACATCAGATGCAGGGTGCAATTATAAAATCATATTATGCACAAAAGAACAACATAGACCCGAAAGATATATTTGTTGTATCTATAATGCCATGTACTGCTAAAAAGTATGAAAAAGAACGTCCTCAAATGCAAAATGACGGTATCAAGGACGTTGATGCGGTACTTACAACACGTGAGCTTGCTCGTATGATTAAGCGTGCAGGTATACTGTTCAATCGTCTTCCTGACGAGGAATTCGACCAGGATTTGATGGGCGATTACACAGGTGCCGGCGTAATCTTTGGAGTTACAGGCGGTGTTATGGAAGCAGCACTTCGTACAGTTTACTTTGTTCTTACAGGTAAGGAACACGAGGCAATCAAGTTTGAGGCAGTTCGTGGATTTGAGGGTGTTCGTGAAGCTACATTAAACATAAATGGTATGGATGTAAATGTAGCTATCGCACATGGTATGAAGAATGCAAAAGTTCTTCTTGACGAGATAAGAGAAGGTAAGTCAAAGTATCACTTTATCGAAATCATGGGATGCCCGGGCGGATGTGTTGCCGGCGGCGGTCAACCGCTTGTTCGTTCATGTTTCCTACCAAATGAAGATGATGATATTTTAGACACATATAAAGAAAAGAGAGCAAATGCTCTTTACAGTGAAGATGAAAGGCTTGCTCTTCGTCAATCACATAACAATCCTCAAATAAAAGCGCTATATGATGAATTCCTTGGCGAACCAAATTCACATAAAGCACATGAGTTACTTCATACAACATACGAAAAGCGTGTTGGTTTTAACGACTAAAATTTTGTGTAGTTGTAGGGGTATGTAACTGAGATTAAGAGCATATCCCGTTGGGATGTGCTCTTTTTATAAGATTATATGAAAGGAAGTTTAGATTAAATATGATTTTAAAGAATGTTCGCGCAGTTTTGCCACAAGAAGAAGAGATATGTGATGTACGCATATCAGACGGACGTATTGTGGAAATCGGTAACTCTATTAAACCGCAGGATGCTGAAGAAGTAAGAGAATGTAACGGTGCAATTCTTATGCCCGGATTTATTGATACACACATCCATGGTGGTTTATCAAAAGCGTTTTTTAGCGAAGATATGAACTATCACGAGACTGTAAAAAACTATGCAAAACGTGGTACAACAGCACTTGCTCCTACATTTTCGTGTATGCCGATAGAACAGTTTGTATCGGGTGTTGGTAGAACAACAAAATTTGCACGTGATAATAAATATGGAGCAAAAATAGTCGGAATACACGCAGAGGGCCCATTTTTAAATCATGTTCGTAGAGGCGGTATGAAAAAAGAATTCATGGTAGAGCCGAGTGTAGAGCACTTTAATAAATTGTACGATGCATGTGATGGTATGCTTAAAATTATTACTATTGCACCTGAGGTTGAAAATGCAACAGAGGTTATTAAGGAAGCTGTAAAACGCGGCGTTGCTGTGTCAGCAGGTCATACAGATGCAACATATGATGAGATGAAACGTGCGATTGATGCAGGTGTCAGCCGAATGACACATACATTTAATGCAGCACGTCCGATAAATCACAGAGAACCTGGTGTGCTTGGTGCTGCACTAAATGACCCGCGCGTAAATTGTGAGGTTATTTGTGATTTTGGTCATCTCAATCCCGCAACTGTCGAAATGATTTGGAAGCTAAAGGGAAGCTCAGGCTTTACTGTAGTAAGTGATTATAGCGATAAGTTCGGAAAAGCAGCACTTGGTGAGGGCCCACATGAGGTTGACGGGGTGAAATACACTATATGGCATGGTGTTGCGTGGTCAGAAGCAGGTGGTGTTATGGCAAATTCTAACGATATGCTTGTTAGTGTAAAAAATCTATATAGTATAGGTATTCCTTTGACTGATATTGCAATTATGGCATCAGCAAATCCTGCTAAGGCGGTTGGTGCGTTTGATGATACGGGAAGTATAGAGGTGGGCAAGGCGGCAGACCTTGTATTACTTGATGATGAACTTTGCGTAATTGATGCATATGTAGACGGATGCTGTATTGAGTAATATAAATAATAGTAGGAAACCTAAAACATGTTAATTTAATTTTGTGATTTCAACACCTGTATAATAATGTTTTAATATAGTTTTATAGTCTGAGCCAATCTCTGCAAGATAATTTGCACCGTATTGGCTCATTCCTACGCCATGACCGTTTCCTTTAACATCAAATATAATATTTTCGCCATCTTGTGTTATTTGTACGTTGGTTGAACGCAGATTATACATTTTGCGCATTTGTATTCCAGAAATTTCTTTGTTGCCTATTTTTATCTTTTTTATTCCGCCTGCGTCAGAACGGATTATATCAGAAAAAAGCTTGTCAGAAAATTCAACATTTTTTATATTTTCTGTTGCAATTTTTATAAATTCATCATACGATAAAACCTCACAACTCTCATATCGGGGAGAGGCTTCCTCACCATCGGATTTTACACTTATAAGGTAGGGGATTTCCTTGCCCCATACATCTGATGAATTTTCTGTATTTCCTGATGATGTCGAATGGAAAAGTGCATTTATTATCTTACCATCATACATTATAACCTCGTTAGCAGTCGACTTGACTGCATTTTTTATTTTTTCAGTATTTTCTTTTGCATTTTGTCCCCACGCTTCGGACTTGTCGTTTATATCTGTCCATGCCTGACAATGAGTGTAGTCGGTGCAAATTTGTGCACCTTTGTGGTATTCGTCATTTTCTTTTTTTGATATTTTATATAGGGAATATGTACGTGCAGCTATTGCTTGCGCCTTTAGTGCTTCCTCATTAAAAGTCGCACTCATTTCAGCACATACAACACCTGTTAAATACTCTTCAAAATTTATTTTTTTGACCGTATCCTCTGCGTGAAAATACACATCAATAAGCTCATCATCTTTTCTTGAATTATCAATAAATCCGCCCATTATTCCAACGATAATAAGGGGAACAATCAATGTTATAAATATACATGTAAAAACAAAAAAAAGTACCTTCTTCAATTTTTCACACTCCTTTTGTTTGATGTATATTCCTAAAATGACGAGAATATGAAAAATATACAACTAAAGAAAGCAAGGCATAGCCTTGCTTTCTTTAGTTTTGTTTTCTTACAATAGTATATTCATCGCCATTTTTAAAGTATGGACATTTTTTATGATAGCCGGACATGAACCTCGACATTTCATCTTCGTCAAGTGTCATAGTGCAAAGGTATTCCTCGTATTCGTCATCATATTCATAATACATACAGTATTCGCAATCGTTTGTGTTATTCAAAATGACACCTCATCAGTTTAGTCCGACTGCTTTTTTTAGCTCATCAACCTTATCGAGCTTTTCCCATGCAACTGCTAAGTCTTCTCTGCCCATATGTCCGTATGCGGCAAGCTTTTGGTATATAGGCTTTCTTAAATCAAGGTTGTTTATTATAGCGTATGGGCGTAAATCGAAAACTTTACGTACTGCATTTTCGATTTTTTCTTCTTCAATGGCAGCAGTACCGAATGTCTCTACTAATATAGAAACAGGGTGTGCAACACCTATTGCATATGCAAGCTGAACCTCACATTTTTTTGCAAGACCTGCCGCAACTATATTCTTTGCAACATGGCGTGCCGCATATGATGCACTTCGGTCAACCTTTGTTGGGTCTTTTCCTGAAAAGGCACCGCCGCCATGTCTTGAATATCCGCCATAAGTATCAACTATTATCTTTCTTCCGGTTAAACCGCTGTCTCCGTTGGGGCCGCCTATAACAAATCTGCCTGTAGGGTTAATAAAAAATTTTGTATTTTCATCAATCAATTCTGCAGGAACAGTTGTTAAAATGACCTCGCGCTTTATATCCTCGCGTAGCTTTTCTATTGCCACATCGGGAGAGTGCTGGCTTGAAACGACAACTGTATCAATTCTTACTATTTTATCATCATCATATTCAACAGTAACCTGTGTTTTTCCGTCAGGACGTAAATAGTCCAATATTCCGCTTTTACGTACCTCTGTAAGCTTCTTTGCCATTTTATGTGCAAGGGATATAGGTAGAGGCATATACTCGGGTGTTTCATCACATGCATAACCAAACATTATACCCTGGTCGCCTGCACCTGTTGAGTTCTCGGATATATTTGCACCTTGCTCTCTGTTTTCGTAGCCCGAATTTACACCTTGTGCAATGTCGGGTGATTGTTCATCTATTGCAGTTACTACAGCACAAGTTGTACCATCAAAACCGTACTTTGCACGGTCATAACCAATATCCAAAACAACACCTCTTGCTATTTTTGGGAAATCCACATAGCAATTTGTTGTTATTTCGCCCATTATTGATACTATACCGGTTGTACATGTTGTTTCGCAAGCAACTCTTGCGGTTGGGTCTTTTTCTAAAATAGCATCTAATATTGCATCAGAAATCTGGTCGCATATTTTATCGGGATGTCCCTCTGTAACAGATTCGGATGTAAAAAGTCTTTTTGACATAGCTTAAATGTCCTCCTTGTATCTTTCAAAATTAACTGCCACACCATAAAAAGTGTAGCAGTTAAATGGTTTATTCTGTTTCGTTATTTTGTCGAGGGTTATAGTCTATATCGTCAAGACGATGGAATGTATATCCCTCAGCTGTAAGATATTCAATTATATCATCTAATGATGCCAACGAATTCTTCTTTGATGAAGAGTCATGCATTAGCGAGATAAGATTGTTATATCCTGTTGAATATTGCTTAAATAATGTAACTAATTGTTTTTCTGTTTTTGAACCGTTATCATCACCGTTAGATGTATTCCAATCACAGAAATAGTAGTTATTATCTGCAAGCTCTTTTATTATATCCTCTTTTATATCATCATAAGTATTATCTGATGAATACTCGGGTGAACCGCCGGGGAGACGGACAAGCTTAAAAAATGTGTCGTTGGAATTAAGGACTGTTTTTATCTTTTTTTCTGATTCCTCTAACTTAGTCATAAAAGAATCTACGCTAGCGTATAATGAATCATAATCCTCGTTAGCAATTTTGTTTGCTATTAAGTGTCCTTCCTCGTAAACACGTCTTGCGATGTCGGGATTTTTTTGTACAAGAGCACCGCTCATAAAGAATGTTGCTTTTATATTATATTTTCTCAGTACATCAAGAACCTGCGGTGTCAGTGTTGAAGGACCGTCATCAAATGTGAGGTAGCAGTGTTTCTTCTGGTTTGCATCAGCTATTATTTGTATAAGCTCATTTTCCTCGGCAGGGGTTGGTATACCTAAAAGCTCAGCTGTCTGCTCTGCAGAAACAGAGCTGTTTAACGTATAACTACCTGTTTTAATTCCGCCTATTGAGGCAGTTATAACTGTGTCCCCGTCGGGTACAGGCACCTGGTCTGTCTGAGTTTCGGCATTTTGTTGAAGTGTGTCGATATCAGTGCCGGGATTGCTGACAAGAGATGCTATTGCAAATATAATAAGTATTAGTATTACAGCCATGACTGTAATTGAAATGCACATACGAAGTCTCTTTTTTCTTAAACGTTCGCGTCTGCGTCTTTCGCGCGCACGAGCTTCGAATTTGTTGCTTGTCGACATAGTATTCCTCCATTCCACCAACAAGGTGATATATAATGTAAACTATATTTAATTTGATATTAAATTATCTCAAATAATTACACACTATATATTATATAACATAAAATCAAAAAATTCAACAAAAATTTCAAAAATTTTCAAAAAAATTTAAGGGGGCCAAAAAAGTGAAAAAAACGTCAATTATTTTGTTTTTAATACTGTTGATATCGGGTTGTAAAGGGACGGGTACAGATCATCAAACACAACCTCAGGACACACCTTTGCCTACGCAGATTACACAAACACCTGCACCCATCAACGAGAATAGGATACAAGCCGACTATGGTGAAATATCTGAAAAAGGTTATGGTTGGGGATTTGTGAGAAAAAAAGGCTCTCCTCCACAGATAACTCTTGAGGAACAGGATAGATTATCAAAGTATGATGGGTATTATCTTGGAAATAACACACAAAAGAACATATACCTGACATTTGATGAGGGATACGAAAACGGATACACATCGGTAATTTTGGATACACTTGCAAAACATAACGTAAAAGCGGCATTTTTTGTAACTATGCCATACCTTGAGGGACAGCAGGCGCTTGTTGGCAGAATGATTGATGAGGGACACATTATCGGAAATCATACTGTGCATCATCCGAATTTAAGTGAATGTAATACAGACGAGGTCAAACAAGAACTGGATATTTTAAATGCAAAGAGTGTTGAACTCTATGGATATGAAATGAAATATATGCGTCCGCCGGAGGGTGCATACAGTGAAAGGGTTCTTGCTATTGCAAGGGATATGGGATATAAGACAATATTCTGGAGCCATGCCTATAAGGATTGGGACGTGAATGTGCAAAAGGGTAGAGAATACGCAATAAATCAGGTTGTACCATATTTTCATGATGGTGAAATACTTTTGTTGCATGCGGTATCAAAAGACAATGCAGATGCTTTAGAAGAAATTATTTTAAAGGCAAAAGAGCAGGGGTTCGTATTCAAGTCTCTTGATGAATTATGATATAAATTTACATAAAAAAACAAAAAATAAAAAAATTGTAAAAAATACTTGATTTTTATAAAATTGTGTGCTATAATGTATTCATATTTTTTAAAAGGTGTCTGCGCTGATTCTTGGAACGGTGTGGGCACTTTTATTTTTATAAAAAAACAGAGTAATAAAATTACTCTGTTAATTCGCCAATAATAATATTATCATGTAAATTTTTTAGTTTCACATTTTTTATATTTCCTACTAATCCGTCCTGATATGGAACCTTTACTGTAACATAATTATCTGTTTTACCCTCTGCCATATTATCTTTTGTTTTTCTTTCAAATAATACAGTTGAATTTTTGCCGATAAGACTATGCAAAAATTCATTCCTCGATTTTTCACAAATTTCCATTAGTTTTTTTGAACGTTCCTCTTTAATATGAGGGGCAATCTGGTCCGGGAATTTGTCTGCAGGAGTACCATGCCTTTGTGAATACTGAAAAATATGCGCATCAGCAAAATTGATTTCTCTTACAAAATCTATTGTTTTAGCAAATTCCTCGTCGGTTTCTCCTGCAAAGCCAACCATTATATCTGTAGTTATTGCAACGTCTTCAAATTTATCTCTTAGTCCGTCAACAATGGATTTAAATTGTGCGGTTGTATATTTTCTGTTCATTCTCTTTAGTGTTTCGTCGCAACCTGACTGCAACGAAATATGAAAGTGACGGCATAATTTTTTAGAAACGCATATTTTATTTATAAATTCAGCATTTAATGTCATCGGCTCAATGGATGATATACGAATTCTTTCAATCCCGTCTATTTTATCAGCTTCAATTAAAAGCTCCTCCAGGGACGAGTTCTTTCTGTCAAGACCATATGAGGCTATGTGTATGCCTACGAGTATTATCTCTTTGTATCCGTTTTTGGCAAGGGTACGGATTTCATCTAATACCTCGTTGATTTCCCGACTTCTTATAGGTCCTCTTGCATATGGAATTATACAATATGAGCAAAATTGGTTGCAGCCCTCCTGTACCTTTATAAAGGCGCGTGTTCTGTCTGTATATTTTGTTATTTTAAGCTCCTCAAATTTGTGGTTGTGCATTATATCACTCACAAGATTTATGTGAGAATTATGGTCGAGTGTTTTAACTATTTCTAATAGATTTGTGCGCCCCTGAGTGCCTATTATAAGGTTGGCATCACCCATTTTATCAACTTCACTGTCGGCAGTCTGTGCATAGCAGCCGGTAACAACAATAACAGCCTCGCTGTTTTGCTTGCGGGCGCGTCTTATCATTTGTCTTGATTTTCTGTCGCTCATGTTTGTTACAGAACAAGTATTTATAATATAAATATCTGCTTTTTTGGAGAATGGGACAATACTATATCCGTCATTTAAAAACATCTCTTCCAATGCTTCTGTTTCATATTGATTTACCTTGCAGCCCAATGTACAAAATGCTGCATTTTTTGTTTTGTTCATATTTCCTCCGGGAATGCATATATAATATAATAATTGCTTTTTTATTTACATAAAATATTATATAAATTTTTTAAAAAAATGTCAATAGCTATTGACTAATTGGGAAAAGTAGGGTAAAATATAAGTGTAATTTATGGTAAAAATTACATTGTTACTATTTAAGGAGGATTTAATTATGAAAACATTTAATATTTTATTAAGCTCAATAAACGACGTAAAGGATTTTGTTAATGTTGTGAGCAAGTATGATGCAGATATCGACCTTACTTCAGGAAGATATGTTGTTGATGCAAAGTCTATTATGGGTATATTTAGTTTAGACCTTTCAAAACCTATTAAGTTAGAAACACAAGAAGAAGTTGCAGAAAAATTGCAAGAAGATTTATCAAGATTTATCTGTGATTAAAAATAAAAGCTATTGTATTAAGAGAGTTACTCTTATGCAGTAGCTTTTTTAATTTTATTTGTTATACAGTCCTAAATTTGCCTTTTTATTTTTTTAGAATAATATTTTGGTATTTTGTGTAGAAAATATTGGATTTACACTTTATATTTTTATATGTTATACTAAACACACAGAGTATATAAATATATGATGCGTTATAGAGCACAAAAGAAACGTTGGTTTTTTGTGTGATGAGGTTAGTATGAAAGAATATATTCGTCATAAAATTTTTAATGTCGTAGATATAAAAGGCCTTGCTGCACTTGAATTTTTGAATTTTGAGGGTAAGTATAAGGATTATGTCGACAAACATGATTTTTGGGAATTATGTTATGTAAAAGAAGGCGAAATACAGCTTGCAGTTAAAAAAAAGAATATTACATTAAGTAAAAATCAAATTTTTCTTATTCCACCCAACTACAATCATTTCTACACGTCTTTGGATGATAACAGTGAGGTTTTTGTTATATGCTTTGAAAGTGTTTCGAGCATTTTAAAGCCTATGACAATGATAAAAATAACGTTAGACGACAGCATGGTTGATTGTGTTGAAAAAATCATATATGAATCACAAAATACATTTACCATGAATGAAAATGATTTATTGGAGGTGCTTCCATCACCTAATTTTGGCGGAAAGCAGGCAATAATAATACAGCTTGAGTATCTCCTTATATGTCTTACAAGACAACTTTCCACACAGAAGAATCTTGAGATAGTTTTCCTGAGTGATGAGAGTTTCTATTCTGAACTTGTTGAAGTAATAAAAATGTTCCTTAAAGAAAATGTGGGGATGAAAATCTCGTTGGACGATATATGTATGAAGATGAACTATTCGCGCTCCTTCTTATGTAAAATTTTTAAGGAAATGACCGGAGAAACAATATTTTCTTATTTTAATACAATAAAGATTGAAGAAGCTAAAAAAATGCTTGCAGATACAGATTTATCAATATCAAATATTTCGTATTCTCTTGGAATTGACGAGGTAAAATATTTCGATTTCTTTTTTAAAAAATACGTAGGTGTTACACCTACTGCGTTCAGGAAAGGGGAGAAGGGCAATGATAATGACAGTAAACGGTGAAATAAGTAAAAAGGAATTGGGTATTACATCACCCCATGAACACATTTTTATAGATATGAAAAAATGTGTAACTCCACCGGAAAACCCACCGAAGCTTTTCTATGGTAAAGTAAGAGGGGACAATCGTGCTGAGGTATGGCAGGACCCGTATGCTATTTTAGACAATGCTTTGTTGGATGAAAAAGCAAAGGCAATAGATGAAGTAAAATATTTTAAAGAATATGGCGGTCAGACAATTATTGACTGTACTCTTGATGAAATTGGACGAAACCCTGAGTGGTTAAAGAAAGTATCGGATAAAACAGGTGTTAATATTATTATGGGATGCGGCCATTATTATCATAAAGCACATCCTGACTTTATAAAGGATACATCTGTAGACGACCTTGCACAGGAAATGATAAATGATATTACTGTGGGAGTGGGAAAAAACAACATAAAAGCAGGAATAATCGGTGAAATAGGTACGAGTGCAATAGTTTCAGATGATGAAAAAAAGGTATTAAGAGCTGCAGGTATTGCAAGCGCAAAGACAGATAAAGCAATTCATGTACATACTGATTTATACACCGAAAACGGATTTGAAATTATAGAAATTCTTAAAGCACAGGGTGCTAAGGAAGAAAGAATATGTATAGACCATATAGATGTATGGATAAGACCCGATTATATAAAGGGTTTGCTCAATAAGGGTGTATATATCGAATTTGATAACTTTGGTAAAGAGTTTTATGTATCGGAAAAATTGCGATTTGCATATGACCTTGAAAGAATAAAGATTCTTAAAGAACTTATTGATGAAGGCTATAAGGACAGAATTCTTGTAAGTAACGATATATGTCTTAAAACCATGTGGAAAAACTATGGCGGTTTGGGATATGCACATATCCTTAAGGGCGTTATGGCAATGGCAGAGGAAAATGGTATTGATAGGAATACATATATGTCTTTACTTACAGATAATGTAGCAGAATTTATATCATAACAGGAGGAAAAAGATATGGAAAGAAAATTAGATGGACACAAACGAATCTCGGAGCACGGTGAACTCTTTATCTGGATGCAACTTCTTGGTCTTGACAGAGATTTGCCCGACTATGGTATTACCGAGTGGAAAGAGCGTATGGGCTTTACACCAGATGGTGTTTGCTTATTCTTACCGCATTCTGACGTTATAAACGAACACACAGATATGGAAAAGGAGTTTGAGCTTCATCCTGATGATTGTTCATACTGTGCTATTCCGCGTAATGCAATCCGTGAGCGTCAACCATGGACAAATTACGATTTGCGCGGTGCAGCAAAGGAACTTAAAAAAGCAGGTATTGCACCTTATTTAAGTATTCAAGGTGCTGAATATAAAAATGCATTCCATCGCGAATGGATTACAGACCATCCCGAAATACATGCGTTCTTTACCGATGGTTCACGCAGATCCATGTATGTTTTAAAAAGATTTACAGATGGTACATATTACGAAGATTTCTTTATAGATAAGCTCTGTAAAACCCTTGTTGATTATGGCTTTGACGGAATACAGCTTGCAGACCAGTTCTGTCCGCCCGGAGGCGTTACACATAACTGTGATTTCTCAACAGATATGATGGAGCAGTTCTTTACTCATACAGGTATAACACCACCTCAGAATATTATCGATTCTATGGGCAATGATGATGGTGATATGATTAAGATGCGTGGCGAATGGGTTTGGAAAAATGTAAGAGCAGATTGGTTGTTATTCCTTACATGGCGTTGGGAGGGCTTCTGTAAAAAGCTTTGCGATGCAGTTCATGCAATTGGTAAAAAGGTTATAACTCTTGCGGTTTATCTAACAGACCCGTTAGAAACAATATACTCATTTGGTGTTGATATAAAGCGTTTCGCAAAAGCGGGCGTTGACTACATTATGCCAAATACACTTCCTACAAGTGTGTATTTTAACGGACGTGAAGAATCGTTCTGGAGATATATGGCAACAATTCCGCTTAACTCTGCTTTCCTTGAGGGTACCGAGCAATTATGCATGCTTGGTGTTAAGGACTCTACAGAGGAATGGGATGCAATTCAACACGCACCATGCGAATTCCAACGCGACTTATATACAATTTTAGGTCAACAAGAAGTTAAGGATGATGAATTTAAGCGTGCTGCAGACGGAATAATGATTTGTCTTGGCGATGCCATAGAACAAAGAGAATGGCAGGAAATGAGAAAACACTTTGATGTTGCATATCACCATGATATAGAAAGTATTATTACTCCAGTTGTGCTATGGTCGGATGCGGAAATGTATAATTCACTTCCCGAAATAATTAAAAGCGGCAGATGGTCTACATATAAATTTGTGTACGAAACTGCAAACCATGGTACACCATGCGGTGCATCTGTAAGAATTGAAAATATAAATTCTGCAAAGAGTACAATTTTTGTGCCAAACTTTGACTTACTCCCGGAAAATGAGAAGAAGATTGTTGCGGCATATTCAAACGGACCGGTTGTTGCAACAATACCTGCAGATTATGAGGTGGGTGCATATGGAATAAAACCAGTTATATCATTTACAGATAAAACTGCAAAATTCCCGATGACAGTAATTGCATTTGGTGCAGAGGCAACTGATGAGCTTCGCGCTCAGATTGAGGCATGTCTTGCAACTCCGGATGTTGAACCGGAACCGCCATTTTCAATTGACGAGATACCAACATGGGCATACACACTCGATGACTCAGTACCATATATAAAGCATGCAACAGGCTTTTTAAATGCTCTTGCGTACTTGCTATATCATATAAATGATGCAAATATACCATTTACTACAAGCTGTAAAATTGTAAGCGAATATGGTACAATGTGCAGTTATCCTAACGTAGTATATAAGCTTAAAAACGGAAAATACCGTGTATTCTTATATAACCCTGACAGAAATAGATATCGTAAGGCCAACATTATATCTGATAAAGGTATTACTGATGCAAAGGTTGTGAGCCACTTCCCGCAACTCCCTGTAAAATACAATAATCAGGGTAAGAGTTATGTACATAACTATGAGGATGGAGATAATAAGGTGTATAACGATTTTACAACAAAGGTTATGCCTGCAGGTGTTACAATAGTAGATGTTACTATTGCAGAATAATATATAATAGATTTAATTGGTGATTAAGGATTTGGTAAATAAGAGCATCAATCACCATAAATATAATTCAAAAATTTTAAGTATAAGGAGAGGTAAATTATGAATTATCCAACAATCCAAGCAAGTGAGTATCAACAAAGAGTTGACGCTCTACGTAAAGTTATGGCACAAAATGGTGTAGACCTTGTAGTAGGTTTTTCTAACCTATTGGAAATAGGTATTGTTCGTTACTACTGTGGTTTTGCACCGGTTAACGAAAGCTCTGCCATTGTTATTCCAGCTGAGGGAGAAGTTACAGTATGTTCAGGACAAGCATCTTATGACTATTGTCTGCTTCAGAACAAGCTCGAAAAGAGCAACATTGCTATTTTACCTGAAATTGGTGAAGTAAGTGGTTTTGAGTATGATACTGAGGGGCAACTTGACTTTGAGGAGCTGTTTAACAGAGTAAAATCAGCAAATCCATATGTTAAGAAAATTGGATTTATTGGTGCGTTAATATTCCCATCAGTTATTATGAATAAGCTACAAAAGGTATTTTCAGATGCGCAAATTGTTAACTTTGATGCAGAACACTATGAGCAAAGAATTATCAAGAGTGCTGCAGAAATAGAAATTTTAAAGACTAACTGGGATATGACAACACAAATGTTCGAAAATGTTGTTCCTCAAATTCAGGTAGGAATGACAGAACGTCATATCGGCGGTTTGTTTGAAGGTGAAATGATGAAGCTTGGTGCAGAAAGCTATGTTCAATCATTTGCACCAATGGTAGCAACAGGTCCCGTAAACTCGCACATCAGTATGTCAAGAAATACATTAAGACAAGTTAAGGAAAGCGAAATGATTAACCTTGCAGCGGGTGTATCTTACGAAGGCTATAACGGTATCATATGCAGCCCTGTTGTTCTTGGCGAAATCCCTGCAAAAATTAAGGATGCAGTTATGTGTGCATATGATGCACTTAACTATGCTTCAGACAAAATGAAACCGGGTGTTCCTTGTGATGTTGTTCTTAACGCTTACACAGACTACTTAACAAAGTATAATTACATAGAATACTGTCCGTATGGAAGCTTACACAGCACAGGTATGCTTGAGTGTGAGGCGCCAATATTCACAGTTAACAATAAGCGTGTTATAGAAGAAAATATGACAATATGTATAGATGCATACTTCAAGGGTATGGAATGGGGTTCATTCCGTATAGAAGACTGTTATTTAATAACAGATAAGGGCGCTAAGAGAATGACAAAATATAACGACACTGCAATTCCTAAGATGTTTAAATAATTAAAATTACGAGGTGATAAAAATGGCAAAAGGAAAGAAGAATTGGGTATTCTGTGATGGTTATTTACCACCAAAGGGAGATAATCCGGAATTTGAGGGCCACGAGGCACTTATGATGACCAATCTTGAAAATAAGAAGGCTACTATAGAATTATCATTCATATTCGAAGACAAAGAACCAATAACAGGTATTATGTATGAACTTAATCCGATGAGAACAACATGCGTAAGACTTGATAAGCCGCTTGGTAAAGACGGAATTATGCTTGGTGAATCAGTTCAATATACTGTATGGGTAAAGAGTAATGTACCTATTTGTGCTTGTTTTGGAAGACTTGATGTAAGACAGACAAATATGGCATATTATAGTGTTGAAAGCTTTACATTCTAATTTAAAAAAACAAGGGGAATTCCCCTTGTTTTTGTTTTAAAGATACCTAAGAATTATTTCGCCTACAATTTTTAAGCCTGTCAAAATACTGCTTTTTACTATATATTCTTCTCTCGTATGTGCACCTTTGCCCAGGTATGTTCCCACACATATAGCGGGAACGCCTAACGACATCGGGATGTTTGCATCTGTAGAGCCTGATTCCCTTTTACATATGATATTTGAATGTTTTTCGCAAATTATCTGTGCTTGTTGTATCATTTCTTCGAGTAGAGCTTCGTCAACATTACTTGCACATGGGCGAATTCCAACGGTCTCTACATTGATTTTTGCATTATAACAATTTTGAATGTTTTTTATCTCACTTTCAAAAAACTGTTTCATTTTATCTATACAAGCAGCAGAATCGGAGCGGTATTCGTACATGAATGATGCATTTTGTGCAATGGTATTAACAGATGTTCCTCCCTCTATAACACCGACGTTATATGTGGTTTTGGAGTCGTTTTCTTTTGGTATAACACATTTATTAAGCCTGCAAATCAATTCAGCTGCAATAACTATTGCATTTTCATTTCCAAAGTTATTAAACGAATGTCCTCCCTCAGTTTTTATGGATATTTTATATCTGTGTGAGCCTACGCATTTGCATATAATTTCATCATATGTTGCATCAAAGGTATATAAACGTTTTATTCTGCCCTCGTAGTCAGACATTATTTGTTTTACACCTTTAAGGTTTCCCAAACCCTCCTCGCCGGAGTTTGCAACAAACAAAATTCCCTGCTTTGGGGATAGGTTATTTTTTACAATGTATTTAATAGTCATAAGCATCATAACCAGACAAATGGTATCATCGCCGACACCGGGAGAGTATATATTATCTTCGTCTGTATGATATGGCATCGGCTCTGTCATATCAGGGAAGACCGTATCAGTATGTGCCATAAATACAATAATATCATCACAGTTGTCGCAATTCATGGGATATACAACATTTAAGGCATCGTCAATTATAACACCATTTGCGCCATTTTCCATGAGCCATTTTTTACAAAACTTTGCACGTTTTTCTTCGTAATTTGATGGTGCGGGGATTTTACAAATAGTTTCTAAAAGCTTTAGTGTTTCATACTTTGTATCTTCAATATATTTTAAAAATTCTGCGGGTAATTCAAAATTCATATTGTCCTCCTATATATTACCAACTACATTCAACAATTCCATCTTTTAATTCCATCTTAACGCCATATGGAGCTGACATATCAGCCAATCGTTTAATAAATTGTGCATCCTTTGCAACAACTGGCAATCCTGATGTGGATTTGTTCTCGTTTTGTGAACATGTAACAGGTAAAAGCTCAAGCTTGGAGAGCTTTCCGTCCTCCATTTCCCAGTAGGGGATTATAGTTTCGGAATTGATTTTATCAAACATAAGTCCCCTCGTGAAATTGTTTGAACGTTTCTTTAACAGTTCATGGACAGTTGCATCTGAGGTTAAGTTTTGCTTAGTGTAAAAATCCTCCGGTGCGGCACTTACGCTGTATAGTTGAAGTATAAAATCACCAAGTGAATAGAAGATTGGTCGTTCCTTGTACACTTCAATCGGACGTAAAACGTGAGGTCCATGCCCAATTACAGCGTGTGCACCCGCATCAATGCATCTGTGTGCAAAATCCCTTAAAAAGTCAGGTGCATTATTTAAAGTATCTCCCATCATTTCGTGCGAATGCACAGAAATTAAAATGTAATTTGCCTGAAGACTAGCCTCGTATATTGCTTTTAAAACACGACTCACATCTTCCTCGTTATTTTCCATAATATAGCCCGGTTTATCGCCCAACTTAAAGCGTACAGACTCTATTTCGCATATATCCTCAGGCGGTTTTTGACTATACCCTTGGGCAATATATAAATTTTCCTCTTCATTTGCGCTGGTTTTTTCGCTTATTTCTTTTACCTTTTCAAAATCATCTTTTTCCACAATAATTGTTTTGGAAAGTCTTAGACCATTTATTCCGGGTCTTCCGGGGAACAGACGTGATTGCTCGCCTGCCATCATGGCATGGTTAAAACTTGTATTTACACTTATAAGCGCCACTCTGCCAGATGGTGTATCAAGATAACAAGGCGCACTTGCCTCTCCGAGATTTTTGCCTACACCGCTATGTACAATACCATATTCATTTACATAATCTATGGTTTTTAACATTCCGTCATACGAAAAATCCATTGCATGGTTATTGTTAAAACTTGTCATATTAAAGCCATAATCAAGAATATCTCCAAAATTTTCGGGATTGGTTCTCATATATGTACCGCCCGAAAATTGGGAAGCATAACATTCACCGATGCGGTTTATTGTGGTTTCAAAATTAAAAAAATTTGCATCGCCTTGTTTAATAAAATCTACTATTTTTTGCATACCCTCATAATTTTTTGGTATCCTTTGTTGAATCAGTGCATCACCTGCGGCAGTAAACTTCAATTAGCACACCTCCATCGTTTATTTATAATCAGTATATAATATATTTATATATTTGTAAAGAATCTCCTCATATGGTCTTGCCATAATTTTAAAATTATGGTAAAATAAAGTTAGCATATTTTAAAAAGAGGTAAGATTATGGAGATTTTACAATTAAGATATTTTTTAGAGAGCGCCAAAAATGAAAGTTTTGCAAAGACTGCTCAAAAATTTATGGTGCCGTCTGCTTCTGTTTCAGCATCTGTAAAACGTTTGGAAACCGAGCTTGGGTGTCAGCTCTTTCACAGAGCTTCCAATAAAATAATTTTAAATGATAAGGGGAGGGCTTTTAAGGAATCACTCTCTGTTGCGTTTAGTGAAATAGACAGTGTAATAGACAGATTAACATCTCATACTACAGATACGCGTAATATAAAAATTTTAGTACGTTCTATGCGTAATACAATAACGGACTATATTGTTGAATATAAGTCTAACCATCCTAACATTGTTTTTAATACCGTATTTGATTTTGATAATACAGATATAGAAGATTACGACATTATCATTGATGAGCGTACTGACAGGTATAAAAATTACGAAAGGTATGATTTATTTAAAACTAAAATTAAATTGTGTGCAGCCTCATCCGATCCTTTGTGTGGAAAAAAACTTATGTTAAAACAGTTATCTCAACAACCGTTTGTATCCATTGGTGAGCATAACGGTATGCACGAAATGTTTGTTAATGCATGTAAGCGTGAGGGTTTTACGCCTAAAATAGTTGTACACTGTAATGATTTGAAGTGTAACAGAAAATTTATTAAATCAGGTATAGGCATCGGACTTTGCAGGGCATATCCGTGGGGAGAAAAAACGGACGGGATAAGTATGTTAGATGTCAGCGATTTTAAAGAAACACAAACTATTTGTTGCTATTACAAAAAAGAATTTGCATATGGCAATATTGAACACTTTATAAAATTTTTAAAGAAGAAGGTTAATGAATAATTGTTTGATAATTTACATTGACATTGCGCCGAAATTATATTATTATGTATTTGTAAATTATCTATTGTAAAGAAGGGAACATTACTATGTCTGAACACTATAATAAATATCCATTAAAACATTTTGCTGCGACTGTTGCCGAATGTATGGAATTAACACTTCCTGATACATATGCACCTCCCATTGGATGGCTTTGCGACATTCTTAAAGAACGGTTGGGAGAAAAGGCTGACCGTGTTGTTTTATATCATGCTGATGCAGTAGGGTTATACATATGGCAAAAGTACACTAATTTGTTTGCGCCTGTATACAAGAACACAACGGTAAATCTTCCATTTATAAGTACAATTCCGTCTGTTACTCCGGTAGCTCACGCATCTATGTACGCAGGAATAGACCCCGAAGAGCACGGAATACAATCATATACACGTCCACAGCTGACATGCGATACAATGTTTGACCAACTTGTTAAAGCAGGCAAGCGTGTAGCAATAATCGCAATGACAGATTCAACATTCTTGCATATTTTTAAAGGCAGAGATATTGATTACTTTGAAGTAAAAAATGCAGTAGAAATAAAAGAAAAGGCTATTGAGTTAATCAGAACAGACGAATATGATGTTATAAGCATACATACATTTGAGTATGATGATGCATCCCACGCTTTTGGACCTGAATCCAGACAGGCGTTAAATGCGGTTTCTATAGAGGCTGAAGTTTTTGCAGAAATTGTTGACGAATTAAGAAAATTTGCGGATAAGCATCGAATTCTATATACATACTCTCCTGACCATGGCCAACATCTTACCGATGGAGGCACCGGCAGCCATGGAAGTGAGAAAACAGAGGATATGAATATTATTCACTTTTTTGGTACTATATAAATAAACTAAAATGCCCGTCTTTAAGACGGGCATTTTAGTTTATTTGCATTTTAATTGCTCGAATTAGCTAACATTGTCTCGCCTAAAATACCATAACCTCTTGTTGGATTGTTTACAAAAACGTGAGTAAGAGCACCCACAAATAAGTTGTTCTGAATAATGGGTGACCCCGACATTCCCTGAACTATACCGCCTGTTTTTTCTAACAGTGTCGGGTCGGTTATTTCCAATACCATATTTTTACCATTTGTATCATGTTTGTCAATTTTTTTAATTTTGATATTGTATTCTTTTATTCCGCTTTTGTCAAGTTCGACAAGAATTGTTGCATTACCTTCATATACTTCATCTGCTGATGCTACGCGTAATTTTTCTGAATCACACAAAGTGTTTTTGGCTTCTCCGAAAATTCCGAACGAAGTATTTGAGGTTAATTTACCAATAGGCTGATGGTTAAAATCACATTCAAGTTCGCCTATGGAATTACTACTGCTTTTTATAATGCTTGTAACACTGCAGTCAATTATACTGCCTGAATTTATGGGCATAATAACAGAAGTATCTACATCACATATTCCGTGCCCTAATGCACCGAATGTTTTTGAATTCGGCTCGTAATAGGTTAGAGTACCAACTCCTGCTGTGCTGTCTCTAAGCCACAAGCCAAGAGTCGGACCATTCTTTGTTATAATGGGATTTACAGAAATATTTTTTAAATTACCTTGTCTTTTTATTGTAAAGTTAATATTATTTGAACTTTTGTTTATAATATTTTTTAAAGAGTCTGTATTTTCAATTTTTTCTTCGTCTGCACTTACAATAATATCACCAACGTTAAATTGGTCCAGATAACACTTAATACCGTTTATATCTTCTATTTTGCACACATCAACAACAATAAGACCATCTGTGTGCATTTTGACCCCTATTGCTTTTCCACCGGGCATAACATATAAATCGGAACAATAGACGTTAGGTGATAAAAGTAAATAAAAACTAAAAAACAATAAAAAAAATCTTTTCAAAAACATACCTCCTTTCATATAATTATGTTGACCTTTTTCGACATGATTATACCGAAAAACTTATTGCAGAAATGGCTAAAAACACATAGTATATAACCTGTGTTAAACGAGTTAGAGTAATATGTTGCGGGTTTTGGCTTTTGTGTAATATTTATTTGAAATTTTACTTAATGATATTGACATATTGGGGAAAATAAAGTAAAATAAAATCATGGATTTTTGCTAAGATTAAGGAGGATTTGTAAATGAGAGTATTAGCAATAATGTGCCATCCTGACGATATGGAACTGCAATGTGCGGGAACGCTGTTAAAGTATAAAAGATTGGGACATGATGTAATTACATGCCATGTGGCAAATGGCAATATGGGACATTATATTATAATGCCTGATGAGTTAAGACAAATAAGAGCAAAGGAAGCTCAAAATGCAGCAAAGCTTGCAGGCTATGAGGTTATAAGTGCAGATATTGGAGACCTTACTGTTAATTCAGCAAGTGTGGAGCAAATCGATAAGATAATACGTGTAATACGATATGCAAAGCCTGATGTTATTATAACACACAGTCCCGATGATTACTGCAGCGACCATGCTGAAGTATCAAAGCTTGTGTTTAATGCATCATTTTCGGCAAGCTGTCCGCATTTTAAGCCGGAGCTTGGTGAGGCTGTTGATGTAACACCTATATTCTACTCAGAACACTCAGACGGTATAAATTTTGTGCCTACAGAGTATGTAGATATTTCTGAAGAAATGGAAACAAAAGAGTCTATGCTTGCTTGTCATGAAAGTCAGCTAAAGTGGCTTTTGGAACATGACGGTTATGATATAATAGAAGTGCAACGTACAAGAGCAGCATTCTGGGGCTTGCAATGTAAGGCAAAATATGCAGAAGTATTTAAGCAGTTGAATGCTTCCGGTAGAATGCGTACATACCGATTACTTCCGTAAAACATTAAGAAGAGATGGGTTTTAAATAAAATCCATCTCTTTTTAAATAACTGTAGATTAGTAAAAGTATTACATTATACTTAATGTATGAATAAATTTATATAGGTTGACAATTATACAAAAAAATGGTATAATGTTTATCTGTATTAACTTCTTTGAAAATATAAAAAATATACAGGAGTAAAGCTTATGATTAGTGGAAAACAAAGAGCATATCTAAGAAAAATGGCACAGGTTTTATCACCAATTTTCCAGATTGGAAAAGAGGGTGTGAGCGAAAGTGTCGTAGCAGCACTTGATGAGGCGCTCGAAAAACGTGAAATAATTAAAGTGCATATTCTTGAAACTGCATTTTTAGATACAAGAGAAACTTGTGATGAAATTGCGAAAGAGCTTGGTGCCGAGCCTGTACAGGCCATTGGCAATAAGTTTACTCTGTATAGACAGTCATCTGACGAAAAATATCGTAAAATAGAGTTGCCTAAAAGATGAAGACAGGAATAATGGGCGGTACATTTGACCCGATTCATAACGCACATATTACAATAGCAAGAAAGGCTAAAGAACAATTTGGGCTTGATAGAGTAATATTTATGCCGGGAGGCAATCCGCCACACAAAAAAGGGATAACAGATAAAGATATACGCTTTAAGATGACGCAGCTTGCAATAGGCGATGAATTCGAAGTAAGCGATTATGAGATAAATAAAGAAGACTATTCTTATACGTTAAATACATTAGAGTATCTTAATGACGTATATCCCAGCGATGATATTTATTTCATAATTGGCGAGGATTCATTAAATGATATATATAAATGGTACAAGCCGACAGAGATATTGGGTATGTGTAAGTTACTTGTATTTCCAAGAATGTCTTTAAAAACCGTATCCGAAAAGGCTAAAGAGGTTATGATGAATCTGGGCGGGAGCATACAGGTTATAAATGCGCCTGTAACACAGATTTCATCTACACATATACGAAACCTGATACACGGGAATAAGAGTGCAGATGATATGCTGCCAAAAGAGGTGTTAAGATATATAAATGAAAATAATTTATACAGATAATCAAATAAAAGAAAAACTAAAAGCACTTCTTTCTCAAAAAAGATATATCCACACAATAGGAGTGAGTGAAACTGCAAAGAAATTAGCTCGCCTATATGGTGAGGATGAAGAAAAAGCGTATTTGTCGGGCTTACTGCATGATTGTGCAAAGTATATGAGTATAGACGAGCAACTAAAAAAATGCGAGGAATTGGGTGTTGAACTCGATTTTGAAACGCGTTCGTGCGCACCTGTAATACACGCACCGCTTGGTGCACAAATGGCAAAGGACGAATATGGAATTGATGATGAGGAAATATTAAATGCCATAAGATATCATACAGTAGCAAGGGTGGGTATGAGCAGGCTTGAAAAAATAATATATATAGCGGATATGACAGAACCGTCAAGGGAGTACGAAGAGGTAGAGGACTTAAGAAAAATATCAGAAACTGACCTTGATAAAGCTATGCTAAAATGTCTTGGTGAGTGTATTATGTTTAATATAAAAAAAGGAATAGCAGTTCATTCGGACTCTGTAAAATGTTATAATGAACTTGTATATAAGGAGGCAAAATAATGGAGAGACTAGATATTATTAAAAAAGCATTGGAGGACAAAAAGGCAACAAATATAGAAATCCTCAATGTATCAGAGCAAACGTCTTTGGGAGATTATTTTGTGATTGCATCATGCCAGTCTACAATTCAGGTAAGGGCATGTGTTGACGAAGTTGAAGAAAAAATGAGCGATGCTGGATTTGTGGTAAAACATAAAGAAGGATATAGAGGCGGCTCGTGGATTCTGATGGATTATGGAGATATAATAGTTCATATTATGCAACAGGAAACAAGAGAGTTTTATGCAATCGAGAGATTGTGGGATGATGCCGGTACGGTAACTAATTAAGAAAACAATTAAGAAGGAGTATATATAAACAATGGAAAGCTATAATTTTAAAAACATTGAGAAAAAATGGCAAGATAAATGGGATGAGGCGGGTATTTTTAATGCCCAGAATAATTCATCAAAACCAAAGTTTTTTACTATGATTGAATTCCCATATCCGTCAGGTGCGGGTCTGCATGTTGGACACCCAAGAAGCTATACTGCACTTGATATTGTTGCAAGAAAGAGAAGAATGAGCGGTTATAATGTTCTTTATCCTATAGGATGGGATGCATTTGGTTTGCCTACAGAAAACTTTGCAATAAAGAACAACATTCATCCGAAAATTGTAACAGAAAAAAATATTGCAAACTTTAAAAGACAGCTAAAGATGTTGGGATTCTCTTTTGACTGGTCAAGAGAAATAAATACAACTGACCCTAAATACTATAAATGGACACAATGGATTTTTATGCAACTGTTCAAGAAAGGTCTTGCATATAAACAGGAAATGCCAATAAACTGGTGTCTGGGATGTAAAGTAGGCCTTGCAAACGAAGAGGTTGTAAACGGTGTATGCGAAAGATGCGGCAGTGAGGTTGTTCAGCGTAACAAGAGCCAATGGATGCTTAAAATCACAGAATATGCACAACGCCTTATAGATGATTTGGATGACATTGATTTTCTTGATAAAATTAAGACCCAACAAAAAAACTGGATAGGCAGAAGTGAGGGTGCAGAGGTTACATTTAAATTGTCTACAAATGACGATATGGTTGTCTACACAACAAGATGTGATACATTATTTGGTGCTACATATGTTGTAATGTCGCCCGAACACGAACTTATTGATAAAATAAAAGGTCAGATAGAAAACTATGAAGAAGTAGAGGCATATAAGGCAGACGCTGCAAAAAAATCCGAGTTTGAGAGAACAGAACTTGCAAAGGATAAGAGCGGTGTACAATTAAAGGGGATATATGCAATAAACCCTGCAAATGGCGAAAAGCTCCCTGTCTGGATTTCGGACTATGTACTTGTAACATATGGAACAGGTGCAATTATGGCAGTTCCGGCACATGATAGCAGAGACTGGGATTTTGCTAAAAAGTTTAACTTACCTATTATAGAAGTTGTATCAGGCGGAAAGAATGTACAAGAAGAGCCATATACTGATGTTTACAAAGGTAATATGGTTAATTCAGGTTTCCTAAATGGTCTTAGTGTACAAGAGGCAATTCCGACTATGATAAAATGGCTCGAAGAAAAGGGACTTGGCAAAAAGAAAGTCAACTTTAAACTTCGAGACTGGGTATTCTCAAGACAAAGATATTGGGGAGAACCAATTCCGCTGGTACATTGTGAAAAATGCGGATGGGTTGCAATTCCGGAAAGTGAATTGCCACTGACGCTGCCTGAATTAGAGCATTTTGAACCGGGTGAAAATGGCGAGTCGCCACTTGCAAAGGCATATGACTGGATAGATACAACTTGTCCTGAGTGTGGCGCTAAGGCGCAAAGAGAAACCGATACAATGCCACAATGGGCGGGTTCAAGCTGGTATTTCCTAAGATATATGGATCCACACAATGATGATGCTTTAGCATCAAAAGAGGCACTTGAATACTGGTCGCCTGTAGATTGGTATAACGGTGGTATGGAACACACAACACTCCACTTGCTATATTCAAGATTCTGGCATAAGTTCTTATACGATATAGGTGTAGTTCCTACAAAAGAGCCATATCAGAAGAGAACATCTCACGGAATGATTTTAGGTGAGAATAATGAGAAGATGTCAAAATCAAGAGGCAACGTTGTAAATCCTGATGAGGTTGTTGATGAATTCGGTGCAGATGCATTCAGGACATACGAAATGTTCATAGGGGCATTCGATCAGTCAACCCCATGGTCGCAACAAGGTCTTAAGGGCTGCTATAAATTCCTGGAGAGAGTATGGAATGTACAATCTATGGTAACAAACGAAGAAGGATATAGCGCAGATTTAGAAAGAGAAATTCATAAGACTATTAAAAAGGTCGGAGAAGATATCGAAAAGATGAAGTTTAATACTGCAATCGCTTCGATGATGAGTCTTGTTAATGAGTTCTACAAAAAAGGTTCAGTAACTAAAACAGAGTATATGACACTAATTACTCTTCTAAATCCGTTTGCTCCGCATATGACAGAGGAGCTTTGGCAAATTTATGGCGGAAAAGGATTCCTTTCTGTTGTAGAATGGCCTCAATATGACGAAGACAAGACTGTAGACGACCAGATAGAAATAGTAGTACAAATTAACGGAAAAATAAAGGATAAGGTTATGATGCCATCATGTCTTGACCAGGAGGGGACACAAAAAGCTGCAATGGAAAGCGAAAGAATTAAGGCTTTGATTGCTGATAAAACTGTTGTTAAGGTTATTGCGATACCTGGCAGACTTGTAAATATAGTTGTCAAATAAGGGGACACAAAACACGGACGGAGATTAGTATGAGTATAAATTCAAAGCAAAATATTAAATGTCCAAAATGCTCGCAAATGTCAGAGATTACAGTATGGAGTTCTATTACTGTTAAGGACAGTGCGGATTTAAAACAGGATTTGCTTGGCGGAAGAGTTAATATCTTCCGCTGCCCGTCTTGCTCGCATACAGCACTAATGCCTACACCAATGTTATATCATGACGAAGAAAAGAGACTGTTGTTTTCTTTTTCGCCATGCGATGACGCTATTTTGGAGGAGCAACTATACGATAATATAAGAAAAGCATCGCAAAGCTCAGGTGAATTAAAAAAGTATGAGGGATATAATTTAAGATTTATAACAAAGTATAATGAGCTTTTAGAAAAGATATTGATTTTCGAAAACAATCTTAATGATAAAGCCATTGAGGTTATTAAGCTTATGATTCTATCACAGGACCTTGAAAAATCACAGTGGCGCGAATGTCATTTTGGTAAAATTGAAAATGACAACATAGAGTTTATGATTAACGATAAAAAAGAAAATCAGGTATATACGTCATCTGTTCCTGTGGAGAGTTATAATACAATATATTCAGAGCTTACTAATAGCGGTGTAAAGCCATACAGTTTTGACTGGGAACGTGTAAATGGTGCATATGCCACAAAGCTTTTAAATGGATTTAACAATTAACGTACTTTAAATTTAGAAGGATTTTATTATGGCTATTAAAGCAAAATCACAAGAAAACTCAATAGCGGTTCTTGCAAGTCTAATGTTGCCGTTTCAGGCAAATAATGCAGGCAATGTACATGGTGGAGAAATTATAAAGCTTATGGACTCGACCGCGGGTGTTGCTGCGCAAAAACACTGTAACACCAATGTTGTTACTGCAAGAGTGGATGAGTTGTGTTTTAAAAAACCTATTTTAATAGGTGAGTATGTTGTTTGTACTGCACGTGTTGTATATACAGGCAGAACCTCAATGGAGGTTTTTGTTACGGTGGAATCCGAAAATCTGACAACGGGTAAAAGACAAATTGCGCTTACTGCATTTTTTACAATGGTTTCTTTGGACGTGAATTCAAAGCCATCGGAGATTGCACCAATATTAAAAGGTGATGATGCGTATTCGCAAATGCTATACCTGGAGGGCGAGAAGAGGTATAAAGAAAGCAAAAAACGCTTTAGATAAGATTTTTGAAATTAAATAATATTAAAATATCCATATGTAAAAGGAGGGTATATTGTGCCCGAAAAAACTAACATAAAGATGCTTGTACAAAACAGAAAAGCCAGACATGAATATTTTATATTAGAAACATATGAGTGTGGAATAGAGCTTTGCGGAACAGAAGTAAAGTCGTTAAGAGATGGCAGGGCAAATCTTACAGATTCGTATGCATCAATAGATAATGGTGAGGTATTTATAAAGGGTATGAATATAAGTCCGTTCGAAAAGGGTAATATCTTCAACCGAGACCCGCTAAGAACAAGAAAGCTGTTGTTGCATAAGCAAGAAATAAGAAAGCTTATAGGCCAGATACAACAACAGGGTTTAACCTTAATTCCGTTGTCCGTATACCTTAAAGGCTCGCTTGTTAAGGTGTCCTTGGGATTGGCGAAAGGTAAAAAGCTATACGATAAACGTGAAGACATAGCAAAGCGCGACGCAAAAAGAGATGCCCAGAGGGCGCTTAAAAACACATATTAAAGAAAAATAAGGTATTAAATAATTAAATATGGTAAAAATAAGATATACGAGTGTAATTATCTCTATTTAAAGAAAGGATTATTTATGAAACGTATATCTATTTTTATTTGCATTTTATTTGCAACTATATTTATCAGTACGAATAATGCATTCGCTCTTTCGAAGATAGGCTCAAGAGGACAAGAGGTAATAAACATACAAACAAGACTAAAAGCATGGGACTATTATCACTACACAGTTGACGGAGTGTATGGTTGGCGTACTGCACAGTCGGTAAAAAAATTCCAACAAAAGCATGGACTAGCAGTTGACGGAATATGTGGTCCTGCAACACTTGCAAAGATTGGCTTAAACACAGGTAATACGTCATCTTCCTCATCATCAAATTACGTAACATTATTAGCAATGCTTATCAACGGTGAGGCGAGGGGCGAAAGCTATGAGGGTCAGGTTGCAGTAGGAGCTGTTGTGTTAAACAGAGTAAAGCATTCGTCATTTCCAAACACAATTCCGGGAGTAATATACCAAAAAGGAGCATTTACAGCTGTAAGCGACGGGCAAATAAATAAGCCTATAGAAAGTTCATGCTACAATGCTGCACGCGATGCTTTAAACGGTTGGGACCCCACAGGCGGTGCTATTTATTATTATAATCCTGCAACTGCAACATCGAGCTGGATATGGTCAAGACCTGTAATAAAACAAATTGGAAAACACAGATTTTGTATGTAGTATAAAAAAATACTTATCTGGGTATGTGCAAGATAAGTATTTTTTTTGTAAATAATTACAGTAAATTTGTACAAATATTAGTTGACTTTTGTAGTTGCATGTGTTATGCTATGTAATATCAACAGATGCAAAAAAAAGGAGTGGGCATAAGTGCTTAAAGAAATATTAAAAGAGAAGGATTATCTTCCTGTCCTTAAAATGAATGATGGTACACAAGTTACAAGAGAAAATTGGCAAGAACGAAAGAATGAAATGAGAGAACTTCTCGAAAAATACTCGTATGGACATACCCCGGCTACAGCTGTGAAAGTTTATGGCGAACTAAAAAACACAGGTAATTACACCTGTGCCGGAAAATGCAGCGAGGAAATAATCGAGCTTACATACGAAACAGAATATGGAAAAGGTTGTTTTCCGGTACAGATATTTACTCCTGCCGGTATAGAAAAACCACCGGTTATATTGCACATTGCTTTTGGTCTGGCGCCGCATAGATACATACCTGTTGAAGAAATTATTGATAATGAATATGCGCTTGTTGTTGTAGATTATAAGGATATGGTAAACGATAATCTGGGTGGCGACTATACTGATGGAATTGCCAAGCATTTTGGAATAACAAACGAGCGTGGTGATGAAGAGTGGGGCAAAATTGGTATGTGGGCATGGGGAGCAAGCCGCATTGTAGACTATATTTTAGAGAATAGAAGCGATTTTGACGGTAACAAAATTGCAGTAATAGGCCACTCGCGTCTTGGTAAAACTGCACTGTGGTGTGCCGCGCAGGATGATAGAATTGCTGCAGCAGTATCTAATGATTCGGGTTACGGAGGTGCTGCATCCTCTAAGTTTGGTAAGGGTGAACGTATTACAGATTTTCTTGAATGGGGCTCGTGGGATTGGTTTTGTGAAAACTTTAAGAAATTTCAGGGTGTACTCGAAGATGAAAAACCATATGATCAAAGTTTTTTGACAGCACTTATAGCACCGAGATGTGTTCTTATAGGTTCGGCAGATCTTGATTATGATGCAGACCCTGAAGCTGAATTTTTAACAACTCTGCACGCCTCATGTGCGTGGGAACTTCTGGGAGAAGAGGGGTTAGTAACAGAAAATAAAATGCCTGAGACCGGAGATTTTCTTGGTGATGGTAAAATATTATATCACTACAGAAAAGGAAAGCATTATCTGTCGCTGGATGACTGGAGAGCTTATATAAAGTTCTTAAATAAAAAAATGAAATAACCTTAAAAAGACAGATTTTTATTTAAAAGGATATTTAAAAAGAAATTTTTAGATATCCTTTTTTGTTAATACTTGCATTTTTTGCTATTTAATGTTATAATGAAATACAAAAAAAAGAGTATACTCATTGAGGTGGTAAATATGTTAAAAACTATAAGAGAAGATTTTTTGAATGGTAAATATAATGATGTTCTGGCGAATGTTTATTGTGGAGAGGAATTTGTACAAGAACAGGTTAATAGATATATAAAAGCTATTGATAAGTTTGAAGAGTTGTATGGCAATAGAGAAGTTGAAATTTACTCTGCGCCGGGAAGAAGTGAGATTGGCGGTAACCATACCGACCATCAAAATGGAAAGGTTCTGGCGGCGGCAATCAATCTTGACGCTATAGCAGTTGTAGCAAAAAGAAATGACAGTATTATTCGTGTTACTTCAGAAGGATACAGCGAGAATAATGTTGATATAACAAATCTTGATGTAATAGACAACGAAAAGGGCACAACCGACGCACTTATAAGGGGGACAGCGGCTGCTATGTCTAAGAGAGGTTACAGTATAGGCGGGTTTGATGCATATGTAACAAGCAACGTATTATCGGGTTCGGGCTTGTCCTCGTCTGCGTCATATGAGGTGCTTATTGCAAATGTGTTATCCGGGTTGTATAATTGCGGTAATGTAGATGTTGTTACGCTTGCGCAAATTGCAAAGGAAGCGGAAAATGTACATTTTGGAAAGCCATGCGGACTTTTAGACCAGATGGCATCATCTGTTGGCGGAATTATCAACGTTGATTTTAAAGATAAAGAACATCCTGAATTGAATGTACTTGATGTTGATTTTAATAAATATAACCACTTATTGTGTATTGTTGATACGAAGGGGTCGCATTTGGATTTAACAGATGAATACGCCGCAATTACGCAGGAAATGAAGAAAATCTCAATGTTTTTTGGTAAAGAGTATTTATCAGAAGTTGATAAAGACGAATTTTATGCACACATAACAGAAACACGTATATCAGCAGGCGATAGAGCAGTATTAAGAACGATGCATTGGTATGCTGAAAATGACAGAGTAGACAAACAAGTAAAAGCACTGCAGGACGGTGATTTTGAGTATTTTAAAAAATTGATAACCGACTCGGGCAATTCATCATTTAAGTATCTGCAAAATGTATATTCAGCAAAGAATGTACAAAGTCAGGGTGTATCAGTGGCGCTTTGCTTAAGTGAGGAAATTTTAAAAGGCAAGGGCGTAAGCAGAGTTCACGGTGGCGGTTTTGCTGGTACAATTCAGGCTTTTGTACCAAGTGATATTGTTGATGAGTATAAAAATAGAATGGAAGAAGTGTTCGGAAAGGATGCTTGTTATATTTTATCCGTAAGACCTGTTGGCGGATTTAAAATTGTAGGTTAAATATAGAGGTGTAATTATGTTATGGGATTTTGTAAATAAGTCGAACGATACAAACAGTACAGATATCAGACGTACATATGGTACACTAAGCGGCGGCGTGGGTATTTTCTGTAATTTAATGCTTTTTGCCATTAAAGTGTTTGCAGGTATAATGTCAGGTGCTGTGTCTATTACTGCAGATGCATTTAATAACTTATCTGATGCTGCGTCATCGGCAGTAACGCTTGTCGGATTCAGATTAGCCGGTAAGCCGGCTGATTTAGAACATCCTTTTGGACATGGACGAATTGAATATCTATCAGGGATATTTGTGTCATTTATGATTGTTATTATGGGATATGAGTTGTTAAAAAACTCAATTTCCAAAATAATTACACCAACAACTATAGAATTTAGTCTGATACCTGTTTTGGTTTTAGTTGTTTCAATATTGGTAAAACTATGGATGGCATACTTTAATTTTAAATTGTCCAAAAAGATAAGCTCAAAAACTATAAAGGCAAGTGCGATGGATTCAATAAGCGACTGTATTTCAACAACTGCAGTACTTGTGGGAATGATTCTTTTTGGTGTATTTAATCTGAATATTGATGCCTATATAGGTTGTATTGTCGCAGTGCTTATAATTGTTGCAGGTGTAAAAACAATCAAGGATACTATGCAACCTCTATTGGGTGCATTGCCTGATAAAGAAATTGTGAATGAAATCTATGAACTTGTTAATCAGGAAGAAAAAATCATAGGAATTCATGATATGATAATACACGATTATGGCCCGGGTAGAAGAATGGTATCACTGCATGCAGAGGTTGCGAATAACATAGATATGCTCGAGGCACACGATGTGATTGATAATGTCGAAAAGCTCCTGGAAGAGAAACTTAAGTTTGAGGCGACGATACACATAGACCCTGTTATCACAGATGATGATGAACTAAAACATACACGTGAAATGGTAACGAATATAATAAATAATATCAATCCGTTGTGGAAAATTCATGATCTGAGGATAGTCAGAGGCGTATCACACACAAATGTATTGTTTGACCTTGTTGTTTCGTCAAAAGAAATGTTAAGAGCAAAAGAAATAGAAACAGAAATCAAAACAAAAATTAACAGTGTTGACTCAAACTATTACGCGGTTATTAAAGTAGAACAGGGATTTGTATAAAACAAAAGAGGGTGTTACTCAATGAACACCCTCTTGATTTTATTGAGCTTGAGCAGAACTGGAGCTGTCTTCACCTGAGTTAGTCTGTTCTGCATTATTTTGATTATCTGAGTTGCTCTGGCTGACTTCGTTTTGAGTTGCATTGCTCTGAGTCTGGGTTGTGGTACTGCTTTGATTGGAATTTGCCGAATTGCTTTGTGTTGTGTTATTGCTTTGTTGTGTGTCTTCGTTGTGAGGCTTGTAATAACTTGATGGAAGTTGTTCGGTCTTTATAAGCTCTCCGTTGGAATAAAAATACCTCTTGGAGGAAACAGATGTACCTGTACCGCGTGAGACTGAATTAGAAATCTTTACTGTTTTTTCAGGCTCCCATGCAGTGCCGATAATATTTACTGTTATTGTTCCGCCTTTTAAACCGGTAGATATCTTTATTGGATATTCCGAATTGTTTTTAAACTTAAAATCAACGCTTCCGTATGCAACAGTTGCATCTTGCCCTAACGGTGCATAACTGACTGCAAACATGTGATTTGTACGTGATACAATATCAAGACCTGCATATAATACTGCACAATAAAGAGTTGTACTTACCTGGCAAGTTCCGCCGCCAATTCCCTGAACAGTTTCACCGTTCTGGTATTCGGGTGCGGTGTAAAAACCATTTGCTATAGTTCTTGGTCCTACTCTGTCATTGAATGAGAATGTTTGTCCGGGTGGAATAACAGCACCATTTAATAAATCAGCAGCACGGGCGACGTTTGCGTTTCTGTTGGCTGTTCCGCCATAATACGTTGAAAATGAACCCATAGTAGAGTTAAATAGCTTTGGTTCTAAATCTGATTTTCTTAAAGATGGCTCAGATGCGTACCATGGAACATATACGGGATTGCCTCCTTCGTGTACTTGTTTTATCAAAGGTGCAGCCTCTTCTTTGTTTATATATCTTCCTATTGATTCCTCAACCACAATGACCTCGTCGCCTTCGTACCGGAAGTGCGAGTCTACAGGGTCGCAATATACTGCCGCATCAAACATTTCCATCGTTAAATTCTTTGGAGAACAGCTTGAAAGAGTTACCCATATATTTTTAAAACGGTCATTCTCAAGAGATTTAATAACCTCCTTGCAGGCAGCTTCTACATTCTTATCAAAACCTGTTTTACCGGGCCCGATATATGTAAGTCCATCTGCCTGAACAACAATGTTATGCTCTTGTAGCTCTCCGTAGCATTGCGTTCCGAATTTTTGTAATTGCTCATTCAATTTTTCTTCGTCAATTTGTGCAACAGGGACAATGGTGTGTTTGCCAAGATGAAGCCGTAAAAGTAAAAATGCATTTTTAAAATCAGAGCCTTTTTTACCGTAGTCAAATGCTTTTCTTACAGTTTCTTCGGGACTTGCAACAAGTCCTATTTTTGAACCCTCAATTTCATACCGGTGTCCCTTATGATATAGGGAAATAATCTGGTCATCAAAAAGAGTTGTTTTATTTATCTTTTTAAGCGCATTATCATATGTCATTCCGCTGACGTTGATATCTTCAATATATATATTTGGACCTATAACATCTGCGGGGAGATTATTTAAACATACTATATAACCACAGATGAATAATAAGGCTACTACACATATAAATACCAATAAAATCCTTTTTACCCGTGGTGTAAAAAACCTTTGTATGTCTATTCGTTCCCACAATGATGTTTTTTGTGTCCCTTGTACAGGGCGAGTGTCATCATCTGTGATGGGTGATAGCTCTTCTTTTGTATTTTCAGTACTTGTGTCTGTATCTGGTTGAGTAAAATCGTCTTCGTCATCAAAATATTCAGGTGTTTTCGGATTGTCAGGCTCATTGTTTGTATCTGAACTTTCTGACGGGTGTTCTTCAACTTGATTTTCGGTATTTTTAGCAAGCTGTTCTTTTATTTTTTTTATATCAACAACCTGAGTGTCGCCTAAGGCTTCCTCTGTTTCTTTTATTATTTCATCAGCCTGTTCGCCAACAATTGTTATCTGCTCATCAATGTTTTCAGTAGGTACATCTGTAGAAGATTTTAGTTCTTTATTATCCAATAGTCTTCATCCTTTCTCCGGTAGTGTTCATGTTTTAAAAAAATTCATTATATTCATCCAGATGTTTTGAATATTCAACTAAAAAATTGTGAATACGTTTATTTTTGATAAGAAGTGCAAACGCTCTCTCTATATTTTTTATAAATACCGGGTCAAACTCATCTATATCCATAAGTTTCGCGAGTCTGCAAATGCCTTTTGCACGTGGGTCTACAATTATTTCGAGCTTGTCGTTTTTGTTGATGTAAGGAGTGAGTGGAAAAATTCTGCATGAGAGTGGTCTTTGATATCTGTCGCAATTACCATTGCAAAACAGTATATTAACATTGTATTCATTATTATTATGTTTATACGTCATATTTGTTGTGTCAACATTTGCCCATTCGGGAGAAAACAGATTATATACACACTCTTCTCCGGGGAAAAGCAACATACCACAATCATCACCCTGACAACATGCCTTGTTGCATAATTTTCCGCAGTCAATTTTTAGTGGTGTAACGTCATCGAATAGTTTATATAACTGTAAATATACGTATGCACTCTTCATTTAAATTACCATTCCTTACATATTATTTTACTATGTTGTGTTTATTATAACATAATATCTATTATTTTGACAAGATATTTTAATGCGAAATAATATAACAATTTTGTTATAAAATTATTGCAAAAACTAAAAGTTATTGTAACCTAAAATATATATTTAACCATATATGTAAAAGATTGTAAAATAGTACAACTTTTTTTATAAAACACTTGAAAAAAAAGTTAAAAAATGTTATAATTACTCTATGGATGTAATTTTTGCTATATCTGATAAAAATTACAGATGAATTATTACATAAAAGTTTATACGACTTATTATGTTACTATAATAAATTTGGAGGAAGAAAAATGAAAGAATTAACACTTATAAAGAAAAACGACCCGGAACTTTTTGATGCTGTAATGAAAGAAACCGGTCGTCAAAGAAACAAAATTGAGCTTATTGCATCAGAAAACTTTGTTTCTGAAACTGTTATGGAGGCTAATGGTACACCGCTTACAAACAAGTACGCTGAGGGATACCCTACAAAGCGTTATTATGGCGGATGTGAGTATGTTGATATTGTAGAGGACCTTGCAAGAGACAGAGCAAAAGAAATTTTTGGGGCAGGTTATGCAAATGTTCAGCCACATTCAGGAGCACAGGCTAATATGGCAGTATTCTTTGCACTTCTTGAGCCTGGTGATACAGTTCTTTCGATGAGTCTGGCTCATGGCGGACACCTTAGCCATGGTTCTCCTGTTAATATGTCGGGTAAATATTTTAATATTGTTCCTTATGGTGTAAGCGAGGACGAAAATGTAATAGATTATGAAGAGGTAAGACGTCTTGCATTGGAGTGTAAGCCAAAGCTTATCCTTGCAGGTGCTTCTGCATATCCAAGAACAATAGACTTTGCAAAGTTTTCGGAAATTGCAAAAGAGGTTGGTGCATACCTTATGGTTGATATGGCGCATATTGCAGGTCTTGTTGCTGTAGGCGAGCATCCGTCTCCAATGGATTATGCAGATGTTGTTACAACAACAACACATAAGACGCTAAGAGGACCAAGAGGTGGTTTGATACTAACAAAAGACCCTGAATTCGGTATGCAATTCAATAAGGCAATATTCCCGGGAATTCAAGGCGGACCGCTTATGCATACAATAGCTGCAAAGGCTGTATGTTTTAAAGAGGCTCTTTCTCCTGAGTTTAAGGTATATCAAAAACAAGTGGTTAAGAATGCAAAAGCTCTTGCAGAGGCTCTTAAAGAGGAAGGCTTTAAGCTTGTTTCGGGCGGAACAGACAATCACTTAATACTTGTTGATTTAACACCTATGGATGTTACAGGTAAAGATGCAGAAAAGCTTCTCGATGAGGTGGGAATTACTGTAAATAAAAATGCAATTCCGTTCGATACAAGAAGTCCGTTTGTTACAAGCGGTATAAGAATAGGTACACCTGCAACAACATCACGTGGTTTTGTTGAGGAAGATATGAGAGAAGTTGCAAAACTTATTAAGCTTACAATAACTGATTTTGAAAATTCGCAAGATGAAATACGTCAAAGAGTTGATGCTCTTTGCAAGAAATATCCGTTATACGAATAATTGAAAGGACTCAATATAATGAGAAATATGGGTGTAAATGAAATAAGAGAAAAATTCCTGAGCTTTTTCGAAACAAAGGGATGTCTGAGACTTGGCAGTTTTTCTCTTGTTCCTAAAAATGATAATAGCTTGCTTTTAATAAATTCAGGAATGGCACCAATGAAATTATGGTTTACCGGTGCTGAAATTCCGCCAAGAAAAAGAGTAACTACGTGTCAGAAATGTATCAGAACAGGTGATATCGAAAATGTTGGTAAAACTGCAAGACATGGTACATTCTTCGAGATGCTCGGTAACTTTTCTTTTGGTGATTATTTTAAAAGAGAGGCAACTGCGTGGGCATGGGAGTTTTTTACAAAGGTTATGGAAATTCCCGAAGAAAAGCTATGGGTGTCTGTTTATGAAAAGGACGACGAGGCAAGAGATATATGGGTAAATGAGGTTGGTGTAAATGCAGACAGAATAGTTAAACTTGGTAAAGAGGATAACTTCTGGGAGCATGGTACAGGCCCTTGTGGACCTTGTTCTGAAATATATTTTGACAGAGGCGAAAAATACGGTTGCGGAAGTCCTGACTGTTGTGTGGGTTGTGATTGCGACAGATTTATGGAAGTCTGGAATCTTGTATTTACACAATATGATAAAGACGAAAACGATAACTATAATCCATTGCCTAACCCTAATATAGATACAGGTATGGGTCTTGAGAGACTTGCGGTTGTTATGCAGGATGTAGATAACCTCTTCGAGGTTGATACAGTCCAGGATGTTATGAAACATATATGCAAGATTGCAGCTGTTGAGTATAAAAAAGACGAAAAGAAGGACGTATCCCTGAGAGTTATTACAGACCATATAAGAAGTACTGTAATGATGGTATCTGATGGCGTAATACCATCTAATGAGGGTAAGGGATATGTTTTAAGACGTCTTTTGAGACGTGCTGCAAGACACGGTAAGCTGTTGAACATCAACAGACAATTCCTTTATGAGGTTGCAAACACTGTTATAGAGGCGTCAAAGCAGGCATATCCTGAACTTGAAGAAAAGAAAGATTATATTACTAAAATAATCAAAAAAGAAGAAGAGCGTTTTGAGGCAACAATAGATAATGGTCTTATTGTTTTAAATCAGTATATTGATGCTGCAAAACAAGAGGGAAGAAGTGCACTTAGCGGTGAGGAAGCCTTTAAATTGCACGACACATATGGGTTCCCGCTTGATTTAACTATCGAAATGGCAGAAGAGAATGGTATTAGTGTTGATGTTGATGGTTTTAATAAAACTATGGATACTCAAAAGAAGCTTGCACGTGATGCAAGAAAAGACGGTTCAAGCTGGGATGCTGACGAGGCATATGATTTTGAGCTTGAAAATGCCCAAACTGAATTTGTAGGATATGACAACTCAAACCTTGACGCTCAAAGTGTAGTTCTTGGTATTGTTTCCAATGGCGAAATAACTTCTTCAATACAAGAGGGTGCAACAGGAATTATAGTAACCGAGAAAACTCCTTTCTATGCTGAAATGGGCGGTCAGGAAGGTGATTGCGGTGTAATTTGCAAAGACAATGCAAAAGCGGTTGTAAACTATACAAGAAAGACGGGAGACGGAACATATCTTCATGAGGTAGAAGTTGTAAGCGGAGAGTTTGTGGTAAATGATACTGTTACTCTTAGTGTAGATAAAGCGAACAGACTTGATATTGCAAGAAATCACAGTGCAACTCATTTACTTCACAAAGCATTAAAGGATGTTTTAGGTACACATGTTGCACAGGCAGGTTCGCTTGTTGCATCTTCAAGACTTCGTTTTGACTTTTCACACTTTGAAGCTATGACACAAGAGCAGATTAAAGATGTAGAGAGTCGTGTAAATGACGCTATCTTAAGAAACCTTGAAATTATAGTGCGTGAATTACCTATAGAAGAGGCAAAGAATCTTGGTGCAGAGGCACAATTTGGCGAGAAGTACGGAGATGTTGTAAGAGTTGTATCTATGGGTGATTACAGTGTTGAATTCTGCGGTGGTACTCATCTGGATAATACATCAACATGCGGATTATTCAAGATAATAAGTGAAGGCGGAGTTGCTGCAGGTGTAAGACGTATCGAGGCAGTTACCGGTAAGGGTGTATTAGAATACATTGCTGAAAAAGATGCACTTGTTGAACGTACTGCAACTGCACTAAAGACCAATCTTATAAATGAGATAGATAAAAAAGCACAGAGTATGGCTGCAGAACTTAAAGATGCCCAAAAATCAATAGAGAGTATCGAAGCAAAGCTTGCCTCTGCAAAAGCAAACGATATTATGGCAGGTATTAAGCACATAAAAGATATCGATGTTTTAACAGCTCAGCTTGATGGTTCAAATATCGACGCGCTTAAGAATGTCGCAGATAATTTCAAGAGTAAGAGCGAATGTGGAGTTATTGTTCTTGCAGCGAATACTGACGGTAAAATAACATTTGTCGCAATGGCAACAAAAGATGCAGTTAATAAGGGTGTACATTGCGGAAATATAATTAAGGAAATCACAGCAGTTGCAGGTGGTCGTGGCGGCGGAAAGCCTGATATGGCACAGGGCGGCGGAGTTGACAGCACAAAGATAGATGATGCTCTTGCAAAGGTCGACGATTTAATAATTTCTATGACAAACTAACAAAGGAGATTATAGAAAATGGATTGCTTATTTTGTAAAATAATTGCAGGTGAAATCCCCTCAGATAGAGTCTATGAAGACGAAATGGTCTTAGCATTCAGGGATATCGACCCACAGGCACCTGAGCATATTATAATTATTCCTAAAGAACATATTTCAAGTGCTAATGATATAACAGCAGACAATGCAAAATATATATCTGCCATATGGGAGCAAATTCCACAAATTGCAAAGAAACTTGGCATATCCGAGGATGGATACAGAGTTGTAAATAACTGTGGTCAAAATGGTGGTCAGACAGTTAATCATATACACTTTCATCTTATGGGTGGCAGAGCATTTTCGTGGCCGGCCGGTTAATTATCTAAATAAGATGTTCGGGCAGAATATAAGATTTCTGCCCTTTTTCTTATAAAAAAGCATTGGAGATAGTTTTTTATGAGTATTATAAGTGAATATAAGGGTAACGAATTCTATTTTCATCATTCTGAGGATTTGTATAAACCTCATAATAAAAGTATATTTAATCCGCATATACACGATAAATGTGAGTTGTACTATTTTATTTCGGGCGAGGCAACTATGCTCATTGATGGTGCAGAAATAGAGTTAATGGAAAATACTGTTGTTCTTATGAAACCCGGAACAACCCATATGGTTAATCTTACGGGTAACAGTAATTATGAACGAATGGCTTTGATTTTCCCCAATAATAGCAGATTTGATTTTGATTATAGCGTGTTCTATGATACCAATAAATTTATTTTGGAGTGTCTTAATACTATAATTAGCTCACAAAATAAAGAACTATGTTTCAATAGTTTTATTGGTGCGATGATTTATAAAATCTCAGAGTCTGATTCAGTAAAAACTCCTGAGGATGAGATTGTTAAATACATATGTAATCATTTGAATGAGGATATTACATTAAATTCTATTGCAGAGCATTTTTATATAAGCAAGGAGTATTTGTGCAGAAAATTCAAGCAACAAACGGGAATGGGTGTATGGGAGTTTATAACTAAAAAAAGACTCATATGCGCAAGAGAAAATATAATGCTATATAAAAGTGTAAAAAAAGGATATCTTGCAAGCGGTTTTAATGATTACTCCTCTTTTTACAGACAATATGTAAAGTTTTTTAAGAGCTCCCCAAAAGATGATTTAGAAAAAGGTTAATATATGCAATGTTATCTGTTAAAAATCACAATGGACTTTTTCTTTGTAATAATATAAAATAAGGATATAAAATAAATTCAGGAGGTTATTATGAATACAATAATAAAAGACAATCTTAAAATTGAAGTTTTTGAGACAAGAGATTTAATGGGACAGGCGGTAGCAAAAGATGTGGCAACCAAAATTAACGAGCTTTTAGCGGAAAAAGAATACATAAATATGATATTTGCCGCAGCACCATCTCAGTTGGATATGTTGGCACACCTTTTAAAACATGACATTGACTGGACAAGAGTTAATGCGTTTCACATGGATGAATATGTTGGACTCAGCGAAGATGCACCGCAAGGCTTTGGCAACTTTTTGGCAAAGTATATATTTGATATAGCACCATTCCGTTCAGTTAATTATATAAATGGTCAGACTGATAATGTTGAGGAAGAATGTGCAAGATATACAAAGCTTATAAAGGAATATCCTACAGACATTGTTTGTCTTGGAATTGGCGAAAATGGACATATTGCATTTAATGACCCTGATGAAGCAGACTTTAATGACAAAGCAGTCATAAAACCTGTTATGCTTGATGATATGTGTCGTCAGCAACAAGTTAACGATGGTTGCTTTGCACATATTGATGAAGTTCCTAAAACTGCACTTACACTAACAGTTCCAACTCTTTTTGCGGGAAAATATCTGTTCTGTACTGTTCCGGCACCTACAAAGGCAAATGCAGTAAGGGAAGTTGCAACAACAGATAGAATTGACGAGCATTGTCCTGCAACAATTATGAGAAAACATGCAAATGCTATTATGTATTGTGATGCGGACAGCGGTAAATATATAATAGGAGAATAATTAAAATGATAGTACTTACTAACGGTAAACTGATTATTGATGATGAAATTATCACCGGTAAAAATCTGTATATAGATAATGGAATTATTACCGATATATCAGATAAGCCGCTTTCGCCTGAAATATCAGTAATAGATGTTGAGGGAAATTACATTTCTCCCGGATTTATTGATATGCATACACATGGTGCTGCAGGACATTGTTATGCAGAAACTGATGAAGATGGCATATTTGAGGCTGCAAAGTATCAGTTATCACATGGTGCAACATCGGTTTTACCTACAATTGGTGCAACAACAATACCTAATACATTATCTGCACTCAAGAGCATAAGAAAATGTAAAGATAAAAGCTTCCCATCAAACAATATTGTTGGAATACATCTTGAGGGACCGTATTTTTCTAAGGAAATGTGCGGTGCGCAGAATACAGATTTTATTACTGAGCCAATAAAAGAAGATTATGAAAATATTGTAAGTGAATATGGAGATTGTGTTAAAATCTGGAGTTATGCACCCGAGAATGATAAGGGCGGTGAGTTTTGTAAATATATAAGCTCACATGGAATAATACCAATAGCAGGGCATACATCTGCAAAATATGACCACATGCTTGTGGCTATGGAAAATGGTTGTAAGGGTATTACTCATCTGTTCTCTTGTACGTCAACGATTACAAGGGAAGGTGGTTTTAGAAAATTAGGAGTTATAGAAACTGCATTTTTACATGACGAACTTTATACAGAGATAATCGCAGACGGTAAACATCTTCCCCCTGAACTTATAAAACTTATATACAAAATCAAAGGCAGTGATAAGATATGTCTTGTTACTGACTCATTGGCTGTAGCGGGAACAAAAACCGATACAGGTGTTATGAGCGGAACAAGATACATTATAGAAGATGATGTGTGCAAATTGTACGACAGAAGTGCTTTTGCAGGCTCTATAGCAACTGCAGACAGATGCGTTCGTGTATGCACAAAAGAGGCAGATATTCCTCTTACTGAGGCGGTTAAAATGATGACAAAAATACCTGCACAAATATTAAACTTAAACAAGGGACAGATAAAGACAGGATACGATGCAGATATTGTCGTTTTTGATGATAATATAAACATCAAAAAAGTATTTGTCGGTGGAAACCTTGTTTTACAAAACTGATTATACAGACAACATCTATTGTATGATAGATGTTGTTTTTTTGTTAAAATATAAAGATTTGCAAAAACATTGACTTTTCGACACTGATTGTGCTATAATTTGTATTATAATGTTGTAAAATATTCTATTTTTGGTAAATTATAGGGTGTGTTAGAATGGAAATGTTTGTAATAATTCTTTTAATAGCATTATTTATTGTTACTGCATTTTTTATCATAAGAAAAAACAGATATAAAACATATGATGTTAATTGGTCTTTATATGATGTTCTTGTCGGCTCGTTTGGTTCAAAAGAACAGTTTAGAGATAACCTTGTGAGAAACTATTATTATGTGCCTGCAAAACACATAAATTCAGTAAAGTCTCCAATTACCTATGTTGCATTATATCAGTCAAATAAATTATTTGGCGATGATTCGGGTATACGATATTATGGGCGTATAACAGAATCTAAGCTTGTAAAAAGAAAGGATATTGATTTCCCCGTTCACCTTAATAATGGGGAAGAACTCTATTATATTTTTAGTATTGAAGAATGGAAGATGCTTCCGCGTACAATATCTGTTAAATATGAATATGTGTCTGCACCAAAGTTTACTAATATGTTTCTCTTGACACATTGTGCTGATTCGTATGAGTTATTTAATGTGGGGACACAAAAAGAGTATCAATTATTATTGTCATTAAACAATATGATAAGTGATGTAAATCAAAGGTCTGAAAAACAGGGTATTTATCGCATTTGTAATGGATTAAAAATAAGACGGTCTAACGAAAAATTTAATATATTATACAAAAGAAAGCCTGTTTTTAAAACATCACTTAAGGTATCGGATTTTATATATAATCCGCGCGGCTATTATATTATGATTAAAGAAAAAACCAGTAAATATTTTTAATATAGCATATAAAAATGGGGGGGTAATACATATGTGGTTTATATTTGCGTTGCTATCTGCGGTTTTTGCTGCGCTTACATCTATACTTGCCAAAATTGGTATTGAGGGAGTAAATTCAAATCTTGCAACAGCACTAAGAACGGTAGTAGTTCTCATTATGGCATGGGTGATGGTGTTTTTGACAAATGTACAGGGCAGCATTGTAGATATAAGTAAAAAGAGCTGGATATTCCTTATATTATCCGGGCTGGCAACAGGTGCTTCGTGGTTATGTTATTATAAGGCTTTACAAATCGGACAAGCAAGTAAAGTCATTCCTGTTGATAAATTGAGTGTAGTATTTACGTTGATTCTTGCATTTGTATTCCTACACGAAACATTTACATTAAAATCCTTAATAGGCTGCATTTTAATAGGTGTTGGTACATTATTTATGGTTATTTAAGGGTAAAAAAGAATAAAACCTCCTGTGGTATAATAAGCCATAGGAGCTTTTTTTGTTGTATCAAAAAGTCATATAATTTTATCATATAATTATAGCAAAAGCTTGACAAGTGTGCTATAATTTATTATAGTACATTCATAATGGTATTATTGAATTGTCATATGATTCGCAGAATATGGAGGAATTATGAAAGTAATAGGATGGGAAGACGTTTATAATTGTAATTATACATTAAACGAGATAAATTCATTTAGACAACATTGGGATATTACAAATACATTTAGTTGTATAGGCAGACCTAAAATTATGCAGATGTTTTTGTATCTTGATGGGTTAGATGCTGATTATACACTGAAAAATGGTGAAAAAATTTATGCAAAAGACGGTGCGCTAATATATATACCCATTGGCATTGAATATGTTGTCAGATTTTATGGCAAAAGAAAAACGACTCCAAACTCTGTTGCAATAAGATTTTTTATAAATGATATGGATGGCATTCAATTTAATTTGAGTGATCGTATAGAAGTTTTTAATTCTGTTGAATGTAGCCAGTTAATTAAAAAAATAAATAATGCCGGAGAGGCAGTGCCGGTGTGTTATGGTGAATTAAAGGCGGGTATGTATGAACTTGTATCACTTTTGAGTAAGCATAAGAAAAATAAAAAGTTTGATAAATTCTCGGTAATAGAAAAAGGTATTTCATACATAGACTGCAATTTTGAAAAAGATTTTAATATAAAAGACATTGCCGATATGTGTAATGTAAGTGAGATATATTTTAGGAAACTGTTTAAAAAATATTCGGGTTATTCTCCCGTGGAGTATAAAGCAAGAAAAAAGATAGAAAGAGCAAAAAGTTATCTTATATATGGGAACCTTAATGTAAGTGAGATAGCTCAATATTTAGGGTATACAGATACTTCGTATTTTTGTAAGCAATTTAAGATGTATACAGGCACAACACCCATGGACTACAAAAATAATTTTGAAAATCAATAAAGGAGATATATAAAATGAAAGTAACTATTGAAAACATAAACGGTACAAAGTACATAGTTGCAGATGGAAAGCCGATAGACACACTTTCCTTTAAGTCATTCAGACCTACAAAAAACAATGTAGGGGACTTTTACAAAGCAGGTGTAAAGCTTCAGCAAGTGTATGTTTCTGGTCTGTATTCAAGACTCGAAATTCCTTACTCTGCATATGGTGAAACATGGTTTGGAGAAGGTGATTATCGCTTTGATGGCTTCGACAGACAAATGGAAATGGTTATAGAGACAGCACCCGATGCGTATATTATGGTAAATTTACATATAGATGCAAGGGAATGGTGGCACGAGCAGAACCCAGGCAGACCTGATACTTATTCGTATATATCCCAGACTGTTGCCGACGAAAAATGGCGCAAGGATACTGCGGATTATATAAAAGCATTCATGGCTCATGCAGAAGAAAAATATGGCGATAAAATTGTTTCGTACTTCCTTCTTGCAGGTGTTGGTACGGAATGGTTAAGTATGTACGACTGGCAGGAAACTCATCCTATAAAGCTCAAAGCATACAAAGAATATATGAATGATGAAACAATCGAAATTCCTACAAGAGAGAGATTAGAAGAAACTCCCGAAAACCAAATCTTTCTTGATCCTATAAAGGATAAGGATATTATTGATTATCAAAAATTCCATGCGGATTTAATGGTAGATACTATTCTCTATTATGCAAGAGAGGCACACACTATTTTAAACCATAATAAATTATTAGGAGTATATTTTGGATATATTATGGAATCTCCTTATGTATGGACCTACGGTCATCTTGCTTTTGATAAGCTTTATCGTAGCGGAGAATTCGGTATGCTTGCGACTCCGTCATCTTATAAGTTCAGAGAATACAACGATTCAAGTGCACCTATGTTAATTACCGATACAGTTGATATAAATAACCTTGTGTACTTTACATCATTTGACCATATGACTTTCCTAACACCTACTTTGTATAACCATCCAAGACGTATATGTGAGGACAAGGATGATGAGAGAGGCTTACCGGCATTGATTAAGCTTCGTACAGATTTAAATAATCTTAGTACAAGAGAAAAGACAATTCATGCTATCCAACGTGAATATATGAGCAAGGCATCAAAACGTATGGGTATGTGGTGGTTTGATATGCTTGAGGGCTGGTACTATGATGACGAGCTTATGGAGTCTATCGAAGACATTGTAAAAAAATCAGAAAAGCTTATGGGCAAAGAAAGAAGCTCAAACAGCGAGATTGCGGTATTGGTAAGTGCTGAATCACTTTATTATGTAAATAAAATGAGCAGAATAAATGCTGAGTACATAAATAAGCAACGTGATCCTCTATCACGTATGGGTGCACCATTTGATTTATTTTCTTTCAACGACCTTGAAAGACTTGACAAGGATAAGTATAAGCTTATTATATTCCTTGATGCATTCTATATGACAGACAGAGAAAGAGAATACATAAACAATCAGATTAAAAAGGACGGACGCTCTGTATTATTTATAGGCTCTGCTGACTATATAAATGATGATGGTGTTTCAAAAGAGCGTATGGAAAATATGATAGGTATGAAGCTTGATTTGGCTGATACAGAAGAAACTAAAATTGGTGGAATGGATACTCTTTACGGACACGAAAAGGCTCAATCACCTATATGGTATGTAAGTGATGCGGATGCAAAAAATTTAGGAAGATATAACGTAAGCCGTAAGTGTGGTCTTGCAAGGAAAAAGTTTAAAGACTATACATCATATTTTAGTGGACTTGGTAATATATCAGCTAAAGTTCTTCGCGAAATTGCAAGAGAAGCAGGTGTACATATATACGTAGAAAATGATACTTCAACATACATAAATTCAAGAGTATACGGAGTGTATAACACTAAGAGTGAATTTACAACAATTACCCTTAAGGAAGATGGAGAATTTGTTGAATTCTTTAGCGGAAAACGTTACAAGAGCGAAAACAAAACAGTAACACTTCCAACGGGAGAAAACCCTGCACAGATGTTGGTTTTGGAGGATTAAAATGGAAAATTTAAAAAAACAAGCTAATGAACTTGCTCAAAAGTTTATTAAAGAGGAATCCGATTATTTTTTGGGGTATATTGATGCCGAACAGTCAAATCCCAAAACGCGTACGTTAAGTCAGACAATAAGTGTGAATGTAAAGGATGGTGTAAGAATGCTACAGTCGGTTGACGCTGACTTGTTAGAGCTTTACAAAAATACTCTTTACAGTGATAAGTTTGATAAGTTTTTAAATAGTATTAAAAATGTTCTTGAAGGTAATGGTAAAATTGTTCTTTCGGGTTGTGGCTCATCCGGTAGACTCTGTATGAGTGTGGAAAAGGGTTTTAGACGAGCAGTTAAGAAACTTGGCTTAAATAACATGGAAGACAAGGTTGTAACTCTTATGACTGGGGGAGACTATGCGTTAATCCGTGCAGTAGAAAACTTTGAAGACTTTGAGGTGTTGGCACGAAAACAAGTTGACGAACTTAAAGTAACAAAGGACGATTTATTGATTGGTGTTACAGCAACAGGAGAGACAACCTCCATAATCGGTAGTGCTATGAGAGCATCTGAGCTTGGTGCACAAGTGTATATGGTTGTATGCAGTGATATAGAAAAAATGCTCGGAAAAATTGAAAGAGTTGATAAACTCTATTCACGGGATAATGTTTCTGTATTGTATCTGCCTTGCGGTCCGTTTGGAGTGGCAGGTTCATCAAGAATGCAGTCGTCATCTATTGAGCAAACAGTTATAATGTCTGCGTTTGAACTCATATTAAATAAGAATATGACAAAGGAAAAGCTTTGTGATATGTTTAAAAACATGCTCGAATATCTTATGAGTGATTCGGTCGTTGAGAAAATTGCTGAATATGTAGAGAAGGAAAATGACATTTATAAGAAAAAAGGCTATGTAACATACTTCAGTAAGGAATACGTTCTCGATATCCTTACCGATACAACAGAAAGAGGACCTACATTTACAACACCACCTTTCAGACCTCAGCATAGAACAGATTTGCCGCTTTCGTGGGCATTTGTAAAAAATCCTGTTTTAACTAATAAGGAAGCGTGGCTTGATTGTCTGGGCAGAAAGGCAAGATGTGTTGAGTGGGAGCAGGAATATTATAACTCTGTGGGAATAACCGCGCAAATTCCGGATATTTCCGAAGAAAGAATGCACGAATTTATAATAGGTTGCGAGGCGGACTCAGAAAGAGAAGAAAAAGACGGTATAGCAGTATGGATTGATTCCAAAGAACCTTGTGAAGAATTTAAGAAAATTGCTTCAAGATACAAAGGACAACATTCGTTGGTGATTGAAGTTGATAAACAACCTACTCTTATGAATGTTTTTGAAAGAATAGGAATGAAGATGGCGATTAACACAATATCCACAGGTGCAATGGCACTGTATGGAAGAGTTACAGGTAATTATATGACATTCCTTAATATATCAAACAAAAAACTTATTGACCGTGGTGCAAGAATTGTATCAGACCTTTGCGGAGTTACATATGATGTGGCGTTGATGGAACTTTATTATTCTTCGCTCTTATATGAAAATTGTAAGGATGAGGTTAGTGCTACACAAGAAACAATAAAACGACTGGGATTAAAAAACATATAAAAAGCAGTGATTTGATTTGCATTAAACAAAGAAAAGCGGAATGGAGAGAAATCTCTATTTTGCTTTTTTATTACTCGAAAATATATAGGAGAGGAGGAAAAGAATAAAGGAGTGAATGTACATAAATTTTGATGAATTGTCATTGTTTTAGAATTCAGAAATAGTTGCAAATATGTTAGGAATATCAATTTCAAGTGCGTATTACAGTTTTGCAGACAATGTCAAGTTTAAAAGACTATTCAAATTGTTTTCGCTGTTGAGCCTTTTGTGGCACTCAATCTTTTGAATCTAATGCCATTTGATGCTTTATTGTTTCTACTCGTAATTCGCTGTATAATTCATGCCATACTGTAAAAAGGTGAAAAAATTATTAAATTACTAAATACGACAAACAATGAGGGATTAAGGGCATAAAATGCCAATAATTTTATTACAATTACTTGCATTTTTCTGAAAATGTGGTATAATTATTTTATTGAAGGTTGCATATCCACTAAAATTTTAGTCTTAACTTGGCAAAAGCCTATAAAGATTGTCGAAATTTGGCGAAAGGAGAATTTTGATGATGATTAAAAATATTAAGGGTGCAATATTTGATATGGATGGAACTTTGATTGATTCCTTAATGTTATGGAATATAATATGGGCAAGATTTGGAAGTCTTTTTTGCGAAAACGGAATTTTTGCCCCTTCTTCAGAAGATGACAAAGCAGTCAGGACAATGACGCTGAAAGATGCAATGAACCATATTCATAAGCAATACAATATCGGAAAAAGCGGAGACGAGTTGTTAGAAACTGTAAATGAGATAATAACTGATTTTTATTCCGAAGAAGTAGAGCTTAAAGATGGTGTCGTGGAGTTTTTAGAATATTGTTATAATAATGGCATAAAAATGTGCATAGCATCTGCAACGGATAAAGAATTGATAAAAATTGCTATTAAACATTGCAATATAGAAAAGTATTTTAAAGACATCTTTTCCTGTGCCGAAATTGGAAGTGGAAAGGATAAACCGGATATATACATAAAAGCGCAAGAGTGTCTGGGTACTAAAACAGAAGAAACATGCATATTTGAAGATTCGCATATTGCGATTAATACGGCAGATAAGTTGGGAATGAAAACAGTAGGTATATACGATAAATATAATTATGGTCAAGAGGAAATGAAAAAAATCGCAACTGTATATATTGCAAAATGCGATACATTGAAAAAGCTTATTGATAATAACTGCATCTAGATTATACAGTCTTTATATAAGGTTTGTCGAAATTTGGAGAAAAATAAATACAAAGGAGATTTAAAATGGAATTAAAGGTAATCAGTTTTAATATACGTTACTGTGACGATGAAAACGGAAACTCAATAGCAGAACGTGCTCCCAGATTAAATAATGTTATATCACATTATGATGCTGATTTAATAGGATTTCAGGAGTACACACCAAAGTGGGAGCAACCTATCAGAGAATATTTTGGTGATAAGTATGAAAATTTCAACAAATACAGGGCAGAAACACAAAGAGAATCTTCACCGATATTGTGGCGTAAGAATAAATTTGAATGTCTCAAGACGGGATATTTTTGGCTTTCTGATACGCCTGAAGTGGAATCAAGAGGCTGGGATGAACTTTGTAACTGTTTTCGTATGTGCGTGTATGTTATACTGCAAGAAAAGAAAAGTAAGAAGATATTTACTTTTATGAATACACATTTTGGATTTGGTGATAATGGTCAGATAAAAAGTGTGCAGCTTATAGATGAGTATTGCAAAAAAATCTCTTCTTATCCTACTTTCATTATTGGGGATTTTAATATGACACCCGATACCCCTGCTTATGCCAAGATGTGTGAAAATTTTACAGACGTAAACGCAGTAACAGATAATGATTTGCGAAATACTTATCACGGCTACAACCCTGAAGACATTAAAAAAAATACACATATAGATTATTGCTTTGTAAATAATGGTATAAAACCTGTAAGTCAAAAAATAATTGATGATAAAGTAGATGGTATGTTTCCATCAGACCACTATGGTTTATATATTAAAATCGAAATATAATTTTGCGACTTGATATGAACTATTGCTAAAAATCTTGTCATCCAGATTGTACAGTCTTTATATGCGGTTTGCGACCACAGCTAAATTCGCATTCTGCGAGCTAAATATACTGCGTACGCTAAATTACTTCGTAGCTAAATTGACCTTCGGTCAGCTAAAAACGAATTTAATTTAGCTGTTTTGAAAAACAATTTAGCTATGGAGTAAAGTTGAAAAATTTATTTTAAGGACATGGCATGTGAACTATCTATTCCTTATATACAGGTAACTCCAATATTTACACATAGAATGTATTAAATCGAATTTGGTGCAAAAAATAAAAAAGCCTTGATTTTTTTAAATATAGTATATTTATAGTAAGTATTTTCCTGAGGAGATGGTTATGATAAAAGCTAATGACACAATAAAAAAGGAAACTAAATATATAGCATATTTTTGTACGATTCTAAGTGTGCTTATGCAGGTGGTTTTTCTTCTTTTAAAGAAGTGGGACTACACGGTTTTACTTGGAAATCTGCTTTCGTATGCCATTGCGGTTTTGAATTTTTATTTTATGGGTATAACTATTCAAAATGCTGTAATTACTGATGAAAATAATGCCAAAAAGCTTATGAAATCATCGTATGGACTGAGAAACGCAGGGATGGCTATTGCGGTTGTGATAGGTGTTGTGGCGCCTTGCTTTAACACAGTAGCAGTTATAGTTCCTTTGTTCTTTCCAAGAATTGCAGTAACATTTCGTCCGCTTATTAAGGATAAAAAGGAAGTGATAGACAAGTGAATAAAAAAACGCGTCGTTTTATAATGGCGGATGTATTTTTCGTAATTATGATGGTGTTACCGGTATGTTTAGGTATAACGCTTAAAGTTATAACCGCACCGCCATCAGAGGGAATAACTATATCAGGTGCAAGGATTTTTACAACCATTCCAATGCCAATTCAGAATCTTCCCATTACAGAGTCGCAGGTGAACTCGGCGATAGTAATAGTTTCGGCATTGTTTCTTTGCCTTTATTTTACACACGGAATAAAAGATGGTGTATGGCTTAAAAGACACCATTTCGCAGAGATGATAGTTGAAAAGTGTACTTCGCTTGTAAATAGCAGTATGGGTGAGTATTTTAAGTCTTTTGCTCCGTTTGTTGCAGCGATACTTGCTCTTTCGGGATTATCAAGCCTTATTACTCTTTTTGGTTTATTCCCGCCCACATCGGATATAAACATCGTGGCAGGATGGGCAATACTTGTATTTGTTCTTATAACGTACTACAAAATGAAATGCGGACCGATTGAGTATATCAAAAGCTTTGCAAATCCGGTTCTGATGGCACCTTTAAACGTAATAAGTGAGATTGCAACTCCGATATCGATGGCGTTTCGTCATTACGGAAACGTTTTGTCGGGCTCGGTTATTTCAGTGCTTGTAGCGGCAGGTCTTCAAGGACTGTCAAACATAATCTTCGGAGCTCTTCCCGGATTTTTGGGAGAATTTCCGTTTTTGCAGGTGGGTCTGCCTGCAATTTTATCAATCTATTTTGACATATTCAGCGGATGTTTGCAGGCATTTATTTTTGCGATGCTAACGATGCTGTATATCTCGGGAGGATTTCCTCTCGAATTATATAATAAACGAAAAATGAAAAAGGCACGCAGTAGTGCTAATTAAACGGAGGTATTTTTTATGGAAATCGCAATCAGTATTATTTTAGGATGTTGCGCATTGGGCGCCGGCTTTGCTATGATAGCAGGTATAGGCCCTGGTATCGGTGAAGGTAACGCAGTAGCAAAGGCATGTGAATCTATCGGCAGACAACCCGAAGCTAAAGGAGATGTAACTACAACAATGCTTATGGGTTGTGCGATTGCAGAGACAACAGGTCTTTATGCGCTTGTTATTGCAATCTTACTTTTGTTTGTTACACCCAATATGTTTATAAATATACTTATTAACACAATCGGTTAATACAAAGGGGAAAAAATATGCAATCATTGGAAGTTATTTCTGTCAACTTGTGGCAGATGCTTATTTCGCTTTTAAATCTATTGATTCTTTTTCTTCTCTTTAAAAAGTTTCTCTTCGGACCTGTAAATAGAATGCTTGCTAAACGTCAGAGTGAAATTGACGCAAGATATGATGCAGCAGACGCGGCTAAGCGCATGGCTGAGGAAAACAAGCTTTTGTGGGACGAAAAAATCAGTACTGCAAAAGCTGAATCTGATGAGATAATAAAAAAAGCACAAGAATGTGCCAAACGTCAGGGCGAAATAATTGTAACAAAGGCAAAAGACCAGGCTGAAGGCATTGTGCGTCAGGCGGAAACACAAGCACAGCTTGAAATGAAAAAGGCTGAAGAAGGAATTAAAAAGGAAATTGTTGAGGTTTCAGCAGTTCTTGCTAATAAGCTTTTGGGGCGTGAGATAAATGCCGATGACCATAGAGACTTAATTGATTCATTTATTGAGAAGATAGGTGATGAAGAATGAGTGAAATAAGCAACGAATACGCAAAGGCATTATTTATGCTGGCACTCGAAAAAGGATGCAGTAAGGATTATAAAGATGCGCTCGAACTGGTATCGGGTTTATTTGATGAAAATTCTGCTTATAAGGATTTTCTGTCTACTTTTGCAATTCCTCTTGAAGAAAGACTAAATGCCTTAGAAGAGGCATTTAAAGACAGTATTCCAAGAGATGTGCTGTCATTTTTAAAAATTCTTTGCGAGAAGAAACATATAGATGAATTTTCAGAATGTGCCAAACAGTATATAGCTATGCACGATGAAATGGATAGAGTTTCAAACGCAAAGGTTACAAGTGCTGTCGAACTCACAGATGAGGAGAAGGTGGCGCTTAAAGAAAAGCTTGAGAAAAAAAGCGGCAAGAAGATGGTAATTGATTATATTGTTGATGAAACTATCTTGGGCGGTTTGATTGTTGAAGCAGACGGAAAGATAATGGACTCAAGCCTTAAGAAACATCTTAAGGAGATAAAGGATGTGATAAAAAGATGAGTGCAAGAACTGATGAGATAAGTCAGATTATAAAAGAACAAATAAAAAATTATGAATCAAAAATAGAGATGCAGGAAACTGGAACCGTTATCTTGGTAGGCGACGGAATCGCGCGTGTTTACGGATTAAGATCCTGTATGTCAAGTGAACTTTTAGAGTTTGAAGACGGAACTATGGGTATGGCTCAGAACCTTGAAAGTGAAACAGTATCCGTTGCACTGTTGTCTAATACAAACGATATTCACGAGGGCTCTGTGGTACGCCGTACCGGAAGGGTTGTATCTGTACCCGTTGGCGATGAGCTTTTGGGAAGGGTTGTGGACGCGCTTGGTAACCCAATAGATGGTAAAGGCCCTATTACTACAACAAAAACAAGACCGATTGAGTCAGAAGCTCCCGGAATTATCGAAAGAAAAAGCGTATCTGTTCCACTCCAAACGGGAATCAAGGCGATAGATAGTATGATTCCTATCGGTAGAGGCCAGAGAGAGCTTATTATAGGTGATAGACAGACCGGTAAAACAGAGATTGCCATTGATACCATAATGAACCAGAAAAATACCGGCGTAATTTGTATATATGTCGCAATTGGACAGAAAAACACGGCGGTGGTTCAACTTGCAAACGAGCTTTCAAAATCAGGTGCAATGGAATATACAATTATTGTATCAGCTTCTGCATCAGAAACTGCTCCGCTTCAATACGTAGCACCATATTCGGGTTGTGCTATGGCAGAGTATTTTATGGAGCAAGGTAAGGATGTTCTTATCATCTATGATGATTTGTCAAAGCACGCGATAGCGTATCGTGCGCTTTCACTTCTTATAAGACGTCCGCCGGGACGTGAGGCATACCCGGGTGATGTATTCTATCTACATTCAAGATTGCTTGAAAGAGCTGCGTGTGTTGCTCCTGAACATGGTGGTGGCTCAATAACAGCACTTCCTATTATCGAAACTCAGGCGGGCGACGTTTCGGCATATATTCCGACAAACGTTATCTCAATAACAGATGGACAGATATTCTTAGAAACAGAGCTTTTCCATGCAGGTATTATGCCGGCAATAAACCCCGGTATTTCTGTCAGCCGTGTTGGTGGTGCTGCTCAGCTTAAGGCGATGAAGAAAGTATCAGGTGAACTTAAGCTTTTATATGCTCAGTATCGCGAGCTACAGGCTTTTTCTCAGTTTGGAAGCGACCTTGACGAGGACACTAAAAACCGTCTTGCTCTTGGTGAGCGAATAGTTGAGGTGTTAAAACAAAGGAGAAATGCACCTGTGAGAGTTGGTTGTCAGGTTGCTATCGTATATGCTGTTATTAACGGATATTTAAACAATGTCCCCGTTAAGAATGTATCTGATTACGAGCAAAGACTTTTTGAACTTTTAGAAGCTGAGTATAAAGATTTGCTTGAGAGATTTGAAAATAATTTCTGCGACGATGAGGACATTGCTATGCTTAAAAAAGCACTCGATGATATGAAGGAGTGATTTTGTGGGCGTAGATATTAAAAGCTTAAAAAATCGTATTAAAAGCGTAGATTCTACCTTGCATCTTACAAAGGCTATGGGACTTGTTGCATCTGCAAAAATCCGTGGTGCATCAATCGCTATGGGAAAATCGAGAGAGTATGCCAAAGCACTTTCAGATACCATTTCGATGCTTTCAGGTGCAAAATCCTGCGAAAAAAGCGAATATATGAAAAGCGGCGAAAGTGGCAAAATATGCCTTGTAGCTATTGCGGGGGATAGAGGACTAGCGGGTGGATATAACTCAAATATTTTCAAAGCAATCGATGCACAAAATGCAGACAGAATTATCCCGATAGGCAAAAGAGCCTGCGACAGATATATGTGTGAGCAGGTTAAGGTGGAAACCTTTTCATATGCTAATGCTATTGAACTTGCAAAACAACTCTGCGAAGAATTTAAAAAAGGAAAGTATGAAAAGATAGGAATTGTTTCTACGAAATATATTTCGATGATGACGCAAAATGAGGATACAGAATGGATTTTACCGATTGCTAAAACAGAGAACAAATCAAAAGCTGATATAATTTATGAGCCGGACGAGAGAAGTGTTTTAGAGGCGGTAATAGAAGAATATATTGCGGCAAAATTAGTTGCCGCTGCAAAGGAAAGCTTTGCCTGCGAGGTAGTTGCAAGACGCTTTGCTATGGATAACGCGGGTAAGAATGCAGGCGAGATGATTGATAGCCTTAAACTTGAATATAACCGAGCAAGACAAGGTGCAATCACGCAAGAAATTACAGAAATTGTTGCCGGAAGTGGCATGTAAGGAGACACGAATATGTCAGATTTAGTAAAAGGCAGTGTTTTACAGGTCGTAGGACCTGTTGTTGATATTCGCTTTGACGAAGGAAAAATACCTGCCATATACAATGCACTTACTATGAATATAGGCGATAAAACTCTTACAGTAGAGGTTGCGCAGCATATAGGCGATAATACTGTAAGATGTATTGCTATGTCATCAACCGATGGCTTAACAAGAGGAACACCCGTTACCGATACGGGTAAAGCAATAAGCGTGCCGGTTGGCAGAAAAACACTTGGAAGAATTTTCAACGTACTTGGAGACCCCGTTGATAATAAACCAGCCCCCGAAGATACTCCAAAATGGGATATTCATCGTCCTGCTCCGGAGTATTCTGAGCTTTCTACATCAACAGAGATTTTGGAAACAGGTATTAAGGTAATTGACCTTATATGCCCGTATTCAAAGGGCGGAAAGATTGGTCTTTTCGGTGGTGCAGGTGTAGGTAAAACGGTGCTTATTATGGAGCTAATCAATAACATTGCAAAAGAGCATGGCGGACTTTCGGTATTTACAGGTGTTGGTGAGCGTACAAGAGAGGGCAACGACCTTTATAACGAAATGATGGAATCGGGCGTTTTGTCAAACACAACACTCGTGTACGGACAGATGAACGAGCCACCCGGTGCAAGAATGAGGGTTGGTCTTTCCGGTCTTACGATGGCGGAATACTTCCGTGAAGAGGAAGGACAAGACGTACTTTTATTTATTGATAACATTTTCAGATTTACCCAGGCGGGTTCTGAGGTTTCAGCACTTTTGGGAAGAATGCCGTCAGCCGTTGGTTATCAACCAACATTGGCAAACGAGATGGGTATGCTTCAGGAGAGAATTACATCAACAAAAAAAGGCTCAATCACATCTATTCAGGCAGTATATGTTCCTGCGGACGACTTAACCGACCCTGCGCCTGCTACAACATTTGCTCATCTTGATGCTACAACGGTTCTTTCAAGAAACATCGCATCACAGGGTATTTATCCCGCAGTTGACCCGCTTGAATCAACAAGCCGAATTTTGTCGGCAGATGTTTTGGGCGAGGAGCATTATAGCGTTGCACGTGAGGTTCAGAGAATCCTACAAAGATATCAGGAGCTTATGGATATTATTGCAATTATGGGTATGGATGAACTTTCTGACGAGGATAAACTGTTGGTTCAAAGAGCAAGAAAGATACAGAGATTCCTATCTCAACCTTTCCATGTTTCTGAAAAATTTATTGGTATACCAGGTGTATATGTCCCGCTTTCAGAAACAATCAGAGGCTTTAAAGAAATTATCGAGGGTAAGCACGATGACTTACCTGAGTCGGCCTTCTTGTTTGTTGGAACTATTGACGAAGCCGTAGAAAAGGCGAAAAAGGTGGTATAATGAAAACATTTGAATTTGTTATTTCAACACCTGAGGGTAATTTCTTTGCCGGTGATATAGTTAAAATATCACTTCGCGGCACAGAGGGTGAGCTTGCTATAATGGCAAATCACACACCATTTGTAACCTCTGTAAAACCGTGTAGTTCGCATATTGAATTAGAGGACGGAACAGTAAAAATCTTTAATGTAGAAAGAGGCCTTTTAAGTGTATCTGCTAATAAAGTAACACTTATGTCGGGCAGTGCAAAATGGGAATAATCTTTAAAGGGGCTGATTAAAAAGAATTTCTTTTTAATCAGCCCCTTGTACAATTTATTTTTAAGTTTTTTGCAAATATTATATTGAAAGTTTTGAGCTATATAATGTGACCGAATTTTTCCAACAATTCAAACATATTTACTTGGCTTATAAGTGTGTTGATGTTATCTACATTGTATTTTTTTGTAATATGTGATACTATGGTTCTGACTGTACTTTCTGATGTGAAACGCTCGCTTGCAATCTGAGAGTATGTTTTTCCTATACAGAGCATTTTTAAAATTTCGAGTTCAGATTTAGTAAGTTTTGAAATCATCGTAATAAGAAAAAGAAGGCTGTTGTAATCGTTGCTTTTAATTTTTGATTGCGACAGATATTTTTGGAATATAGCATTATCGATTACAGGTTGGTCATTATATGTTTCAACAACTTTTTTCAGTATATCTAAATTGGACATATCTTTTAAAATATAATTATCAGCACCGTTTGTGATGGCGTTGAAAATGTCTTCTTCGATTTCGGATACTGTTATCATAATAATCTTCAACTTAGGAAAAAGTGCCTTGATTTTTGGCAAAATATCAATGCCGGCTGATGAAGTTTCCATCTGTATATCCAAAAGCAAAACATCGGGTTGACATTTGGATAACATAGGAATACAATCAACAGCCAGATTACATTCACCTACTAATTCTATGTCGTCATGGTCCATTATTTCCAATCGCATGGTATTTATAAAATGCTTGTAATCATCACATATCGCCAATCTAATCATTTTGTGATTCCTCCTGATTTGTTTTGGGCAGTGCAATGGTAAACGTAGTTTGCTGAGGTGTACTTTTAAACCAAATATCACCGCCGTGACGAGTAACTACTTCTTTTGTATAGTATAAACCAATTCCGCTGCAAAATTCATTTGCGCGTGTGGTGTAAAATAGATTGAACAAAAATTTCTGCTGGTTCTTGGGAATACAATCTCCGTTGTTTGTGAAATTAATTATTACATAGTCGTCATCGTCAACGATTGAAACACGGATTTCCTTGTTTTCTTTTGTGGATATTTTGAGGGAGTTCAAAGCATTATCAATTATGTTTTTGCAAACCTGGTCTATGCTGTTTGAATTTCCCATAATTCTTATATCAGTTTCTTGGTTATAGTCTTTGTATATAACAACAGTATCTTCAACTTCCGATGCATTTATTGATTTATTTACAACCTCGATTATGTTAATAGACTTAAACTGCAATTTTTTTGTTTTAAAATGCGCCATGATATTGTTGTAGTTTTCAAGCTGTTCGTTTATTTGTTCTTTAGCACACTCAAGACTTGTAAGCGCTTTTGTATTGTCGATATGTTTTTCTGAAATTTCTATGTATTTATATACACACAGCAGGGTGTTTTTAAGCATATGCAATGTGGTGTAATAATTATCGTATTGAAATTTTTGAAAATTCCTGGTCGAAACATATTCAATGTCCAGCTTTTTTGCTTTAAATGGCTTTAAGAATATAATAACAATGGTAATAATTATAGAGAAAGTCGTAAGAAGGATTGCCGAAGTAAACATATTACCATATAACGAAATACCGGAAGGAATATCATTTAGTCCGAGGCGATGTGGAGAAATATCTTTAAACAATCCGTAAATAAATAGCGAAAAATATAGAATATCCGTAAGCATCATACAAACCAGGTACGATACAAAAAAGTTCTTTTTAATTAAATTTGGTGTGCTTACAATTTTCTTAAAAATCAAAATAAGCGGAATGATTGTGTAAAGACAAATAATCAGGTGTGAGCCCTTGGAAACCAACATGTCTGCAATAAAAAATGTGTTCTTTGGGTTTCCGAATTTCATTAAAAATATATGATGAGATATTTCGTCGGTTACCTGACTTAAATTCAAAATCATAAACAATACAAGGGGGATGGAAAGCAAAATTTTTTTGCAAGCTGAAATTTTGTAATGTCTGCCTAAAAATACGATTGCTGAGGACAGATAGAATGTGTGGCACACTGTCTGTATATTTCGGATTACATAAGGATGTATATGAATACGTTGCAATCTCAGATACAACTCATAATCTGCAGAAAAAATAAACTGATAGTTTGTGAATTTTGAGATGAACAATATACTGACGATTGTAAGCGCAATCATGCTGTACAATTTAAGAAAAAGTGTGTTCAAATAAAGTTCCTTTTTAAACCAAAAGAAAGATATAGTAAGGGCTACAAAAGCGAATATAAGACAGAATAACATATATAAAACTCCTCCTCCCTGATACCTTTAATTAAGTATAGCAAAAAAACATTCTGTTGTCAATTATGCCTATAAAAAATCAACGTGACAAAGTGCTATAAACAGTTTATAATATAAGTATTTGAATGTATAAAAATTTATGGGGAGATACTGATGGGAAATAGCACATTGATTGAATATATCAACGCCAATATGTTAAAGTGTGTAGCCACGAATAAGGAAGATAATGGCACATTGATAGGACTTCCGTATCCGTACACTGTACCTGCGGTAGGTCACTTTGATGAATTGTATTATTGGGATACATATTTTACAAACAAAGGATTGGAAGAACTTGGTGATTATACCCAGATAAAATATAATACCGACGATATACTTTTTCTTGTTGAAAAATATGGGTTTATGCCCAACGGTAACAGAACATATTATCTTTCGCGTTCGCAACCGCCTTTTCTGTCACAGATGGTGAGGGAGGTGTATGAGCATTCCAAGGATAAGGAATGGCTGAAGGGTGCATATGAAATCCTTTTAAAAGAATATGATTTCTGGATGAATAAAAGAATATCTCCCGTAGGTCTTAATGTATATGGCGGCGACGTTGATAAAAATGATTTTGCGGGTAAGGTCCAGCATTTTGAGAAAAGAACAAAAATCCAATGGTCTGAAAAGCCGTATGATTTGGCACGTCATTGCGTTATATGCTGCGAAAGTGGCTGGGATATGAATCCAAGATGGGGAAGAGAGGGTTTTAACTATCTCCCGGTTGACCTGAATTCGCTGATGTATATGTTTGAGAAAAATATGGAATTCTTTTCAACGGTACTTGGACTTGGAAAAGAAGAGTTTTGGAGCAATGCCGCAAAACACAGAAAAGAACTTATGATGAATTATATGTGCGCAGATGATGGTGTTTTATACGATTACAATTTTGTAAGCGAACAGAGAAGTTTAATGCTGACGGCGGCATCCTTATATCCGTTGTTTACCAATATGCTTACTCAGGAAGAGGTAGACAAGTCTATTTCAAAACTTATGTCACTTGAAGCAGAATATGGAGTTTTGACCTGTGAAGAAAATTCGGAAATCGGAACATATCAATGGAACTACCCCAACGGATGGCCATGCCTTCAGTATATTAGCGCGGTAGGTCTGAAAAATTACGGGTATCATGAAGATGCAAAACGAATTGCATTAAAGTATGTGACCTTAGCAGAAAATGTGTTTAATGAAACAGGTAATCTGTGGGAGAAGTACAATGTTGTTGAAGGTAATACAGAAGTTTGCAGTGAAAACTATCATATGCCGGTAATGATGGGATGGACGGCAGGTGCTTACCTCTCCTTAAAAAATATGATTTGAACGAAGGTGAATTAATGGATATTAAATTTCTTGAAAAAGAGTGTTGGTATGGCGGTGCCGTACACAAAGGTATTATGATGCCTTTAACTGAGAAATCCGATGTGGATATGAATTTAATCACAGCAGATGGCATTCTCGACCAGTTTTCGCCAATATTTATTTCAAACAAAGGTAGATACATAATCAGCGACAAACCCTTTGTGGTACATTTTGATAAGGGAACCATAAAAATAAGCACCGATTATGAAATTGAACTTGGTGAAGGGCATCAAACATTAAAGGGGGCGTACATTGCAGTTTCTGAAAAGAAATTTGCGAAAAGCGACAAAATACCAAATAAGTTGTTTTTTGAAACTCCTCAGTATAACACTTGGATTGAGCTTATGTATAACCAAAACCAGAAACAGATTCTGGAATATGCAAAGACGCTTAAAGAAGCAGGCTTGCCTCCCGGTGTTTTGATGATTGATGAGGGCTGGGCTCCTGATTATGGTGATTATGATTTTTGTGCAAGAAAGTTCTCTGACCCTAAAAAAATGTTTGACGAACTGCACGAGATGGGCTTCAAAGTTATGCTATGGGTCACACCGTTGATTTCTCCTGATAGTGATTGTTTCAGAGAATTAAGGCAGACAGATTATCTTATCAGGAACAGTGATGGCAAAATTGCTGTCCGGGAGTGGTGGAATGGATTTAGCGCGGTTCTTGATCTTTCTAACCCCGAAGTGTGCGATTGGCTTGATGCAAAATTACACAATCTTATGGATAAATACGGAGTTGACGGTTTCAAATTTGATGCAGGTGGCTCCTATCTGTATAGAAAAGATGACCGCACATACATAAAGCAGGAGCAAAGTGAACACACAAAATCTTTTGCTCAGTTTGGTGCAAGATATGAGTTCAATGAATTGCGTTGCGTGTGGGATTGTGGTGGTATGCCGATTGTATGCCGCCTTCAGGACAAAAAATCTTCCTGGACGCATGAGGAAGGAATTTCTATGTTAATTCCAAATATGATGCAGCAGGGGATTTTGGGTTACTTCTATGGATGTCCTGATATGATTGGCGGTGGAGAATACGGATCGTTTCTTTCGGAGGACTATAAGTTTGACGAAGAATTATATTTAAGGTGGTTAGCTGCAAGTATTTTCTCACCTATGCTGCAAATATCCATTTCTCCCAAAAGACTGCTTTCGGAAAAATCAATGCAAATTGTAATGAAATTCATGAATTTACGAAGCGAATATCTGGGATATATTATGAAACTGATTGAGAAATCCACCCAAACCCAGGAACCTGTTATGCGGTTTATGGAATACGAATTCCCGCATCAGGGTCTTGAAAACGTCACAGACCAGTTTATGCTTGGCAGTAAATTCCTTGTAGCACCTGTTTTGGAGCAAGGAAAAACTGCAAGATGCGTTCATATTCCTGAGGGAAGATGGAAGAGCAGAAACGGTGAAGTCATCAACGGCGGTTGTGTTTATAAAATGACGGCAAAGGTTGATGAACTTATTATTCTTGAAAGGCTATAACGGCGCATTGCCGATTAGTATATTAATATCAAAATTTATATAATGTGAAAGGAAGAAAAAAATGAAAAAGATGAAGAAAATAATTGCATTAGTGTTGACAGCAGGAATGGTTTTAAGTCTTGCTGCATGCGGAAACAAGAACAGTACACAAAACGGTGAAGTTACAACCGTAACAGTGTGGACTGCCAATGGTCACGACAAGGTGTTCTTAGAAGAACAGATAAAGAACTGGAATGATACCGTTGGTGCAAAAGAAGGAATTATGATAGAGTATGTAGTGCAGGACAGCATTGCAAATAAGCTTGACCTTGCGTTTGAAACAGATCAGGCACCTGATTTGTTCAGCGGAGGTTCAATGAGCAAATATGCCGAACTTGGATATATCGCACCTTATGAAGATATTCCGGGCGGGGACAAGCTTATAAAGAAGTTTGAAGAATTCTTAATGTATGGCAGACACATTCACACTGATGGAAAGACATACTACCTTCCTAAGTCAGCTACTACATACGGACTTATTTACAACAAGGATATGTTTAAAGAAGCAGGTCTGGTTGACGAAAAAGGTGAACCAACACCTCCTGAAACTCTTGAAGAGTTAAGAGAATATGCAAAAAAACTTACAGATGTTAAAGCACGTAAGTATGGTTACATTATCGCAGGTAAAACATCATTGATTTACGCTGATGATGTTATGAAAATGTCATCTGCAACAAGTGGTTATGCAGATGGTTACAATCCAAAAACAGGTGAGTTTGATTTCTCACACGAAGCAACTGTTATGAAGACAATGCTCGGTATGAAGGAAGACGGCAGCTGCTATCCTGGTACTGAAAGTACAGATAACGACCAGGCAAGAGCAAGATTTGCTGCCGGTGACATCGGTATGAAGACAGCAGGTAGTTACGATTTTGGTGTATTAACATCGCAGTTCCCTGCAAGCATTGATTGGGGTGTAGCACCTTACCCAACAGAAACAGAAGGCAACAGAAAGAAGCAGCACATGGGTAACTATGGTTATCTTATGATTAACAAAAAGTCTGCTGATGAAAAGGCAGAAAAGATTGCTAAGGTACTTGACTTCTTCTACGGTGATGATCTTATTGAGGAAAGCTACAAGCAGGGTATAGATATTCCTCTTCAACTTGAAGTAGTTAATAAAGTTAAGCTTTCTGATGATAAGAAACAGTGGCAGGAATTTGCTAAGCTCTTAAATGTAAGCCAGGCAACACCGCTTGCTCTTTCAAGAGACTTACAGGGTGAAAGAGTAATGAGAGCAATTTATGTAGAAGATATTTGGTCCGGTAAGGTTACAGATGTTGATAAGGTATGTGCAGATTATTCAGCACTTCAGAATGAAGGTGCAAAGCGCTATGCTGAACTTCATCCTGAATATACACCTGAAAACTATATAATCCCTGATTTTGATAGTGACATTAAAAACTAATAAAGGACGTGTGAGGACTTTGAACGAAAAAAGTATTAGAAAAACCATAATTAAAAAAATATCCGGGTCAATTCCAATTCAATGCTATTTGCTTTTGGGATTGCCGCTTATCGGTTTTTTCTTGTTTACATTATATCCTATATTGTGGGCTTTTGCGAAATCGTTTTTCTATTATGATCAGATTCCAAGCCACACATTATATGTAGGTTTTAAAAATTTTATACACATTTTTACAGAAAACACTATATATTGGAAATCATGGCTGACAACATTGGAGTTTACATTCTTAAAACTGCCGTTTGAAGTTGTGTGTACGCTTGTTCTGGCGTATCTCCTCAGCAAAAAGATAAAGGGTGCATCATTTATCCGTGGTGTATACTTTATGCCAACGGTTATCAGTGCAGTTTTGTGTTCTGTAATATTTACAAATCTGTTTCAGTATTTTGGCTTTTTTAATGACATTTTTATTAAACTTGGAATTATTTCAGAGCCAATCGACTGGTTTGCAAACAAACGGTCTGCAATGGCTGTGCTTGTGGCAAGCAGTGTGTGGAAAAACTTTGGAACAAATGTGCTGTTGTTTACAGCAGCACTTACCAATGTTCCAAATGAGGTTTATGAGGCGGCGGATGTTGATGGTGCAGGTCCATTCAGAAAGTTTATAAGCATCACCATTCCGATGATAGCCCCTGTATTCCAGACAATTCTGCTTCTTGCAATTAACGGAACATTACACGTTGGTGAATTTATCGTAACTATGACAAACGGTGCTCCGGGTGGTGCTACCCATACGGTTGGTTCATATATCCTTGTTAACTATGTTCCGGGATTTACATCGGGAACAGTAGATATAGGATATGGCGCGGCAATTTCGATAATAACATCAATTATATATGGTCTTGTTGCATTTGGATATAATAAAATAAGTGCAAGACTGCAGAATGTGTATTAATCGGGGAGGTGTTTAAGATGAATAAATTTATCAAAAAAATTCCAAGACTTTTAATTTACATAACGGTATTATTTGTTGCTATAATTACACTTTTCCCTCTGTTTAGCACTATAATGGCTTCGTTCAAAAGCAATATGGAAATATTGACTATGCCGGAATCCATATTGCCGCAGCAGTGGACATTTGACAACTACATAGAGGCTTTTAACTCCGACAAGTTCAATTTAAGCAGAATGCTTTTCAACAGTATTTGGACATCTGTTGCTGAGGTTGCAATCATAGTTGTAATTTCAGCGGTTTGCGGATATGTTTTTGCCAGAGGTGAATTTCCCGGTAAAAAGGCTATATTTATGATATTTACATCACTTATGTTTATATCACTGGGAAGCATTACAATCTATCCAAAACTAACTTTGCTTTCTACAGTAGGGCTTAATAAGTCACTTTGGGGATTGATTGCATTAAAGTGTTTTGGTATACCTGTTGCAAATATGTATATTGTAAGAGGGTTTGTAAAAGCACTTCCTAAGGAGCTTGACGAGGCTGCAACAATAGATGGATGCACATTTACGGGTATTTTCTTCAGAATAATTTTTCCGCTTTTGGTACCCGCATTGATGACCATAGGAATTATGGCGTTTAATGGTTCGTGGAACGAATATATTATGCCTGCAATCTTTACAATGACCCGACCTGAACAGCAAACACTTATGGTTGGTATTATGGCACTTAAAAACTCCGGTGAGAGTGCTGTGTCCTGGAACATTCTGTTTGCGGCAGCAACTCTTTCAATGGTGCCTATATTGATTATTTTTATAGCAGCAAACAAATATATAACAGCGGGTGTAACTGCTGGTGCAGTTAAAGGTTAAAATTTAATATTTATTTGATATAAAGGAGAGAAATTATGAAATCTAAAAGATTAATCTCAATGTTTTTAAGTTTAATAATGATTATCTCATGCATGTTTACGACTCCTTTTGGTGCAGCAGCAAGTGAGGTTGCGGGCTTTGAAAATCTTGTAACTAACGGCGATATGCAGACAGATACAGAAACAATGAAGGACTGTTGGGGCTACTCATCTAATGTTACAGATGTAGAACTATCTGTTGTTGACGATATTGAGGGCAATAAAGTGTTGAAATTTGACAGTTCGAATCTAAAAACCATAGAGGGCAAGACTGCCAATTCATCACTTATATACAAAACAAGAAAGCTTCAACCGGGCACAAAATATTATTATTCATATAAAATAAGACTGGCAAGTGATTATGAGAATACTACAACATTATATGCTTGCACATCTTTTAGTGCGCTCAATAATACAACTGCGAAACCGAAACTTTCAAAGGAATGGGAAACTCGTGAGGGTTTTATAACACCAACCTCAGAAACTAGTGTGAGCTTTAAAGTATGTAACGCTTTAGATAAAGTTACAGGTGATGCTAATGTGGCGAAAGTAAATTATGAGGTTGATGATGTTGTAGTATACGACATGACCAATGCAAAAACTATTACATTGCCTACGGGTGCGAGTGTTACAAGCGAAAATGTTCTTACGGTGAATGGTGTAAATTATGCAATGCCGCAAAGTGAAATTTCAGTTGAGTATGTAAATGACGATTATAAATTAGCGACAGAAGATGTTGAACTTACACAGAACGAAAACACCTACACATTTACGGTGGGAGATTCAGATGTAACCATCAATCTTAAAGCAATAACACCACTTGCAAACCTTATCCCGCAAGGTAATATGGAAGGCAGCGACACTCCAACATTCACTACAGTAGGCACACAAAAATTTGTAACAGACCAGGCATTGACAGATAATGTCAATAACCAGGTTTTAGAAATAGATGATACATCTTCTACATCTACAACAGCAACAAAGCTTACCATAAAATCTCTTACTCGAATGAAAGCGGGTCGTAAATACTACCTTGACTTTGACTATAAGATCATAGAAGGCACATATATAAAAGTGCGTAATTCAAGCAGTCAAACAGCAGTTGCTACAAACTACAGTGATGCTAACAAATGGTACAGATTAAGTGAGCAGTATATCAAAGATAAATACAGCAATACAATCATACCTGGCTCAGATACATATTATCAGGATATCCTTGTAGGTAACAATTTGAGTAAAACAAAACTCTATATTGATAATCTTGTGTTCTATGATATAACAGATGCAGTTGAAGTTGCAATTAACGCCGACGATACAGCAAGCATTGAATATGTTGAAGGTTTGGAGACAATAGGCGGCAAGCTTATGGCAAATGAAGGCACTGTTGCTAAATTCAAAGTAGAACCAAATGCTGGTTACAGTGTTTTAGAAGTTGTTGCAAACAAAACAACACTAATACCTGATGCAGATGGTGTTTACTCATTTACAGTAGCCAATAGCGATAATGCTGTTACTGTTAAAACAGTAAAACCACTTGCTAACCTTATACCGCAAGGTGATATGGAAGATGACACTGCAACATTCTCTACAGTAGGTGCACAAAAATTTGTAACAGACCAGGCATTGACAGATAATGTCAATAACCATGTTTTAGAAATAAATGGTGAAAGTGCTCCGGACTCTGCAACAAAGCTTACATTAAGCTCACTTACTAAGATGACAGCAGATCGTACATATTATCTTGACTTTGATTATAAAGCAAATTTTGATCACGTACGTG
>JAZKZV010000013.1:0-1965 GCA_045612845.1 Clostridia bacterium
CGATGGTTGCATTTTGTTGGAGCACCATTTGGAAACTGTTGAGGGGTCTTTGCCTAACTGCTCGGCAAGCCATTTGCCGGTTCTCTTTTGTTCAACCAATACTACTTTGAGTCTATTTAAATCTTTCATTATTTACACATTTTATTGGCGTATACCGCAAATTTAATGCAAGCCGAGGCAAGAACAAAATAAATTCATTTATTTTTATTGCGAGGTGCAGGTTAAATTATCAAAATTTAGTGATAATATGCGAAACTGCACCTTAACGAAGCAACTTTTTTATCATATAAATTGTAATTTTTATATTTCAAGAATGAACCTTCGGATAGTTTATATGATTATTCGGAGCATAAAGCGAAGGTATTTGCAATATAAAACCATTACATCTACCCGACTTTTGAGGGCAGGATGCCAACAGCGAGCTATTGGAACGCTTGAAAATCAGTCGCTGCACTTTGCAGGACTACCGCAACAATGGTATTAATGTTATTCCCAATGTAACTTGGAGTACTCCAGACAGTTATGATTATAGTTTTACCGGTATTGAAAAGAATGGGACAATAGCGATTAATTGTACAGGTGTAAAAAAGTCGGATTATTCTAAATATCTGTGGCTGAAAGGGTATAATGAGGCTATCAGACGTTTAGAACCTACGCATATAATTAGATACGGAGAGAAAATGCCCGAAGAAAATGAAGAGATAAGTACATATTTTGAGAATGAGAATTATAAAAAGTTAAAAGATGGGAAGAAACGGTAGTTATTTAAGCGGAATAACGAACTTTGAAAATGGTATAATGTATAAGACCATCTCTAGTATAGGTGATGACATAAAAGTACTTGAAACAAAAAATCCAAAAGCAGGTGTAAAATTTCCAGAAGAGAGCCATACGCCTAATAGAGCTTATGCAACATTTTATCGTAATGGAAAGGGATTAAAAGAAATTGCCAGATATGGTCCTGATGGTAAGAAAATAGAGGAAATACACATTGTCGACCATAAAGGTTTGGGACTACATTACCACAAATGGGCTAATGGCAAACCGATTGAAGGCGAGACCCATACGTTAACAACTGAGATGAAAAAACTTGTAAATAAAATTATAAATTTCAAAAAATGAGTAAACCTTATATAATTAACGATGCCAATGGCAATCCTATTAACGCTAAGTATCCTCCAAATAGGGAAAAATATGGGGATTTATATGAAGGCTATAAGACGTGGGCCGAGGAGGTCTTATTCCATAGATTTGGGGTGTTATGCTACGATGTTTGCTTTACTTATAAAAATAAAGAATATTTCTTGTTGAAAGAACAAAACTATGCAGCTGTATGTGATGAACATTTTACAGAGGAATATGAGGTTTATGCTAACGAAATGGAGTTGCTTGAGAATTTTAAAATTAACGGTAGGCCTTTGATTGAACTTATTGATGAGTTAGAGGATGTTGATTCGGTCTAGATTATAAGTCTGATGAAGGGAGCGTGCTATTGATAGAATTAATTTTGCCCTTGCGCATTATATGTGAGGGCAAAATTAATAAAGACATCATATATTTATCGCACTCTTCACATTCATCATATCCTTCAATATCGAGCTGTCAAGCACTTTGGCATAAAATGCTAAAATCAAACTTTTCAGAGCAAACCTCAGAGGGGTGGCAGATAAGAAATTCTTTCTCTTTAGAATTGCAAATTTATATGCTTACCCACAGTAAATTTCTACTGAGCCCTTAAAAATGGTCCTACAAGTATCTAAAACGGCGAAGAAATTTCGCAAAGTTGCCAAATTGTAGCCAAATTTAGGTTTTAAGGCAAAAGAAAACACGCTAATAACTTGTTTTTTAAGTCATTAGCGTTTTTTGCAAGTGGTGCCACCAGGAATCGAACCGGGGACACAAGGATTTTCAGTCCTTTGCTCTACCAACTGAGCTATGGCACCGTCTTGTTTGCGAGTGCAAAGG
>JAZKZV010000014.1:0-40691 GCA_045612845.1 Clostridia bacterium
TGTTAATACCTGGTATCGATTCAGCAAAATGATTACAGAAGGAGATACTAACATAATTACCCCTGGTGCAGATACTTACTATCTAGACATCACTGTAGGAAACAACGAAAAAGGTAAAAAACTCTATATTGATAATCTTGTTTTCCTTGATATCACAGATGCAGTTGAAGTCGTGGCTAACACCAATGATGCAGCAAGCATTATATGTGATGACGGTTTGCAGACAGTAAACGGCGAGCTTATGGCAAATAAGGGCACTGTTGCTGAATTTAAAGTAGAACCAAATGTTGGTTACAGTGTTTCAGAGGTAGTTGCAAATGGAACAACTCTAACCCCTGATGCAGATGGTGTTTACTCATTTACAGTAGCTAATAGCGATAATGCTATTACTGTTACAACACAAAGAGAGCTTGTAAATCTTATTCCACAGGGTAATATGGAAGGTGAAAATGTAACATTCACCGTAAGGGGTGAAGCAAACTATGTAACAGACCAGGCTTTGACAGGCAATGAAAACAACCATGTTCTGAAAATTGATGGCAGAAATGCAGAAAAAGCGACAAATCTTACACTTAGCTCGCTTACTAAGATGACAGCAGGTCATACATATTATATAGACTTTGATTATAAGACTATTATAGAAAGCTCACAGGTACGTGTGAGAGATGCTGAATATGGCAATGCTATTATTACAAACCCTGGTTATGCTAATAAATGGTATCGATTAAGTAACACGTATAGAAGCGGAAGCAATACTTTAACGCCTGAGAATGATACCTATTATCAGGACATTATAGTAGGTGAAGGTGAAGTAGGCACAGAGTTATATATCGATAACCTTGTATTCTATGATATCACAGGAGCATACAGGATTGCTCTTCCGGAAGGTGCAAAAATAACAGATGGCGGAGTTTCAAACGGCAGTGTGGGCTTCGCATTCCCGGGACGCACAGTTTCATTTACAGTTGCTGGTACACCGGATACTGTTATGATGAACGGAAATGAAATAACAGGCACTAATAATACCTATTCATTTACAATGCCAGAATCAGAAGTTACTATTTTGGCACTAAGCGATCAGGCTGGTGAAAACATTGTTAAATATGCAGTTGCAGGCGGCAAGCCATATGCGATATTTGACGAGGATGCTACTGTAACTATGATTGTTGCGGGATATGCCGAAAATGGTCAACTTACTCAGGTGTACACAAGTGAAGTTACAGGTACGGCAGGAGAAAAGATTGACTTGACTACAATTAAAGATTTTGCAAATGTATCTAACTGGAAAACAAAGACCATATTTACATGGGACAATCTAACAAATCTTAAACCGATTAGAAACGCATGCGTTCTTAACGATTTATGAAAGGAAGATGTACCTGAGGACAATACCGAGAATACTGATGTTGCTGTGTGGAAAACTGTTCCTATGGTAACTGCTAAAATGAAGAGTAACGGTATATCAGGTGGTGAGGGCGGACAACGTATGACCGCCCTCGCAGTGAGCTCGGATGGCAAGCTTTTAATTGCCGGCACCGATGTTGCAGGTATGTGGCGTTCGGAAGACGGCGGTAAAAATTGGGAGATGGTGTATGGCGGTTTTTATGCCAAGGGCGTATTTTCAGTTGCAATTGACCCTGTAAATAAAAACAGAGTAATTGCTTACGGTGGTTATACTACACAAGATGATAGCGCAAAATATGCGAATATGGCTAACGGCATTTATCTTTCTGAGGACGGAGGAAAAACATGGAAATTTGTACTCCAGCAAAAAGGTGCCGCTTTAAGATTAAATTTCACTGAATCCATTGCATATGATCCATCTTCTTACGATCGTGATAAGGGTATGTGTACTGTGGCATATTGGTCACGTCCGTGGAGACTTCAGGATATGCCGGATGCAAAAGCACCATATTATAAAGGTACAGAAATTAAAACCTTTGAAAAAGCCGAGTACGATGATATTCTGACTCCTTACAGGGAAGACACAAATGCTTTGTGGAAGACCACTGACGGCGGTTTAACATGGAATCCGGTATGTGAAGGTCTTACAGATGGTATTGTAAAGGTGCATCCTACTAACGGAACAGTGTATGTATCAAATCTTGATGGTTTCCACAGAAGTACAGATGGTGGTAATACATTTACAAGGGTAAAAGACGGAATGATTTATGGCTTGGATGTTATAAATACGTACCCTGATAATGTTTATATTAACGATAGTGAAGGCGTTTGGATTTCAAATGATTCAGGTGCAACATTTAGTATAAAAACTACCGCATTGTTCCCTAATCCACCTGATACAGTTGATAAAACAACTCCTGACGGTATTGTAAGAAGCTTAAAGGTTAATCCTAAAAATCCTGATAATATGGTAATTGCTGCACACGGGATATATAATAAATATAGTAGCAAAAAGTATTATACTACCAAAATTTTTGGTGTGTTGACGTGGATGGAATCAGGTTATGATTCTTCAAAGGATTTCTTTAAAGCAAATAATCGTGACACATGCTATGTGTGGAGCCCGAATGGTGATAAGGTCTGGGCATTTGGCGGTGACTGGATTGTTTCTTCAACAAACGGCGGAAAAACATATTCTTGGGATTATAACGGAGGTAGCGCCGTATATATGGACGGCAGAGCCGCATTTAATGTCTATAATCCTGATATATTCTATTATGGTGCACAGGACTTCCATGGTGCTTTAACAACTGACGGTGGCAGTACATGGAAGCACATCTGGAAATGGACAAAGTCCACAGGAATAGAAGGAACAACAGGTCAGGGCTATGGCTCTGTTTATGGTGCATATGCAGTAGATGCCAATACTTTGGTTGCAATTGCTTCTGTTGGAAGCTATGGAGCTGAAAGAAGAATATTTATGTCTTATGATGCAGGCGAAACATGGACAGATACAGGTGTTGTTGTTAGCAAAAACACAAGTTATAAATGGGCGGAGATGTGCTATCAGTCGCCTACAAATAAGGATGTCATTTTTGCAGGTAATTTCAGAAGTGCTGACAAGGGCATGACCTGGACAGAGCTTCAGGGCGTTGATATTGTTTGTTGTCATAATCCTTATAATGCCAAAGAATTGTATGGATACGATGGTGAGGGAAATATAAAAGCTTCATATGATGACGGTGCCACATGGCAAATGGTTACAACAGCAAAAATGCCTAATGGTATTACAAACGGAAAAATCAATGACATGGCATACGATGGAATTAATAATATTATATACTATGTTTCAGGAACTTCATCTTCGCGTTGTGTCTACAAATATTCACTTGCGGATGAAACCACAACTGATATAACAGGTAATGTTGTTCCGGGTAGATTTGGAACTGCAATTCAGCTTGTTGCAGTTGACCCCAAAAATCCTGAGATTGTATATGTTGGAGGAAGACGTACTATGTATGTACAGGAAAATTCTGTTCAGCGTAGTACAGATGGCGGTTTAACTTTTGAAGTTATTTCAACAGGAAGCCCTGATTCTGTTATATCAGGACCTACAGGTGGTATTCAACCATATGATATGCTTGTTCACCCCAAAACAGGTGAACTGTGGGTTAGTAACGGATGTAGGGGATGGACAAAAATATTGATTCCATACAATAAATAAATTTATTAGTTTAAAAACATTCATACAGGAATGAGGAGAGTATATGAAAAAGCATATTGCGATTATCTTAACAATATCATCAATACTTGCAAACATATCTGTGTTTGCAAGCAACGATGAATTGGAATACACCCCGTATATTAATGGTTATCAGGACGGAACTTTCCGTCCTGATAAATCTGTTTCAGTTGCAGAGGCTATCAGTATGGTTTCAAATCTGAGCACAGACACTGAAAAAATCGGCGAACCCGTTAAATTTGCTGATGTTTCGGCAGATAGCTGGTACTCCGATGCAGTTTCAGATTTAAGCAGTAAGGGATTTTTAACTAATTTTAAGAATAAGTTAAACCCTGATGCGGCAATTTCCAGATTACAGATGGCTTCTCTTACGTATCAGTTAAAGAACGGTGCATCTGATATGTCGTTTTTTGATATGTTTACCCAAGCAATCAATGAAGGTATAATTCTGGGTGACGATGGCGGTTATCGTCCCGAAGGAAATCTGACACGTGCCGAGGCTGTAACTATGCTCAACCGTGTCCTTTTTGATAAATTCGGTAAGCAGAGTAGCGCAATGTTGTATAAGGATGCTTTTTCAGATGTTACTCAGACACACTGGGCATTTGATGACATTCTCCTCGCTTCTGTTGCAGCACATACTTTAACTTCACTTCCTGCCAAAGTGCCACAAGACTATAACACAAAAGAATTTGATACATATAACAAAGCCGGTAATCAGTGGATAACAATTCCTATGGTTACTCAGGCGATGAAGGACAGAGGTCTTATTGGCGGCGAAGGTGCTCAAAGACTTTGCGGCTTTGCAATTTCGAGCGACGGACAAACTCTTTTGGTAGGAACAGACGTTGCGGGATATTGGTCGTCATATAACGGTGGTGAAACATGGGAAGCAAGCTTTGGCGGTATGTATTCAAGAGGTATTTTTGATTTTTGCTTTGACCCCGTTAATGAGGACAGAGTTTTAGCTTTTGGCGGATATCCTACAAAGACAGCATCTTCTGAAAGATCAAATGCAACAAATGGCATATACCTTTCTGAGGACAGAGGCAGAACATGGAAGCAGGTGCTTGTTCAAAAAGGCGCGAATATGATGCGTGATTTCAGACAACAGATTGCTTATGACAAAACTTCATACGACGAAGAAAAAAATCGTTGTATGGTTGCATACTGGTCAAGACCATGGCATTTGCAAAACTATCCGACTACCAGTCAGTTTTTTGATGAAAGTTTGATATCTGTTTTTGATGGTGATAAAAAAGGTCTTTGGAAAACTGAAGACGGTGGGGAAACATGGTTTTTGGTAAATGGTGAAATGTCAGATGGTGTTGTTAAGGTTAATCCCGAAAATGGTACTGTTTATGTTGCTAATTTTAATGGATTTCACACCTCAACAGACGGTGGAAAAACCTTTAAAACAGTTCTTGGCGGTTCTATGATTTATGGTCTTGATGTAATTGATGCATACCCAAATCGTGTGTATGTAAATGATTACAAGAGCGTTCTTGTTTCAGAGGATAGCGGTCAGAACTTCAAGCGAATTAAAAGCGATAACTTCCCGGTATCTTACGATATCACCAACCCTGACAGAATTGTTAAAGGTCTTAAAGTCAGTCCTGTAAATCCTCAGCATATGGTTATTGCGGATTTTCAGGGTTCTTCAAGATATTGCAGTACAAAGTATTTTTCTACCGATGGCGGTGTGAACTGGACATTGTCTGTATATGACCGTTCTGATGACTTCTTAAAAGCAAACAATCGTGACACCAACTTTTTGTGGTCACCTGTTGATGAAAATAAGGTATTCGCATTCGGTGGTGACCATATTGCCACTTCATCCGATGCAGGTAAGACCTATAAGTGGGATTACAACGGCGGTGCGGCAATCTGTGTTACAGGAAGAAGTGCCTTTAACTTATTTAATCCCGATTTATTCTACTATGGTTCACAGGACTTCCATGGTGCATATACCAAGGATGGAGGAAAAACCTGGAAGCATATCTGGAAGGCAACAGGCTCTCAGGGTGCAGGCTTTGTTTATGGAGCATATGCAGCTGATGAGAATACTTTGATTTGTATGGCTTCTTCATCAAAACAAATTGATGGAGTAGGCTCAGAATCCGGTTGGGATGGTGTTCGAGAAATTCGTGTTTCACGTGACGGCGGTGAAACCTTTGTTAAAACAGGTGTTTATAAGCTTGATAACCACACTAAAAAATGGTCGGAACGTTGCTATCAGTCACCTAATAATCCTGATGTCCTCTTTGCAGGAAATTTCAGAAGCGAAGACTATGGTTATACATGGGAAAAAATGTCTGATTGTGATGTAGTATATACACATAATCCTTATGGTAAAAAAGAACTTTACGGCGCACAGGGCGACAAAGTTGTTGTTTCATACGACGATGGTGCAACCTGGGAGGTTGCAGTAAAAGTTCTCGTACCCGAAAAATTAACCGAAACACCTGAACTTACCGAAATATGGGATGTTGCTTATGATGGTATAAACAATATTTTATATTATGTTTCGGGTATAAACAGCGGCGGCGAATATTTTGCAAAATATGAAAACGGTGTTACAACAGATCTTACAGACAGAATAGTAACAACCTACTACGGCAATAGATTCCAGCTTGTAGAAGTAGACCCAAGATACCCCAATGTAGTATATATTGGCGGATGCGGTGGTAATTATATGGAAGAAAATAGTGTTCAGCGTTCTGTTGATGGTGCTAAAACCTTCCAGGTACTGTCTGCAAACGGACAAGATAATACTATTGTTAAAGAAGGTCCTGCACACGGATTTTTAGTGAGAGATTTGCTTGTTCATCCCACAAACGGTGAGCTTTGGGTTATGAACAGTACAAGAGGTTGGTCAAAAATTGCACCACCATATAAAAACTAAGGAGGTACAATTATGAAGTATAAGAAATTATTATCCATGGTATTGACTGTGGCTATGATTGCATCATATTTGTCTGTCGCTCCGCTTAACGTAGCTGCAACTGATATACAGCCATTGCTGACAACTCTTATCCCACAAGGTGATATGGAGGATGAAACAGCAGTATTTTCTACAACAGGTGCAAATACCTTTGAAACAGATGAAGCGCTGACAAGTAACCCTGACAATAAGGTTTTAAAAATAGATGGTACAACAGAACCAGGCTCTGCAACAAAGTTTACCATACAAACTCTTACTCCAATGACAGCAGGTCGTACATATTTTATAGACTTTGATTATAAAATAAATTTTGATTCTTATATAAGTGTTAGAAATGCGGGTTGGACACCTCAAATTACAGGTTCTGATAGCGTTGCTGATACATGGTATCGTTTCAGTGAAAAGATTGCAGGCGGCTATACTAACATAATTACCCCTGATACAGATACCTATTATCAGGATATCATAGTAGGAAACAACGAAGCCGGAAAAGAACTATATATTGATAACCTTGTATTCTATGATATTACAGATGCAGTTGAAATCGAATTTACAAACGACACAGCCAAAATTACAAACGTTGATGGTATGCCGACAGTAAACGGCAACTTTATGGCAAATAAGGGTAGTGTTGCCAAATTTAAAGTAGCGCCAAATAGTGGTTATGGTGTTTTGGATGTAGTTGTAAACGGAACAACCATAATCCCTGATGCAGATGATGTATACTCATTTACAGTAGCAGATAGCGATAATGTCATTGAAGTTATAACACAAAGACAAATCATAAATCTTATCCCACAAGGTGATATGGAGGATAACGCCGCAGTATTTGAAACAACAGGTGCAAAAAGCTTTGTAACAGATCAGGCATTGACAAACAATCCAAACAACAAGGTTTTGAAAATAAATGGTACAACTTCAACAGGCTCTGCAACAAAGCTTACCATAAAATCTCTTACTCGGATGACTGCAGGTCGTACATATTACATAGACTTTGATTATAAAATAAATCTTAATTCTCATATACGTGTAAGAAATGCGAGTTGGGGCGCGCAAATTCAAGGTGGTAATAGCAATGCTAACACTTGGTATCGATACAGAGAAAAGATTATAAGTAGTAAAACTAACATAATTACTCCTACCGCAGACACCTATTATCAGGATATCATAATAGGAGAGGGGGAAAAAGGCAAAGAACTATATATTGATAATCTTGTATTTTATGATATAACCGATGCCGTTACATTTAACCCTTCCATCACAGATAATGGTGCTGAGATTAACTGGCAATCAGGTATTGTTGATATAAATGGTACAAATAAAACCATTGAGGACAGTTTGGTTTCATTTACCGCAAAAGCACCACCTGGATATAAAATTGATACAGTTGAAGTAGATGGTGTTCCTGTTTATGCTGAGGATGGGGTATACAGCTTTAATGTGCCTCAGGGTGCACAACCTGTGATTAACATAACAACAGTTGAGTATCTTATACCAAATGTCGTATCGGTAAGCCCCGAAAACTGTATTAATATGGACCCTGAAAATGCGACTGTAACCGTTGCTTTCAACAGAGAGATAGACATTTCTACTATAAACAGTGAGAGTGTTTTAATAGAGCCTGAGGGCCCTACATTTACTGTTGAAGAAGCGATTGAAGAGTGTGCATATAATCTGAATTTTGAAGGGTTAAATGAGGGGACGGAATATACTCTAACCTTTACAAATGGTATAAAATCAGATGAGCCGGATGAGCCGGCAGGTCTTTTAGATAATTATGTATATAAATTTTCAACTCATTCTGCTGCTAATATAATTGAAAACGGTGATATGAGTTCAGACAAAGTTTTATATTATATTAATAAAGATAATGATCCACCTTCCTACAAAACGGTTGAAAATGGCGAGCGTGTTCTTAATTGGAAGATTGGCTGGGAAAATGCACCTGTTAATCAGTATCTTGACGGTGCAAACAGGACTGAGAAATACCAGTTATTGCCCGGACACAAGTATTACGCCGAAGCAAAAATATATGCAAAAGCAGACATCAAGGTATGTTGGCGTCTTGTGTATATGACAGAAACAGACACATCAGCTGAGGTGTATCCGAAATCGCCAACATGGATAGATATTAAAGCGAATGAATGGACAGATATATCCTGTCTGTTTGACGAGATTCCTTCGAATGTTTGTCCATCGACATTTGGTCATAAAGGCTATGCGGTAAGACTTGTTGCAAAAGCTGATTCCTATGCCGTTGAAGCGTATATTGATGATTGGGGATTATATGATTGCAGTGCTGCTCCTGTAGGGGAACCTGAACTTGTTAGTTCAACACCTGCAAATGGAGCAACAGATATTAAGCATGGAACTCTTGATGTTAAATTAGAGTTCAACAAGCCTATGCTTCCAAGCTCAGCTAAAAATATTGAGGTAACAAATGCAGAAGTTAAGGGCATAAGTTTTTCTGATGACAAAAAAACCTGCACATTAAGTTTGGATAAAATCAGGGCAAACAACACAATAAATATAGCTTTAAAGAATCTTAAATCATTAGCAAATGTAGCGATGCCCGAACAGGCGATTTCTTTGGTAACTGAATATGTTAATCCAAAGGTTCCTGATATAACCGTGACACTTGATGGCAAACTCACAAACTCCGATGGCAGTACAAACATGGTTCATGTAAACGGATTAAAAATGGAGATTAAGTCTGATGTACCTATAGATGAAGAAACTGTTCTTAAATCAGCCTTTATTTCTGATACTGAAAATTTGATTAAAAAGGTTGAATGGTCAGCCAATAATCCTGATACTATTAATGTTGCATTCAATCAGGAAGTATTGGCTCCCGGTCAAAATTATAGCGTCACTCTTATACCTGATATTAAATCACTGGCAGGCACTCCAATTGCTCCAAAGACAATAGCTTTTCAGACTATGACTACCGCTGAAACTGCTGATTTATATAAAAACATAGTTAGCGGTAATGACAGTGCCGGGCTTGTTGAATTTTTAAAGACAAACTACAAGGATTTGAATAAGAATGATGCCTTATCCACCCAAGTAGTTCATACCGACAATGAGTTATTGGGTAAGTTCACTGCAAAGCTAATCAGTGAAACAGGCAGTGTTACAACTGCGGATGAAATTGCAGATAAGGTTTGGGAAACAGCACTTTTAACCATTGCTAACGAAGCAACCAACGAAAGTGTTGTTCAGGCATCGGTTGAAAGCATTTTGAATCAGCCTGAAAAAACAGGTCTTTCATACACATACAACAATTATCTTTCACAGACTATGAAAGATAGTTTACCACAGAAAATTACACAAAAAACAGAGCCATTTGCAGATGCAGAAAAATATATTTACTTTATTGAAGAAGATATTATTCTTAATGCATTCAGAAATTCAAACGGCGGGGGAACAGTAAGCGATATTTTTACTAAAAACAATGATTTCTTCGACACTGCAACAAAAACAATGGTAAATAATATAAACAATTCAATCTATAAAGACCAAATGTATGGAAAACTTCAGGGTATGGATGTATCCAAAGCGAGTGAAGTATATAACAAGTTATACTGGGCATATAACCAGGGTTATTCAACCCCGGGTGGAAACATTAACAATGGTTTAGGTTTCAACCCGGATGGTGGTAGTTCCGGTGGAGGAGGCTCTGTTGCACCGGCTCCGGCAGGAGATTCAAATAATGGCAATATTTCAAAGGATAAAGCAGTATTCAGTGATATCGTATCTGTACCTTGGGCAAAGGATGCAATTGAATATTTGTATAATTTAAAGGTGATAAATGGTAAAACAGCGAATAATTTCTGTCCTGAAGATTTGGTTAAGCGTGAAGAATTTGTAAAAATGCTTGTTATAGCGGCTAATATTCCACTTACCGATAAGGGTATTAAATATTCAGATGTTTCAGAGAATGATTGGTTTTATCCATATGTGGCTGCAGCATCAAATTATGGACTTGCAAAAGGTATCGATAATAACACATATGGTGCAGGGAAAAACATTACCCGTCAGGATATTGCTGTTTTGTGTAGCCGTTTGCTTACAAATGCAGATAAACCTTTAAAAGATGAAATTCTGTATTTTACAGATCACAATGATATAGGCGACTACGCAGTGGACGCGGTAGAAAAGGTGGCATATTTAGGACTTATGATAGGAAACGATAAACTCGAATTTTCTCCAAAGGAATATGCTACACGTGCTGAAACTGCAGTTATTTTACAAAGATTAATAGCTTTGTTGAATAACCACAGAGCAAATTAGGATAGGGGGTAGTACATTATGACGATGAAAAGATTGATATCCTGGGTTATTTGTCTTGCTCTGATTTTTTCAAATGTTAACGTTTTAGCATCTTCTCAGAGCACAGAAGAGTCGGGGGTTAGCATTGTTTCTACAACTCCTGAGGATGGTGGTCTTGGCATAACACCTATGGGCAGCAAAATGGAAGTAACATTTAGTACACCTATGGATCCGGCATCACTAACAAAAACAACAATATCATCAAAGCCTGATTGCATCAGTGCTGTTGTGCCTGACGAAAAATCACCTACTCGTTGTACAATTTATTTTAAAGCATTGGATATTGATACAGAATATGAAATAACATTCTCAAAGCAGATAAAATCTGCATCAGGAGAAAGATTGACTAAAACAAGTGTTTCTTTCCGTACAAATGCTGAATATCCAAAACATCACCAGATTGTAAATGGTGATATGGAGGATAAAACACATCTTAACATGTTTGAACTTGCCGGTGCATCAGCCAGTGCGGTATCATATGTTAATGAGGACGGAAACTCTGTACTTAAATTTAATCCTCAGTGGGCAGGTGCTCCTATAGGTCAGAATGTTTACCTTGAACCCGGTAAGACCTATGAAATGCGTGCCAGAATTAAATCCACTACTTCTCAGATGATTCGTTTGATTATGAATTATGTATCTGTGTCTGAGGGTGAAAGCAATTGGTGGCATCCTATTGTTTCAAAAACACCTACCCCTGACGAATGGATTGAATATTCGGGAACTGTTACAATCCCTGCGGACCTTTCTTATGACCATGTAAGACAGCTCCGTATCACTTGTGCAAATAAAAACGAAGTCATTTACATTGATGATATGCAGTTTTTTGAAACAGGATATGATGTACCTATGCCAAAGGTAAGTGCTGCTGTTGAAAAGAAAACAGAAACTTATGTTGGGGCAGATATTGACACCGCACTTGAAGCGTTGGTTGGTATGGGAATTTTTGATGAATCTGTATTAGATAAAAAGGATTCACCTGTTTCGCGAATTGATGCGGCAGTTGCACTTGCTAAGTTTATGAATGTGCCATCAACAGGCACTAAGGAAAGCAAATTCACGGATTTGTCAGGTGTTAAAAACAGTGGAAAAATAAATGCTCTTGCTGAAATGGGAGTTATTTCAGGTTTTGGTAAATCCTTTTATCCCAACAACGATATTTCATATGCTGATATTATAAAAGCATTGGCAAAAATTCTTGGCTATGGAATTATACTGGAAGAAAAGGGATATATTTACACTGCACGTGAATTAGGTCTGTCTACAGGTGTTTTAGACACATCGGGGTCTATTTCGTACAGTGATTTTGCAAAAATTATTTTAAACGCAGCAGATGCTAATATTATGGTTAGCAATACCAAAAATGAATATTCTGTTTCAAATCGCAAAGCTATGGATAAGTTCATGGGAATCTATAAGGGAAAAGGTATTATTTCTGCTACGGAATATTCCGACCTTTATGGTACGCAGGTTGCAGGCAAAGGCAATATTATTATAGACCGTGAGCACTATAAGGTTACATGTGACACCTATGGTTGGGAAGGTAAACTTATTGATTATTATTACAAACTTGAAAACGATGAAAAGATAATTATACATGTAGGTGGTCTTAATTCGCTTAGTCGTTGTATAACAATAGACTATAAAGATATTCTGAATTATTCATCTAATAAATATACTTATTACAATTCAAAGAACAGAAAAACAACAGCAAAAGTTGCTGGTGACAAAAAGTTTATCTATAACGGAAAAGCACCTAGCAGTTACAATCTTAATGGTGTTAATGATATGATTCCAAGCTATGGTACCGTTGAATTGATAGACAATAATAATGATGGTGTGTATGATATTGTTCGTGTGGAAAACCTTGACACGTATATTGTTCATGCTATTGATTATGATGATTATAAGATATATGATGAATATGAACATGCAACAAAAAGCCTTGATTTAAGCAGTTGTGATAAAATTATAGTTGAAGAAAACGGTGCTGTTTCCAAATTTGAAAATATCGCTGTTGGCAACGTTGTGAGTGCTGCGGTCAGCAAGGATAAAAGTGTTGCAAAACTCTATGTTTCTAAAAGTTCATTAGAGGGTCTCGTTGGTAAAACAGAAAGAGTTTCTTCAGAAATTACAATGTCAATATTTGATGAAATTCATAAAGAAGGCGTATCCGAAACTTTTAAATTGCATCCTTTTTATAAGGGGACAGAAAAAGCACGAACAAATCAAGGAAACTTTGTGGGTAATAATGCTGTTATTTTATTTGATTACAGAGGCTATGCTGTATCAGTTAATTTTCAGGTAGGTTCCGGGTGGAAATGGGCTTATCTCATTAAGGCAGTAGAGATACAAGAAGCCGGTGACTATGGATTATTATTTAAAATATTTACAGAAGATAACAAGCACTTAAAGTGCTATCCTGCAAAGATAGTTCGTATCAACGGTACACCTAAGGAGGTTAACGAAATATATGCAGCCTTAGGAAATGGTGCGGCGCAAATGCTCAGAATCCAATATAATTCTAATGGTGAAATATCCCAAATTATGACTGCGGGTTCCGGAGAAAATACCATGAAAAAATTTACAGGAAGTGACTCCACTTATTTTTCGAGTCTGAAAAGCTTTGGCTACAAGGTCGCATTATCATCTACATCAATCCCTGTTTTCTCGGTTCCAAGCAGTGTTGACGGAGCACAAGAGTATCAGTTTGTTTATAGCACAGCAAGTTCTTATTTGGTTAACGATAAGGAATACACATTCGAAGCATTTTCTGTTGATGACAATGAATTGGATGTAGAGTGCGTTGTGCTTAAAGACCGTGAAACAAGAAATACTGATTCGTGGAACATAGGTGTTATAAAAGATGTTTGCAGAGAAGCAGACGATGATGACGAGATATATAATAAGCTTACTATTGAAAACTCAAGCTCAAAATATACTGCAAAAGTTTATGACGGACGAGTTAACCTGAATAATTTAGAAGGCGTAGCATCAGGAACAGGTCTGAGTGCAGAAGTTGGTGATGTAGTTATATATCAGAATGATGCTCAGGGTATGGTTAATACTATGAAGTTGCTTTACAAAATGAATGAAACTACAGGAACCTGGTATACAAGCGCTAACCCAAGCGCCAATGACGGTAATGCATACAGATTTGTTGCAGGAAAAGTAACACTGAATAAAAATGGCTATATTCAGTTACTTCCTCACAATAAAGAAGATAGTGCTGATAACTATGAGGTGTTTAATGCAGGACTTTATTCCAAAATATTATTTGTAGACAGTAAAGGACGACAAGGCCGAAAAATGATTAGCACCGTGCAGCTGACCGATATATATGATGAAATATGCGATGATGATAGTGTTAATGTTGTTATTGTAAGTGCATGGGGTGCAGCAACTCTTATGGTAATTTACCGCTAAATTCAATGACATATGTATATTGATGACAGATTATTATGAAGGAGATTAAAAATATGAAGGCAGTATTGATTAAAAACAATGAACTTGTATTATCAGAGGTTAATAAGCCTGAACCCAAAAAAGGTGAGGTTCTTATAAAAATTTATGCTGCTGCATTAAATCGTGCAGATTTATTACAGCGTAAAGGAACTTATCCATCACCTGCAGGTTGGCCACAATGGCCGGGACTTGAGGTTTCGGGCATTATTGAAAGCATAGGTGATGAAACTGATTGTAAGTTCAAGGTGGGCGACAAGGTTTGTGCACTTTTGGGCGGTGGCGGCTATGCGGAATATATTTGTGTTCCATGTGGTATGGTTATGCCTATGCCAAGCAACCTTACATTTGAACAGGCGGCAACACTTCCTGAGGCTTACGCAACATCATATTTAAATCTTTATATAGAAGCAAACCTTAAACCGGGACAAACAGCGTTTATTCCCGCAGGTGCATCAGGTATCGCAAGTGTTGCGATACCGATGGCAAAGGCATTGGGTTCAAGAGTAATTACATCTGTTTTATCTGATGAAATTGCTGAAAAGATTAAAAATTTAGGTGCTGATATAATTATAAATTCCACAACTCAGGATGTTGCTGAAGTGTTGAAGGAAGAAGCAGAAAAAGGTCGTCCGGTTAGTGTTGCATTGGATTGTTTGTCGGGTGAAACTCTCGGAAAAGCAATAGTTCATATGGCAGAGGGTGGATATTGGGTTATTATATCAACTCTTGCAGGAACTGAAACAACTGTCAGCTTAAGATCGGTGCTTCAAAAGGGACTTCATCTTGTGGGCAGTATGCTCAGAAAGAGATCTGTTGAAGAAAAAACAGAAATTCTTTCAAAACTTGTAGAAATTGTTTGGCCTAAAATCGAATCAGGTGAAATGGTTCCATCTATTTACAAGGTTTTACCTCTTGAAAAAGCTGACGAGGCTATGAATATACTGGAATCAGGCACTCATATCGGAAAGGTAGTTTTGAGTGTATGCAAATAGTCACTACAATTTTAAATAAAATAAAACAAAGTGAATTTAAATGCATATGCCTTGTTTTGCTGGTAATGGTTTTATGGGGGTTTTTGTATCCTTCGGTTAAACTTGGATATAAGGTTCTTAATATAGATAGTTCAAATCCTCCGCAGATACTTATGTTTGCAGGACTTAGATTCTTTATTTGTGGTGCAGTAATTACGATAATTGCTGCACTTACAAAAAAAGGTTCAGTCAGTATAAAAAATAATATTTTTCCTATTTTGTGTATGGGTATGCTGGGAATTGTGGTTCATTATTCCCTCACATATATAGGACTTACATCTGTAGACAGCTCCAAAACCGCAATTTTAAAAAAGGTAGGAGAATTGCTGTACATTTGTTTTTCTTTTCTGATAATACGGGAAGAAAAATTTATGATTACTAAAGTAATCGGTTCGTTTATCGGTTTCGTCGGTGTTATTGCTCTAAATACCACCCCTGAAGGAAAAATAAGTTTTTCGTTGGGTGATGGAATGATAATTCTGGCATCTATAGCCGGTATATGTGCAAGCTTGTTCTGTAAAAAAGCAATAAAAAAGACAAGCCCCATAATGGTTACGGGGGTGTCGCAATTATTTGGAGGCATTGTGCTTATTGTTATAGCAAAGCTCTTGAATGCACCACAAATTCCATTTACATATGAAGGTGTACTTATGCTTGGTTGTATATGCTTTGCATCCATTGTATCGTATTGCATATGGTATTATGCTATGGGAAAGGTATTACTTTCAAAGATGTATATTCTGAAATTTGCCGAACCGTTTTTTGCATGTATCTTCGGTGCGATTATGCTTAAAGAGAATATATTTACATTACAATATCTTTTTGCATTTATTCTGATTATTACAGGTGTTATTATTGGCATGAACAGCAAGTCAAAGAAAGGGACAATATGAAACTTTTACAGATTAAAATTTTAGAAAATGAATATTGGTGGGGAGGTTCTGTAAACCGCGGACACGAAATGCCGATTTGCGAGAATTCGGTGTGTTCATTCGATCTTCTGGGTGATGGTGAAACAGACCAGTTTGCACCTCTTATGGTTTCATCAAAAGGTCGTTATGTATGGAGCGAAGAAACATTTAGTGTTGACGCAAAAAATGGCATTATTGAATTTAAAGGAACCGCCGATATAGTATTAAATGAAGGTTTTGAAAACTTACGCGGTGCATATCTTGCCGCAATGAAGAAGCATTTTCCTTTTACAGGCGAGATGCCCGATTCACTTTTTTGGAGCGTTCCACAATATAATACATGGATAGAACTGGGAACAAACCAGACAACAGAAGGTATACTTAACTATGCGAAGGGTATTCTGGAGCATGGATTACCTGCCGGTGTTCTAATGATTGACGGCGGATGGCAGGAAGATTATGGTGTGTATGAGGAATTTCATAAAGGCAAAGTTCCGGACCCTAAATTCCTTGTTGATGAGCTTCACAAGCTTGGTTTCACTGTTATGGTATGGGTATCACCCATTATAGCATCTGCGGGACCAAGATATAAATTCCTCAGGGACAGAAATTATCTTGTGCGCAATGCAGACGGTGAAATCGCCATAAGAAAATGGTGGAGTGGATACAGTGCTGTTTTGGATTTCACAAATCCCGATGCTGTTGCATGGATGGAAGAACAGCTGAGTATCCTCGCAAAAAAATACGGAGTGGACGGCTTCAAGTTTGATGCAGGTGACACCTATTTTTACAAGGATGATGATATTATATATGAACCAACACTTGCGAGAAACCACACCTGTTATTTTAATAAATTTGGCGAAAAATATAAATTCAATGAGTTCAGAGCTGTCTGGAAATCAGGCGGAAAACCAATTGTTGCAAGACTTCATGATAAATATCATTCATGGAATGAATTTGGAATAAACACGCTTATCGGACATACTGTTGTTCAAGGCCTTTTGGGTTATGCTTACAACTGCCCTGATATGGTAGGCGGTGGCATAATTGATTGCTTTGGCGAAAATTCATCACTTGATGAGGAACTTTTTGTTCGATGGGCACAGGCAAACAGTATGATGGGAATGATGCAGATTTCTATTGCACCCTGGAGAGTGTTAAGTGACGAAAATTCCAAAAGAGTTATTGATGCAATAAAATTACACGAAAAATTTGGCAGTTTATTTTTGGGACTTGCCGTGGAAGCGTCAAAAACAGGCGAGCCACTTGTAAGACATATGGCTTATGTTTTTCCTGATGAAAATTTTGAAACAACCAATGGCCAGTTTATGCTTGGTAATGATATTCTGGTTGCACCTGTTATAGAAAAAGGCGTAACAACAAAGGTTGTTAAATTTCCAACAGGAAGCTGGAAAGATAAAGACGGAAACATTTACGTTGGAAACTGTGAAGCAGAAATCCGGGTTGATATGGACACTATTTTATATTTTACAAAGTGCTAAGATATGTTAATGAGGTGATTATATGGGTAACAGAATAAAGATTGGTCAGATAGGACTTGCTCATGCTCACGGCGAAGGTAAGATGCATGCTGTTCGGAAGTTCCCTGAATTGTTTGAGGTTGTTGGATATAGTGAATGCAACGATGAGATAGTTAAAAATAAAGCAGAAAAAGATACCTATAAAGGTCTTTTGAGAATGAGTGAAGAAGAACTTTTGAGTAAAGTGGATGCTGTGCTGGTGGAATGTGAAGTTTTAAGACTTACCGAGGTTGCCGAAAGATGTATTAAGGCAGGCAAACACATTCATCTGGATAAACCTACAACCGGATCTGTTGATAAATATACAGAAATAATAAATATGGCAAAGGAAAAAGGACTTATTGTGCAGCTTGGATATATGTATCGCTACAATCCTGCCATTATGAAAAGCTTTGATATGATAAAGCGTGGGGAAATAGGACCAATACATACAATTAACGCTGAAATGAGTACCCATCATTATGCCAACTCAAAGACGAAGATGGGAAAATATAATGGTGGCACAATGTTTATTATGGGTTCCCATCTTATTGATCTAATTGTATATCTATTAGGTGAACCTGAGAATGTTACTAGTTTTTTTAAGCATACAGGCTATGACGGAATTGATTTTGAGGATAATAATCTGGCTGTGCTGGAATATGAGAAGGCTATTGCCAGGGTTTATGCGTCCTCTGTTGAGGTTAACGGATGGGGAAGACGACAGTTTGTTGTTTGCGGCGAAACGGGAACAATAAGCATTTTGCCAATCGAAAATGATGTTGCCATGACCTTTTCTGATTTAAATATAAACAAAAGTCATTATTCGGATATGAAAGAAAAAATTGATATTACGGATATTCCAAAGGATTCGAGATATGACACAATGGTACAGGATTTTGCGGCTTATATAAACGGCACACTGGAAAATCCGTTTACATATGACCACGAGATAGCGGTACACAAGGTGCTTACACAAGTATGTGGCGAAAACTAACTACAGCGAAACAGATATTGCTGATCTTATTTTAAAAAATTACAGATATCAATGTAGAAAAGACTTTGTTGAAAAGGCTAAAACCATTACAAAAGGAAGAGGCGTAAATGGCAGGTACTGCGGTCCTTTAAAAGTTAAGGGTATATGAACATTGAATAAAAAATTTTTATATAAATAAAAAGAAATTTATCTTTAGGAGGAAAAAATGCTTGACTACAAAGTAAAAATAGGACTTGTTCCGATGCGTCGAAATGCAACAGATAGGCCAAAAGGAACATTTCTTACTTGGCATTCTGCGGAAGAAAGAGGAAAAAGGTTTGTAGATTACATTGAAGAAAATTTTACAACCGATAAAGTATCATTTGTAAATTCGAAAGGGCTTGGACACAATGATTTGATTTATGACGATGCATCGGCAAATGACATTATAAGACGCTTTAAGGAAAGCGATGTTGACGCTGTGTTTATAATCAACTGCAACTTCGGTAACGAAGAGGCGGCAGCAGATATTGCAAAGTCAATTGGAAAGCCTGTTTTGTTGTGGGCGCCGCTTGATGATGAATATTATGTTGATGGTATGCGTCCGACAGATTCACAATGCGGACTCTTTGGCGTGTCAAGACAGATGCAGAGATTTCATATTCCATTCTCACATCTTCCTTGCTGTGAGGTTGAAAGCGATGAGTTTAAAGAAGGTTTTGATAGCTTTGTAAGAGTTGCATGTATGGTAAAGAACTTTACCGGTATGCGTATTGGCCAGGTAGGACTTAGACCTGCACCATTTTTCTCAGTTATCTGGAATGAAGGCGAACTTATGGAGAAGTTTGGTATTAAAATTATTCCTATTAACTTTGCTCTTATTGAACAAAGAATGAAGGCAGTCAGTGACGAAATGCCCTATGAGGTTCGGGAAATTCAGGAATATATTAAAAATAACTACATACTTGATGACCTTACTCCGCAGTATGTAGAACGTATGGCTGTGATGACTGTTATGTATAAACGGCTTTTTGAAGAGTTTAACTTAGATGCAATTTCAGCTGAGTGCTGGACAGCAACACCAGTTATGTTTGACGGACTTGCACCATGTACGGTTTACGGACTCCTAAACGATATGGGTTATCTTATTTCATGTGAGAGTGATATGCACTGTCTTATGACAATGGCACTGTTAAAGTGTGCAACACTTGGTGAGGGTAAGCCTTTGTTTGGTGAGTTTACAGTTCGTCATCCCGAAAATAAGAACGCAGAGCTTTTGTGGCATTGTGGACCATTTCCGCTTTCTCAAAAAGCGCAAAGCGGTATAGACTCAACTGCAAGACTTGTGAATCAACGTTCGTGGTTCAGAGGAAAAGATGGTACATACACAATTGCCAGAATTGATCAGGAGAGCGGAAAATATATGATTTTACCACTTGTTGCTGATACAACAAATGGACCACAAACACACGGCACATATATTTGGGTTGAATTTGAAGATTTGCAAAAGGTGGAAGACCGTTTGATAGATGGACCTTACATTCATCACTTTGTTGAAATAGAGGGCGACTATAAGAAAGAAATTAAAGAATTCTGTAAGTATTTCCAAAATCTCAAATATGATTCATCATTAGAATAAGTTGAAGATTGTTGAAAAATGTAGAATAACAAAAGGAGAAAATTGATGTGAATTGGAAAAATGAGCTTTTTAATAAAAATGAAAAACCTCTCGATAAATTAGTTGATGGATATAGCCATACATCTGTTTTTCGAACGATGGCGTTTGTTGGTGACAGCCTTTCTTCAGGAGAGTTTGAGACTCGTGATGAAAACAACAAACCGGGATATCATGATCTGTATGAATATTCGTGGGGACAGTATATTGCCAGAAAAAACGGACTTAAAGCATATAATTTTTCGAAAGGCGGAATGACTGCTAAGGAATATATGGAGAGTTTTGCTGAGGCAAATGGTATGTGGGGTGAAGACAAGGCTTGTCAAGCATATGTCATAGCTTTGGGTGTTAATGATATATACAACAAGAATATGGAAATAGGTAGCATAGAAGACGTAGATAGCCAAAACTTTTCGAATAATAAACCTACTTTTGCCGGTTATTATGGTGCAATCATACAAAGATACAAACAAATCTCCCCTGATGCAAAGTTTTTCTTTGTAACATTTCCAAATTCAAATACACCGGAAAGAAATGATAAAACACACGGAATGATAAAGCTTTTGTATTCTTTTGCTGAACATTTTGATAATTCATATGTTATAGATTTATATAAATATGGACCTGTTTATGATACAGAATTTAAAAAAAAGTTTTTCTTGTACGGGCATATGAATCCAAGCGGGTATATTTTGACAGCAAGAATGATTGATTCATATATAGACTATATTGTACGACACAATCCGGATGATTTTAAAACAGTAGGATTTATTGGCACGGATATTAAGTATAAATGATTTTTATGTCTCAAGATAGCCGACATTCTCGGACACACCACTACAGAGATAACCGAAAGGTATTATGTAAAGAAGGACACCTCAAGGCTGACCGGAATCACAGATGGATTCGAGATATAAAGAATCTAAAATACAAAAATACACCATGAGAATTGAAACTCAGGGTGTATCAAATTTTGATATGCATAAACAAAGAAAAAGCAGAAATGAAAAGGGGGATTAATAGTTGTTGAATTGAATTTTATAGCAATAGTTTTATCCATGATTTGTGAATAATTAATTTTTTAATGTAAATTTAATCTGATAGCAGTATTAGATTTGGGAGGTAAAGTTGGTAAAATAATACATATTTTATGAAATGAGGTTGTCATTTTTGTTTTAAAATGGCAAAAGAAGCGAATGATTTAGATGACATCTAAATTGTTCGCTTTTTTCAATGTTTTAGGTCTTTTTAGGAAATAAGTTTTGAAACAAAAGGGTAGATGCTAAATAGTATTGAATCATATTTAAACTAATGATTTTATTAAATCTTATTTTTGAAATTATCTCTATATTTAAAAGGTGAGATTTTTAATTCTTTTTTAAAATATGTTGAAAAGTGGGTAGTGCTGTTAAACCCGATTTGAGAAGCAATCTCGGATATGGGCAGGTCAGTATTAAGCAGAAGTCGTTTAGATTCGTTTATTCTTAAACTTAAAATATATTTATGCATACTCGTGTCGGTGTATTTAATAAAAATCCTGTTGAGATAGTATTCGTGATAGCCGACAATTTCAGCCAAGTCGCTATTTTTTATTTCTTTTGTAAAATTCAAATTAATATATTCAATGATTTTATTCACCGCATCAGTGGAGTTAGTCTGAATATCAAAACTGCTTTTGTGAAGGTCAATTAGAAGTTTTTTCAGTGCGCTACTACAACTTTCCCTAAAATAAATCCTTTGCTCAGAATATTCCTTGATTATAGAAGCTATCGAACTTTTAAATTCTGCACCGTTATTTAAAACGAATAAGGAATTTAGAAAACTGCTGTCTTTGATGTCACAAAAATCAATGGGGGAATGCTTGTTTGGTTTGTAGAAATCCTGAGGTATTAACGGCATAATAAGTTCTCGTTTAGTCTGTGATAAATCGAAGTTCAGTGAATATAAATGCAGATGTTCTTCGGTATTGATGGTATAGTTAATCCCTCCGGCGCAGTAAAACAAAGTGTTTTTTGTCAGTGAAACCTCATTGTTCTGCACTAGAATCTTGCCACTTCCGCTTATTACATAAAACAGTCTGCAATCTTCCACATACACATTGCGGTTTTTTGATGAATATGTTATTTCTTCGGCAAAACGGATATGAGGATTTATATCAGCAATTTTCATAGTGGTCTCCTAATGTTTGTTTTATTAAAAAAATAGTTTGTTTTATATATTTATATTATCATATTTATATGATAAAATCAAGATATAAAAGTACATAACGAGGTGTTTTTTATGAAATTTTCGGTAGGATTACAAAAAAACAACATAGAGTTTGTAAATTGTATAATTCAAAATGCAGAGCATATATACGAGGTGTATTTTTCCTGGGGAGATTTTCCAAACGGCAGAAGTTACCAAACCCAATCTGATGACTATACGCCTTGGGAACTTGTTGATATTCAAAGAGAAATGCTAAAAAGCTTATCTGATGCAGAAATTCCTTTAAATATGCTTTTTAACGCCAATTGCTATGGAAAAGACAGTCAATCAAGAGCCTTTTTCAATAAAATTGGAGAAACAGTTGATTATGTGGGGAACACTTATGGACTTAAGTCAATAACAACAACCTCTCCGCTTATTGCAAAATTTATAAAAAATAATTTCGAAGATATTGAAGTAAGAGCTTCGGTTAATATGGAAATTGGCACTATCCAGGGGATGGATTACCTTAAGGAGTATTTTGATAGTTTCTATATGAAGCGTGAACTGAATCGTAAAATCGATAGTATTAAGATTTTGCATAAATGGTGTCAAGAAAATGGGAAAAAGCTATTTATGCTTGCAAACAGTGGATGTCTGAACTTCTGTTCGGCACATGTTTTCCATGATAATCTTGTGGCTCACGAATCGGAAATTGCAAAAATGGATAATGCATATAACTTTGGAGGTATATGCCACGAATACTTAAAAGATGTGCGTAATTACGAGAAACTTATTGAAAATACAAATTTTATTCGACCTGAAGATATAAATGAATACGAAGAATTTTTTGAAGCGGCAAAACTTGCAACAAGGGTACATAATAATCCCCAAATGGTACTTGAAAGTTATATCAGGGGTAAGTATAGCGGAGATATTTTAAGGCTTTTGGAGCCTGCACACAGTATCTATCCGTATGTGATTGAAAATGGCAGTCTGCTTAAATTAAAGAAAATAAATACAGATATGCACATAGAGGAGGAAAACTTATGATAAGTAGCAAATTGATCAAAGAAGCAGCCCTTGCGGCCGGTGCAGATGCTTGCGGAATTTCGCCCATGTCGAGATTTGACGGAGCACCCGATGAAATGAATCCGCAATTCTTGTTCCCGGAAGCAAAAAGCTGTATAGGATTTGTGTTCAGAATCCCAAGAGGAGTTCAGCGTGGAATAGAGGAAGGTACTCAATTTTATCAATATCCTTCAATGGCTTATGGCGGTATAAATGAAATCTTTGCACCTGCAGTTTTATATCAGATGGGAAAAGTTATCGAAGATGAAGGCTACGAGGCATTTGTCTACAGAAATACAGGTGCGAGAGGTGTTGTTTCCGATATGGACGGTTCACCAGGAAACACGCTTTCACCTGAAGAGCAGATTGAAATAAACGAGAATGCCAAAACTTCAACAGCACACCATAGAAGTGTGCAGTTTACCCGCGCTGCGAGAGAGGGCGGTGTTGCACCTGATTTGCAATTCCAGTTTAGAATTGCGGCAGTTGCATGCGGACTTGGTGAAATCGGGTGGAGTAAAATGCTTCTTACACCTGAATTTGGTCCACTTCAAAGAGTTGCGTTTATATTTACAGATGCAGAATTTGATGAATATGATAAAATTTACTCAGGAGAACCCTTGTGCAGAAAATGCGGCGCGTGTGTGAGGGAATGTCCGGGCAGCTGTATTCCGGCAATGAATTCGGGAAAATCTGTCAGTATAGAATTGGAAGGAAAGAAAATTGAGTGGGGCGATATAGATATGTGGAGATGTTATGCATTCTATACCCATGCCGGCAGATATTATAACCCTTTTGTTCCTAAAGAGGTGTGGGATGAAAACGAAGGTGGTGCACTTGACCTTATGGAAGGTGTAACAGATATTGCAGATGAGCAGGAAATTATGAAAGTTTATACCGCACTTCAAAAATATTTTCCCAGCTGGGTTGGGTATAATATGGCAAAATGTGGCGGTTGTATAAGGGCGTGTGTTTCTATGCTCGAAAAGAAAGGCGGATGCATGGAAGGACGATTTAAAGAACCGCTTAGAACAAAAAAGGCGTGGAGGCTTGACAGATAATGGAGTTATTTGAATTTAAAGAGCAGGACTTTAAATGTGTTAAGCAGTTTGAGGGGTGGAAAATCGGACTTCTTCGATACAGTGAAAGATTTTCTGAATATAAAACAAGAGAACGGCATTTGGAAACCGATGAGGCTTTTGTGCTTCTTCAAGGAAAGGCTACACTATATGAAGAAGACGATAACTTTCAAATGGAAAAATGTAAGGTCTATAATGTAAAAAAAGGATTATGGCATCACATTGTAGTATCAGAAGATGCAACTGTTTTAGTTGTTGAGAACAGCAATACAAGTATTGAAAATACAGAAAAAGAGGTGTTATAATAGTATGTATTATGCAGATATTTATGATAAAGATAATAAATTTATAAAAAGAATTGATGTAGATGTAGCGGAAAAAAGCAATACACTTTTTGCAACTTTGAAAAAAGATGCGATACCTTATGAAGCTTATAATGTGAATTTTATGCCTGAATTTGAAAATGCTTCTGCTGAAGAAAAAGGATACATGGTTGCGCCACGAGGCGGTCCTTATGTTAAAAACAGTTATATGATGTGTTGCTTTAAATCGCAGGCAGATTATGAACATACTGTTGAAGACAGTGCTATCGCACTTTTCGGAATAAAAAAAGAAAAATATGCTGTTTCCTGTATTGTTACGGGAATGAGATGTGATTATGATACAATTGTAGGAGTAAAAAATAATATTCATTATATATATCCGCGTTTTAAGCTTGACGGTGAGGGGGCGTATGAGGATATTGCGGTAGAATACCATTATATTCGAAAAAACGATGCCGATTACTGTGATATTGCAAAAATTTATAGGAACTATCAGTTTGCAAGAGGTGCTTGCGTACCATTAAAAAAAAGAATAGAAAACAACCCTTATTTAAAATATGCAGCAGAAGCCATGAATGTAAGAATCAGACTCGGAATGAAACCGTTGCCGACACCGGTTATGGAACAAACAATTGAAAATGAACCTGAAATGGTTGTAAGCTGTACATTTGACAGAATGAAGGATTTGATAGATGAATTTAAAAAGCAGGGGATAAAAAAAGCTGAATTTTGCCTTATCGGATGGAATCTTAAAGGTCATGATGGAAGATATCCTGAAATGTTTCCTGTGGAAGAAGAGTTAGGCGGAGAGAAAAAGCTTCGAGAGCTTATAAAATATGCCCAAGATAACGGATATCAGATTACCTGCCATTCAAACAGCTCAGATGCTTATTCCATTTCCTCAATGTGGAATAAAGATGATATAATCGAACTTAAAAACGGTGAAATTTCTGTTGATCCCAATCCATGGAGTGGTGGAAGGATGTACCAATTATGTCCAAGTGTGGCTGAAAAACAAGCTATTGAATTATTACCCAAAATTGCGGATTTAGGATTCAAGGGGATTCATTATATCGATGTTATAAGTCTTCATCCGCCAAGAAAATGTTACTCAAAGAAACATACTATAAACAAAAAACAATCGGTTGAAATTAACGACAGAATTATGAAATTAACAAAAGAACTATTCGGTGGCTTCAGTTCAGAAGGTGCATACGATGTAAATATTGGAAATCTTGATTATGCCTTGTTCGTTCATTCGAATATGTTTGAATCAGAAATTCCTATTTGTGACAGAATTATTCCGCTTTGGGAACTTGTGTATCATGGAACGGTTCTTCATAATACAGGTTGGGGAACTGTATCATATAACTCAAACGGAGAAAATGAAAACACACAGAAAAGACGTCTTAAGAATATAGAATTTGGCGGAAGGGCACAGTGTTATATACACAGTGAATTTCAAGGACATAAAGAACAACTGACAAAAGGATATACAACTGCAACAGACGAACTTATGGCAAAGAGTGTTAGTCGAATGAAAAAACTTTATGATGATTATGAAAAGCTTAATTTCCTCCAATATGAGTTTATGGAAAAGCATGAGGAAATTGAAAAAAATGTATTTTGTACAACATATTCAGACGGAACAAAGATAATTGTTGATTATAATAATGAAACTTATAAAGTTGAGAAAGGAGAAAAATAAATGCTGACATCTCAAAGTATAAAAGAAAAAGCTGAAAAGCTTGGTGCAACCCTTTGCAGGATAGGAAAAGTCTATGAAGAAGAAAATCCGCAAAGAGATCCTAAAATGATTTTGCCTAATGCAAAATCGATAATTGGGTTTGGTTTTGCAGTTCCCAAAGGCTTATACAAATCAATGAAAAACGGAAATCAGTTTTATACATACACAACATTGGGAGTTAAATATATTGACGAAGAAATGGCAGAAATTCTTCTTCTTAAAATGGGGGCGTTAATCGAAAACGAGGGCTACGACGCCTGTCTTCAGAAGGCAATTCCGAATCTCAGAATAAAGGGAGACAAAACAACAAATCCCGAAGTTGTTGATACATACGAGCTTATTCACGCAGAGGCTGTTGAAGATGGAAAGCCTGTGCCTGATGTTATAATCGACTTCGGAAAAGCGGCTAAAGCCTGCGGTCTTGGTGAAACCGGTTTAAATGGCAAAATTATAAATAAAGAATATGGACCTTTTATGCGTTATTGCTTTATTATAACAGATGCTCCTTTGGAATGTGATGAATCGTTAAAAGAAGATATTTGTGATAAATGTGGAGAATGTATAAAAGCCTGCCCGGGAAATGCGATAGATAAAAACGGACTTGATACTTGGCAGTGCAGCGTTTATTATAAAGGGGCGCATAAATCAAATCCGTTTATAACTGATGAGTTTTTAAAAGATAACCTTGAAAGAGAAGCCATATTAAATGGTGATAAAAAATTTGATTGTCAAAGTGCGAGAGAAATATTTAAAGAAATGAATTTTCTTCCTAATACTCAATGGGGATATGCACCCTGTCTTTGCGGAAGAAAATGTGATATAGCCTGCTATGAGCATATAAAGGGGGAACTTTAGGATGAGAGAAAAAATAATTGAGCTTGCAAAAGCAAATGGTGCGGATATAGTGGGCTTTGCATCTTCAGAACGCTTTGAAAAAGATAACCCGATATTTAAAATAATGCCTGAAACAAAAACTGTAATTGGCTTAGCATTCAGAGTTTTAAGGGGTATCTGCAGAGGCATAGAGGAAGGTACAACATATTATCAATATACAACAATGGCAGTTGAAAATATGGAAGAAACAATTATGCCTATGGCTCAGCTTAAGGTTGCTATGCTGATTGAAAAAGAAAGTTATACTGCTCTTCCCCAAAGAAAACATCAGCAGATTATGAAAGAACATGACAGCACAAATCCTGAAGTAGCGTATGATGCAGTATATAGAGATAAGGGAGCAGAAGTACAGATGGATTTTCTTGATACTGCCGTAAAGTGCGGACTAGGGGAAAAAGGACTATATGATGTGTTGTTAACAGATGATTTCGGGCCTTTAGTGAGATACTGTTTCATACTTACAGATGCAGAAATTGAAGAAACGGAAATTGTAAAGCCTCATCTTTGTGATAAATGTGGTAAATGTGTAAAAGCCTGTCCGGGTAAAGCAATAGATGAAAACGGAAATGTTGACCCTTGGCAATGCGCAGTATATTATAATGGAGCGAACGGAACAAAAAATCCTTTTATGCCGCCGGAAGCTTTTGAAAAGTTTGACAACAGATTAGAGATTATTGCAGGTGAAGCGAAAGTAACGCCTGAAACTGCAAAGAAAATTCTCGATAATATATATTTTTATCCTCCTGCACAGCACGCATATCAATGTTCAATCTGTGGACGTGCCTGTGATATAGCATGTTATATTCACTTGGAGGAAAAAGGAATCATTACGAAAAAATTTAAAACACCCTTTAGAAAAAGAGAGGAATGGAAATATGATGTAGAAGATTTCAGATAATCTAGGAAGAGTATATACTGCTATATAAAATAATAATTTATAAAAATAAAAATTCATTGGGTATTGAATAAATTGACTTTGCCTACTAAGAATTAAAGAATGTTACGGAAGTTTGGTCAAGAAACATCTGGGAGAAATCTTTAATCTGGGATATTTTAAACAAAACGGAAGATTTGATATAAAACTGTTAAATTTATAGAAGCAGAGTGGCATCTAAACTGTTCGGCTCTTCCAAACAAAATACCACCCAAACGGGTGGTATTTTTGTTTGGCATTTAAACTTGTTCAAACAGCCACTAATACTTATGGATGATTTCAAAAGGATTATTTTCCTTAACATATTTCATGAACTTTTCCATAGAACTGAATTTATAAGAGTCTTTTTTCCATACAAGACTTGCATCGAAATATATGGGGTTTTCAGTCGGGATTGCAACAAAATCATGATTTGTTTTTGTCAATTCTCTGAATGTGAAGCCTATGGCGATATTATTAGATATCAAAGTCAGCATAGTAGAAAGCTGGTTGGTTTGAAGAATGATATTAGGTTCTACTTTTTCGGAATCGAACCATTTCTTTATTTCCGCTGTCTGGAAAAAACTATTTTCAAACAAAACCAATGGTACATCTTTAAGATTTCTTGGTGAAACGAATTCATGATTTGCAATTTTGTTATCCTTTGATGCACAGCATACAATTTCCAGTTTAGACACATTTATAGCACTGTATTTTGTGTCCAGAGGCTTATTTTGGAGTAGGAACACCATATCCAAATAGTTTTTAGAAAGTTTATCAAGAAGTTCGCTACGTCCGCCCTCAACAATTTCAAGAGTGATATCGGGATGCGATTCACAAAAATCACGGTAAATGTGTGGAAGAATTAGGGAGCCAATCATAGGCGGAACTCCTAATTTTAATATTCTGCGCTCGTTGCCCATATCTTTCATAATACTTTCCACTTGATTGGTTCTGCCGAGTATATCCTGACACATTTCGAACAAGACCTTGCCTTCTTTTGTCAGCTCCATACCTTGATGGCGTCGGATAAAGAGAGACACACCAAATTCATCCTCTAAAGCTTTTATTGCTGATGACAGGGATGGTTGTGATATAAAAAGATATTCAGATGCATCCGAAAGAGAGCCGTGTACACATACTGTATAAAAATATTTAAGCTGGTTTAAGTTCATAGAATTTCACCTCTGAAACATTATATAGCTTTTTTCTATATTTGTCAACATATTATATATTTTACAAAACTGCAAATCAATGTTATAATATAAAAAACGGAGGTATTTAAAATGAATGTTCATAAAATAGCAGTAATAGCAGGCGATGGTATAGGTCCTGAGGTAATTAGCGAAGGAGTTAAGGTTCTTGATAAGGTTTCAGAAATTGATGGTAATTTTCGCTTTGAATTCACCTATTTTCCCTGGGGTTGTGACTATTATAAGGAAACGGGAAAGATGATGGCAGATGACGGCATAGAACAATTAAAAGAGTTTGATGCTATATTTTTAGGTGCTGTAGGTGCTCCTGGAGTACCTGACCATATTTCGCTCTGGGATTTGCTTTTGGTAATCAGAAAAAGCTTTGATCAATACATAAATCTTCGTCCCGTAAAGCTTCTAAATGGTGCACCCAATGTCTTAAAAGATGCAGCACCCGAAGACGTAGATATGATTTTTGTCAGAGAAAATACGGAGGGAGAATATGCAGGCAGCGGTAGTTGGCTGTTCAAAGATAAGCCTAATGAGGTTGTAATTCAGAATGGAGTTTTTTCGCGAAAGGGCTGTGAGCGGGTTATTCGATATGCCTATGAGCTTGCCAAGGCAGAGAACAAAACACTTACAAGCATAAGTAAAGGAAACGCGCTTAATTACTCTATGGTTTTTTGGGACCAAATATTTGCAGAGGTAGGCAAAGAGTTTCCCGAGGTTAACACATACTCTTATCTTGTTGATGCAGCAAGTATGTTTATGATTAAAGATCCGAAAAGATTTGAAATTGTTGTAACTTCGAATTTATTCGGAGATATATTAACAGACTTGGGTGCTGCCATTGCCGGTGGGATGGGATTGGCTGCCGGTGCTAATCTCAATCCTGAACGAGAATACCCTTCTATGTTTGAACCTATTCACGGTAGTGCTCCTGACATTGCAGGAACAGGAAGGGCTAATCCATTGGCAACAGTATGGTCTGCTAGTCAAATGCTTGAATTTTTTGGATATTCAAAGTGGGCAGATTGTTTAATAGATTTAATCGAAAATGTGCTTGCCGAAGGTAAGGTGTTAACCCCTGACCTTGGTGGGAATGCGAGGACTGCAGAGGTTGGCGATGAAATTATAAGGAAATTACAGGAGGCAACATTATGAAGAACAATATAAAATCGGATATAATACCTTTTAAAATGCACGAAAATATTTATTTTATTGGGAGTACAAGAGTTTCGGTGCATTTAATTGAAACAGAAGTTGGTCTTGTTATGATTGATACAGGTTATCCCGATATGTATGAACAAATTCTTGATAGTATGAATGAACTTGGTTTTAATCCCAAAGACCTCTGTGCAATATTTCACTCGCATGGTCATATTGATCATTTCGGATGTACACAAAAGTTGAAAGAACTGAGTGGAGCAAAAACATATATCAGTTATATTGACAACGATATTGTGAATGGAAAACTCGACCTTTCATGGGCAGAAGAACTGGGATATGAAAGACTTCCGGTTTTTGATTGTGATGTACTTGTTAAGGACGAAGATAGCTTTTCATTTGGAAATACAACCATTAGGTGCATACTTACACCGGGGCATACAGATGGGGTGGTCTCGTTTTTTATAAAAACAGTGACAACAGATAGGGAGATTGTTGCTGCAATGCACGGCGGTGTGGGTTTTAATACACTCACAACCGAATTTTTAAATAAATATAAATTGTCTTTTCGTTGCAGAGATGCGTTTAAAGAAAGTATTCACAAAGTTATTGATGAGTATGTGGATATTGTTTTGGGAAATCACCCGCAACAGAATGATACGCAAGGCAAGCTTCAAAAAGTTTTAACGGGCGAGAGTATTGTGGATAATAATGAATGGAAAAGGTTTCTAAATAAGATTAAGTATGAACTTGATATGAAAATTGCGAATGGCATCTAAACTATTCGGATCTTCCTGAAAAAAGACTATTCTTCGGAATAGTCTTTTTTCAGCTAAATTCGCCTGACGGCGAGCTAAATGTGCTAATGCACGCTAAATTGGTCTAATTAATCTATATCATTTTTGTTTTTCGATATTCAATTGGAGAAAGTCCATATCTTTTCTTGAAACATCTGGAAAAATAAAATTGATCATAGAATTTGTATTTATCACTTATTTCTCCTATTGACATTTTGTTTTGACGAATCAGTTGTTCTGCTTCAAACATAACTCTATCAAAAATATATTCGTGTATTGACATTCCCATTTCTTTTTTAAAGTGTTTTGTCAGAGTGCTTTTAGCAACAAAAGTATTTTTTAAAATATCGGTTAAAGAAAGTTGTAAAGAAAGATTGTTGCTGATATAGGATATAGCATCTAAAACACACGGAGAAAACGTCTTTTCTTTTAGCGGAATGTTATTTTTAATTAAAATGGTAAATAATACATTTTCAACGAATTGATTCAAATACAGAGCACTTAAAATATCGTCGTAATTTAAATATTCTGTTAAGCTTAAGTAATTAAAGTCGATTTCTTCAAGGTTGATGGGCGCATTGCAATTCTGTAGCAAATCGTGTCCGTCAAATGAGCAAATTTTCAGATGAAAATATATGTGCTCCATATGATTTTCACAATTAAAATCAAAAGAGCATCCGCTGGGTAGCAAATACCAATTTTTGGGGGAAAGAACTATTTCTCTTCCGTCTTTAAAAAAAATCTTTGCATTTCCGTCAGTTATATAGTAAAGCCTTGAATATAGCGGTGCTAAAACTGTTCCGTTCCACGAGCTGTCTACACGAGCAAATCCGAACAAAATCAGGTTTGTTGTTATTCGATTTGTTAATTCACATAAATTCTTGTTCGATTTATACATAGTCAAAACTCCATATTATGTATTTGATTATACATTGAATTTAATAGTGGAAAGTATTATTATAAAATTACATTATACATATTATACTTTATAAACATCAAAAAATCAATAAGGAGGAATAAAAAATGTTATTACGTGATAAATTCTGGTTGTGGGGACATCCTGAAGGTAGGTATAATTTAAATGCGGGGGATTTTGGATGTCCGGATGTATCAAGAATGACTCCAATGGAGGGATGTCTATATTTGGGGGTTTCAAATACTTTTATGGTGCCGGTAGGCGTTGATGTAAACAGACGGCAGTATAATAAGTCCTTTAAAACCCTTAAACAAGTTGGGTGGGAATGCTTTAATGCATATAAAGAACCGGAACATATTGACAGAATTATTAAAGAAGCGAAAGAATTTCCTAATATCTCATGCGTGGTTATAGATGATTTTAAAAGTCCCGACAAAAACGGTGAGCCAAGGTATAAAAACTTGCCGCTGTCTATGTTAGAAGAAATGAACAAAAAACTTCATAACAACGATGTGCGCAAGCTTGATTCCTGGATGGTTTTATATACTTTCCAGTTTGGTTTAAATGAAGAAGAGGATAAAGAATTTCAGCCTTATATGGATGAATTTGATGGCGTGATTATGTGGACATGGAAGGAAAGCGATGTTCCGTTAATTCCTGAGAAATTTGAAATATTCAAAAAATATACGCCGAAAACCCGTCGCATGGTAGGATGCTATCTTTACAATTTTGGAGAAGCAAAACAAGCAACCGGAGATGCGGTAAAATGGCAGTTAGACTATTATCGGGAGCTATTGCTGAAAGGTGAAATTGAAGGGGTTGTACTTCATACCAATACTATGGCAGATTTAGATTATGAAGCGTATGATGTAGCTGTCGCATGGATGGAAAAACACGGAGATGAGGTTATTCCTGATTAGAATTAAAGCATAAAGGGTAGGCTTTGCTCAAATATTTTGAATGAAATAGACACAATTTTATGAGTGGCATCTAAATCGTTCACTGATTTTATAAATGATGTCGAATATTGTCGTTAATGAGTATTATGATGATGGTAAGCTCAAATCTGTAACATATCCTGCACTTACAGATGGCTCTGTTTTAAAATCCGAGTATGTATATGACGGTCTTTCGAGATTAACAAGTCTTACAAACTACAAAGGAACAGAAATTCTTTCGAGTTATGCATATACGTAGGATAAAGAACCATATAGGAAAATAAGTTACGAATGCAACATAAATGTCGTGCAATAAAAAATAGCAGTGTGAAATTGGCAAAATTACCGCCTAAAAATGAACTCAATTAAGCTGAAAAAATCGGGGGGAATAAAATGAAGCAGGAAAAAGCACTGGTGTCGTAGAACGCCTCCAGTGCGGTCAAACACCGACCGGCAGTGCCGTTCGGGGTGGTGCTGAAAATGAGGGGTTGGTGCTGTTTTGGTGAAAATGGTTGGTTTTTTGCGATGGTTGAGCCATTCAGGTGGTGTTTTGAGCGGTGTCGGAAATTATGGTTTTTTCATAATTTTTGTGTGCTATTATGCCATAAAACCGCACAGTTAAAAGGGTTATAGCGTGTGCTAAATTTTAAATATCAACAAAGGAGGATTTTCAATGGGAAAACACAAAAATGGAAGGCAATTAAGCGTATGGATTAGCGATGAATTATACAAAGAATGTGAACGAAATCGCATAAGAAGTCAGAAAGAAATTAATAAAACAGATTATGTAATTACAGCTCTGGAATTCTATAACAAACACTTAAAAGATGAAACAACTATGGAATATGTGAATGAAAATGTGTTTGCAGAACTATATAATAAGCTTCAAAATATGGAAGATAAAATCTGTAAGAAGATAACTACATCAATTATTGAACCCGACAAAATAAGAGCTGTTCTTAAAATGTCATACGGCATTGAATGGGATGATTTTATTGAAAAATATCTTCTCATTTGCAAACGATAACGCCCACAAGAATTTGGATTATGTTATGAAAAAAATTCACCTCTGCTGAGTACAACGGCAGAGGTGCTTTTTTCTGCCGGCACAATCAAATTAAATACGTTTAAATTAAAACTTTTATGTTGAAATTGTGATTGCAATTTACGAAGTAATTGATATATAAATACGGTTGTTTTTTATATCGGGCATATCAAAATTTAATATGCTGAAAACAAAGATAAGTCCTTGAAAATTACTTCGTAGACTTATCAAAATTTCTGTGGTATGCTTTGTGTCAACAGGAGGTGAAATAATTATGTTAAAGCACACGAATGACTTAAGGCGATTGCATTTCGGTTAATGAATGTGCAATCGCCTTTTGAATTTAATACTGAAACATTGACAACCCTTATATATTTTATCATTGGTGGTAAAATAAAATCAAAGGAGTTGTTGAAAATGAATGAAATTACTAAACGCACTATTAAAGACTACAAAAATTATTTAATCGAGGAAGAAAAATGCTCTGTCACCATTCTGTCTTCCCTCAATGGATACTTCAATTACATTGAAAGATATGACCTCAAGGTTAAGAATTTAAAAGTGCAGCGGCAAATCTTCTGTCAGAGTGAAAAGGAACTGACCAAGACTGAGTATGAAAGACTTTTGAAAGCGGCAAAGAGTAAAAAGAATGAAAGACTCTATCTCATCATGCAGACGATATGTGCTACAGAAATCTGTGTAAGTGAGTTATCCTACATCACAACCGACGCTGTGAATTGCGGTCAGGCACAAGTGAAATTAAAAGGCAAAATACGAATGATAATCTTACCGAGGGAACTCTGCCAACTGCTTAAAAAATATATAAAGGAAAGGCATATCGCTTCGGGAAGTGTATTCGTAACAAGGAAAGGTCAATGTTTCAGAGATAAATAGAACGAATTTATAAAATTTGCACATAGCAAATAGACCAATGAAAAAATCGAACTCATTGGTCTGAGGCTCTTTTGAATTTGTGGTAACTGCAATCACCTACAAGGGTGATTTTTTTGTTTTAGCCGTCTTGGTTACACACATAATGCTGATTATGTGTGCTAATGGGAGTTGAGTCAAAATATGCCCGATATCGATAAAGAAAAAACTTGCTGTTTCTTCGGTCACAGAAAGATTGATGAAACGGAAGAATTGAAAAACAAGCTGTGCGGAATTATAGAAAATTTAATCGTAAATGAAAAAGTGGACGCCTTTCTCTTCGGCAGCAAAAGTGAATTTGATGACTTATGCCATAAGGTTGTAACCGACCTGAAAGAAAAATATCCCCACATAAAGCGTGTTTATGTCAGATCATCATTTCAACATATTCCCGATTGGTACGAAGATAGCCTGCTCGAGCATTACGAAGATACATATTTTCCGGGCATATAGAAAAGGCGGGAAAAGCTTCTTATGTAGAACGCAACCAGGAAATGATTAACAACTCTGAGTTCTGTATAGTTTACTACGATGAAAACTATACACCACCTCGACGCAAAAACAGCCGTAGAGACTTGACGGACTATCAACCTAAAAGTGGAACGGCAATTGCTTATGATTATGCCGTAAGGAAGAGAAAAGAAATTATAAATGTTATGATTACGACATAATAATTACCAAGTATTTCAAAACACCTTGTAATCTTACAAAAAATATAATAAAATATCATCATAAAAACTTAAGGAGGAATATTTATTATGAATAAAACAGAACTCGTTGCACTTATGGCTGAAGAAGCAGGCATTACAAAAAAGGATGCTGAAAAAGCATTAAACGCATTTATCGGTGGCGTACAGAACGCAGTTAAAGCCGGAGATAAGGTTTCCTTAATTGGTTTTGGTACATTTGAAGCACGTGAAAGAGCTGCCCGTGAAGGTAAGAATCCGCAGACAGGCGAAAAGATTAAAATAGCTGCTTGCAAGGTTCCTGCATTTAAGGCAGATAAAGCGTTCAAAGATTTAGTAAAATAAGACACAAAAAATTGAGCCTCCGGGGATAGTTCTTCGGAGGCTCTTATCATATATTTAATTATTCATCGCCATTTAATATCCAATTCTCATCGTATCCGAATTCAAGTGCAATTACTTTTGCGAGGGTTGGTGATATTACTTTATTTTGATTGGTATCCTTTCTGCTATTGCCTGTAAGGATATAAATATAATTTTTAGTTACACCGATACGGCGGGCGAACTCTAATTTTGAGATGTTTTGCTCGTCGATTATTTTATTTAATCTATCAGAAAGTGTCATCCGTTTTTAGTCCTCCTTAACGCTTGCAAGTTCTATCGCTTTTGCACACTCGACGAGTTGTTTTCGTGAAGTAACGCCGAGTTTTGCGTAAAGATTTTTTCTGTGAAACTTCAAAGTGTTTTCCTTAATATCAAGTTCAACTAAAATTTCGCTTGTGGATTTTCCTGCAATAAAGCAGTCATAAAGCTCTCTTTCTCTTGTTGTTAAATCAGGTAACTGAGAGGAGATGAAGTTGCAAAGCTCTACGAAATCTCTCGATTCTTTTTTCAACTCGGTGGTTACTACTTGAGGTTGAGCTGTATTTTGTGTGATTTGATCCTTCAAAGCTACAATGATTTGTTCCTGATTTTGAATCAGCAAATATACTCCGAGAAGGAAAACCTCAGTGATTATGTAAGAAATAGATAGGAACTCAAAATCAAACTTAACAAGCTGTTCTGTCAGCCATACACAGATGTTTGCAAATACCGCAACCAACACAATAACAGCGTGGGCGGTAGAATCTATTTTCTTTTTCACAACGGCGTGAATAGCTGTTGTAAGCATAGTAACAAAGTAACCCACAAGATACACAAGATAGATACTGTGCCATGGTCCGTACTCTTTGTTTAGAACAGAAACACCACCAACGTTTTCAAGTGTTACTGACTTATAATAAATATCAAGCCAACCGGGACTTGCTGCCACAAAAAATACAAAAGCAGAAATTCCGATAAGGACAGGACTAAGCCATTTTGGATATTTTAATTTTGAGATTTTCTGTATTGATTTAAGCATTGAAAGTGGCAGAAATACAGAACCGAGATATGCAATGCGGTTTGCCCAAAGAGCCGTATCCAACGTGTCTGCCATTGCCAATGTCAGATAACCAATATTTACTGCAAGAACTGCCGTGTACAGCACATAAAACCACGGTTGCTTTTTCTTTATACCGAAGTGGTATCCGATTAGTAATAAAAAAGCAAAAAATGTGGTTGCCATATACACGATTGTCATACTTTGATTTTTATCTCCGATTGGAGTGCAACCGGATAAAAATAAGAGTACAAAAATTAGCGAAACCGAAAAAACGGATTTTAATTTATTCATACTGCTTTTCTCCTTCGATTAAGGACGTTTTTATGTCATTCACACCGAACCTACCCCAAAACCTACCCTTTTTTATGAAAAAAGTGCGTTTTCCTACCCCAAAATTTTTCAAAGGGGTGGGGACTTTTTAGGTATTATATGTTATAATACCTATTGTAGGTTGGGTGCAGTGTATCCAAAAGTTGTATCGTGAAACTGAAAAGTTATAAATTGCATTTATAATATAACTTATTTATTATAACACAAAAAGTTGTTTCAGTCAACATTTTTGGCAAATTTTGAAAATTTTTGAAAGAAACATTAGTTTTGCAGGAACCGTTAATTTTGACAACAATATTTTTCTTGGAAAGGAGTGAACAGTATATGAATAACCAAAAGAAAACGGCTGATTACAATATTATCAGCACGTCGGGAGGAAATATCTATCAGTTTTTTTGCGATTTGTCCGGAGCATTGTGCATTGAAACTGCGACCTATAATGATGCTGATTCTGAAAAAGAATTGATGACGGTTTGGGAAACGGAAGGAAAAGAGCATTTTAACCCTTGCCATAAATGCGGTATTTGGGTATCGGATGTTATGTATAATCCTGATGTTCATAACTGCGTGCGTTGTTCACCAATCGAAGATATTCCCGAATATTGTCCAAAGTGTGGCACAAAAACGGAAGATTCTGAAACTTTTTGCCGTAAATGCGGAGTTAGGTTAATGTACGGAGGTGAGTTTGATGAAGATAATTGAAAGAATTAAAAGAAATAACACACTTTCCGAATGTGGATTTGGTGCAGATGTGATGAAGAGCAAAACCGTATGCACGGAATGTCATTCGATTGAGTCGAGTAGAAAAATGTTTTGCTCAAAATGTGGAACGAGGCTTTCGGGGGTAAACCTTTATGATTATTACAGAGCACAGCATAAGAGTTGTTCTGATTGCGGCTGTGTGCTTTCGGAATCAATGGTTTATTGTCCAAAGTGCGGTATAAGGGTTAAAGAACTCGAAGCACCTTAGAAAGAGTTGGCAGAATTTTATTATGGGGGTTACTAATATGAAAAAAAGAGTATTGAAAATCGGAATTATGGTGTTTTTGGGTTTCCTGACATTGAGTTTGCAATGTTTTGCCGAAAAAGATGTTGCACCAAAAGTAATCATTAACGGAACGTTGGTAGAATTTGACGTTGCACCTGTTATTGAAAACGGCAGAACCCTAATTCCTGTAAGAGCCGTATCTGAAAACTTGAACTATGAAGTTATGTGGGACGGAGATAACAACAGGGTCGAAATCAAAAACGCCGACGAAACACTGGAGCTTTTTATTGGAAAACAAGAATATTTAAAAAATGGTACGAAAAAGCAGATGGATGTTTCAGCTAAAATAACAGAAGGAAGAACATTAGTTCCTTTGCGACTGATATCCGAGGAATTTGGTTGCGTAGTAAGATGGCTTCCGGAATATTATATGGCGGAAATAGTCAAACATGAAACAGTTACGGTAAATAACGCAAAAGAACTTCTTGAAGCAATCGGAAGTTATAGAAGAGTAATTCTTTCAGAGGGTGAATATAACTTATCAAAAGTAACCGACATGGCTTCTAATCCACATGTCTTAACACAAGACCCATATGACGGAGCAGAATATATTTTGTTTGAGACCACTGAACTTATTTTGGAAGGTGCTGAAGGAAAGAAGGCAACAATAGTTATTGAACCGAGATATGCTAATGTTCTTTCGTTTATGTACAGCGACCATATCACGATTAAAAACATCACGGCAGGTCATACCATTGAGCCGGGTTATTGTCTTGGCGGAGTGTTGAGGTTTGAGGATTGTTCAGACATCATTATCGATGATTGCCATCTCTATGGTTGCGGAACATATGGTGTAACAGCAGTAAACTCAAGTAGGATGGACGTTAATAACACAGAAATTTACGAATGTACATATGGGCTTGTTGATTTGATGAAGTGCGAATCCATTTTCTTTGATAATTGTATTTTCAGAGATTCAAAGGAATTTTCTATGTTCTCAATCAGCGAAAGCTCAAATGTAGGTGTGTACAATTCGGTGATTAAGGGTAACGAAAGCGGAGAATATTCATCTTTAGTAGGTTCATATGATTCGGAAAAGGTTCACTTTAAGAACTGTGAATTTGAAAATAATAAATATGTTGATTTTTCGACCGAAGACGTATATTTTGAAAATTGTAAAGGCAATGAGTGATATAAAGACAAATTAAAGGAGGTAAGGATTTATGGAAACTATTAACAGTTACAAATGCCCATGTTGTGGTGCACCGCTTGTGTTTGGCGGAAACGAGCTTCGTTGTGACTCCTGTGATAACACATTCCCGGTAGAAACAATGCAGCAAATGACCGAAGGTATGGCTGAAGCGGGTGGAGAGTCCAAGTATAATTGGGAAAATTATCAGCCAAGAAGTTATGAGGACACAAGTGAGATAAATCTTGCAAACTACAACTGCCCATCCTGCGGGGCACAGATTACAGGTGATGACACCTTGGGTTCAACGGTTTGTCCCTACTGCGGACAGTCAACCATTGTGAAAGGTCAGTTTGAGGGGACACTCCGACC
>JAZKZV010000015.1:0-19118 GCA_045612845.1 Clostridia bacterium
GCATTTAATGCAGGACGTGAACTTCTGCAAAAATTCAAGCCATCTGTTATGCGTCTTTATGATGAGGCAGAAACTGCATCACTAATCAAGAAGATTGTCGGTGTAGAAAAGAAGGGCGCATTTATGAATATTGCAGTAGAGCGTGTTAAGGAAATGGCAGACCTCGAAATGAAGATTCTTCTCGAAACTTTTGCTAAGTACGGAGCAGAGGATTTAGGTAGTGAATATGGTGAAAAATGGTGGAAAGAAAAGATTACATTCTTCTATCCGGGACATATGATGGACTTGCCACAGTGCTTTGGTACTATGGATACAATCGCTCCATATGACAAGATTGAAAACATCTATTGGAAGATGAAAGAAGCTATCGAAACAAACTTCCCACAGGCTAAATTTATAGCTCACTTCTCGCATTGGTATGAATGGGGATGTATGATTTACGACAGATTTATCGTTGATGGCGATAAGGTTCCGCAAGACCCGCACGAAGCTTTAAGACTTCACCAGGCAATCTGGAACTGCGGTGTAAGAACTGCGCTTGCTAACGGCGGTGTTGTAAACGACCACCACGGTGTTGGAATTAAGCTTGGAAGACTTATGAAGGAACAGTACGGTCCTGCAATGCAGGTATTTGAGGGTATCAAGAAACAACTTGACCCGAATGGTATTATGAATCCGTTTAAATTAGGTCTTTAATTGACAGAAAGGAATGATTTGTAATGAAATTTTCACAAAAAGCGAAAGAACATATAGATAGCTGTCGTTTCTGCTGGATGTGTCATCATGTATGTCCAATCGGAAATGCAACAGGTCAGGAAAGAAATACTGCAAGAGCAAGAGCTTTGGGACTTTCTCTTGTTGCACGTGATGCAGTTGAGTATTCGGACGATATTATAGATAATGTATATGAGTGTTGTCTTTGCGCAGGCTGTATGGCAGACTGTGTTACAGGCTGGGACCCTGTAATGTTTACAAAGGAAGCAAGAAAGATTGCTGCACTTGAAAACAAGTTACCTCAGTACATAGAAGTAATGCTCGATAAATTCGAGGAAAAGGGTAACATATATGGCTTGGATAAGGATGCAAAGCTTACTGAGAAAATAAAGACACTTAAAGATTCAAAAACACTTTTGTTCCTGGGACAGGATGCTATATACAAAACTCCCGATAAGGCTATAAAGGCTATTGAACTATTAGAGAAAATGGGTGTTGACTTTACTGTTATGGAAAATGAGCCATCAAGCGGATACCATATGAACTTCATGGTTGGTGCAGTTGGTGAAACTCAGGAAATTGTAAAGAACACTGCAAAAGCACTTGATTATGACACAGTAATATGTTATGATCCTTTTGATGCAGAAATGTTTATACGTGAATATAAAGAGTGGGGAATAGATATGAAGGCTAAGGTTGTTACCTTTACTTCATTTATAGCAGATAACCTTGATAAGCTAAATATTAAGAAGTCAGATAAGGCATTTACAATTCAAGACCCACCATCACTTGGAAGAATATTGGAAGAGGATGCACCGCTAAGAAAAATAGTTAATGCAATGGGCGAAAATCGCGAAATGCTTCTAAATGGCAAACATACAATGATTGCAGGTAATCTTGTAATGAATGAGTATATGGAAGATGTAATGACAAGTGTTGCCGAAAAGAGATGGATAAATGCAACAAATATGGATGCACAGACAGTTGTAACAGCATGTCCGGCAGACTATGTCAAGCTTGCCCAGACAAAGCCTGAAAATGTTGACTTACTGACAGTTGAGGAGGCTCTGTTATCATGCTTGTAAGATTAAGAGAAATTATTGATATGGCAGAAAAAGGCGGCTATGCAATTCCTGCATTTAATGTATACAACACCGAAACAGTAATGGGTGTTATAAAGGCTGCCGAAGAAGAAAGAGCGCCAATTATTATTCAGGTATATCCAAGACTTTTAAACGAAGAGGTTGGTTATTACCTTTGCCCTGCAATCATTGCAGCGGCAAGAAAGGCAACAGTCCCTGTTTGCTTCCACTTAGACCATGGTCCGTCAGAACTTGAGGTTCAGAAGGCTCTTCGTTGGGGTGCAACAGGTATCATGTATGATGGCTCTGTTCATCCGTTTGAACAAAATGTTGATACTACAAAGCACATTGTTGATATCTGTGGTGCTATCGATGTTGACGTTGAGGGTGAGCTTGGTCATGTAGGTAGTGTAAATGATGATGCAATGGAAGAATTTACAGACCCCGCTGAGGCCGCAGAGTTTGTTAAAAGAACTGATGTTGTGTGTCTTGCAGTTTTAATAGGTAATGCACACGGACACTACAAGAAGACACCAAAGCTTGATATAGACAGAGTAAAAGCTATAAGAGAGGCAACAAACGGAATTCCGCTTGTACTTCATGGTGGTTCGGGAATCCCTGATGATCAGGTTAAAGCTGCAATAAAAGCAGGTATCCGTAAAATGAATATCGGTACAGATGTTTGTTGTGCTTTTGCCCAGGGTACAAAAGAAACATTAGACGACCCCAACAGAAGCTTGGCAATCGATTTATTTATGAAACATCCTATTGAAGTAGTTAAAAAGCTTGCAATAGAAAAAATCAGATTAGTTGAAGCAAACGGAAAGGCATAATCTCATGAGTGAAATAGTTGGAATTGGTGCAAATGTATACGATACATTGATATGTGTATCCCAATATCCTGATGAGGACACAAAATTAAAAGCAGATAAATTGATGCGTTGCGGTGGCGGTCCCACCGCGACGGGTCTGGTTGCTGCGGCAAAATTAGGTGCAAAGTGTGAATTTATCGGTAATTTTACCGATGATGAGGGTGGAGTGTTTTTAAAGAACGACTTTAAGAACTATAATATTTCCACCCAAAATTGTGATGTTCACGATGGCTTTGCATCTTTTTCTTCATATGTGATATTATCAGACAAAGAAAAAACAAGGACAATAGTTTTCGACAGAGGCAATGTTCCAAAACTTCAACTAAGCCAAAGTCAAAGAGAGGTTGTCTTAAACAGTAAGTTGTTAATGGTTGACGGTAATGAGCTTGATGCGGCACTTGACGCTGCAAAGCTTGCCCGTGAAAATAATGTTGATGTTTTGTATGATGCCGGTGGTATGTACGAAAATGTTGAAAAAATGCTTAAGGTTGCAAATATTTTAATACCATCATTTGAGTTTGCAACAGGCATTACAAATACAACAGATGCAAAATCTGCCGCAGAGGAATTGTACAAAAAATATAACCCCGACGTTGTAGTTATTACAGACGGAAAAAATGGCGGATATATGTATGATGGTACGGAGTGCAGGCACTACGAAGCATTTAATGTAAATGCAGTAGATACAAACGGTGCCGGAGATGTATTCCATGGTGCATTTGCATATGCACTTACAAGGGGATATGATTTTTATAAATGTTGTATTTTCTCGAGTGCGGTATCAGCACTAAAATGCACAAAGGTAGGTGCAAGAGCAGGAGTTCCTCTGTATAATGAGGTAATAGAATTTTTAAAGGAGCGTGGATATAATGAATTTAAAGAAAACATGGAATAAAAAATATGGCAAATCTCAGATTATAACAAAAGAGAATAGCCCATGCAAGAACGTTGAAATAGATATGGTAAGACTTGCAGATGGCGAAAAGAAAGTATATAACGAAACAGACAAGGAATATGGTTTGCTTATTTTAGGCGGTAAGTGTACTGTTGAGGGTAAGGGCTTCAAGTACGAAAATATCGGTGAAAGAGAAACTGTTTTTGATGGTAATGCAACATGTGTATACGTTCCAAGAAACACAGAGTTTACAATAACAGGTGTTGGCGAAGTTTCTGTAACGGTATGTAAGTGCCCATCAAAGAATGATCATAAACCGGTTTTGATAAAGCCTGAGGATGTAGTTTCAAAGGAACTTGGTAAGCCGGGTTGGCAAAGACACGCAATGTTTGTTCTTGACGAAAGAGTTGAGGCAGACCAGATATATATCGGTGAATGTTGGATAGAGGGCGGACAATGGTCAAGCTATCCTCCACATAAGCATGATGATGCTAATATGCCTACAGAAGCTAATACAGAAGAAATCTATTATTATGAATTCGACAAGCCACAAGGCTTTGGTATTCAAAAGGTATATACAATGGAGGGCGACATTGACGAAACATATACAGTCAAGTCAGGCGATTTTGTAGAAATACCAAGAGGGTATCACCCATTCCACAGTGCACCGGGTTACAAGAACTATATGCTATGGATAATGGCAGGCCCTGTAAGAGGCTTTTATATGACAACAGATGAGGAGCATAAGTGGTTAAACAACTAACCAAAGATATGAAAGGACATATACTATGAAATATGTACTCGGTATAGATTTTGGCGGTGGCTCATCAAAAGCAACACTACTCTCGCAAGAGGGAGAGGTTATAAAAACCGCGTCATCTGAATATCCGACATTATATCCCAAAAGCGGATATGTGGAGCAAAATCCTATGGATTGGTACGATGCGGCAAAAAATAACATAAAGAGCATACTGCAAAGCAGCGGTATAAAAAGTGAAGATATTGTGTGTATATCACTCGACGCTGCAACACATACAGCAGTTTTGTGTGATGAGGACTTTAATGTTATTTGCCCATCAATCTACTGGACAGATATAAGAAGTGTAAAACAGGTTGACTTCCTTAACAAAAATTATGGCGATCTAATAAGGGAAAAGTCATATCACAGTGTAGGCACAATATGGACAATAGCACAACTTTTGTGGATAAAGGAAAACGAACCGCAGATATTGGAAAAAACAAAGCATATCTTTTTTGCAAAGGACTTTGTAAGGCATATGCTCACAGGTGATTTTTGTACAGACCACATTGAGGCTCAGGGCTCAATGTTCTACGATATGGAAACAAAAACATGGAGCGAGAAACTATGCGACTTGTGCGGCATAAATATATCCCAACTTCCCGAGCTTAAAAATCCGAAGGATACAGTAGGCACAGTAACAAAAAAAGCTGCCGAAGACACAGGACTTTGTGAGGGTACAAAAGTAATTTGTGGCAGCACCGATACAGTTATGGAGGTTTTTGCCGCAGGTGCAGTAAAAGAGGGAGATATGACAATAAAGCTTGCAACTGCGGGCAGAATTTGTGTTATTACCCCAAAGGCACATCCGGATGCAAACCTCATAAACTACTCACATATTGTTGATGGAATGTGGTATCCGGGCACTGCTACAAAGGCGTGCGCTTCGTCTTACAGATGGTATCGCGATACTTTTGGAGGCGACTACAAAGACCTTGATGGCGGAGCAGAGCATATTGAGGTTGGTTGTGATGGACTTATGTATCATCCATACTTAAATGGCGAATTAACACCATATAATGACCCTAATTTGTGTGCAAGCTTTATCGGTATACGTGGGGGACACACAAAAGCACATTTTACACGTGCAGTGTTAGAGGGTGTTGCTCTGTCTATGCTTGATTGTATGAAAACACTCGATGGTATGAATATAAATCACAATACAAGGGCAACTGTAATCGGCGGCGGCTCAAGGAGTCCGTTGTGGCGTCAGATTTTATCAGATTGTCTGGGAGTTGAGCTTGTAGTTAAAGAAACATCCGACTCATCATTCGGGAGCGCTATGCTTGCGGGTGTTGCGGCAAACTTCTGGGAAGATGAAAAAGCTGCGCTTGATGCATGCTCAAAAGTCGAGGTAGTAACAAAGCCTGATTTATCAAAAAAAGCTCAGTACGAGGAATTATATAAAAAATACAAAGCAGTGCATGATGCATTGGAGGGCATATACAAATGAAGATAGTTGTATGTGCAAAGGTTTGCGATGGCGAAATAAATATTTTCGATAAGAGTGCTATTGAGAGTGCTCTGCAGCTCAGTGAAGACGTTACTGTAGTAAGCATGGGTCCCAAAAGTACCGAAAATATACTTTGCGAATTAACGCGTCTTGGTGTAAAGGTTGTATGGCTTTGCGATAGCAAATTTGCAGGTGCAGATACAATTTCAACCGCATACATATTATCACAGGCAATAAAAAAGCTTGATTATGATTTAATAATATGCGGAAGACAAACAACAGATGGAGATACTGCACAAACAGCGCCAATGCTATCGGTAAAACTGAACTTGCCGATTATTACAAATGTTCTCGAAATTTTATCGGTTGATTCTATGATAAAATGCAGAACAAGAGCAGGCGAGGAGATTGAAAATCTTCCTGCAATAATAAGTGTTGAGAGAATTAACGCTTTAAGATTTCCGCGTATGCGTTCTAAAACACAACCTATATGCGAGTGGAATGCAGAGGATATAGAGGCAGATGTTTCAAAATGCGGTCTTAGTGGTTCACCCACAAGAGTGGTAAAATCCTTCGAGAACAAAAAAGGTAAAAGAAAATGCACATTTATAACAAAAGATGAACTTTTGCCATTAGTAGATAAATTAGTAAAAGCCGAGCGTGCGCAAATCGAGGAAACTGATTGCGACATAAAGTTTGACGAAGTGTGGGCGGTAGGCGAAATTGTAGCAAAGGAAGCAAAGAAAATTGCAAAAACAGTTACACTTATAAAAGAAACTGACCCCGTTAAGATTGCACAGATGGCGCAAGAGAAAAAACCGAAGGTTATTTTGTGGAATGCAGACCTCTGGGGACGCAAAAATGCGCCCATTGCTGCAGTTCACTTAAATACAGGCTTATGTGCTGATTGTGTTAAGCTCGAAACTGATGGAGAAACGTTGTTTATGTACCGCCCGGCAAGGAGTGGCAACATAATTGCAAAAATTGTATGCACAACCAATCCGCAAATGGCGACAGTTCGATGTGTGAGCAAGGCGTCCGATATTATAGTATCTGCAGGCAGAGGCGTTGTAAATGAGCTTGAAAGAGTCAGGACATTTGCAAGTGAGATTGGTGCAGAGTTTTGTGCATCGCGTGCAGTAGTAGATGCGGGTGAGATGCCAATAGAGGCACAGATAGGTTTGACCGGAAAGAGTGTATCACCTAAAATATATATTGCAGTGGGAATTTCGGGCGCAGTTCATCATACCTGTGCTATCGAAAATGCAGGCACTGTAATTGCAATAAATCCCGATAGAGATGCGAGAATTTTTGAATATGCAGACTATGGCATATTGGATAAATTTTAAAAATCATTTTAATATATAAATGAAAGGAATGAAGTAAAATGAAAAAGAGAATAGGACTTGTTGGCTTTGGAGGAATTTGTAAAGGTGCACATCTTGGGGGTTACAAGAAGTGTGAAGATATTGCAGAGATTACAGCAGTATGTGATATTGACCCCAAAAAGCTTGAAATGGCAAAGGAATTGCTTGGATTGTCTGACGAGAGTTTATTTACAGACTATAACGATTTAATAAACAGTGGACTTGTTGACGCTGTTGATATCTGTACTCCAAACGACGTTCACTGCAAGGTGGCAGAGGCAGCAGTTGCGGCTGGCTTGTCATATAGTATCGAAAAGCCTTTGGGTGTGTCATTGCAGGAAACAAGAGATTTATTGGAAAAGACAAATAATTCTGATGTAAAATCATTTGTATGCTTCTCATACAGATACATGGCAGATTTCAGATATATGCGCGATATAGTAAAGAGCGGAAAAATAGGTAAAATAAGAAATATCCACTTAACATATCTTAAAGACAGTGGTCTTATAGAAGGCAGACGTTTAGAGTGGAGATTTGACGAAAAAAGAGCAGGTAGCGGTGTTCTTGGCGACCTTGGTGTTCACATGATAGACGCAGTACGTTTCTTGGGTGAAGAAATTGACGGCGTATTCACAAATATGGGTATTACCGTAACAGAGCGTCAGGCTATGGATAGTGATGAGATTCTTCCTGTTACAACAGATGACTGGTGTAACCTTAACGCTATGACAAAGAGTGGTGCAAGTGTTACAATGCGAATTTCGAGAGTAGCTAAAAACATAAAAGATAATATCAGCTTTGAAGTTCATGGCGAAGACGGATATATGATATACGGAGTAAGAGTAAACGACGCAGGTGAATCGGGCGGTTCGAGCATAAAGGTTTCACTTGGTAAGGATGACCCGTTACATGGCGTAGAAACTCCCGAGAAATATCAGGCAGTTCAGTCAAGAGAATTTGTTAAGATGCTTTGCGGCGAAGAAGACGAGTGTTTAGCACATCTTGACCAGGGTGTAGAGTGTCAGAAAATTCTGGAGGCTGCAATCAAATCTGCAAAAACACAGACATACGTTAAAATTGACGAGCTATAATAGAGGAGGACAAAGCTATGAAATTTGGTAAATTTCTTCGTTTAAAGAACATAGGAGACACAGATGCAGCTTTTAAGGATATAGTTGATAAAGGCTTTGAGAGCTGTCAGCTTGTATACAAGCCCGAAAACTACGACCTTGAAGAAGCAAAGATTATAAAGGCAGCAGCAGAGAAGTACAATGTGGATATTTCTGCAATGTTCTGTGGTTTTTATGATACTGAAACAACGTGGGATATATACTGGGGCTATCAGAATGCCGGAGTTAATGTAGAGGCATTTAGACAGTCAAGAGTTGCATATGTAAAGCAAGCGGCTAAGTTTGCCTCGGAGATTGGTATAGAGGATATTATTATTCATGCAGGCTTTGTTCCTAATAATCCGTTTGCACCTGAGTATGGAACTATGTGTGCGGCGGTATATTCCATAGCTAACTACTGCAAGGGACTTGGCATGAATTTATTATTCGAAACGGGTGGTGAATCACCAATAACTCTGTTAAGACTTATAGAGGATGTAGGTACAGGCAACTTGTTTGTAAACCTTGACCCTGCAAATATACTTATGTATGGTTATGGTAACCCTGTCGATGCAGTTGACGTATTTGGTAAGTATGTACGTAACGTACACGGAAAAGACGGTTGTGTGCCAACAGAGCCAAGAGTTCTTGGTAGAGAAACTACAATAGGCAAAGGTATGGTAGATTTCAGAGCAATGCTTAAAAAACTTCACGATATCGGTTATGACAGATACATCACAATAGAGCGTGAGGGTCTTGCAAATCCCGAAGACGACGTTATGCTTGCTAAAAAGTACTTAGAGGATATCTGGTATTCGTTATAATAAGAAGTAATAAGGAAGAAACAAAATGATTATAAAAAACGGAATTGTAGTTACTCCTTACGAAAAAAGAAAGTGCGACATAAGAGTTACCAACGGAATTATTACCGAAATCGGAAACGTAGATACAGTTGATAAGGAAATAATCGATGCTAGCGGTTTGTATGTATGTCCGGGTCTTGTTGATATACATACACATGGTGGCGGTGGCGGAGATTTTATGGATGCTACGCATGATTCATTCGAAAAGGCGCTCGGTTTTCATTCAAAAAATGGTACAACATCTCTTTTGCCGACCTCTGTAACTGCACCTGTAGAGCAGATAGAAGAAATGGTTTCGTTTGTCAGGGAGTATGCAAAAAAGGAAGATACAAAGTGTAGAATTATGGGTGTACACTTAGAAGGACCGTATCTGTCTGTTAAAAACAAGGGTGCTCAGCACGAAAGCCATTTAAGAGTTCCATCAAGGGATAGTTATGAGTTTATATTAAAGAATAAAGATATTGTAAAGACCGTAACTATCGCACCCGAGCTTGACGGTGCTGCAAAAATGACCGAGGAGCTTGTCAAAAACGGAATAGTTGTGTCCGGCGGACACGACGATGGTCAAAAAAAGCTTATTACACCTGTATTAGATGCGGGACTTTCGCACTGTACACATTTGTGGTGTGCTATGTCGACAGTTGCAATGCGTGATGGTGTAAGAGATATTGGTCTTTTTGAACTTGGCTTGTTAGACGACAGGTTAAGCGTAGAGCTAATTGCGGATAACCACCACATAACACCTGATATGTCAAGACTTGTATATAAAATTAAGGGTGCAGATAAAATGTGTGTTGTATCCGACTCACTAAGAGCGGGCGGAATGCCTATGGACGGAAAACTCTACTCATTGGGCTCGTATAAGGATAAGGATGCAATGCAGTTTATTGTATCAGACGGAGTGGCAAGACTACCAGATAACACCCGTTATGCAGGTAGTATTCAGCCTATAAGCCAGATGGTGAGAAATCTTGTTAATGATGCAGAAATACCATTTATTGATGCAATAAGAACAGCCTCGCTGACACCGGCTAAGGTGGCGGGGATAGATAATATGGTTGGTTCAATAAGCATTGGTAAATATGCTGATTTCTGCTTTATGGATAAGGATTTAAATGTTGTTAAAACAATAGTAAACGGAAAAGAGGTTTAATTCGTATGGATAAGAAAATAGGTAATATTTTATTTAAAACAGAGAAGTCTGAATGGGGTGTCTACTTTGATATGGCTCTTTGTATGCTAAATGAAATCATGAAAAACAACAAAGAGGGTAAAAATACTGTTATGATAGTGCCTGTTGGCCCTACAGACCAATATCCCATACTTGCAAAGATGATAAACAATTTTAATGTATCACTTAAGAATGTTTACTTCTTTAATATGGATGAGTATTTAATAACACCTGATACACCTATTGATGAAACTCACTATATGAGTTTTCATAAGAGAATGAATGATGAATTTTATTCATTGGTAAAGCCTGAGCTTTTAATGGACGAAAGCCAAAGACTTTTCCCAATGCCCGGTAAAGAAGCTGAGTATGATAAGCTTATAGAAGACCTTGGTGGTGTTGATTTGTGTCTTGGCGGTCTGGGAATTAACGGACACCTTGCATTTAACGAAGCTGCAGAAGAGGATGACCCGATTACTGCAGAGGAATTTGCAAATCTTGGTACAAGAGTTCTTCCCATAACACGCGAAACAAGGACAATAAATGCGTATGGATACCAAAGAGGCGACCTAAGAGGTATGCCTGAATGGTGTATAACAATAGGTATGAAGCAGATTTTAGAGGCGCGCTCAATATATATAGCTCTTAACCGTCCATGGCAACATGGAATAGTTAAGCACGTGCTTTTCGATAAGGTACAACCTCAGATTCCTGCAACACTACTTCAAAATCATAAAAATGTAGTATTCTGCGCAACAGAAGAGATTGCGCAGGGACTATTTTAAATAAAACACCCCCTTCGAGACCGCTACTAATAGTAGTGGTCTTTGTTTTTTGTTACTACAAACATTAGGTTGACAACTAAAAACGGTAGTGATACAATGATATAAAGAGGTGAAGAAAATGTTAAATGATAATTTATCTCAATGCTTTGCAGTTAATCTTAAAAAGTACCGCAAAAAGGCGAAATTAACTCAGGCAAATCTTGGTGAGTTACTTGGTTATTCCGAAAAGGCTGTTGCAAAGTGGGAGAGCGGTAAGGCTCTGCCTTCAGTTGAATCTATGGTTCAGATTGCAAAAACATTCAGAGTAAAAATTGATGATTTATTGGTGGATTCTCAAAATCAATATCTTCTTGGTATAGATGGCGGCGGAACAAAAACCCATTATATGCTATGCGATGAGAACGCAAATATAATAAAGGAAAAAATTGATATAGGTTGTAATCCGTATGATATCGGAATAGATGAGTGTGCAAAAATTCTTTCTAAGGGGATAAATGATATTTTAGGAGATATTGAATACTCGTCTGTTACAGTTTTTGCAGGTATTGCGGGCGGAATAGATAAAAACAATCAAAGAGTGTTAAAGGAATACTTTGCAACAGAGGGTTTTAGGGTATTTGATGTAAATTCTGATAACGAGAACATTATAAAGGCCGGACTGAGCGGTGAGGAGGGACTTTCACTTATACTTGGGACGGGTGTATGTTTGTTTGTTATAAAAGGCGAGGAAAGAATAAGAAAATCAGGCTGGGGATACTTAATAGATGATGGCGGAAGTGCATATGATATCGGAATTGATGCAATAAAGTCTTATTATTCATATATTGATGGGCATATACAAAAAAGTGTTCTTCATTCCGCAATAGAGGATGAGGTGAAATGTACACCCCAGGAGTTTTTAAATACAATATATAAAAAGGGTAAGAGATACATTGCAACATTTGCACCTATAGTTTTTGAGTGTGCAAAAAAACATAATGATGAAATCTCAAAGCATATAATAGATAAAAATATGGAGACTGTTGCAAAAATATTAGATAACGGACTTAAACATTTTAAAAATTCACCAAAACCTGTTGAGTGTGTTCTTTCGGGCGGAATAACAAAGGAAGAAAGCATAATAGAGCGTCTTAATGCAAAGCTTACAAATCCCGGGGACATACAATTTAAGGTTTTGGATAAGCCGATGGTTGTAGGTGCTGTAAAAAGAGCAAAGGAAATATATATAAACAGCTTAAAAGAGGAGAGAGAAAAATGCTGAATACAGAAAAAAGGAACCCTAAAACAATGCATATAGACGAAATGTCAGCCTTGGAAATGGTAAATATAATGAATGAGGAAAACATGAATGCTGTAAATGCAGTTGCAGAGCAGTCAGAGCAAATAGCAAAAACTATAGATGTTGTAGCAAAAGCATTCAGGAATGGCGGCAGATTGTTTTATATAGGAGCAGGAACATCAGGTAGATTAGGTGTAATTGACGCCGCAGAATGTCCGCCTACTTTTGGTGTAAGTCCTGATATGGTAACGGGAATAATTGCTGGTGGTGATGTATGCCTGAGAAGTGCAAGCGAGGGTGCTGAGGATAGCGGGGAAAATGGTGTTGAGGATGTAAAGAAATATAATCTGTCAGAGAATGATGTAATAGTGGGTATATCAGTTGCAGGCGGTGCACAGTACGTACTAAAAGCATTAGAGTATGCAAAAAGTTGCGGGGCAACGACAGTTGGTTTAACATCAAATGGTGATAGTCCTCTTGCTAAGTGTGCAGATATTGCTATATGCACAAACACAGGTGCAGAGGTGGTAACAGGCTCAACAAGAATGAAGGCAGGTACTGCTCATAAACTTGTTTTAAATGCAATATCAACAGGTGCTATGATAAAACAAGGTTATGTTTACGAGAATTTGATGATTAACTTAAAGCCCTCTAATATTAAACTTAAAAAGAGAGTAATAAGTATTGTGGAAGATATAACAAACCTCTCTGCAGAGGAGTCCGAAAAACTTTTAGAAGAAAATGCATGGAATATAAGAAAAAGCATCGAAACAATTAAATAAAAACAGTGGGGTATTGCGTTAAGAAATACCCCACTGAACTTTTGTGTCCCTTTTTAATATTCTATGTCCCCGGAGCGCATGGACTTTCTATGTGAACTAAAGAAAATACATTTAAAATTATCGCTGTATTTTTCCATTGCGTCAATAACTGTTTCGGGCTTAAGATTGTATGTGTTTCCAAGAGCTATACACATTTCCAGGGTCATTATATTGTTTTCTTTTTCCAAAAGCTTAAGGTTATATATATATGGTCGTATATCCGATTCCTTAATACCGCTTTTGGATTTTTTCATAACTGTAAGAGTGTCATTTGATAAAAATTCATCAATGTCTATATTGCCCTCATATTCAAGCTCTACAATATAAACTGCTCTGTCCAGTGTTGTAAGATCAATTTCCTTCTTTGAATTCACCTTTTTAACATCTGCAATAGAATATCCGGGAGGCAGTGCTTTGTTTATACGTTCCTTTAATTCTTCGTTTGAAAAATCACCGTCAAAGCCAACACTCATATACTCACAATCAGATGTAACGCCAACAGACAGAGGTTGTGCAACTGTCATTATCGGGTGTGGGTTAAATCCCTGCGAAAACATAAAAGGCAAATCGGCGCGTCTTACTGCACGGTGGAATAATCTTACAAAGTCGAGATGTGATATGTATTTTACACGCTCATCACGTGTATATTTTATAATGTAATTACTCATTTTTATTCCTTTCTGTGCAGACACCGCTCTTAAATGATGCCATACCGCAATTTGAACACTTTTCTCTGCAATGAGGAGTGGTTTTCTCTGCTTTCGCTTTTTCGTTTTCGTTTATAAAGAAATCCTTTTTAACACCAATATCTATATGGTCCCAGGGTAAAATTTCATCATAATCGCGTTGGCGTGCATTGTAGAAGTTGGGGTCTATGCCAAGCTCATCAAATGCTTCCATCCATAAATCAAAATTAAAATGCTCGCCCCATCCATCAAACTTGCATCCTTTTTGAACTGCACGTATTATAACATCGCAAAGACGTCTGTCGCCTCTTGCAAATACACCCTCAAGATAGCTTGTTTTATTGTCATGCCAGTTGTATTTAATCCGCTTTGAAGTAATTGCACCCTTTAGAGTATTTTGCTTTTCTATAAGCATTTCGCGGCTATCCTGCGGTTCCCATTGGAATGCAGTAAAAGGTTTAGGAACAAAGCTTGATGTGCTTACAGTTATGTTAATGTTTTTAGCACGTTCTTCTTTTGGTATTGCAAAGTACTGGTCTAATACTTTTTGTGCCAGGTCAGCAATTCCTCTTATGTCGTCATTCGTTTCGGTGGGGAGTCCAATCATAAAATACAATTTCACATTCGTCCAACCACCCTTAAAGAGCATTGAGGTTGATTGCATAATATTTTCTTCTGTTATATTTTTATTTATAACATCTCTTAGTCTTTGAGTTCCTGCCTCGGGTGCAAAGGTAATACCTGTTTTTCTTACCTTTTGAACCTTATTCATAAGCTCAAGTGAGAAATTATCTATTCTTAATGATGGCAGAGAAAGACCAATTTTCTTCTTCTCGGTAATATCTAAAAGTCCGTTTGTTAAATCGGGCAAGCCACTAAAATCACTTGTAGAAAGTGATGAGAGTGAAATTTCATCATAACCGCTGCAACAGAGTAGCTTATCTGCAAGATTAAGAAGTGTATCAGGCTTTCGTTCTCTGAGGGGACGGTAAATATACCCTGCCTGACAAAATCTGCAGCCACGCATACAACCGCGCATTACCTCAAGCATTACTCTGTCATGAACGACCTCGCCAAATGGTACTATTATGGTGTCCGGTGCATACGTCTTGTCAAAATCACGCATAATGCGTTTTTTTATGGTACGGGGAGCAACATCCTCGTTTGGTGTTATTGATTTTATTGTGTTGTCCTCGTTGTATTCAATATCATAAAAAGAGGGGACATATACGCCCTCGATTTTTGCAATAGCTCGCAGGTAATCCTTTTTATTCTTTTTGCCGCTCTTTTTCCATGCTGTATATTCATCAATCACCTCATGCATTACTTCTTCGCCCTCGCCTAAAATAACGAAGTCAAAGACATCTGCTATAGGCTCAATATTATATGCACAGGGACCTCCGGCAGATATAATTGGGAAAGTTTCGTCTCTGTCTTTTGCAAGCATAGGAATTTGTGCCAAATCGAGCATATTTATAATGTTGGAATATGAAAGCTCATATTGGAGTGTGAATGCGAGCATATCAAAGTGAGTTATTTCATCGCCCGACTCAAGCGCAAAAAGACGCATACCGCGTGTGCGCATTTCGTTTTCCATATCTGTCCAGGGTGCAAAAACTCTCTCACAAAAAGTATCCTCACGGTTGTTAAGGGTGTGGTATAGAATTTTAAGTCCCAGATGAGACATTGCAATTTCGTATGTGTCCGCAAAGCAAAAACCAAGCCGCACATCTACATTGTCGGGATTTTTTAAAACTGAATTAAGCTCTCCGCCTGTGTATCGGGTTGGCTTTTCAACATTGCTTAAGATTTTGTCCTTTAGTGTAATCACTCTGCTTTGTCCTCTCTCTTGGCATTTTTTGTTGTAATAAATCCGTTTACCTTGTCTATCAGACCGGGAATCATATCTATTGCTTTGTTAAGTGGTGAGGGACCACCGCCATCCATTGGAATGAGGCGTACATTGCCGTTGGTAATTACCAAAAATGCCTCAGGTGTAACCTTTACACCGCCGCCTATACCTCCGCCGCTTGATGGCTTGTCCGGAGTGCCAAAATCACTTCCGCCACCGCCAAAACCCATCGAAACCTTTGAGACGGGGACTATAATTGTGCCATCGTCCATGGATATAACGTCGCCAATGACCTTTTGTGTATTGGATACGACATCAATATTTTTCATAAGACTGTCGAGCATCTGGTTAATGTTGTTACTCATTTTTTTATCCTCCTTGATAGTAATTTGTATTTTATTATTAGTGGTAAAAGCATAAATGATATAATTAAAACATGTGCGAGATTTGTGTGCAGTATGGCATGCAGACCACCTTTTACAACACAGTTATCGAAATCGGGAATTATATCTACACTATGTTTTTTTAGTTTCATATTCTGCTTCATAAAACCCAATACCTGAAAAATCGCCGCATATGCACTACCGCATACCATGCCTGTGTCAGCAGGGTCAGATGTTCCTACTGTGGCACTTATAGTAAGCTCCTCTATAGTTATAGCATGAGCAAAAATATAGTGCAAAATCTGTTTTGAGGTTTTTATTATTTCATCAAATAAATCCTTTAAAATAACAAACTGCTTTTTACTCTGCTGCTTATTTTCTGTTTCTTTTGTCTCTTTGTTCTCTGTATCCCTGTTCTTTGGTTTTTGTGTGGGATAAAGTCTTGATTTGAAAAATGCATATCCAAGGTCTATTGTTGTGCCATCAGAATTTATCAAAAACACAAAACGTGCAGGTATAAGAGAAACTGTAATAAGCAGTGCAAGAATTATCAGTACAATATATAAAACAATCATATTTAATTTTCCGTATCTTCTATTTCCAACTGCCCGTCATGAGGCTCGTCCCCGACTATTTCCTTAAAATCAACAGGAGGTAAATCCAATGGGGATTTAAGACCAAAACAACGTAAAAACGTGTCGGTTGTAATATATAGAATAGGACGTCCCGGAGCGTCAAGTCTGCCTGCTTCTTCTATGAGACCTCTTTCATAAAGTCTGTTGACGCAACCGTCAGAGTTTACACCTCTTATATGCTCAATCTGGCCTTTTGTTACGGGTTGTTTGTATGCTATAATTGCCAGAGCCTCCATTGCGGCATTTGAAAGAGGCTGATTTCTTTGTTCTCCTAATATTTCCTGAATGTATGTATAGTATTCAGGACGTGAACAAATCTGATAACCGTCGAGTATCTCTATTATATTAAAACCTCTTTTTTGCTCGTTGTATTCTTCCGCGAGCTCATTGACCGCTATCTTTACTTCGTCGATATTTACATCAAGTACAACTGCAAGTTTTGCTGCCTTTACCGGCTCGCCTGCTGCAAAAAGAATGCCCTCTATTGCATATTTAATGTTGTTCATTGTTATATTTTTTCCTTTCCTACGCTTATGATAAAATCATCTGTATTTTCATCATAATCAGCACAAATCTGATTTAGCTTTATCATTTCAAGTACCGCCAAAAAAGTAGCAATCATTTCGGGTTTTGAGTCGTTGTAGCCGAACAAACTTTTAAATCCAAGTCGTTTCTTGTTGGTGAGTCTGTTTTTTATTTTATTTACCATGTCGCTTACGCTGACCTTTTCTCTGCCGACTATTCCTGAAAATGCGCGCTTTTCCGGTGGTCTTTCGCGTAGACGTCTTAACAAAATGCTGTTGAATGCGTCAGTTAAAGCGTTAATTGAGTGAATATGTGTATATTCGGGGATAGGGAATTTTATACCCTCTTCCTCTCGGAAAACCATATATTTAGACGAGAACTCCGTTTTTCGAAGCTCTACAGAAGCCTCTTTAATTTTTTGGTATTCAATAAGTCTGTTCGCCAGGTCTTCACGTGGGTCTTCCTCGCTTTCTTCGTCGCGTGGTAATAGCATTCTTGATTTAATAAGTAGTAATTGAGAAGCCATAACCAAAAACTCAGAAGCATATTCCAGGTCGGAAGACTCAATACCATCAATTGCCTCGAGATATTGAGCGGTAATTTCCGCAATGGGTATATCATAAATATTTACTTTGTTCTTTTTTATGAGCATCAACAACAAATCAAGAGGTCCCTCAAATGTGTCGAGCTTGTATAACATTGAGTTCATATTACAAAGCCATCCTTACAAAAACGTTTAATATGTTTATTATTCCGTTAAATACAAATCCTACCCCTGTCCCTATAATTCTCGAAAATGCACCTGTAAGAGAGAGTACCATTATTAAATATATGCTGTATCTTTCGTATCGCATAAGACTGTAGTAGGTGCGGTTAGAAAGGAACATTCCAAGTATTCGTGAACCGTCAAGTGGGGGGATAGGGATAAGGTTAAATATCATAAAGCATAGATTTGTGTATGCAAATTGCATCGAAAATGTTTCTAAAAAACCAGTTAATGTATTGAGTGCGCCTGTTCTTACATTTATAATAAAGAAAACAGAATAAATAAGCAACCCGATAAATGCCATAATAAGGTTTGATAGCGGACCTGCAACTGCAACAAGAGCCATTCCTTTTTTTGAGTCTTTGTAGTAGCGCGGGTCGATAGCGACGGGTCTTGCCCAACCAAAGCCGGTTAAAAGCATCAGTATTGTTCCGGTTATATCAAGATGTGCAAGCGGGTTAAAGGATAACCTGCCCTCGCGTCTTGGTGTTGGGTCTCCTAACTTGTCTGATACAAAACCATGTGCAACCTCGTGTCCTGTTATTGCAACAAGACGACACACCACACTTATCAATAGAGATAAAAAACTTCCTAATATATTCATTATAAAAATTCTCCTTATACGGTTTGGTATTAAAACCATTATATACCTATTATATTATATAATTTTTTTACCATTTTGTAAAGTGTTTATACAAAAAATAATTTTTCGCGGGTAATATCTGTTTATATAAATTTAAACAAATTAAATAAAAACATACATCATAAATGCACTTATGACGATATAATACACAAAAAGACAAAAAGTTACAAAAAATTTAAAAAACCCCTTGACAAAGAGAGTAAGATGTGTTAAACTAACGAAGTTGTGTTTTTCGACAGCCTTGAAAAACAAATGAAATATTTTTTAAAAAAATTTTAAAAAAATTTAAAAAAGGTATTGACAACTAAGAATAGTTGTGTTACAATATTAAAGCTGTCGCAAAGACAGGATGTACATTGAAAAGTAAACAGTGCAGAGTTCTTGTCAAGACATTAAGATGTCTAAACAATGAGTTTTT
>JAZKZV010000016.1:0-31864 GCA_045612845.1 Clostridia bacterium
GAAGAGGCGCCCCTGCTAAGGGTGTAGGTCGGGAAACTGGCGCGAGGGTTCAAATCCCTCCTTCTCCGCCACCCATATACACAACATATGGTACAAAAAAGCACAGTGAAAAATCACTGTGCTTTTTCATTTGTATTATCACAATATATCTATACTTTTATCACATATAAACAGACACTCCAAACGAAAGTGGAGTGTCTGTCTTGGTATCTGATGGTGGATTGGCTGCATTAGCTATTTACATTCAAATATTCTTTGAGTGCATTTTGTAATACATTAGAAAAATTCACATTATTTTGTTCTGCCAAGTTATTAAGCCATGATGGAATAGTTAATGTTTTCTTAACAGCTTTTTCACTTGTATTTTTTAAATACTCTACCAGATCAAACTCAACAAGAACTAAAAATTCATCTTTTTCTAATTTAATAGCATTGGGTGCGCTAGCTTCCGGAAAAACAAAGTCACCCTCTTCATTTTGTGCATATAATCCAATTGCGGAAGAAGACATTTTATAAGCTTCTTCAATAGTATCTCCCTGGGTAAAACAACCCGGAAGATCAGGAAAACTAACAGAAAAACCAACATCTTCCCTTGTAAAAACCGCAGGATAATAATAAGTTTTATTCACTTTTCGCCCCTCCAATCTTATTTCTTTTTGTACATATTTGATCTAGTTGTAAAGCGTTTTACCAAAACTAATCCCAAAATTTGCACAACAAACAAACATATATATCTAATATATTTTAGGTTATGCGGTTTGCAAACGAATTATCACATACCGCTCCTAAAACCATTTGTTTTCTAAATCCCCATTAATTCTTATTCTAATTCAATTTTTTAATTTAATCCCGCTTGCTTTAATATTGCTTTTTCAATTCCCTTTTTCAATTCCGTACTATGTACAGGTACAATAACTGTCGTATTCGTCTCAGCCCTAACCATCTTTTTATGGGAACCGTTTTGCGATACTTCGATAAATCCATTATCTCGCAATAGCTTTATCATTTCTCGGGGTTTCATTGGCATAGGCAGCGCTCTCCTTTCATCAAATATTATAATAAGTAGTATGCCGCTTCCATATTACAATTACATTATAACACGTATTAATACGTATGTCAATGCTTTTTTAAAAAATTAATATAAATGTAACATAAAATACAGGATGATAATGAAATGCATATCAAGCTAGTGACAAGATATTATATAAATGTAGAACGCAAAGAACACAGTGACTTTCACTGTGTTCTTTAGCTTGCAATGATAGTTTAAACATCTAAGAGCGTTCTATTTCTTCTGCTATTGTATATGTATCGGTTATATTAAATTCTATCACTATTTTATCCCTATGTAATATAATCTTATTCACATATTGATCAATAATTGCCTTCTTGTTAGAGAGCGTTCCCGATTCAAGCATTTTCTTAGCCTTTTTGAAAGCTTGCTTCAATACTTTTTCATCCACTGTCATTTCGGATAATTCTCTCTGTTTTTCTTGCAATGTCTGTTCGAATTTTACTTTATCACATTCTAATTCTTTTAGCTTATCTGATAATGCCACCGAACCCGTCTGCATAATTACATTTACTATATTTGCAATACCTTTTTCTGTTTCAGCGATTTTATCCTTAATCATAGTAATGAAGGATATTAGTTCGGTATTTTTTGAAACAGCAAATTCATTATATCTGCCAATAACCTCAGGTAATATCTTTTCATCAAAAACCTTACTTGCTAATTTCTTTTGAACTATTGATTCAATTAAATCCCGTTGAATTTCAGGATTTTTGCATTTAACTTTACCATTCCTTTTGGTACAACGATATGAAATATATATAGGATGCGTTGGATTTGCCTTTCGAGAATTACCTGCATAGGTACAACCACATTCATTACATACAATTTTACCTGATAACAAATATTCCTGTTTTGCTTTAAATGTAGCAGTTTTTTTCTGTCTTGCTTTCATCATTTGTTGTACTTTTTGAAAATCTTCTGCAGATATTATTTGAGGTACACCACCGTCAATTCGTATTATCTCTTCATCAGACTTGCTTTTATGTCTGTTAAACTTTCCTTGTGCATTTTTGGATGCCGATAGATTATACACGTATATTCCAGTATATTTTTCGTTATGTAAAATTTCATATAAACTATTTTTCCCAAAGCTAGAACCTCTTTTTGTTTTATATCCTTTTTTGTTAAGTTCATCAATAATATAAGAATACCCATATCCCTCAAGATATAGTTTGAAAATTAATTTAACCGCTTCAGCCTCCCATTCATTAACAACAAGTTTCATCGTATCTCTATCAACATCATATCCAAGACATGGAGTTCCACCAGTGTGTCGGCAGGAAAGAGCATTTTCTTTTAATCCTTTACGCACTTCACGTGCAAGGTTAACTACGTAATACTCTGACATAGCTTCCAACAGCCCTTCCAAGATAATCATCTCAGGTGAATCCCCAAAATTTTCAATTACAGAAATTAACTTTACATTATGCTTGTCTAACTCTTTCCTATAGATTGCCGAATCATATCTGCTACGTGCAAAACGGTCAAATTTATGAACAATAACAACATCAAATTTCCCCTTTTTTGCATCGTCTATCATATGTTGAAACTCTGGTCGTTTATCAGTCGTTCCACTAATACCACGGTCTATATAAACTCTTTGCAGAGCATAGCCGTTTTTCTCTGCAAATTCCTTTATTGCACGAACTTGTGCCTCTATGCTTTCTTCTCTTTGCAAGTCACTTGAAAATCTTGCATATGCAACTGCTTTGAGCACCTCAGCCATGCTCTGCACCTCCCTTCAGGTTTTAAAAGTTAATAAGTACTATTTAGAATTCAATACACTATATATTGCTTCAAGTATCAAATCTATATTTTTCATAATATCACCTCGTCCTTATTTTCTTTAATGTAATACATATTATTTTCTCTGACAATCTCTATACCTAAATCTAATTCGGCAAGCCTGTTATTTATAGATTTAGAAGCAGGCGTCTTGCGATTTACTCCAAAATTGTCAGCTTTACATGAACCAATAAGTCTTATTCTTTCACCGAGAAAATCTTCACAAAACTCCTCAAATTGACCTGGAGTTAAAGGAAATCCATACTCCATAATAAAATCTGAAAGTTCTTTTTTCCTTAAATCTAAAGAACCAAATATCATATTATTATTAAATTCCTTGTCAAATAGCTTTGCCATCATTTCACAATATGCTTCTTTACCTGATTCCTTAATAAGTGCGTATATATACTCAAGATAATATAAATTAGAATATAGTTTTTCTTCGCACAAATAATTTATTTCATATCTCTGAGTTTGTCGATTAACTCTAAAGATACTGCGTATAATATTAGCCCTTTTGTCATTTCCGCCTTTAATGACATCTAAAAGATAATTATAATTTTTTTTACACTTATCTATTTCCTCCTGAAGTTCCTTGATATATATAATATTTTGCATAATATGTCCCAATTCAGGAATTTTCAGATACAAATCAAATCCATCTGTTTCATCCGAATAATCCAATCTTCTTCTACCTGCCATCTGAACTATTTCAGTTGGGTCAGTAAGTGTGATAACTACCGATTTAACCGTACTATCACAAATATTATTCCCGTTTGAAAATACCGTTGTTGAGCACAGACATTTTTTTTCGAATGATTCTGTTTCAACTAGTTTTTTCAATTCTTCTGGATTTTCCCGAAGAAACTCAGAACTTATAGCTAAACCTCCTCCCATTAGCTTTACAAAGTCAGCACATTCCTTCTTTGAATTGCAAAAAGCTAGAGTCTTTGATAGCTGATTCTTCAAAAACCCTATCAAATAATCTGTGCTTTCGAAAAAATGCAGATTAACTTTACTGTAATCCGATTCCATTTGATAAACAATCGGAATAAGATTATTTAACGAATGAGTATTACCATTTCTTTGGTCTACATACCAACAGTTCCCGTCATTATCTACTGTACATTCTCTCAGTTCAGCTCTTGTGATATATGGTAATACTTCATCTATTGTTGCACTTATATAAATTCGCACTGCATTTGCATATTCCTTGGGAATAATATCAATAGCGCGCCCTGTACAATCAGTAAACGTTGCATCCTGAATGAAGTAATGACATTCATCACATATAACATACGAAAAATCAATATGCTTATGGCTTACAATAAAATTCTCTAGCCCTTGATAATTCACAACAAATACATTACCAAACTCACATATTTGCTGTAAACCTTCATTGGTATAACAATTATACAATCTTGTCATTTTGGCTATTTCTTTTTTATAGGAAAGATTAAGCGGACTTCGGTTGGTTATAATAAGAATATTTTTATTTTTACTAATTACCCATGATACTATTTTCTTTATAACGAACCAAGTCTTTCCCGCTCCCGTAGGAGCTTTAATGATTACAGCCCTTTCTTTTCTCCAATTCTTAAAACTATAGTCAAGCTGATTCCCAATATAAGGTCTTTCGAGAAAATACTTCTCATATTTAATTTTGACATAATTTCTTATTTTTGAAGAAAACCGAAGCATTTGAGTTAATGGATGTAAAAATCTTCCTAATAAACTCATATAAATTCCTCCTTCTTCTCGAAAATATTTTTTCGCCGGCAAGGATAGTATAGCATATTCAAATCATTTTGTAAATTTTTACGTAAACTGTTGACAAAAGATTTACAATATGCTATAATATAGAAAATAGCACACCAAGGAGGTAATCAAAAATGAATAAGAAAAAGCTGTTAAATGAGTTTCTGAATGAATTTAAATTCTATACTCCTGATTGGAAAAAGATTATAGATACCAATCAGTTTCCTGAAAAATATTCAAATGAAGATATGTACAAATTCAAACTAGAAAACTTTGGAAAAGCAATGAAGAATATAAGGGTTAATTATCCCGGAGGGGCTAAAACATTACGTCAGTTTGCTGAACTTGTTCCTTATTCACACGCATATATTGATAGAATAGAGAAGAACAATATAAGCAAATTTACTGTATCAAAGCTCGAGCAGATAGCTAAAGACTTTAATTTATCTGTTGCATATTTAATCGGGTTAATAAATATTAAAAATTTCGAGCCCAGCAAAATTGACATTTATTTCTGGGAAAATCCTGATAGCGAATATAAAGCAATAGAAGCGGAAATACGAGAAGCACTTCCTGATGAAAAAGGTAAAGCTTATATGATACAGCCTGTAAATAGAATACCTTTGGAAAAATTAAAAGAAAGAATAGTAGAGCTTATAGGCAATAATCATGAGCTTGCATACTCAATACACGGTCTGTTATCAAGTTCACAAAATAAACGTTATAACGTTATTAAGATTTTAGAGCATTTGAACAAAATTTAAATTTTTAGTTTACTGATGGTTTACACCACCTATAAAAAACACTCTTACTAACGCCAAGCATTGTATATGCTTGGCGTGCTGTTATGTTTCCGGCTTTCCATACAGAAACAACTTCATCCCAATTATCAGGCTTTACAGCCTTCGGTCTGCCAAGATGTTTGCCTTTTGCTTTAGCAGCATCAATCCCCTCTCGTTGTCGTTTACGGATAGTCTGTCGCTCCTGTTCTGCGATTGTTCCTAAAACCTCAATCAGAATATTATTAACCATATCAAACACCCACTCTTGACCTTCGGGTAAGTCCATCATTGTTGTGGGAAGGTCAATGACTTTTAAGCGAATATTATTATCCTTAAAATATTGAAGTTCGTTTTTTATATCATTCTTATTTCTTGAAAGTCGGTCAAGTGATTTCACAATTAACGTATCACCGCTACGGAACATTGTGTTTTTAAGAGCCTGATAACCGCTACGGTTAAAATCCTTTCCGCTTTCCTTATCACATATTATTTCGCGTTCATCTGCACCAAGCTTTTTAAATGCTTCAATTTGCCTGTCAAGGTTTTGCTCTCGGCTTGATACACGTGCATAATAAAATATCTTATTATTCATATCTTCCTCCAAAAATAAAAGCGTCTGTATAGGCTAATGTGTTTTGGGATATGTTTCACAATCACATTTAAACCTTTACAGACTCTTTTTCGTATTGTTTTTATTAAATTTTCACTGCACCTAAAGGTGTACCTTTAAAAGCTATTTTTATTTTTTAAAATATATATATAGCAATACTCCACCAATGACTCCGCACGGAATATACCAAGTACTAAAGAAAGAAATTATAAAAAGAACTCCCCAAATTAGCCACCATGAACTTTTGCCTTTCTTTGTTTTAGTATCTTTAGAACCCACGCTTTCCTTTTTCGAATAACGTTCTAACTCTTGCTTTAATTGCATTGCATCCTTTAGCAATTCATTCGCATCATCGCGGTCTTCATATTCAGCTTTATTAAGCCAACTGATTGCTTCTGATATATAATTGACATCAGAAAACTCAATTGCTAATTTTAAATTAACTCTTCCACACCTTATAGGGGCATACGAATGCCCCGCCTCGTATGATTTTTCATACCACTTGATAGAATTCAGCAAATCTGTTGCCTTTTGAGTTTTTTCGTATAATTCCTCATAATATCCACCAATGGTAGCCATTTGAGCAGGAGACGTAGGATTGCTTGCAATAGCATTATTCACATAAATTCTTAATTCATCAATACTGTTATTATTCATATACTGGCTCCTTATTTCATATTGAGATATATATTGTCTACCACAAATACTTTTCGCTAATTATCTATTCCGGTTAATCTTTTCCATTTTGATTGCTGCATCTACAGATTTGTAAAACTTTTTCCAAAATTTGTCCTTGTTAAGTTGATAAAACTTATTTGCTTCATTATCTAGTATCCATACGGTTTTGCGTTTGCCCAAAAGAAGAAATCCTCGCTGCAAATTTCCTACATGCAAAAGATATCTTCCTGATGCTGATTCGAGTTTTTTCTCTGTAAATAAATTTCCGCCTTTTGATGTTTTAAGTACCTTTTGTAAAAACTCATCATCTGCACCAACAATAAATTCTTCTTTTAAGATTTCAACAATTTGCTCGTAAGGAACACGTATTGTTTCTTTCTTTGCAAATTTTTCTACCGCTTTATCACTTAAATTTTCAATAATTCCCATTTAAATATCTCCTTTTTATTTGTACTAAATTAATTTTGTTAATTTTATCTTTTTCCGAATAGTAGTTTTAAAATAGCTATTGGAATAAGTAACCATCCCAAGAAAAAAGCCCACATAACTTTTCTTATAAAGAACATATATCCGGTATAGAATACAACTTTATTTGCGTAAACAACTTTTCCTGTTGCCCAATAGCCTAACGCTAAATAAGCTATTATAAGTATCATTGATAACCTCTCCTTTAACTGTTCTGTCAGAAATATTCAATTTATTTATTTCTTAACAATTTCTTTTATCCAGCGTTCCGAATAACCAAAATTTCTTGCTAATTTTTTAGCATTTGTCCCGTCATATTGCTTTTTTATCATTTCACTTACGCATTCGGATTTAAAAAGCTTTATCGGGAAAGTAATCTGCTGACCTTTGTAATATGTATAAAGTATCATAGTATTGTCATAGCCTATGAGGTCAACCATTTCCTTATATACTTCATTCAAAGCATTAATTTCTTCTACACCAATCACAATCACCTCCTACACTTTTTTACAATTATATACATTTTTCTATGTATTGTAAAATGCGTTATTCAATGTATTATTCCTTATAAAGTTCCTATCACTCCATACAATACAGATATTCTTCGACCTCTTCAGGAGTAAATCCATTTTGAATAAGGTCATCAATATCATCCGAAGAATAACCTTGATATGCAGCAATTGATTTTAAATCGTCAATGTAGTCGCTATCTGTTGTTGTATAATTCCACCATTGACAATGGCTCAAATAACTGTAATCTACATAATCAAACTTACTGCAAACCATAGAACCGTCAGGCAGTATATTTAAAATATCACCGGAGTTTATCTCTATTTCTTCAAAAGCTCCTTTTTTGATTTCATCAAATAACTTTGTGTCAATTAAAGCTTTATAAAGAATCTCATCTGTTGAAGCATATACATATAACCTATATTCTGGAATGTGAATGAGAGATAGCGGGCTGTCGCCACGAACAAGCCATAAGGTGTTGTCAGTGTCAAGAATTGAAAACGCAAAGCTACCATTTATTTTTTCTGACATAAATTTTATGCTTTCGCTATTAAGCGTTTTTTTCTTTTCAATAAGCTGAACCGCAATAAAACTGTCGGTTTCAATTTTTGTATTAGGTAGTCTCAGCTCTTTTCTCAATTTAAAATCATTAGTCAGAACCCCGTTGTGTGCAAGTGCGAAATTTGCATTTTTACAGTGTCCCGAGAAAGGATGATTGTTATAGTTTTTATTTTTGTTCCCTTGCGTAGAATGCCTTGTATGTCCTGTAACTGAAACAATATTGTCAGGATGTTTAAAATCGACCTGAAATGCGGATTTCGGTTCTTTATGTATAATCAGCTTGCCCTTGCTGTTGTAGGCAATTCCTGTTGCATCTGTACCTCTCACCGTTGCTTCCTCTGCGAGAGCATTTGTTAAATGACTTAAATTCTTAATAGGCTGACCGCTATAATTATAAAATCCAAATAAGCAACACATTTACATTTCCTCACTTTCTGTTATAGCTTCATTCACATAAAGCCTTTTTGATTTCAGATATTCGATAAGCTCAAACTTTTTCGGCAATATCTTTGATACAAAGTCAGACCAAGACAAATCTTCCATTTCTTTGTCAGATAGATTAATTGCCCAGTAGCAGATTTCGTCAACTAACTGTAAGGTCGCAATAAATGTTTTATAGCGGAGAGTTCCTCTGAATAATCGAAATTCTATTGTATTATAATTTTCAAGATTAACCGCTACATATCTGCCCATGCGCTTGTCCTTTGCCTTTTTATAGGTTTCTTCTGTTGTATTTGAAATTGTTGCATATTTTGCAGCCCACCTGTTAAGGTTTTCTGATGTTCGTCTACTGAATTTCACAAGTTCATTCCAATGTTTTTCAACAAAGAATATCAATCTTCCGATTGTTTTTTCCTGTTCATCATAATCCTTTCCAAAAGCCGAGCGTGAACAATGTATATGCAGACCACAAGTCGATGTGTTGTGAGAACGGTAATCCATTTCAACAGCCTTTTCAAATATATTAAGCCAATTCATATTGTTTATATGATAATCAAGAGTCATTGGATGAGATACAATTTCAAACCCATCACTAATGCTTCCGTCGTGCTTACAGTATATTCTTTCACTGTTTTTGTTGGCTATATCTATCAAACTATGGGCATTCGAATCATCTTCACCGCCTTTATCTATTTCCAATTCAACACCATAAAATAAATTACCCGAACCGTAAAAAATCGGTTCGGGCTTGTAATTATATGATTTAATTGTTGCATTACGAATTGGTTCATAGCAATCATGACAATACGGATAATCATCGTCATCATCAATACAATATGTGTCGTCATTGTGAATTACTCTTCCGCAACGTTCGCAGTTGGTATAATTGTTTTCATAACAGCCGTTGCAAAGTGTGATACTTGAATCACACTGAGCATCATGATTCCATATTCGTTCACCACAACAGTCGCATGTGGTGGTTTGATTTTCAAGACAGTCTGCGCATATAGTCAGTCCATCAAACTCATTTAAAATTTCTTTTGTCAGCTCTTTTCCACACGAGCTACATACTAATTTTTCGTTTGTTTTCATTAAAAATCCTCGCTTTCATTTTTTTCTATTTGCCGGTTAAGCCGGGAATATGTTATATACATACTCAAAGGAATAATATCTAATTGAAAGTTTGTATTTTGTCAAACTCTAATATCAAAAAGCGCGACAAAATACAAAACAACACAAAATAATTATGTATAACATAGGAGTAAGAGTATGTACGTACGCAACATACTCTTGCCAAACACTGTGAAGTGTTTATATACAGGAATTTAAATTTACGTACATGAAAGGAATGATAAAATATGAGCAAATCAAAAAGAATTGAAATAAGATTATCGGACAATGAATTTAAGGAAATACAACTTCTGTCTAAAAGAGCAAATATCAGCAAATCAGATTACATAAGAAAAACTCTGTTCAATACAAACACTTTTATCATTGACAAAAAAGGAATAGCTACATCCATCATTAAAATGCAAACTGCTGTAAACAGAATTATTCAACTGGGCACCAACGAAGAAGATATTAATACACTAACAAAGGAGATGGAGTTGTTATGGCAGTACTTAAATTAATTCGAAATACGTATCGTAATCAGACTGCACCAGAAAATGTTATTAACTATTGTCTAAATCCGCAAAAAATGCCCAATAATTGTTACGGAGGTCACGGAATATCACTCTATAACCCATATAACAGTATCATGAGCATAAAAAACATTTTTTGTCATAACTATGGGAAGCAATTAGAACATTTTGTTTTGTCTTTTGACAAAGACGAAATTCACAACCTTTCTATACCGAAAATATTGAATCTCTCATATGCTATCTGTGAATTTTTTGAAGGTAATCAAATACTGTTTGCACTACACGAAATAGATAATAATGAGTTTAATGATGTAGATGAATTTCATCCACATATCCATTTCGTCATGAATACCACCAACGTTAACACTCAAAGTAAAACCCGAATAGATTTCTGCAACGAATATGAATTAAAACGCTATATAGGGGCATTACTTTCAGATTTTGAAATTACAGAAAAACTTATTATGGGTATTTTTTGACGACAAAAGAAATGTAGTAACCAATCAAAGGTTACTACATTCTTTAACATATTTTCCTACCGATGCTTTGGATATCTTCCATACTTTGCCAATCTTAAATGCATTTATCTCCCCACTGCGCAACAATCTGTATGCTGTGGTACGACCTATCATGAGAAGTTCACATAATTCATCAATAGTTATCAGTTCTACATAATTCTCCTGCATAAAGTATCTCTCCTTATTTTATATTACTTTATGTTGGATGCACGATATTATATAGACATAATTGCTTAATTAAATCAATAAATATCCAAAAATTGTTCATTTAACATTTGTCAATTATAATTTATTCCTATATTACTACCATATACAAAACAATAGTTTTTGCACTCTATTATATGGGATAATATTTTTTTATAAACATTTTCATTAATTGCTTTTCTGTTTGGCTAAGTTGATGCGATGACGAAACATACCCGTATAAAAACTCTCTAACAAAATCATTGACAAATTTTATTCTGGATTGATCAGTTAAATTATCTCTTGCAACATTGATTTCATATTCATCAGCAGTAATATTAATACAAATATGTTGTTGTTCAAAACCAACTGGAACAAACGGAAGAACAATATTGATGTTAGGTATCAATATTCCATTAACATACACATTACATTTAACATTATTTTTCTTAAAACTATATTCATTGTTTATTGATATATATGTGTCATCCTTCTCCAATATTGTCATCTTTTTTTCAACTATATCAAGATCATAATCATCCCAATAATCAAAATATATGTCGCAATCCATCAAATTAAAGTGATCCATCAAGATATTCTTTTTTAAGCTCTCATCAATTTCATTTGTACAAAACACAGAAACATAATTAACATTATGCAGCAAAAGCATTTTTTCGTAATCATTCCCATTTTTTATATCTTCCATAAAGTGCTTGTATGTTTCTCCGTTCTTAAAATAGGGAATATCTTTCCATGTAATTGTATTCTTAACTTTACTATTACTTAGTATATAATTATTAAAATAACCAGTCAGATTTTCATGCAAACAATAATAATTATATATTTCATCCATGTGAGAATACAAGAAATTTTGAAATTTGTCAATAAAAATCAAATCTTCATTCGAAAACAACTCTCTTAAATTTTCACGTGTTAACGTTTCAAAATGAAGCGCAATATATTCCTCCAATTCCTCAATAATTTCATAAACACAATCAATTGTTATGTAGTTTTCTTCCTCATCAAAATAATTAAAATATATGTCTTCATTTGAGAGATACATGTAAGAAGGATGATTAGTAAGATCAAAACAATTTTCAATGATTTCAAAAAAAGAACCATTGTTATAGTATATGTCCATATTTTTGCCTTTAACCATATACTGGAATTTTTCTGTTAAGCAATTTTGTATGTTTATTTGTGTATTATCTGTCCTTACAACCAATTTATAACTATCAACAATTAACAAATTTTTAATATAATTAACAAGATTGTCTTCACTACGAAATACTTCATCAATTGTCTCATCATATCTCAATATCACTTGTGTTCCACTGTCAGCCGGAAAAGACTCTAGATATCTCCTTATAATCAAATCTGAATTGTTATTTAAGTCAATTCGAATAATATCCTTAGATTCATAATGCCTGGTGATGACACTGACTTCAGAAGATAGCATAAAACAAGCCAAAAAACCTATACCAAATTTTCCAATTGCTTTATATTCATACCCTGATTTAATAAATTTATCAGATTGGTAAAACGAGTTACCTATATTAAAAAAATATTCGTCTAAAACATTTTCTGACATTCCTATACCATTATCGGTAATTATTACCTCATTGCTTTCTTTATTTAGAAAAATTTCAATGGTCGGTTCGTATGAAATAAATGATTTGTTTGAATTAATTTCCTGCATTAGTTTTACAGCATCAATAGAATTTTGTATAATTTCTCTTAAACCATTTTCTCTTCCACCATACAAATGTTCACCCATCAAAAGTTTCTTTATTTGTTTGTACTGCAATTTAAAAGTTACTTCTTTAGGCGAAAAACCAACAGCTTTAATACTGTTTACAACATTATTTTCTATAGCAAACTTATATGGGGTATCCTGATACTCTAAAATTTTATTTATTTGCGAAATATCAAAAGCCAAATCATCAATATAATGTTTCAAAGCCATAAAAATTTCCGGATTTTTACATTCGCCTTCAAACGTAATATAACAAATGTCATCCTTAACTGTTACTTTATCGTAGTTAGTTATAGGTATATGTTTTTGCCATTCCCTGTTGCTTAACCCTTTTGGCGAGAGCGCATAATACAATGACAGTGGTGCACGCCTGTCATCTATATCCAAAACATCACCCAATCTCAATAGTATTGCAAGATGCATAGGATTTACAGAATAATGTGCTATCCTTCTTTGTCCTGAAATATGTTCTTTTATCCATTCGCAGCTTTCCATGTGAGATCTACATACATTTACTATTATGTCTGAAATATCATAGCTATTAACAAATAATTGGTTTTTTAGTTTGGAGCCATCACTAAATTTATATTCTAAACTTTTTTCCACTCTTCTAGCATGATTAATTCTAATATAATCTTGAATCTCATTGCTTCCAATTTCTATTGTACCTTTGCTGCTCACACACTTTTCTTTAAGCATATTCTTTATTTCCTGTATTTCATCATCAGATGCAAACATACCAACATCATGCATTAATCCAACATAAACAATAGCTGCTAAATGTAATTCAGAATAATTCTCTAACGGTTTAGTTAAAAAATTTGTCATATATTCAATCACCCTTATGGAATGATTGATATCATGTCCTGTGTAATTTGAAAAAAGTTTCGGAATTTGTCCTAACAATTCTTCACACAACAAATATATTCTTGAAATATTATTATAGAATACGGAATCCGCTTCCTTTAAATATTTGATTATTTTTAGATCGTTAAATCCTATATTATTCATTTGTATTACCTCATATATTAAATTACATAGTTATGATTACATATTATACCATAATCTAACAAAAATTGCAACAATCAGAAATATATAACTTATTTTATGATATTATATTAATATAATCAAAAAATTTCAATGGTATATCTAAAGTAATATGAGATTTATTATTGATTTTTTCATAATATTATGATATAATATAAATTAATTAAATGGTGTATTTATGCGTTTTTGGAGACGGTTGTGCATATGACTGGTAGCGCTCCTTCTCCGCCATAAAATAAATACACTGAAAAGTGTATTTATTTTTTACAATCTATCGGCAAAAACAGAGATATATCAAATTTAAAAGTGTATTATATTTGCCGATAACGGCATGATACATTTCGCGAGGTGTTTGTATGAATTATTTATCCGTTGCAGATATGGCAAAAAAATGGAATTTATCAGAACGCACAGTACGAAATTATTGTGCTCAAGGCAAAATAAAGGATGCTTTTTTAATAGGCAAGACCTGGAATATTCCCGAGAACACAAAAAAACCTGAAAGAATAAATAAAAAAAGCGATGAGCCTCAAAATCTTCTTGAAAGATTAAGAGCAGAGAAAAAATCTTCTCTCAAAGGCGGAATTTATCACAAAATACAAATTGAACTTACCTATAATTCAAATCACATAGAGGGCAATAAATTAACCCACGACCAGACAAGATATATTTTTGAAACAAATACTATCGGCGCAAAAAATGATACTTTAAATGTTGATGATATTATCGAAACATCAAATCATTTCAAATGTATTGATATGATAATTGACAATGCCACATATAAACTTACAGAAAAATTTATAAAAGAATTGCACTTCACTTTAAAATCAGGTACATCCGATTCAAGAAAAGATTGGTTTAATGTAGGCGACTATAAAAAACTTCCGAATGAAGTAGGCGGAAAAGAAACTGCAAGTCCTGAAACTGTGGCACAAAAAGTGAAAGAACTTTTGAAATCTTATAATAAAAAGAATGAGCATACTCTGGAAGAAATAATAGATTTCCATTATCAGTTTGAAAGCCTGCATCCTTTCCAGGATGGCAATGGTCGTGTAGGCAGACTTATTATGTTTAAGGAATGCTTAAAGAATAACATTGTTCCATTCGTTATTGATGAAAGTTTAAAAATATTTTATTACAGAGGTTTATCCGAATGGAAGAACGAAAAAGGGTATTTGACCGATACCTGTCTATCGGCACAGGATAAGTTTAAGAAGTATTTGGAGTATTTTAAAGTGCCGTATGGCGAACTACAATCAAACTAAATCGTGTATTTTGAAAAGTAAGTGTTATTGGGTAGTAGGATATTAAGAGAAGTCTTTACTTCTCCGTACAAAAATGGCAAGTCATTTATGGCTTGCTTTTTTGTTACCAAAAAGTAACATAAAAAACTATTGACAAAATATAACAATTATGGTACAATTTAAAAGTCAGCACACTGTGTGCTAAAAATTAAGGGGTGTTTTTGTGGAAAAAGATTTAATTTGCGATGAGATGTCAGATAAAATAATTGAGGTTGCTAAAAACATTGCTACGACCGAGGGCGCGCACGTTATAACTGTACGCAGAATTTTATCCGAGCTTGGAATAACAAACAGAGTCTTTTACAACAGATTTAAAAACATCGGCGAAGTTTTGGAAATTGTTTATTCCAATGCGGTTTTTAAGATGCACGAGAGTATAAAAACAGAGCATGCGGATACAATGGATTTTTTTGAATATGTTATGGAGGTAGCTATTAAGGTACTAACAGATACTTATGATGTTAAAATGCAATTTAGCAGATATATGTTTGAACACGACTCCCTTACCCAGACAAATTATAACTGGTGGATGAAAGAAATTAAAAAAATAATCGAAAACGCTAAAAAAGAAAAGCTTATTAAGGATATTGACTCTGATATGCTAAGCTATTCAATCTGGTGCTTCTGTAGAGGTTTTAATGCAGATGCAGTAGGCAGAAGACTTTCAAAAGAAGATGCAATTAAAAATTTTAAATTTGGCTTTAGTTGTATTTTAGACGGAATAAAAATGTAATATATTAAATTCTAACGGAGTATAATTACTCTGTTAAAATTTTACGAGCACACACTGTGCTATAATATATTAGGCGGAAATTTGCAAAATTTCCGTTAAAAATTTGTCAGCACACACTGTGCTATAATAAAATTACTTTGGAGGTATATTATGAAAAAATACGAAAACATAAGGGAGTTACTTTACGCATCAAGTGCCAAATACCCCAACAACGCTGCTTTCAGAATAAAAAATGCAACACCAAAAAACGGAAAGTACACAGATATTACTTATTCTATTTTAAAATCTCAGGCAGAGCATTTGGGAAGCTTTTTAATGGACAATAATTTAAGGGGCAGAAGAATAGCAGTTATAGGAAAAAACTGTTATGAATGGATGCTTGTGTATCTTTCTGTTTTATGCATAGACTCTGTTATTGTTCCACTTGACAGTGGCCTATTTGAGAACGAAATAAAACAACAACTTGAACGTTCTGAGGCTGATGCAATTTTTTATACAGATATGTTTGAAGAGTCTCTAAAAGATGTAAATAACATTTTAAAAATCAGAATGGATGAAGATGAATTTAAAAATATTGCATCTAATCACCCAATAAACCCCGAATACAAAAACATAAAGCCTGACGGAGATAAAATGAGTATACTTCTCTTCACCTCAGGTACAACTTCTCAATCAAAGGCGGTTATGCTGAGCCAGAAAAATATAACTTCAAACGTATATGGTATGAGTCTTTGGGAAGATTTTCGTGAGACGGACATCAACATGGCACTTCTCCCCTTCCACCATACATTGGGCATGACACAGATTATGATATTCCTCGCATACGGAATGTGCAATGTTTTTTGCGAGGGTCTAAGAATTGCAAAATGTCTTAGCGAATATAAGGTTACAATATTGGTTGGCGTTCCTCGAATTGCCGAAGAAATTCAGCTTGCAGTATTAAAACAACTAAAAAAACAAAATAAACTAAAAACAGTCGAAAAGGGCATTAAGGTAGCATCTCTTCTTAGAAAATTCGGTATAGATATAAGAAGAAAAATCTTTAAGCAGATAATAGATGCATTAGGCGGCGGACTTCGTATGATTATTATAGGTGCTGCTGCCGGAAAACCCGAAAATTTAAAATGGTTTAATGATATAGGAATACTTACCATACAAGGATACGGTCTTACAGAGAGTTCACCCGTAATTTCTGCCGAAAACGAAAAATACATGAGATGCGGTTCTGTAGGAAAAGCAATTCCGGGTGTTGATGTTAAAATAGTAGATAAAAACGAAGACGGCATGGGCGAGATTATAGCAAAAGGCGACAACATAATGCTCGGATACTACAACTACGACGGTGAAAATCCCGTTAAAAACGGTTACTTATATACAGGCGATATCGGATATTTAGATAAAGACGGATACCTCTTTATAACAGGCAGAAAGAAAAATGTTATTGTTCTTGATAATGGTAAAAATGTTTACCCTGAGGAGATTGAAACACTTCTTGGCGATTGCGAGGCAATTAAAGAATGCATTATTGTTAATGACAGACAAGATGACAAGGACTGTATTCACGCAAAAATAGTATACAATACTGACTTTTCAAAGGAAGAGGCAGAGAGTATAATAAGTTCATTTATAGAAGACCTTAACAAAAATCTTATAAGCTACAAGCAAATAAAAACGTATAAGCTACAAGAAGAAGAAATGGAAAAGACAACAACGTTAAAAATTAAGAGAAAATAATAAAAATGGGGCTGTGCACTAAATGCAACAGTCCCTTTTCCGACTTTTTAGTCAAAATTTACCTGCTTTTTAAATTTCAAAGGCGATACACCTTTTTCCTTTTTAAATATTTTACTAAAATACGAACCGCTTGCAAATCCCACCTTACCGGCAATCTCCTCTATGGACAGTTTACCCTCCAAAAGCAATTCTGCCGCTTTTTCGATACGTTTTTTGTTTATATACTCTCCCACCGTACAGCCAAAATGGCTTTGAAAATTTCTGTAAAGAGTGCTTTTAGAAATATTTGTATTTAACGAAACAGTCTGAATTGTCAAATCATTTTGTAAATTTTCGTTTATATAACTGATTGCCCTGCTTATATTTTCATCAAAATCAGGTTTTAGTATATTACCTATAAGGATGTGTTTAACAAGCATCTGTGCAATATTGGAAATACTTTTTATTTGTTCATAACTAAATGTCGAAAGTTCTGAATAATATTGGCGTATATTGGTTTGGTTAAGTCCTATGTTTTCGAGATATTCCTGAGCGGGGTAAAAACCGGTATTTGTCTTTATTTGTCCAAAAATAAGATATCCTATTATAATATCATTATATAAAACAGGGACCGAAACATCAACAAGACCTGCATGGCACACATGCATCTCAATTTTTTTACTCTTGCGGCTCTTTTCCAAAAGACGCACATCCGAGCAAACACATGCATTCTTGCCCTTTTGGGTACTTTGAATGGCTTTACAATATCTCTTTTTCTCCCAAAAACTCTTGTTACCCACAAAAGAGAAATCAGCTTTAAGTAAATCCATATTTATACCCGTTGCATTATAAAAGTCCTGCAACATATGATTTATTTTATTTATATCATAATTTATAACCATATTACTCACCCTCTTTTATTATATATGTTCATTCTTTTTTTGTCAATAATTTTCATGCATTGGGAATATAATGCAGATTTTTGGGAATAATACATCTTTTAAAAAACTTGGTTATGTGATACAATAAATGTAAACATACAAGAATGTTTTGCGGGGTGCAATTACCGCATTAAAATAAATAATAAAAAGGAGAATGAAAAGATGAAAAAAACAACAGACTTTCGTTACAACACCGGTGCTACAAGAGTACCATGGGCGGCAGTAGGCGAAAACTACAACGCGCAAGATTTAATGGAAATTATCAAATTTCTTATGCAGGGCGAAGGTAAAGAATATGATGATGCCATAAACGCAGTTTGGGAACAGGTTAAAAAACTTGATGCCATCGCAACTCCACCCGGAAAGCTTTCTTTAGGAAGTCAGGTCGAAGCGGCAGAAAATGCATGCAACGAGTATCTTGGAACTACAACATCTACATTTGTTACAAATGCAACAGCCGGCTTTGAAATTGCATATAAATATGCAAATTTAAAAGAGGGCGATGAGGTTATTGTACCTGCAATTACATTCGTGGCAACTATGGCATATCCTCTTGCAATAGGCTGTAAGCTTGTTTTTGCGGATGTTGACCCTAAAACTATCAATATGGACCCGGCAGATGTTGCAAGAAAGATTACATCTAAGACAAAGATGATTGTTCCTGTACATATCGGTGGCTATCCTGTTGATATGGACCCGATTATGAAGCTCGCAAAGGAGCATGATATTTTAGTTTTAGAAGATGCCGCACATGCTTTTGGTGCAATGTATAAGGGCAGAAAAATAGGTACTATCGGTGATTTTGCAGCATTTTCGATGCACGAGGTTAAAAACATCACATCATTTGGTGAGGGCGGTATTGCTACAACTACAGTTGAAGGCTTTGGCGATGAAATGAAAAGAGCAAGATTCTTAGGGCTTGACTTTACATGTCCTATAAAAGACTGGCTCTACAATATCACTCCAATTAAGGGTAAAGAAGAGCCTTTTGTTGCAGGCAACTACTCAACAACAGAAATTCAGGGACTTGGTCTTAAGCTTCAGGTTGAAAGAAACGAAGAAATTATAGAAACAAGAAGAAAAGCGGCACAATATCTTACTGAGCGTTTTAAAGAAAATGACGCAATTATACCACAGGATTTGGGCAATGACGATATTAAGCCTACATTCCATCTGTATCTTCTTCAGATTGACCCTCAAAAGGCAGGCGGAGATATACAGGTTCTTAAGAAAAAGCTCGAAGAAAAGGGTGTTACACAAATTGCACACTTTGGTCCTCTCTACAGATTTAAGGTTGTTCAGGATATGGGTTACGATTCAGACAAAATTGCAAAAACATGTCCTAATTGCGAAGAGGCATTCTACAAGAGATTTACTCACCTACCGCTTTACGGTCTTTCAGAGGAGCAAATCACCTATATGGCAGATGCAGTTTTAGAAGCAGTTTCTGAAATGCAAGCTGGCAAATAAATAAGTACAAAAACAGGGTTGTTTAGAAAGAGTTCTTTTTAAACAACCCCTTTCCATTGTTGACAAATAACCTTAAATATGCTATAATATATAGTGGTAAATGATGTCTGTATGTGCATCATTATATTTAAAATTCAGAATACGGAGGCTATGTAAAATGAGCAAAATTCAAATGACAACACCATTAGTCGAGATGGACGGAGATGAAATGACAAGAATCATCTGGAAGATGATTAAAGACATTTTAATAAACCCATATGTAGACTTAAAATCAGAATACTACGACTTAGGTCTTGAGTATAGAAATAAAACAAACGACCAGGTAACAATAGACAGTGCTGAAGCAACAAAAAAATACGGCGTTGCTGTAAAGTGTGCAACAATAACACCAAATGCAGCAAGAATGGACGAATATGACCTTAAGGAAATGTGGAAATCTCCGAATGGCACTATAAGAGCTGCGCTTGACGGTACAGTTTTCAGAACACCGATTCTCGTTAAGGGTATTACTCCTTATATACCCACTTGGACGAAACCGATTACTATTGCACGTCATGCATACGGAGATGTATACAAGAATGTAGAAATGCAGGTTGAGGCAGGCTCAAAGGCAGAGCTTGTATGTACTGCACCCGACGGCACAGTAAAAAAAGAAACTATTTTAGAATTCAAAAACAGCGGTATAATACAAGGACTTCACAACAAGGATGAATCTATAGAATCATTTGCAAGAGCATGTTTTAATTATGCACTTGATATGAAGCAGGATGTATGGTTTGCTACCAAGGATACTATTTCTAAAAAATACGACCACAGATTCAAGGATATATTTGCCGAGATTTATGAGAACGAATACAAAGAAAAGTTCGAAAAAGCAGGCATTGAATATTTCTACACTTTAATAGATGATGCAGTTGCAAGAGTTATACGTTCAGAGGGTGGATACATTTGGGCATGCAAGAATTATGATGGCGATGTTATGTCCGACATGGTTGCAACCGCTTACGGTTCACTTGCTATGATGACATCAGTTTTAGTGTCCCCCGATGGCATATATGAATATGAGGCAGCACACGGAACAGTGCAACGTCATTACTATAAGTACTTAAAGGGCGAAACAACTTCTACAAACTCAGTTGCAACTATATTTGCATGGTCAGGTGCTTTAAGAAAAAGAGGCGAACTTGATAATCTCAGCGAACTTGTAAGATACGCAGATAATCTTGAAAAAGCAACAATCATGACAATAGAAAACGGTATTATGACAGGCGATTTGGAAATGCTTTCAACTCTCCCCAATAAGAAAAAGGTCGATACCGAAGGCTTCCTTGTTGCAGTAAACGAGACTCTTGCTAAATTGATGTAATTTGTAATACACAAAAAGAATGGTGAAACAATGAACATTTTAGATACAGTAAATTCACCGGAGGACATTAAATCCTTAAGTGTTGATGAATTAAACCAACTGTGCGATGAACTCAGAGAATTCCTTATAGAGAATGTATCACAAACCGGCGGACACCTTGCCTCGAACCTTGGTATTGTTGAACTTAGTGTTGCATTTCACAAGGTATTTAACACTCCTGAGGACAAGCTTGTTTTTGATGTGGGTCATCAATCATATGTGCACAAAATTCTCACAGGGCGGAAAGATAAATTTGATACATTAAGGCAATTCGAAGGTCTTTCGGGTTTTCCGAAAAGAAGCGAAAGTGAATATGACTGCTTTAATACAGGCCATGCCTCTACTTCAATTTCTGCAGCTTTAGGTATGGCACGAGCACGCGATTTAAAGGGCGACAACTTCTCAGTTGCCGCACTTTTTGGCGACGGTGCGCTTACAGGCGGTATGATGTTTGAGGCAATGAATGATGCAGGTCATTCAAAAACACCGCTTATTTTGATATTAAACGATAATAATATGTCAATATCCAAAAATGTAGGTGCTTTGTCTAAACATCTGAGAAAGTTAAGAATTTCACCTTTTTACTTTAAATCAAAACACGCAGTAGAGGAATTTCTGCACAGATTTCCAAAAGCAGGCAACCGTATAGGCAATACGTTAAGGATTTTGAAAAGGCAAGTAAGAAAAATAGTCTTGCCTACCACACTTTTTGAAGAATTCGGATTTACCTATATAGGCCCTGTTGACGGACACGATATTGAGTCTTTAATATCTTGTTTTGAATATGCAAAGGATATAAAGAAACCCGTTTTAATACATGCACTCACAAAAAAAGGCAGGGGCTTTGCTCCTGCGGAGAAGAATCCAATAAAATTCCACGGATTAGGTAAGTTTGATAAAATTACAGGCAAAACACCACCATCCAAAGATTCATACAGCAGTGCTTTTGGTGCTTCACTTTGCAAAATAGCACAAAACAATAAAAACGTCGTTGCCATAACAGGCGCAATGCCCGAGGGTACGGGGCTTAGCGGTTTTCAATCAGTTTACCCAAAACAATTCTTTGATGTGGGTATCGCCGAGGAGCATGCGGTTACTATGGCAGCCGGTATGGCTTGCGAGGGACTTGTTCCTGTTGTTGCACTGTACTCAACTTTTTTACAACGCGCATATGACCAGACTCTTCATGATGTTTGCTTACAAAATCTTCATGTTGTATTTGCAATAGACAGAGCAGGAATTGTCGGCGCTGACGGAGAAACACATCAGGGTGCATATGACATTTCTTATCTGTCGCACATGCCGAACATGACAATACTTTCGCCATCAAACTTTAAAATGCTCGATGAGATGCTGGAGTTTGCAATAAACGAATACAACGGACCTATAGCAATCAGATACCCCAGAGGAAATACTCAATATTTATCGGACAACAGCTTTACCTACGGCAAGGCCATAAAACACCGTGAGGGAAATGATATATCTATAATTTGCTCAGGCAGAATGATATCACGTGCATTTGAGGTTTTGGATATGGTACCATATGATTGCGAAATAATTGAAGTTACCACATTAAAACCTCTTGATGAGGAAACAATTTTAAAGAGCATTAACAAAACAAAGAATGTTATAACAATAGAGGATAATGTACTATCAGGCGGAATTGGCGAAAGAATAGGTTCGCTGATAACACAAAATGAAATCAGCGCAAAATTCAAGGCATTTGCTTTTGGCGACACACCTATACCGCATGGTACAACAGCAGAGCTTGACAAGCTTTTCGGACTTGATGCTAACTCTGTTGCAATGTATATAAATAACGTACAGAAAGGCTATAGAAACTGATATGGCAAAAATACGATTAGATGCTTTTTTAGTAAGCAAAGGACTTGTACAGAGCCGCGAGCGTGCAAAGGCGCTTATAATGGCAGGACAGGTATATATACAAAACCAAAAATGCGATAAAGCTGGTCTTATGGTCGACGAGGACACTACCGAAACAGAAATCAGAGGCGAACAGTTAAAGTACGTAAGTCGTGGCGGGTTAAAGCTCGAAAAGGCAATAAACGAATTCCCTATTTCACTTGAGGGAAAGACTGCAATGGATATAGGCGCATCAACGGGTGGATTTACTGACTGCATGTTAATGAACGGTGCAAAAAAAGTATTTGCAGTAGATGTAGGTTACGGTCAATTTGCGTGGAAGTTGCGCCAGGACGAACGTGTTGTCAATATGGAAAGAACAAACATACGCCACGTTACTCCCGAACAGATAGGCGAACAGCTCGACTTTGCTTCTATAGATGTTTCTTTTATTTCCTTAAAGCTCGTCTTACCAGTGGCATATAACCTTTTAAACGACAACGGAGAAATTGTAGCACTAATAAAGCCACAGTTCGAAGCAGGACGTACACAGGTAGGAAAAAAAGGTGTTGTAAGGGATATAAATGTTCATTACGAGGTAGTAAAAACAGTGCTTGATTTTGCACGTTCTATAAACTTCAATGTTGCAGGATTGTCCTTTTCACCCATAAAAGGTCCTGAGGGCAATATAGAATACCTTGCATATCTTAAAAAATCAGATTGCGAGGACACAATAACAGACCAGACTATAAAAAGTATTGTTGATGCTTCTCACAATATACTCCAAAACGGAGGTGAAACAACAAATGCTTGATAGTTGCATAACAATTACAGGGCGCAGGGCGGTTTGTCGTTCACATGCTAAAATAAATCTTACACTTGATGTATTATCAAAACTCGATAACGGGTATCACACAATAAAGACAATAATGCAGACGGTATCGCTCTTCGATTTGATTGTAATAGATAAGACAAACAGCTCTATATCACTTTCAACCAACTTGAAGTACCTGCCGACAAATAATAAAAATATTGCATATAAGGCGGCTCAGGCTTTTTTTAGCACTGCAAAAATCAATGGTGGTGCTAAGATAATGATTCACAAAAACATTCCCGTAAGTGCGGGGCTTGCAGGCGGAAGCGGCAACTGCGCAGTTGTATTATGTGCACTAAACCGCTTATATGGCTCTCCCCTTTCGGATACTGAGCTTTTAAAATTGGGCAAAAGCTTAGGTGCTGATGTACCTTATTGTATGAGCGGTTCCACTCAGCTTTGTGAAGGAATAGGAGAAATTCTGACCCCACTGCCAAGTGTACCAAAGATGTGCATACTTATGGTTAAACCACCAATAAACATTTCTACTGCCGCAATTTATGAGCATATAGATAATTTCAAAATAAGTGTCCGTCCTGATACCGACAAAATGATTGAGGCAATAAAAAGCAAAGACGTACAAACCATAGCTAACAATTTGTGTAACGTTATGGAAAGCGTAAGCTCAAATATGCATCCCGTTATAAATGATATTAAAAACACAATGCTAAAATGCGATGCACTTGGTTCTTTAATGAGCGGGTCAGGACCTACAGTCTTCGGAATATTTGATGACGAGAAAAAAGCAAAAATTTGCACAGATAGATTTTTACATCAATATAAAGATGTATTTTTGGTCAGTACGGTAGAATTATAAATATTATAGAAGGAGGGTTTAGTCTTAAATGAGCGATAATATGTTTAATTTTGGTTTCGACGTTTCTGATGAATTATCCGAAGAAGTGCATATTTTAGGCGAATATAACTTAGCAAAGAAAAATATTATATTTTGCTCTGTTGCTCTTGTTATTGCCTTTATTATAATTTATGCATCATTTTATACAGGTACAAGACTATATCCCGACAAGGATTCTATCCCCTCTGTAGTCGAGGCAATGAAGCTGACCGATAAAGATTACGTAGCCGCAACTGCAACCAAAGAAACTCTTATACAGGAAAAAGAGTATCTGACAGAAGATTCGCTAAAAGCACTCAAAGAATTAAGCGATTTAAAAACACTTTTAAACGACAAGGAAACTTCGCAAAAGAAACTCAAAGACCTTAACGCTCAGTACCAGAGCTTAAGCAATGAGCTTACACAAAAAAAAGAGCGTCTTGAATACGAAAAGGACAATGCATATACAATCACTCTCAACCCGGGCGTATATGTTGTAGGAAAAAATATAATAGCCGCAACCTTTAAGGTTACATCAAGCGGGTCAATTATTGCTGCATCTGAGGCAAATGAAACAAAAATAAACGAAAAGCTCTCAAATGATACACCCGCAATTCTCAAATTCTATGACGGCTATACAATAAAAATAAATGCCGTAACAAAATTTATTTTATGGGAATAGGAGGCGCAGTATGAATTCATTTAAAGTATGGTTTGTATCAATACTTGTTGCAATAACTGTTTTTTCCTCCTTTATTCTTTTTAACCGCGGAATTTCCGTTGGTGCAAGAAGAGATGCAATAGCCAGCCTGCACAATGCAACCAGAGAGCTTAACAACGAAAATGCCAAGTTGTACGACAATAATGAAAAGCTTGCAAAAAAAACAGAGGAAGTAAGGGCTGAGTATAACAAAATTTTAGAAAATGACAGTGAATTTGCAAAATATAACGAAAAGGTTAATTCACTTACAAACAGTATAGATAAAATCAAACAGGAACTTGCCGGTTTAGGCGCAAAGGATGATATTTCCTCAAAATACGCATCGGAAATAAGCAATGTTTCAAATGCAATTAAGGGCGATAGCATTACGCTTAAAAATTCAGTTTTAAACTGTCCTAAGGATATAAAAGAGGGCAGATACAAAATCGAGGGAGACGGGGCATTCAGAATAATAAAACTATCCAACAATAACGTAGTAGAAAGCCAGAATGTAAAAAAACTCGAAAGCAAATCATATACATGCAAAATAGAATATAATTGCAAGCTTATTGTTGAAGGTTCTCTAAAATTTACAGAAGTTGATTAAGAAAATTCCTAATCAACTTCTTTTTTACTTATTTAGTCTTGTTTATATTTCTTTCCGTCTTTTATAACAGTCATTGCAAAACGCGGTAAATCCATCATTCTTTTTGCACGCCATGGTTCTTTTGCAAGTCTGTAGAACCACTCAAGTCCTGTTTTACAAAAAATCTCAGGTGCTCTTTGCACAGTGCCTGCAAAAACGTCTATGCTTCCGCCCACACCCATTGCAACTCTTACCTTTAGCTTATCTTTATTTTTATATATCCACTTTTCCTGACGCGGTGCACCAAGACATACAAATAATAAATCTGCACCCGATGAATTTATTTCGTTTATTATTTCATCTTCCTCATCTTCACTGAAGTATCCGTTTCTTACACCAACTATATTCAGTCCCGGATATTCCTTTTGCATCTTTTTCTTTGCCATATCTCCTACACCTGGCTTACCGCCAAACAGGTATAATTTATGGTCAGTATAGCTTATTTTCTGTAACAACAGTTTTGCAACATCATAGCCCGCCGCACGCTCCGATATAGGCTTTTTTAGGTATTTTGAAGCATATACAACACCTATACCGTCAGCAGTAAGCATATCTGCACTGTTTAATATTTCTACAAAGTCCTGATTTCGGTATGCCTCCATTATTATTTCGGAATTTGGTGTGAATACACTGTGAACTCTGTCTTCCTTAAGAAAACCAAGTATTTTATCTGTTGCCTCACTAATGGTAACCATATCAACATTTACACCAAGAATATTAACTTTACTCATACTTTAATTAAACCCTTTCGAAATATATTTATTATCTGTCTCTTAGTTTTATATAGTCGTTCTTTTCCGTCATAGACTTATATGCAGGACGTATAATTCTTGTGCTTCCTAATGTTTCTTCGAGTCTGTGTGCACACCAACCCACAATTCTTGCTATTGCAAACATTGGTGTATACATATCCTCTGATATTCCGAGCATTTTATACACAAATCCCGAATACATATCCACATTTGCACACATAACTTTGCTTGAGCCTCTTTCGCGTGCAAATATCTCAGGTGATATTCTTTCTATAAGCTTATACAGATTAAACTCCGCCTCAAACTCAGGCTTTTGCTTTACAAGTCTTTGCGCTCTTTCCTTTAAAAGAACACATCTTGGGTCGCTATATGTATATATAGCGTGTCCCATTCCATAAATAAGTCCTGATTTATCATACGCCTCTTTACGCAATATTTTAACAAGGTATGCTGCTACCTCTTCTTCGTTTGTCCAATCCTTGACATTTGCCTGTATTTCTGCCATCATACCCATAACCTTAGCATTTGCACCACCGTGCTTTGGTCCCTTAAGAGAGCCTATAGCCGCAGCAATAGCACTGTATGTGTCAGTATCCGACGAAGAAACTACTCTCGTTGTAAAGGTTGAGTTGTTACCACCGCCATGTTCTGCATGAACCATAAGTAAAACATCCACCATTTCCGCTTCTTCGCGTGTGTATTTATTGTCAGGTCTTATCATATACAGCAAGTTTTCTGCAGTCGAAAGATTTTTTTGCGGAATATGCAAATACAAGCTTTTACCATCATGATAATGGTTCTTCGCCTGTTCACCATATGCCGCCATAACAGGCATTCTTGCAATAAGCTCTATAGACTGTCTTAATAAGTTACATGCACTTATGTCATCCGGATTATCATCATACGAATATGATACCAGAACAGACCTTGCAAGCTTATTCATTATGTTTGTACTTGGTGCTTTTAAAATCATATCCTCAACAAAGCCATCGGGCAAAGGACGCATATTGCCGATAAGTCGCGAAAATTTCTTTAGTTCTTCGTCGCTTGGCAGTTCTCCAAACAACAAAAGATATATAATCTCCTCAAATCCAAAGCGTCCTTCCTCTTCTGCATCTTTTACAAGGTCATCTATATCGTAACCTCTGTAACGCAGTCTGCCCTCTGCAGGCACTTTTTCTCCGTTGATGTATTCATAACCTACAACGTCTCCGATTGATGTAAGACCTGCAACAACACCTGTACCGTCTTCATTTCTTAAGCCTCTTTTTACTCCATAATCCCTGAATGTCTGCAGAGAAAACGGTCTGTACATTTTTTCGGCTTTCTTCTCATATAATTCTTCTAATTTTTTTAATTCCTGAGCTGTCAACATTACTCATCAGTCCTTCCTATTAGTCTAAAATAAGCTCATTTGCTCCTGGTCATCTTTTATTATACCGCCTGCGGCAGGTATATTCCTCGACGCATATTGCTCAGGCTTTTCTAATTTTGAATTTTGTGCCTCAACAACATTTAAAAGCTTCGAACCTTTCTTTCTCATTGTCATCACCTGTACACCCTGTGTACTCTTTGTAGCTTTTAGCGGTATTTTATCAGTATTTAAATACAACGCCTTACTCGAATCTGAAAAAGCAACAATATTCTTTTCCTCTTCAAGGAACATAACCGAGCAAAGCGGTGATTTATCGCTATATGCACCAATAAGCTTCTTACGGTTTGTCTTTGTAGCATAGCAGGATACGGGTACCTTTGCCATTTTACCATTTTCAAATGCAAACAACACATTACCGCTATAATCTGTTGTAACAATAGCATACACAGCCTTTTCATCCGTATCAAAGCCCAATAAAGTAGGGATATACTCACCCATTGCACCAACCTTACCGTCGGCAATATCGTATGTTCTGGCTTTATAACAATTGCATTTATTCGTAAATACCAGAAGCTCCGACTTGTTGGTGGTTTCTATCGTCTGTGAGATATAGTCATCTTCTTTAAGCTTATGCTCAGTTGTTGTAAAACGAAGTGATTGTGCAGATACCTTTTTGAGATATCCTTCTTTTGTAACAAACATAGTAAGAGGATAATCTTCTATATGCTCCTCAACATTATAGCTTTCGAGTTCATCCGCGCTTATAAGCTCTGTTTTGCGCTCCTTGCCATACTTTTTGGCAATATTTCTAAGCTGCTTTTCTATAACCTTTTTAACTTCTCTGTCGCTGCCAAGTATTTTATTTAGTTCTTCAATTTCTTCTAAAAGCTTTTCTATCTCGGCAGTTCTGTTTAGAATATATTCACGGTTAAGGTTTCTTAGTTTTATTTCTGCCACGTACTCTGCCTGAATTTTATCTAAACTAAAGCCTGTCATAAGATTTGGAACAACATCTGCTTCCTTTTCGGTATGTCTTATAATAGAGATTGCTTTGTCGATGTCTAATAAAATCTTTTTAAGACCGTTTAAAAGATGCAGCTTGTCGCTCTTTTTTTCTATATCGTATCTTAGTGCGTTCTTTATGCAACCCATACGGAACTTTATCCATTCGCAAAGTATGGCATTAACACCCAAAACAACAGGCGCACCGTTTATTAAAATATTAAAATTACAACTAAATGTATCCTCTAACGGTGTTAATTTAAATAGCTTTAGCATTAACTCGTCAGGATTAACACCCCTCTTTAAATCAAGCGTAATCTTAAAACCTTTAAGGTCTGTTTCGTCTCTTGCATCCGAAATTTCACGGAGTTTATTTGCTTTTATGAGCTCCATCATCTTGCCGATAATCGCCTCAGATGTTGTTGTATATGGAATTTCGGTTATTTCGATACAGTTATTTTGTTTATCGTATTCATATTTTGCTCTCAAACGGAAGCTTCCTCTGCCCGTCTGATATATTTTGTCCATTTCCTCTTTGTTGTATATTAAATATGCACCCATAGAGAAATCGGGAGCTTTCATAATTTCTGAAAGGTCCGCATTTTCGTTTTTCATACATGCGATAGTTGCCTCACATGCCTCGGCAAGATTAAACGAGCATATATTAGATGCCATACCTACTGCTATACCCTGATTTGGATTAACTATTATATTGGGAAATGCCGCAGGCAAAAGTGTAGGCTCCTTTAGTTCTCCGTCATAGTTATCTACAAACTTTACAGTGTTTTTGTTTATATCACCAAAAAGCTCTTCACAGATAGACTCAAGTCTTACCTCGGTATATCTTGATGCAGCATATGCCATATCTCTCGAATACTGTTTACCAAAGTTACCCTGAGATTCTACAAGCGGATGCAAAAGTGCCTCATTACCGCGTGTAAGACGCACCAATGTTTCGTATATGGCGGCGTCTCCGTGTGGGTTCAGTTTCATTGTCTGTCCCACAACATTGGCAGATTTCGTAAGCTTACCTCCTAAAAGCCCCATTTTATACATTGTATATAAAAGTTTTCTGTGTGCAGGCTTTAAACCGTCTATTTCGGGTATTGCTCTTGAAACTATAACGCTCATTGCATATGGCATGTAGTTCTTCTCAAGAGTTTCGCATATTGGTTGTTCGCTTATGGGGGCATTTATTATTTCTACTTCTATATTCTTTTTCTTTGCCATTTTACTCTACCCCCCTTATGATAAATCAAGCATTTCCATATACATTGCACCGTTATCTGCTATAAAGTCTTTACGACTTTGCAAATTATCGCCCAGCAAAATATCAAACATCATTGCAGTTTTTTCCATATTCTCCGGTGTAACCTTAATCAGCCTTCTTGTAGCAGGATGCATAGTGGTTAAGCTCATCATATCAGGTTGGTTTTCACCAAGACCTTTTGAACGTTTTATATCATATTCGTCTTTTTCTTTTGAAAGACCCTCATCACTAAGACGTGATAGTATTTCTTCTTTTTCGCCATCATTGTAAGCAAAGAATTTTTCTCCGCGTCTTTTGGTTTTAGTTATTGCTATCTCGTAAAGGGGAGATTCTGCAATGTACACTTTCCCTTCATCAATAAGGGTAGGCATAAGACGATAAATCATTGTAAGAACAAGTGTTCTTATCTGGAATCCGTCAACGTCAGCATCGGTACATATTATTACCTTATCCCATCTGAGATTATCTAAGCTGAAGCCTTCAACGCCCTTACTGTGCTTTGATTTTATTTCCACACCGCATCCCAGAACTTTGACAAGGTCGGTTATAATATCGCTTTTAAATATTTTCGGATAGTCTGCCTTTAAGCAATTTAATATTTTACCGCGTATTGGCATTATAGCCTGGAAAGATGCATCTCTTGCCAGCTTACATGAGCCAAGAGCCGAATCACCCTCAACTATATACAATTCACGTTTTGTAACATCCTTACTTCTGCAGTCAACAAACTTTTCTACTCTGTTTGTAACGTCCATTGTGCCTGTAAGCTTTTTCTTTATATCTATTCTTGCTTTCTCGGCATTTTCGCGGCTTCTTTTGTTAACAAGTGCCTGATTTGCTATCTTTTCTGCATCATTACGGTTTTCTATTAAGTACACCTCAAGCTGATGACGCATAAATTCTGTCATAGCATCCTGAATAAACTTATTGTTTATTGCTTTTTTGGTCTGATTTTCGTAGCTTGTCTGTGTTGAAAAAGAGTTTATAACAAGGGCAAGGGAGTCCGAAATATCCTCAAACTTTATCTTGGACTCGTTCTTGTTATATTTATCGTTTTGCTTTAAGTATTTATCTATTTCAAAAACAAACGCATTTTTTACAGCTCTGTCAGGTGAACCGCCATGCTCAAGATAACTCGAGTTATGATAATATTCCAAAAAACTCACCTT